>NZ_LZJR01000070.1 GCF_001667925.1 Mycobacterium sp. E2479 | reverse complement strand
TGCAGCTCACGCCGCATTTTGGAAATGTGCAAGCTCATTACGACTTGTCCGACGACTTCTTCCGACTGTTCCTGGATCCCACCCAGACCTACAGCTGCGCGTACTTCGAGCGTGATGACATGACGCTCGAAGAAGCGCAGATTGCGAAGTTCGACCTGGCATTGGGAAAGCTGAACCTCGAGCCTGGGATGACTCTGCTGGACATCGGCTGCGGCTGGGGGGCCACCCTGCGGCGAGCCGTCGAGAAATACGACGTGAACGTCGTCGGCCTGACGCTCTCGGAGAACCAGGCCGAGCACGTGCAGAAGTCGTTCGATCAGATGGACACCACCCGCAGCAGGCGGGTGCTGCTGGAGGGCTGGGAAAAGTTCCACGAGCCGGTGGACCGGATCGTGTCGATCGGCGCGTTTGAGCACTTCGGTCGCCAGCGCTACGGCCGCTTCTTCAAGATGGCCTACCAAGCGCTGCCGCCAGGCGGAGTGATGTTGCTGCACACCATCGTTCGGCCGTCGTTCAGGGATGCCCGCGCCAGGGGCATGAAACTGACCCACGAGATCGTCCAGTTCTCGCAATTCATCCTGGCCGAGATCTTTCCCGGCGGCTGGCTGCCGACCCCGCAGACCGTCGGCGAATACGGGGTCACGGCGGGCTTCGACCTGACCCGGGTCCAGTCGCTGCAGTTGCACTACGCCAGGACACTGGATCTATGGGCCGAGGCGCTCGAGGCGAATCGCGAGCAGGCGTTGGCCATCCAGTCTCAGGAGGTCTACGACCGCTACATGAAGTACCTCACCGGCTGCGCGAAGCTGTTCCGGGAGGGCTACACCGACGTCAACCAGTTCACGTTGGAGAAGTGACCGGCTCACCATAGGCACTCAGCCCCAACGGATCACCGTTGTGCGCTGAAATGCTGTGAGCTACTTGACCAACGTGAATTGCCCCACGTTGCTGATGCCCTTGCGGAAGAAGTTCTCGCACCCGGTCAGATAGTGCATGTACTTGTCGTAGATCTCCTGGGACTGGAGAGCGATCGCCTTCTCCTTGTTGGCTTCCAGATTCGCCGCCCAGATGTTGAGGGTCCGCGCGTAATGCTCCTGCAGC
>NZ_LZJR01000069.1 GCF_001667925.1 Mycobacterium sp. E2479 | reverse complement strand
CGCGATCGTCGTCGACGCCCCGCCGACCGGACGCATCGCGCGGTTCCTGGATGTCACCAAGGCCGTGTCTGATTTGGCGAAGGGTGGCCCGGTGCATTCGCAGGCCGACGGCGTTGTAAAGCTACTGCACTCCGAGCAGACGGCCATTCACTTAGTCACCCTGCTGGAGGCGCTGCCGGTGCAAGAGACGCTGGAAGCCATCGAGGAGCTCGCCGAGATGCAGCTGCCGATCGGCAGCGTGATCGTTAACCGCACTATCCCCGCTTACCTGCAGGCGACCGATCTGGCGAAGGCCGCCGAGGGAGATGTCGACGCGGACTCCGTGCGGGCGGGATTGGAAAAGTGCGGAATCACCATGACCGACAAGGATTTTGCCGGCCTGCTGACAGAGACCATCGAGCACGCGACGGTCGTCGCCACGCGCGCCGAGATCGCACAACAGCTCGATGCTTTGAAGGTGGCGCGGCTGGAACTGCCGGCCATTTCCGACGGGGTCGACCTCGGTAGCCTCTATGAGCTGTCGGAATCACTTGCACAGCAGGGGGTTCGATGAGCACCACGCCTACCCAGCTTGATATGGCCGCCATCCTGGCAGACACGACCAACCGCGTGGTGGTGTGCTGCGGCGCGGGTGGGGTGGGCAAGACCACCACCGCCGCCGCCATCGCGCTGCGCGCCGCCGAATACGGCCGCAATGTCTGCGTTTTGACGATCGATCCGGCCAAGCGGTTGGCGCAGGCGCTCGGCGTCAGCGACCTCGGTAACACACCGCAACGAGTCCCGCTGGCAACGGAGGTGCCCGGCGAGCTGCACGCGATGATGCTCGACATGCGTCGCACTTTCGACGAGATGGTGATCCAATACTCGGGACCCGGTCGCGCCCAAGCGATTCTGGATAACCAGTTCTATCAGACGGTCGCCAGTTCGCTCGCCGGCACGCAGGAGTACATGGCGATGGAGAAGCTGGGTCAGCTGCTGGCCGAGGATCGCTGGGACCTGGTAGTCGTCGATACACCGCCATCTCGCAACGCGCTGGACTTCCTGGACGCGCCGAAACGGCTGGGCAGCTTCATGGACAGCCGGCTGTGGCGGCTGCTGCTCGCGCCGGGCCGGGGCATCGGGCGTTTGGTAACCGGCGCAATGGGTTTGGCGATGAAGGCGATGTCGACAATCCTGGGTTCGCAGATGCTCGGCGACGCCGCGGCGTTCGTGCAATCGCTGGA
This sequence comes from Mycobacterium sp. E2479, assembly GCF_001667925.1. Taxonomy (GTDB): domain Bacteria; phylum Actinomycetota; class Actinomycetes; order Mycobacteriales; family Mycobacteriaceae; genus Mycobacterium. Next base: position 45,605 of record NZ_LZJR01000069.1, on the reverse strand, counting down.
CGCCACCTTCGGCGGGTTTCGCGAGAAAGCCGATCGCACCTACGCGCTGCTGAAAAGGCGTGGGACGCAGTTCGTTGTGGTGTCGGCGGCCGAGCCGGACGCTCTGCGGGAGGCGGCCTTCTTCGTCGACCGGCTGTCGCAGGAAGGTATGCCGCTCGCGGGGCTGGTCTTGAACCGCACCCATCCGCCGTTGTGCTCCCTGCCGGCGGAGCGGGCGATCGACGGTAGCGAAATGCTGGAACACGATGGCGACTCCGAAGCCACGTCGCTGGCCTCGGCCGTGTTGAAGATTCACGCCGAACGTGCGCAGACCGCCAAACGGGAGATCAGATTGCTTTCCCGGTTCACCGGAGCCAATCCGCACGTGCCGGTCATCGGTGTTCCGTCGCTGCCCTTTGACGTTTCGGATCTGGAGGCGCTGCGCGCGCTCGCCGATCAGATCACCTCGGTGGGTGATGGTGCGGGCCGGGCAACGGCCCGCTGAAAACCTGCCGCCAGCGGCCGCACGAAAGGCTCAGCTGACGCTGCGGGCCCGCCTCTTGTCGAAGAAGTCCGCCCAGGAAACCACCTCGGGGTGCTGCTTGAGCAGGGCCCGACGTTGCCGCTCGGTCATGCCGCCCCACACCCCGAACTCCACCTTGTTGTCCAGGGCGTCCGCCCCGCATTCCTGCATCACCGGGCAGTGTCGGCAGATCACTGCCGCCTTACGCTGGGCCGCTCCGCGGACAAACAGTTCGTCGGGATCTGTGGTCCGGCAAAGCGCCTTCGAGACCCACGCGATCCGTTCCTCGGCATCGACACTGCGAAGTACCCCTTGTGCGGCTGCAATGTTTGTCCTACGCGCCGCCGGCCGTATTGGTGACACGAACTGTTCCCTTCCCTACCGGCCGCCCGTCAACGGCCGCCCTCCTCGGGTGCAGATCCCGACGTTGCGATCTACGCCACACCATGTACTTCGGTGTTACCTGAATCTCACCGTGTGTCTAAGTTAGGTGGTCAGGTGCCAATTGCGCAACAGTCCGATAACGCTTTTTTTGGGACGGGCGTGCCGTCTCGCACCAGAAGATGGACACGGAAGTGATCTTGGACGCGCGGTGCGCGTCGCGTGACGGAACTGCAAATTTCGCGCCAGCCGCCGCCACGGCGCTGAAATAGGCCCCTTTTATGGGTGAACGCGCAGCGTGGCGGGGTGACTGGCGGCCGCTAATGTAGTAGCCATGTCAGACCGCCCCCCGGCCGCGCTCACGATCCTCAAGCTCGCGGGGCTTTGCTTGTTGGCCAGTGTCGTCGCCACGGCGCTGCTGTTCCCCTTCGCCGGCGGCATAGGGCTTGTGTCCAATCGGGCCTCGGAAGTGGTTGCCAACGGGTCGGCTCAGCTTCTGGAGGGCGAGGTGCCGGCCGTGTCGACGATGGTCGACGCCAAGGGCAACACCATCGCCTGGCTGTACTCGCAGCGCCGGTTCGAGGTGCCCACCGACAAAATCGCCAACACGATGAAGCTGGCGATCGTGTCCATCGAGGACAAGCGTTTCGCCGAGCACAACGGGGTGGACTGGAAGGGCACCCTGACGGGGCTGGCGGGCTATGCGCGCGGCGACGTCGACACGCGCGGCGGTTCGACCATCGAGCAGCAGTACATCAAGAATTACCAGCTGCTGGTCACGGCGAAGACCGATGCCGAGAAGCGTGCGGCCATCGAAACCACCCCGGCGCGCAAGCTGCGCGAGATCCGCATGGCGTTGACGCTGGACAAGACTTTCACCAAGCCGGAGATCCTGACCCGTTATCTGAACCTGGTGTCGTTCGGCAACGGCTCGTTCGGCGTGCAGGACGCCGCCCAGACCTACTTCGGCATCAACGCCTCCGACCTGAACTGGCAGCAGGCGGCGCTGCTGGCGGGCATGGTGCAGTCGACCAGCGCACTGAACCCGTACATCAACCCCGACGGGGCGCTGGCGCGGCGAAACCTGGTGCTGGACACCATGATCGAGAACATTCCGCAGGAGGAGGAGGCCCTGCGTGCCGCCAAGGCCGCCCCGCTGGGGATCCTCCCGCAGCCCAACGAGTTACCCCGCGGCTGCATCGCGGCGGGCGATCGCGCGTTCTTCTGCGACTACGTCCAGGAGTACCTCTCCCGGGCCGGGATCAGTAAGGAACAGGTGGCGCGAGGCGGCTACACCATCAAAACCACGCTGGACCCGGACGTGCAGATTCCGGTCAAGGCGGCCATCGACAAGTTCGCCAGCCCGACGCTCCCGGGGATCTCGAGTGTGATGAGCGTGCTGCAGCCGGGAAAGACGTCGCACAAGGTGATGGCGATGGCCAGCAACCGCACCTACGGGCTCGACGTCGATGCCGGTCAAACCATGCGCCCGCAGCCCTTCTCGCTGGTTGGTGACGGCGCGGGATCCGTTTTCAAGATCTTCACCACCGCGGCGGCGCTGGACATGGGGATGGGCACCAACGCCACGCTCGAGGTGCCGGGCCGGTTCCAGGCGAAGGGCATGGGCAGCGGCGGAGCCAAGGGCTGCCCGAAGGACAACTGGTGCGTGGTCAACGCCGGTAACTACCGCGGGTCGATGAATGTCACGGACGCGTTGGCCACCTCGCCCAACACCGCGTTCGCCAAGCTGATCCAACAGGTCGGGGTGACGCGCACGGTGGACATGGCGATCAAGCTCGGGCTGCGGTCCTACGCCGACCCGGGCACGGCCCGCGACTACAACCCTGACAGCAACGAGAGCCTGGCCGACTTCGTCAAACGGCAGAACATCGGCTCGTTCACGCTGGGCCCGATTGAGGTGAACGCGCTGGAGCTTTCCAACGTCGCGGCCACCCTCGCCTCGGGCGGCACCTGGTGCCCGCCCAATCCGATCGACAAGCTGGTCGACCGCAAGGGCAACGAGGTCGCCGTGACCACCGAGACGTGCGATCAGGTGGTGCCCGAGGGCCTGGCGAACACGTTGGCCAACGCGATGAGCAAAGACGCCCTGGGTGGCGGCACGGCGGCCGGTTCGGCCAGTGCGGCGGGCTGGGACCTGCCGATGTCCGGCAAGACGGGGACCACCGAGGCGCACCGCTCGTCGGGCTTCGTGGGGTTTACCAACCACTATGCGGCGGCCAACTACATCTACGACGATTCCCCCAACCCCACCGATCTGTGCTCGGCCCCGCTGCGGCACTGCGGGGAGGGCGACCTGTACGGCGGTAATGAACCGGCGCGCACGTGGTTTACCGCGATGAAGCCGATCGCCACCAACTTCGGGCCTGTGCAGTTGCCGCCCACCGACCCTCGCTATGTCGACGGCGCGCCCGGTTCGCGGGTGCCCAGCGTCGCCGGCCTGGATATCGATGCCGCACGCCAGCGCATCAAGGAGGCCGGCTTCCAGGTCGCCGACCAAAACAATTTCGTCAACAGCAGCGCAAAGCAGGGCGAGGTGGTGGGAACCACACCGAGCGGGGCAACGATTCCGGGCTCGATCATCACCATCCAAGTGAGCAACGGCATACCGCCGGCCCCACCGCCGCCGCCGGAAGGGGCCCCGCCACCTGTCGGCTCGCAGGTGGTCGAAATTCCGGGTCTGCCGCCGATCACCATTCCTTTGCTGGCGCCACCGCCGCCGCCGGCGCCCGGTCAGCCGCCCGGTCAGCCGCCCCCATAGGCGTCGCGTAATCCAGAGATACGGTGCGAGCCCGCGACCGGCAGTAGGCTGCCAGCATGGCTGATGTTTTGCCCGTCCTGATACGTGCCGGCGCCGCCGTGCTCGGTTCGAGCGTCGCCGGCCTTGGTTATGCCGCAGTGATCGAGCGCAACGCGTTCGTACTGCGCGAGATCACCATGCCCGTGCTGACACCGGGTTCGACTCCGCTGCGGGTGCTACATATCAGCGACCTGCACATGACGCCCGGCCAGCGCCGCAAGCAGGCGTGGCTGCGGGAGCTGGCGGGCTGGGAGCCGGACCTGGTGGTCAACACCGGCGACAACCTGGCCCACCCCAAGGCGGTGCCGTCGGTCATCCAGGCCCTCGGCGATCTGCTGTCGCGACCGGGCGTCTTCGTATTCGGCAGCAACGACTACTTCGGCCCGCGGCTGAAGAACCCGTTGAACTACGTGACCAACCCGTCACACCGGGTTCGTGGTGAACCCCTTCCTTGGCAGGACGTGCGGGCGGCGTTCACCGAGCGTGGCTGGATCGACCTCACCCATACCCGGCGCGAGTTCGAGGTGGCGGGGTTGCACATCGCCGCCGCGGGCGTTGACGACCCGCACATCGACCGCGATCGCTACGAAACCATCGCCGGCCCGGCCAGCCCGGCCGCGAATCTGCGCCTGGGTCTGACGCATTCGCCCGAGCCGCGGGTGCTGGACCGCTTCGCCGCTGACGGCTATCAGCTGGTGATGGCCGGACACACGCACGGCGGTCAGGTCTGCCTGCCGTTCTACGGCGCACTGGTGACCAACTGCGGTCTGGACCGCTCACGGGTAAAGGGGCCGAGCCGCTGGGGCGCGAACACGCAGTTGCATGTCTCCGCCGGTATTGGCACCTCGCCATTCGCGCCGGTGCGGTTCTGCTGTCGGCCGGAGGCCACCCTGCTGACGTTGATCGCCACCCCGATGGGCGACCACGATGCGGCCAGCGATCTGAGCCGTTCGCAGCCAACAGCATCGGTGCGTTGACGGACCGGACCCGGATCGCGGACCGCAGCCGCTCACGTTGCTGGACGGACGGCGCGATCCGTTTCCCGCCTACGCCGAAGACCGCTGCGACGTCGTGATGCCCAAATCGTCTCGCATCGAGGGCATCGGCCGACCGCGGGTGGAGCCATCGTTTCTGCCCAGCGTGGTCGACCGCATCGTGGCCGTCCCGGACGCGGCGTCGATCGCGGCCGCGCGGCACGCGAGCGCGGTCTTGGGGCGCCGGGTGGGACCGTCGACGGGCACCGACATGTGGGGGCGTTCGGCCTGGTCGCCGAGATGGTCGCCGATGGCCGCAGCGGTTCGGTGGTGACGCTCCTCGCCGACAGCGGCGACCGCAACCGCGACACCTATTTCCGCGACGAATGGGTCGCGGCGCAGGGACTGCATCCGACGACCGCAGCCGAATCGCTGGTCGCGTTCGAACGATCTTGCTTATGGGAGTGACGTGGCGCACCGCGGTTTGGCCAGCCGACGGCCAGGTGCGATAGGCTGTCGAAGCTTCAAGCGGGGTGTGGCGCAGCTTGGTAGCGCGCTTCGTTCGGGACGAAGAGGCCGTGGGTTCAAATCCCGCCACCCCGACTCAAGGTAACGCGACGCCGTATCTATACGGCGTGATCGGCACTGGGTCCGTCAGTGCGTCTAGCCCCCCGACTTCTTGCCGCCTTTGCGTCCTGCGGCCTTCTTCTGGGACTGGTTGCCGCCGCTGCCGCTGCTGGGGCTACTTTGGCTGCTGCCGGTGCTCTTGCCGCCCCTGCTCGAGGCGCCAGGCGAGTTCGATATCGCCGCCGCTCTCGAGTTGCTCATGCCCTTCTTGCGCAAGCCCTCGTACTGTTTGTCGTTCTTGACGCTGGACCATGATCTTTCGCCACTTTGTACTCCTTTACATCTTGCAGCCCGGATACCCGTTGCCAACGCAACAGATTTCCGGGCGTTCCCAAAGTGTCGAGAAGGAAATGATTCCCGCGGTCGATGCAGGGTGCGTTCGCCGGACTCTTCCGGTCCATCTTCAGCCATGTAAGCGGCGCACCATTCGGTGTAGCGTCATTGCTGTTCGACAAGACGTTGGGGTCCGGAGCCTGGCGATCTCGGCGATTCGGTTCCCGAAAGCGGGGTGCCCATCACGAAGGAGGGCTTCCTCCATGGCCGCCAATGATGCGTCGCGGCCGGTGAGTCCGGCACCGCATGACGATCTGCGCGTCACCCTGGCCGTAAGGCGTGACAAGCTCGTTCGCCAGCGCGTGGACGTACTTGCGGAGATTCGCACGCTTTCCAACCAATTAGAGGCCATCGACCGCCAGCTTGAACACATCGCGCACATCGAGGCCGCGCACGTGCCGCACTGATCAAATTTCGCACAGCGTGAACAACCCGCTGCGCGATATCCGCGCCGGGTGATCGAGGCCGCAAGAAGAGCGGTGGCGTCGGAGGGCGAACGTCTGGCCGAACCGAATGCGCTGTGGCTCAGAGCATCTCGCTAGCTTTCCTACTCCGATTCCAGCCGTCGTTGTCCGGCATGAGGTGCGAAACTGTGTGTGCGCCGCGGGCCCCGCGTTACGACCGGCTGAATTCGCGTCCAGCTCTGTAGCTGGGAGCGGCCCACGAGGCGGCAATGGTGGGTGCCGGCTAATCGGCGGGCCGCCTTGGTGAAGGTCTGGTTGGTAACGACGACCGTCCGGCTACAGCCATGGTGTAAAGCCCCGGCCACGACCTGCTGAACCGCGGCCACACCGACGGCCTTCGCGAGCCTCTTGCACTGGACGGCCACGCGGGCGCCGTCTTTCTTGGCGATCAGATCCACGCCGTAGTCGCCGGTGCCGGCGGTGGGGGTGACGCTGTAGCCCGCGACGCGAAGCTGCGCTGCGACGAATTCCTCGAACTCGGTGCCGGACATCCGGTCGATCGCCCGCAACCCTCGTTTCGTCAACTTGACGTCGCGTCGTCGGTGCGCGTCGCGCTGGTAGCGGTCTCGTTGCAGCGAGAGCCACCACAGGATGGCCAACGCGAAGGCGAGCCCGCCCAGACCGGCCAAGCATCCCAGCGGCAGACTCCCGGTGGCCTTCTGCGTGAAATACCAAGGGAGCGCTAATCCCAGTACCAGGAGCGACCCGAGTACCTTCTCCATTTGTCGCTGAACCTAGCGGATGCCACCGACAATTCGGTGCAACCCGGCGCGGATTCACGGTGCGCCTTGGTGGTCGGGACGCACCCGTCTGAGGGCTTTCCTTTGTCAGGCGCAGTCGGCGCACACCGGGAGGCCCGAGCCAGAAGCGCGCATCCGGCTACGGTGCTGCACCAAAAAGCAACTCGAGCAAGTGAACTCGTCCGCGCGCTGGGGAATCACGGTCACCGACAGCTCCTCGCCTGACAGATCGGCCCCGGGTAGTTCGAAGAAGTGCACGTCGTTGGGGTCCTCGTCGACCACGGTGGTGACAGGCCTCGGCAGGGTCGGCGCCAGTTCGCGAATCGCGGAGTTGTCCTGGGTGTCGGCGTCGGATACACGGCGTGCGTCGTAGTCAGTGGTGGTCGCCATTGGGGTTCCTTCCTGCTAGTGGAACGGGTTGACGCACTTTCCTGTACTCACCCGTGGCGCAGGCTGTACCCGGTTCGGAGGCTAGCTACACCAAGCGACCCTGAAAAGTTGCGCCGACCGAGAAATGGGCGGCGGCGATGTCTCGCCCCTGGCCTTACTCGGGCACGGCTCATTTACGTCGCCGTCGACTATGGCGTTTGCTGGCAGGGTTAGCCCCAAGCGGTCCAACGGGACCGGATTCGCCCGTTGGCGTGGGAAGCAGACATCAGACCCCAATCTGCGTGGCGCTGATGATCGTTAGCTCAGCTGCTGGGCGGGGGCACGGGGCGGTCGGAATGCGCGGCGTGCCAGCGCAGTTCGGCATCGCGGACCTTGCGGTGGGCACGCAGCAGCCACGCCGCGCTCAGCGTGCCGAGTATGACGGCCACGACGAGGGCGATGGCGCCACCCACCAGATGTCCGGCCGCAACGGTGAACAATCCCACGGTCAGCGCAATCACGGCGAACGCCGAAGCGGCGAGGCCGGGGGCGTTGGCGCCGTTCTTGAGGGATTCGCCGGCGTGCTGACGAGTGGTACGGGCATGGTCGACTGCGGCGTTCTTGCGGTGATCCAACGTCATTCCTCGTCGAGAGTTATTGTGTATCAGCATTATTCGTGCGGAACTCGATCGCGGTCGGCCCGGCGAACAGGCACGGCGAAGCCGCCCCGAAGTCGCGGACCACCCACGCAGCTGTACCCGTCGCCCCGGTGGCCAAACTAACCCGCGACGGTGTCGGCAACGCTCGGCGTGGGTATGCCGGGAAACATGACATCACCAGCGCACGCGGGCACGGGTCCCCAAACCGACGCGGGGAGCCCGCACTGATGGCGCGCGGCGCGGCACCCGCCGTACTGTTCGACGTCGACGGCACCCTGGTGGATTCGAACTATCTGCATGTCCATGCCTGGCAGCGGGCGTTCGACGCCGAGGGCATGGCGGTGGCGTCGTGGCAAATTCATCGCTGCATAGGCATGGACGGGTCCCGGCTGGTCCGGACGCTCTCCGATGACGCCCCCGACGACGTGCAGGAGCGGCTCAGCGACAAGCACAGCAAGTACTACCGGGAGATCACCCCGTTGCTGCAACCTCTGCCCGGTGCCCGTAGCCTGCTGCACCGGGTCGCCGACCTAGGTTTACAGGTCGTCCTGGCCAGCTCGGCGCCCGAAGACGAACTGGAGATCTTGCGCAAGGTTCTCGATTGCGACGATGTCATCTCCGAGACGACGTCGTCCCGCGACGTCGATACCGCCAAGCCCGAACCCGGCATTGTGCAGGTAGCGCTGGATCGCGCCGGCGTCGATGCCGACCATGCCGTGTTCGTCGGAGACGCGGTGTGGGACGCACACGCCGCGGCCGGCGCGCGATTGCCGTGCATCGGGTTGCTGAGCGGCGGCATCTCGGGCGCGGAACTGCTGGAGGCGGGCGCCGAGCCCGTCTTCGAGGATCCACGCGACCTGCTCGAGCACCTGGAGTCGACCCGAATCGCGGCACTTGCGCCAGACCGCTGACCGACGAACCCGCTCAGTCGCCGTGCGTGCGCAGTGACAGCGGCAGCACCCACCAGAAGAAGATGAACAACGGCAGCGCACACGCTCCGGCTATGAGGCCCACTGTTAGCCCGGCCACCGCGGCGAAAATGATGGTGGTCAGACCGATCACCGCCAGACCGAGTAACCCCAGCCCGGCGAAGGCACACCGGTGTGCGGCCGAAACGAGGACCTGAAGGCGGTGCCGCCGAAAAAGGATCCGGTGCATGGCGACCGGGGCGATCAGCAGAAGGGTCGCGCACACCGCACAGACCACGGTCGTCAGATAGACGATGCGCATCGGCGGCCCCAACACGTCGAAGCGTTGCTGGAACGGCAGTGTCAATAGGAATCCGGTCAGCAGCTGTACCCCAGTCTGGACGACCCGCAACTCCTGCAACAGGCTATTCCAATTGCGGTCCAGCCGTTGAACTTCGGTTTCGCCTCGCTCACGGCGATCCCACCGTTGGTCTTCTTGCGGGTCGTCGACGTCCATACCCTGATGATCGCACTTGAGCCGAGTGTGGACACCGCAACGGATAGGCCGACCATGACGCGTCATTCGCGACAAAAATGTTTGAGCGAATTACGGAGGCCCCGATGAGGGATAGACGCAATTAGCACTGGATTTGATGCAGAGCGGAATAAAACTCGCCGTACGTGCGCCAAAGACGTTGTCAGGCAAGCGATGGGCACCGCGGATTCACAGCGCGAAGCGGCCCGCGCTCGCGGAACAAATCGCTAGCCGTTGAGGTTGCCGTCCCGGATCCCGGTCAACGCGTCGTCGAGCGTCGGGTACAGCGGGAAGGTCTTGTCCAGACCGGTCAGGTGAATCGGCCTGCGAGTGGCCGGGCCCCGCGCGACCACACCGAACCCGGTCTGCTTGCCCAGCTTCTCATAGGTCGCCGCCAGGATCTTCAGCCCGACCGAACCGAGAAACTCGACCGCGGAGAGATCAATGATCAGCGCTGTCGGGCTATCCGCGACGACCGCGCTAATGGCTTGTTCCAGGGCAGGAGCCGTGACCAAATCGATTTCGCCGCTGACACTGACCACGGAGACCCCGTCGTGGTCCTCAACCAACGTGGTAATCGAATCAGGAGCTGACAATGGCAATCCTTTGTCCTGGGCGGTGGCGTGGTTCAACCCTAGCCTGCGTTATGAACTGCGAGAAGAATATGCCCTCTACATGTGCCCCGCGGCAACCCAGGCTAGTCTCGCAAAGGAACTGCAGACCGCAGGGGCGCGACGTGGCACTCGGGAGGCCAGATGTCAGATTCGCCGTCGGATCTCAACAGTACCGGCACTGCGGCGCAGACCGTGGGCGTTTCCAGCGAGGGGCTACTACCGCAGCTTGTCCAGCACTTGCGGCAGAATCGAACGATCCTGCGCGAGGAGTGGGCCCGCCGGATCACCGCGGCCGAACTGCTCACCGCGATGTCGCCCGAGGAGATCTTCTCCGAGGCGACCACGGTGTATGACAGCTATGTCGAGGTACTCGAGACCGGTAGCGTCGAGGCGCTGCAGGACTACGCACGCGACCTGTCCGAGCGCATCATCCCGCGTGGCGTTGAGACGAACGAGGTCGTCGGCATCGTGCTCCTGCTGCGCGACGTGCTGGCCCGCTCGCTGTTCGAGAAGTACCAGACGGACTTCGACCTACTCAATCGGGTGCTCGACGCCTACGAACCCGCGGCCAACCGCATCGCCAACACCGTCGCTGTCGGCTTCGTGCAGGAACGCGAGCGCATCATCCGCCAGCAGCAGGAGGCCATCCGCGAACTGTCGACGCCGGTGCTGCAGGTGCGTGAGCAGCTGCTGATCCTGCCCATCATCGGCGTGCTGGACAGCCAGCGTGCCCGCCAGGTCACCGAACAGCTCCTGCGGGCAATCCGCGCCAACCGCGCCAAAGTGGTGGTCATCGACATCACCGGTGTTCCCACCATCGATTCGACGGTGGCCAATCACCTGGTGCAAACGGTCGACGCCTCGGGATTGATGGGTGCCAGTGTGATCATCACCGGCCTGTCCTCCGAGATCGCACTGACGCTGGTGACCATCGGGCTGGACCTGTCGAAGATGAACGCCGTCGGCGACCTACAGGGCGGTATCGAGGAAGCCGAACGCCTGCTGGGCTACGAGGTCACCCGCACGGGCGAGCAAACCGGATAAGCACCACTAGGCGAGCACCCCCATGCCGGTACCGATCCTGAAGCAGGGCGCGATCCTGATCGCCTCGGTGCAGTCGGCGCTCACCGACTCCGACGCCGAACGCCTGCGCTATGACCTGATGGAGCGGGTCAGTAGGTTCCGCGCTCAGGGCATCATCGTCGACGTCACCGCAATCGATGTGATGGATTCCTTCGCCGCCCGGTCGCTGCGGACGATTGCGCACATGACCCGACTGCGCGGCGCCGAGACGGTGATCGTCGGGTTGCAGCCGGAGGTGGCATTCGCGATGGTCCAGCTTGGTCTGGCGTTCGACGACATGAACACCGCGCTGGATCTTGAAGAAGGACTTGCCCTGTTGAATCGCGAACGGGGACAGGGTAAATCGATGATCGGGCGCGACGGTGGTGGGTGACATCGTCGTCGACATCCATAACTCCGACGACATCGTCGCCGCACGCAAGGCCGGACACGAGCTCGCACTCGATCTCGGATTCTCGTTGACCGACGTCACCATGATCGCCACGGCGATCTCCGAAGTAGCGCGAAATATCACGAGCTACGCGGGTCGCGGAATCATCCGGGTGACCGTCGACGACCGGGACGGCCGTCAGGCTCTGGTGGTGCGCGCCGAAGACGAGGGCCCCGGCATCGCCGACATCGAACGGGCGATGGAAGACGGTTACACCACCGGGCGCGGGCTGGGACTGGGCCTGCCCGGCGCGCGCCGCCTGATGGACCGACTGGTGGTCGAGTCCACTCTCGGTCGGGGAACCGTCATTGAAATGTGGAAATGGGTTCCTCCTCGTGCATGAACACGGACGCTTCGGACCTATCGAGTGGGCAAGGGCGGGAAGGCCTCTGCCCAGCGAGTACACGTCCGGTGACCGGAGTATCGCAATCGAAATCGACGGTGGTGCAGCGCTGTTCGGAGTTGTTGATGGGCTCGGCCACGGGCCGGCCGCCGCAGAAGCCGCGCTGCGCGCGGTCGATGTGCTCACGCGCGCCAGTTCCGAGCATGTCGAGGTATTGCTCCAGCTCTGCCACCGGGTGCTGGCCGGCACCCGTGGGGTGGCAATGACATTGGCGCGAATGGACTTTGCCGCAAACACCCTCACCTGGTCCGGCGTCGGCAATGTCACCGCCGACCTGGTTGCCAAGGCGCCGACCGGTCTAGAGGTTCGGTCCAGTGCACGGCTTACCGGAGGTATCGTGGGCGACCGTATGCCGGAAATACCTCCGGCGCAAGTGGTTTCCATCCGCCCTGGCGATTTACTCCTGATGAGCACCGACGGCATCGCCCAGGATTACCTGGACCACATCGACTTCTCAGCCACCGCTGTCGCCATCGCTGAGGGGCTCCTGGGCAAGGATGCGAAAGAGACCGACGATGCGATGGTGCTGGCGGCACGTCACAGGGGAGTAACGAGTTGACCGGCGACAACGACTTTCACGATCAGTACGAGGCCGCGCTACGCGCCTACCTGGTCTCACACGACGAGGCCACCCTGTCGGTCGCCAATGAGCTCGGCCGCAGGGCCCTACAAGAACAGATAAGCCTGCTCGACCTGGTCGAACAACATGTCCGGCTGGTCTTCGAGATCTCGCAGGACGTGCGCATAGATGCGCCGATCGCGCTGGAGTTCCTCCTGCAGCTGCTGGTGCCACTCGACGTCGCTACGCGCGGCTTCATCGACGGCAACAGACGCTATGCCGAACAACGTGCCCGCGCCGAGGGGCTGGCCGACCGCGACAAATTCCGCACCGCGCTGGTCAATTCGCTGCAGGAAGGCTTCTTCGTCGCCGATCACGAGGGCTCCGTGGTCGAGATGAACAGTGCCTTCATCGAGATCCTTGGCTATCCCAACGAGGGCTTGCCGTACAAGTGGCCCCACCCCTGGCTGGTAGACACGACGACTGCGGCCGAACAGGTAACGCTGGTCCTGGCCCAGGGTAGGGCCGACTACGAGACACCCATTCGCCATGCCGACGGCCACCTGGCTTGGGTCAAGGTGAGCATCAACGCGGTCAAGGAAACGGGCAGCGATCGAGTCTATGTCGGAACGATCCGCGACGTCACCGCCGAGCGTGCCTTCGCGGCCCGCGAGACCGCCGTGCTGCGATTGGCCACCGCCGTGGCGGTGGCCAAGACTGTGGACGAACTGCTGACGATCACCCTTAAGGAGTGCAGCGCGGCAATCGACGTGCAACGGGTGATCGCGGTCTCGTGGCCCAACGGCGACGGGGACCCGACGGTCCAGGTGGCCGGCGAGCCCGCGGCCTCGTCGTGGCGCAAGCTGGATCCGTGGTTGCGTCATACCTTCCAGGATGCGCGTCATCAACTGCCGCTGACCGCGAAAACGGTTGAGGCGCCGAGCAATCCCGGCAAGGTCCAGGGATTGGTGGCGGTGCTCTCCGGTACCGGCGACCTGGCGTTGTGGCTGGAGCTGCGGACGCCCCGCTGGGTCAGCGGGGAGGATCGGCTGCTGGTCACCGTGCTGATCGGGCACCTGAGTCTGGCCATGCAGCACGTGCGTCAGTTCGAGAGCGCGCGTGAGACTTCGCTGACGTTGCAGCGGGCCATGCTGCCACCGGTCCAGCCCCCGCCGGGGTTCGCAGTTCGGTACGAACCCGCGGTGCCGCCGTTGGAGATTGGCGGTGACTGGTATGACGTGCTAGCGCTGGACGAGCACCACATCGGCATCGTCGTCGGAGACTGCGTCGGTCGCGGCCTACCGGCGGCCGCGATCATGGGGCAGCTCCGAAGTTCCGCGCGGGCACTGCTGATCAACGGTGCCGAGCCCGCGGTGCTGCTCGAACAGCTCGACTCGGCGGCATCGCTCATCCCCAACGCGTACTGCACAACGGTCTTCCTGGCGATTCTGGACACCGAAACCGGGCTGCTGCAGTACAGCAACGCCGGCCACATGCCGGCCGTGCTGGCCGGGCCGGAGCCCGGCATGACGGCGGTGCTGACCGACGCCGCGTCGCTGCCGCTGGCGGTCCGCCGAAACCAACCGCGCCCGCAGGCCACCCAGGTGCTGCCGCCCGGCTCGACACTGATGCTGTTCACCGACGGGCTCGTCGAACGCAAGCATGAGTCAATCGACGAAGGAATCGCCCGTGCCGCAGACGTTCTGGCGCAGACCATGACATCGCCGCTGGATACGGTGGCCGATGTGGTGCTTCGCGAACTAGCACCGGCCGCGGGGTACGACGATGACGTCGCGATGGTGATCTACCGACACCAGCAGACACCGCTGCGCATCGAAAGTGTTGCCGCCGCAGACCAATTGGCTATCATCCGGCATCGGTTGGCGGACTGGCTGCGCGCCCGCGGCGTAACGGAAGACCAGGCAGCCGACATCGTGCTGGTCGTCAACGAGGCGTGTACCAACTGTGTAGAACACGCTTACCGTGGATTCGCCGCCGGAGCCATGTTGCTCGAGGCCAGTCTTACCGACGGCGAAGTACGCACCCAGATCACCGATTACGGATCGTGGAAGACGCCGCCGGCCACCCGGAGCAACGGCGGACGCGGCTTGCCGCTGATGCGGGCCCTCAGTGACTCAATGGAGCTCGATACCACCGCCACCGGCACCACCGCGGACATCACCTTCCGACTGCGGGGAGGGGCCGTCTGAGGCGGATGAAAGACCCAGTAGCTGGCGTCGAGCCGTTTGCCGGGCCCGTACAGCGGGTAGACACCGGCGTGACTTACGCATCGACCATGACCGAACCCGCCCTGCCTGCCGCGCACGGGCCGCTGTCAACGGCCGTGCGCAGCGCGCTGGCGGGTCCACCATCGGTTGACCACCTGGCGCGCATCGGCCCCTCCGTGCAAGATTCCGATCCTTGGGGACTGGATCTGCAACTGGCGCTGTCCATGTGCTACGAGCTGCATTACCGGGGGCTTGCCGGCGTCGACGCCGCATGGGAGTGGAACCCCGCGCTGCTGGGTCTGCGCTTTGAACTGGAGCGGGTTTTTCTGGCGGGCGTGCGCCGCGACGTCGGTCAAATCGATCCAGACCAGACCGCCGCGGCCGAAATGGAAGCGCTCACGATCGAGCCAGTCGACGGCACCGGCCCGTCGTACTACCTGCGTGACACCGGAACGTGGCAGCAGATGTGCGAGTACTTCGTGCACCGCTCCCTGTACCACCTCAAAGAGGGTGATCCGCACGCCTTTGCCATTCCGCGCCTGACGGGTGTGGCCAAAGCGGCGTTTGTGGCAATCGAATTCGATGAGTACGGTGCCGGACGGGGCTCGCGGGTACACCAGCGGCTGTTCGCCGATCTGCTCGCCGCGGCCGATCTGGATGCGACGTATTGGGGCTACGTCGACGCGGTGCCGGCCGAGGCTTTGGCGGTGGTCAACCTCATGTCGCTGTTCGGCCTGCACCGCTCGTTGCGCGGCGCTGCGATCGGGCACTTCGCCGCCACGGAGATCACCTCGCCACCGGGATCGCAACGCATGGTGAAGGCCTTGCGCCGCTTGCAGGCACCGGCGGCGTGCATCGAGTTCTACAGCGAGCACGTCGAGGCCGATGCGGTACACGAACACGTCGTGCGCAACGATGTGGTGGGTAATCTCGTCACCCAGGACCCGCGACTCGAACACGATGTCATCTTCGGCATCCGGGCCCACGCGGCGGTCGAAGACCGCCTGGCCGAACGGATTATGGCGTCGTGGGGCCAGGATCAGACTTCGTTGCGGAGGCCGCTGGAGCGGATGAGCGTGCCGAGGTCTTGAGGCGCCGGCACCGGCGGTGACTGGTGTCGCAAAGCGGGTAGCGGTCGCTTCGGCGGCAAGTGCAGATCGCCACCATGAATCGATCGGATTCCACGACCTCACCGTCGGGCATCTCAATGCGCACCGGACCCGACACCAGCACGGGCCCGTTGGGCACCACCTGCACCCGGGTTGTAGTCATCGCTTTTCGGCTCGGATCACGATAAGCTCCTCTTCCCGGCGTCCGCGCGGTATCAGGCCTACCTCCTCCAGCCACGCCGCCCGAGACGACATCACCGGCCCGAACGGTATCCACTTGGAGGCAATCACTTTCGCGTCCATGCCGGCCCACTTGAGCGAATCCAGCGACTGCTGGACACCGGCAAGCGCCGAATGCACCAGCAACAGGGATCCACCGTCGCGCAAGAGCTTTGGAGCCGACTCGCACAACGGGTCCAGGATCATCCGTCCGTCCACGCCGGCGTTCCACGCCCACGACGGTCCGGCCACCGGGCAGATCTCTCCCATTTCGGCGCCGGGCGGGGTCGGAACATACGGTGGGTTCGAGACAACGACGTCGAACGGCGCGCAATCCACAGCGGCGACCCACGATCCTTCGCGGACGTCCACCTCAACACCGGCTGCCGCCGCGTTTTTCCGAGCGCAGCGCACGGCCTGCGGGCAGATGTCGAAGGCCGTTGCGCCGGCGCACCCCATGGCGGCAGCCGCGATCGCGACGAAACCGCTGCCCGTGCACAGATCGAGCACCCGCCGCCCCGGGATCAGGCCAGTGTCATGCATCACGTCCACCAGCAATCGAGAGTCCTCTTGTGGCTGATACACGTTAGGAACGGACGAGACGGCGGGCTCGGGATACGTGGTTGTCACTGTTGGCCTTTCGAGAACCCAATAAAATCTGCCGCTGATCACGGCTTGGCGGGATAATGCCCGCAAACCGCTTCATTCAAACGAACGAGCCGGAAAGTCCTGCTGCTAACCTGCCGTCACACCGGCTAACTGCTTGAGAACGGCCGCACAGAATGCCGGGAGGTCCGACGGCGAGCGACTGGTGATCAGATTGCCGTCCACGACGACCTCCTCGTCAATGACGTGGGCGCCCGCATTGCGCAGATCGGTGCGAATACTCGGATACGACGTCAGCGTCCGGCCCACTGCCACACCGGCTTCGGCCAGCGTCCAGGGACCATGACAGATGGCGGCCACCGGCTTGCCCGACCCGACGAAATCTCGGACGAAGGACACGGCGGAGCTGTCCATGCGCAGCTTGTCCGGGTTCACGGTGCCACCCGGCAGCACCAGGCCGTCGTAATCGTCCACCGAGGCCTCGGATACCTTTCGGTCGACGGCGAAGGTTCCGGCCGGTTCGAGATCGTGGTTACGCGCCTGGATTTCGCCGTCCTTCAGCGACAGCACCTGCACTTGCGCACCGGCTTCCTGCAGCGCCGCACGTGGCTGTTCGAGCTCCACTTTCTCCACACCGTCAGCCGCGAGAATCGCTATTCTCTTGCCCTGCAAATCATTTGACATCGTCGCTTCCCCTTCCTGCGATCGTCGATTTCCTTCTGATCAAAGAGCTCGTAACTGCGCAGCGCCTCGTCGCGCACCATTGCCGGTCGTTCGCAACGCCGTGTAAAGGTCGAGTCCGGCGATTCCGGAAAGCAGTACCGCCGAAACCGTGCCCTGCTGCCGTCGCCCGGGCCCACGGGCAACGACGCCCGCGATCAACAGCGCCATGTCCAGGACGTCGCCGGCCACCCGCGTCCACACCAGCTTGGGGGGACCGCCCAGCAGCGCCGCGCCATGGCCGCATTCGCGCGCGCCGAGTCCGCGGATGACCCGCCGCGACCGGCTGGTGTCGTCCACGCCCGCAATAGCGGCGACCTTGCCCGGGGCAACCAGTTCCCCCACGCCCAGGCCGAAACTGGCGGCGGTGAGCGCCCTTACCAGAGTGGTTGTGGTGTCACCGTAGCCATCGCTCATGGTTCGCTCCCCCTGCTTAGCCGAAATGCGCATACCTGCGAGTCGGCTGGGCGGCAGCAGTTCGAATGGACCAACGCGCGCCGGAACGCCTGTTCACGTCCCAGCTCCACCGACGTCCGGCCGCGCGTTGGTTGGCTGCCCACGACTGCGACCCGGATACCCGGGCGCAACACGGTCAAACCTGCGATCAGTTCGCTGCGTCACGCAGCGCCGCCAGCAACGGCTCGGCGGCTTCGGAGAGGAACCTCTCCTGGGTGTCTCCCCCGATCTGGACGAGCGCGATGTCGGTGAAGCCGGCTTCCCAGTAGGGCCGGACACCTTCGACAATGGCGTCCAGGTCAGGACCGCACGGGATCGTCTCGGCGACGTCTTCGGGCCGCACGTACTGGGTCGCGCCTGCGAAGCCGGCCGGCGTCGGTAGGTCGGCGTTGACCTTCCAGCCTCCGGCAAACCAGCGGAACTGGTCGTGCGCACGTTTGACCGCGGTGTCACGATCCGGATCCCAGGACACCGGTATCTGGCCGACCACCCGACCGCCGCCGGCGAGATTGGCCGCTTGGCGGGCGCCGTGCCAGGCGTCGACGAGTTCCTTCTTGGGTTCCACTGCGATGAGGTGGTCGGCCAGCTTGGCGAATTTATCGACCGCCTTGGTGCCCCCGATCGCCACCCCGATGCCCACCGGAATGTCCGGCACGTCCCACAAGCGCGCCGAGTCGACCCGGAAATAGTCGCCGGTGAAGTCGACCAATTGCCCGCCGAACAGCTCCCGGATGATTTTGATGGCTTCCCGCAGCATGTCCTGCCGGCGGGCGACGGCCGGCCAGCCTTTGCCGACGACGTGTTCGTTGAGGTTCTCCCCGCTGCCCAGGCCCAGGGTGAATCGGCCATCGGACAGAATCTGCACGGTAGCCGCCTGCTGGGCGACGATCGCCGGGTGATACCGCATCGTCGGACACGTCACATACGTGTAGAGGTCGACCCGCTCGGTGGCCTGAGCCACCGCACCCAGGACCGCCCAGGCGTTCGGGGCGTGTCCTTGCGAGATGAGCCACGGCGAGAAGTGGTCGCTGCACACGTGGAAATCGAAGCCCCGCTCTTCCGCCGAAACCGCGTACTGCACAAGGTCTTTGGGTCCACTCTGCTCGGTCATCAAAGTGTAGCCAAAATTCGTCATGCGTGACTGGGTACCCGACTGATCCGAGCGCAAACGACGCACCGGGCCCTGCACGCCCGCGGTGGTGATGGGTCCCGTGGCGACGGTGCCAAGCGCCATCGCGATCACGGCGGACAGTCTGATGTTGCGGCCCAACGTGTTTCGCCAGGTGACCTTGATGCCGACGCGTTCCGTGCGCCCCAGCCAGATGACCCGGGCTGAAGCTGGACCGACGGCGAGCTGGCGGGGGGTGTCGCCGGGTCGCGGACCGACCCGCGCGGCTACAACCGCTCTTTGACGGCGGCCGCGAGCCGGGCGCCGTCGGCCTTGCCGGCGGCGATCGCCGTGGCGGCCTTCATCACCATGCCCATCTGTTTCGTCCCCGGTCGCTCACCGATTTCCTCGGCGACCTGCGCGATCGCGGTGTCGGCGACATCGGCCACCTCGGCCTCGGTGAGCGGGGTGGGCAGGTACTCGTCGATGATGCGCCCCTCGGCGTGCTCGTTGGCCGCGAGCTCCCCGCGCCCGTTCTGGGTGTAGATCTCCGCGGCTTCGCTCCGCTTGCGGGACTCCCTGGCCAGCACCTTGATGACATCCTCGTCAGTGAGGTCTTTTGCCTCCTTACCGGAGACTTCCTCGGTCTGGATAGCTGCCAACAGCATGCGCAGGGTGGCCGTTCGCAACTTGTCCTGGGCCTTCATCGCCGCCGTCAGGTCCGTCCGGATCCGGGATTTGAGTTCCGCCATGAGGAAGACGCTACGCGCCGGGGGTCGGGTCAACGTTGTGAAATGGGCCGACCGCCGACAGGATGGAGCCCATGACGATCGACGCGCCCGGCTGCAGGGCTGGTTTGACGGGCCGCTGCACTCGGTGAGCGCGCCGCCGCCTGGTTTTCCGGCTGGTCCGCCACCGGCATACGGCCCACAACCTCAATACGGTCCACCCGCCGCGTATGGCCCACCCTCGGCTTACGGCCAACCACCGCCATATGGCCCGCCACCCGGCTACCAGCCCCCGGCCGGCTACGGACCACCACCGGGATACGGGCCGCCTCCCGGGTATGGGCCGCCACCCGGGTACGGGCCCGCGGCCGGCTACGGATCGGCGCCGCACTTCGGCGCGCCACGCTACGGAGCCGTCAAGCCGGGGATCATCCCGCTGCGGCCGCTGACCTTGGGCGACATCTTCAACGGCGCGGTCGGCTACGTCCGGGCTAACCCGAAGGCGACGCTGGGACTCACCGCCATCGTGGTGGTGATCATGCAGATCGTCACCAAGGTCGCGTTCTTCGGACCGCTGGCCGCGGCCGACAGGTTCACCAGCGATCGACCCGACGAACTGACTTCGAGCGTCGTCGGCGCCTGGTCCGCGTCGCTGGTGGGCGGCATCCTGGTCAGCTGGCTGGGCGGCATGCTGCTGTCCGGCATGCTCACCGTCATCATCGGGCGGGCCGTGTTCGGGTCACCCATCACCATCGGCGAAACCTGGATCAAGATCCGCGGGCGACTGCTGGCACTGCTCGGCCTGGCTCTACTGGAAGCCGTCGTGGTGGCGGCTCTCGGCGGGTTGGTCGCGGTGATCATCGGCGTGCTGGCGGCGATAGGTAACGCCGCGGCGGCCGTGGTGTTGGGCATCCCGCTGGTGCTGATCGTCCTCGCGTTGCTGGTCTACCTGTACACGGTGGTGCTGTTCGCCCCCGTGCTGATCGTGCTGGAACGGCTGCCGGTCATGGACGCGATCACCCGATCGTTCAAACTGGTTCGCAACGGTTTCTGGCGGGTGCTGGGAATCAGGGTGCTCGCATTGCTGGTGACGTCGGTCGTCGCCAACGCCGTGGCGGTCCCGTTCAGCATCATCGGCCAATTTTTCCAGATCAGCTCGTCCCCCACAGCCTTCGTCGTCAGCGCGGCGGTTCTCTCGGTGGGGGCGGCGATCGGCGAAATCATTACCGCGCCGTTCACTGCGGGTGTCGTCGTCCTGCTCTACACCGACCGCCGGATGCGCGCCGAGGCATTCGACCTGGTGCTGCAAAGCGGCGCCGCCCAGGGGCCCTACGCGGCCGCGTCCACCGACAACCTCTGGCTGACACGGCCCCTGTAAGGGCCGGACGAGGACTAGCTGCGGATGCCTTCCATCGACATCGACCGCGATGCCGCGCATCGCGCCGCGCAGGACGAGCTCAACAAAGCGATCTATTCGAAGGGCTCGCCCGCGGATCGCCTCATCGACTGGATTCACGATCTGATTTACCGGCTGTTGCAGAAGATTTCTCTGGTTCCAGGTGGATGGCTCACGGCGACAGTACTTTTCACCCTGCTCGCGATCGCAGTGATTGTCGGCATCTACATTCTGCGGCGCACGATGCGCACCCGCCGCGGCGGTGACCACTCGCTGTTCGAAGCCGCCCAACTGACCGCCGCCCAGCATCGCGCGACCGCCGAAGGCTTCGCAGCCGAGGGCGATTGGGCTGCGGCGATTCGTCACCGGTTGCGCACCGTCGCCCGTCAGCTGGAGGAGACCGGGGTGCTGACACCGACCCCGGGCCGGACGGCCAACGAGCTGGCCCGCGATGCGGGTGCCACGTTGCCCCACCTGGTCAGTGAATTGGCGCAAGCGGCAACGGCTTTCAACGACGTCACCTACGGTGAACAACCCGGAACCCAGGACGCCTACCAATTGATCACCGACCTGGACGACCACCTGCGGTCGCGCTGGCAGGGCGGTCCGCTGGAGCCCAGCCGGCCCGCAGCAACCGAGTCATGGGCGCAGGTGCGGTGATGGCGACGATCACCGGTGCCCGTCCCGAAGCCGCGCCACGGCGTTGGCGCTTCTGGCGTTGGGTGCTCGTCACGCTGCTGGTGCTCGCCGTCATCGCCGGCGTCGATGCATATCTGAACGCACCGCGACCCGGCGCCCGCATGGACCCCGCGTCGACCAGCTCCGACGGAGCGCACGCGCTGGTCGAGTTGCTGCGCGGCGCCGGAGTCGACGTGGTCGTGGCCAAAAACATCGCCGACGTCGAACATGCGGCACGTCCGGACGCGCTTATCCTGGTGGCTCAGAGTCAATACCTCACCGACACGCTTCTAGACCGGCTGGACAACGTCCATTCGGACCTGCTGTTGGTGGAACCCACGGCACGGACCCGAGACGCGCTGCTGCCCGGCGTGCGGGTGTCCAGGGTCACCGGTTTTGACCTCGACCCCAATTGCACACTGCGCGAGGCTGTTCGGTCCGGCCCGGTCCGGTTCGGGGTGAGCAACACCTACGAGTCCGAAGACGGTCGCACGATGACGAGCTGCTATGACGGCGCGTTGATCCGCTTCCGCAACGACGGTCGCACCATCACAGCCGTCGGCAGCACCGACTTCATGACCAACGCAAGCCTGCTGCAAGCGGGAAACGCCGCGCTGGCGATGAACCTCGCGGGTGCCCGGCCCAGGCTAATCTGGTACGCACCCCACGAGGTGGAGGGTGAATCCTCGCCCAAGGCAACGCTCTTCCAGCTTCTTCCGCCCAAGTTGTTCTGGCTCGTCGGACAACTGGCGCTGGTGGTGCTGCTGGTCGCCATGTGGAAGGGCCGCCGGCCCGGACCCCTGGTGGCCGAGGAGCTGCCGGTGGTGGTGCGCGCGTCGGAGACCGTGGAGGGCCGCGGCCGGCTGTACCGGTCCCGACGGGCACGCGATCGCGCGGCCGCCGCACTGCGCACCGCCACCCTGGCGCGGCTGCTGCCGCGGCTCGGCCTGGGTGCGGGCGCTTCGCCTGCGGCCGTGGTGGCCACCGCGGCCGGGCGCATCGGAGCCGATCCGGCGTTCGTCTCCTACCATCTGTTCGGTCCGCCGCCGACGACCGACAACGACCTGTTACAACTTGCCCGTGCGCTCGACGAAATCGAAAGGCAGGTCGCACACCCGTGACACAACCCACTACCGCCCAGTCCCCCACCGCCGAATCGGCGCGCGAGGCGCTGCTGGCGTTGCGCGGCGAACTCGCCAAGGCTGTCGTCGGACAGGAAGGCGTGGTCAGCGGCCTGGTGATCGCGCTGCTGTGCCGCGGCCACGTGCTGTTGGAAGGCGTTCCGGGAGTGGCGAAGACGCTACTGGTCCGCGCGCTGTCCGCGGCGCTGCAGTTGGAGTTCAAGCGCGTGCAGTTCACGCCCGACCTGATGCCCGGCGACGTGACCGGTTCGCTGGTGTACGACGCACGCACCGCCGCGTTCGTCTTCCGGCCCGGTCCGGTGTTCACCAACCTGCTGCTGGCCGACGAGATCAACCGCACCCCGCCCAAGACGCAGGCCGCTCTGCTCGAGGCGATGGAAGAACGTCAGGTCAGCGTCGAGGGCGAACCGCAGCCGCTGCCCGACCCCTTCATCGTGGCCGCGACCCAGAACCCGGTCGAATACGAGGGCACCTACCAGTTGCCCGAGGCCCAGTTGGACCGCTTTTTGCTCAAGCTGAATGTGGCGCTCCCGCCCCGAGACGCCGAAATCGCCATCCTGCACCGGCACGCGCACGGCTTCGACCCGCGCGACCTATCGGCGATCAAGCCGGTGGCCGGACCCGCCGACCTCGCGGCCGGTCGCGACGCCGTGCGAAACGTGCTGGTTGCCGACGAGGTGCTGGGCTACATCGTGGACATCGTCGGAGCCACCCGCTCCTCCCCCGCGCTGCAGCTCGGTGTGTCGCCCCGCGGGGCAACCGCCCTGCTGGCCACGGCCCGCTCCTGGTCCTGGCTGTCCGGGCGCAACTATGTCACTCCCGACGACGTGAAGGCCATGGCCCGCCCGACGCTGCGCCACCGGGTGATGTTGCGGCCCGAGGCCGAGCTCGAAGGGGCCACACCAGACGGTGTGCTCGACGGGATTCTGGCGTCGGTTCCGGTGCCCCGCTAGTGGTCCTGACCGGACGAACCGGGCTGGTCGCACTTATCTGCGTCCTGCCTATCGCGCTGTCGCCTTGGCCGGCAACGACTTTCGTTGTCCTGCTGGTAGCGCTGGCGGCCATGGTGATCCTCGACGTGCTACTGGCGGCCGGCACCGCCAAATTGCGGTACGCGCGTTCGCCGGACCGCTCGGCCCGGCTGGGACAGCAGGTCAAGTGCGGGCTGTCGATCCACAACGAGGGCCCGCGCCGGTTCCGCGGCCAGATCCGCGACGCCTGGCCGCCCAGCGCCCAGGCGCGCCCGCGCATCCATCCCATCGACATCCCCGCCGGGCACGACCAGCACGTCCAGACGCAGCTTCGACCGGTTCGCCGCGGCGACCAGCGAGCGACGGTGGTGACCGCCCGATCGATCGGCCCGCTGGGGCTGGCGGGGCGGCAGGGCTCACGACCGGTGCCGGGGCAGCTGCGGGTGCTGCCGCCGTTCCTGGCCCGCAAACACCTGCCGTCGCGGCTCGCCAAGCTGCGAGAGATCGACGGCATGCTGCCCACGCTGGTGCGCGGTCAGGGAACCGAATTCGACTCGCTGCGAGAGTATGTCGTCGGCGACGACGTGCGCTCGATCGACTGGCGCGCCACCGCGCGACGCGCCGATGTGGTGGTGCGCACCTGGCGGCCCGAACGCGACCGGCGGGTGGTGATCGTGCTGGACACGGGCCGCACGGCCGCGGGGCGGGTCGGCGTCGATCCGACCGCGTCCGATCCCGCGGGCTGGCCGCGGCTGGATTGGTCGATGGACGCCGCGCTGTTGTTGGCGGCGCTGGCGTCGCGGGCCGGGGACCATGTCGACTTCCTCGCCCACGACCGGGTGAGTCGTGCCGGCGTGTTCGGCGCCTCGCGCACCGAACTGCTCGCCCAGCTGGTCAACGCGATGGCTCCACTGCAGCCGACGTTAGTCGAATCGGATTGGCGCGCAATGGTTTCCACGATCGCACTGCGCGCTCGCCGGCGGTCCCTGGTGGTGCTGCTGACCGATCTCAATGCGGCCGCCCTCGACGAGGGGCTGTTACCCGTGTTGCCGCAGCTGTCGGCCAAGCATCACCTGCTGCTGGCCGCCGTCGCCGACCCGCGCGTCGATCAGATGGCGGCGGGACGTTCGGATGCCGCGGCGGTGTACGACGCGGCGGCCGCCGAACGCTCCCGTAATGACCGCGTTGCGATCGCCACGCGGCTGCGCCGCAGCGGCGTGGAAGTCGTCGACGCGGCGCCCGCCGAACTGGCACCCGCGCTCGCCGATCACTATCTGGCGATGAAGGCGACCGGGCGTCTGTAGAACGCCGGGCCGCGTCAGCCGTCGGCGACGGCCGCTCAGCGAGTCGGCACGAAGTCCGGCGCCTCTTCCATATCACCGCTTTCGCCGGCCTTCACCCCGCGGCGGCCGAAGTAGACGATGTAGGACAAGAACGCCACCTCGGCGATGACACCGATGCCGACCCGTACGAAGGTCGGTAGCGGGGACGGCGTCACCAGCGCTTCGATCAACCCCGAGACCAGGAGCACCGCAACCAGACCCACGGCGACCGAGACGACGGCGCGACCCTGTTCGGCCAGCACCTGGCCGCGGGGCCGGTCTCCAGGCGAGATCACTGACCAACCCAGACGCATTCCCGTTGCGCCCGAAAGGAATACCGCCGTGAGTTCCAGCAGCCCATGCGGGGCAAGCAGGCCCAGCAACAGGGCACCCTTCCCGGCCGAAAACATCAGGCCCGCAGTGACCCCCAGGTTGGCGGCATTTTCCAGCAGCACCAGGGGGATCGGCAGGCCCAGCACCACCGACAGTGCGATGCATTTAGCCGAAACCAACGAGTTGTTCACCCAGATCTGCAGCGCGAACGCCGCGGCGGGATGTTCGCTGTAGTACGCCTCGACGTCGTGGTTCACCAATTGCTCTATGTCAGTGGGCGTTCCGATCAGCGACTGCACGTCCGGGTTTTTGGCCACCCACAGCGCGATGATCACGACTACCGAAAAGAACGCCGCAGCCGTGGCCAGCCACCACCGCCAGGTGCGGTAGGCAACCACCGGGAAAGACAACGTCCAGAACCTCCTGAACGCTCTGCTCAGTGGTGCATGGGCACCGGTCACCGCGGAACGGGCCCGCGCGACCAGGCTCGAGAGCCGACCGATCAACACCGAATCCGACGACGCCGAGCGCAGCATGGACAGATGGGTGGAGACCCGCTGGTAGAGGTCGACGAGTTCGTCGATCTCAGCGCCGGACAGCGACCGGCGCCGCCCGATCAATCGGTCTAGGCGGTCCCAGGTAGGGCGATGGGCCAGCACGAATGCATCGACATCCACCCTCGGCAGCCTAATCGCACCGCGGGCACGGCAAAGCGTGCCTGGCCACCTGTACCGTTCGAAGTTATGTCGGAGGTGGTGACCGGGGACGCTGTGGTGCTCGATGTGCAGATAGCCCAGCTGCCGGTGCGGACATTGAGCGCGCTGATCGATATCGCGATCATGTTCATCGGCTACCTGCTCGGGCTGATGTTGTGGGCAGCCACCCTGACTCAATTCGATAAGGCACTGTCGAGCGCGATCCTGCTGATCTTTTTGGTACTGGTGATCGTGGGCTATCCCTTGATACTCGAAACAGCAACGCGGGGACGCTCGGTGGGCAAGATCGCGATGGGCCTGCGGGTCGTGTCCGACGACGGTGGCCCGGAACGCTTCCGTCAGGCGTTGTTTCGCGCCCTGGCGTCGTTGGTGGAGATCTGGATGCTGTTCGGGAGCCCCGCCGTCATCTGCAGCATCTTGTCCCCCAAGGCCAAACGGATTGGCGATATTTTCGCCGGCACGGTGGTGGTCAACGAACGCGGACCGCGACTGGGCCCCCCGCCGATGATGCCGCCCTCATTGGCGTGGTGGGCATCGTCGCTGCAGCTGTCGGGGCTGTCCGCAGGTCAGGTCGAGGTTGCCCGCCAATTCCTGTCCAGGGCACCGCAGCTCGACCGTCAGCTGCGCCTGCAGATGGGGTACCGGATCGCCGGCGACGTGGTGGCCCGCATCGCGCCGCCGCCACCGCCCGGCGCTCCGCCGGAACTCGTGCTGGCCGCGGTCCTCGCCGAGCGGCATCGCCGCGAACTGGCCCGGCTGCGGCCGGTCATGCCCACGGCCGGGCAACCGCCGATGGAACCGGCGCCGTGGCCACCGCCCGCCACCACGTACCACGGCCCGCCGGCCTGGCCCAGTCCACCGCCGGGCGTACCGCAACCGCCACCGCCAGCCATGGGATGGCCGGAACCGCAACCCGGTCGGTCCCGCGCGGGAGAAGAGGCCGATCCGCCCGACGGCTTCTCGCTGCCGAGCTAGACGGTATGGGGGCTGACTCGGGGCCGAAGGACTACATATCAGCTGTACTGCTAGCCGGCCACACTTGCCGCCATGAGTAGGACGTCGACGACCAGCAGCGCCCATCCGCACAGCGGAACCGCGATACCGCCGCGGCGTTTGGCGGTGAAAAACGAGATGATGATGACAACGACGGCGACTGCGGGCGCGCCGTAGAACGCGACGCCGAAGTTGATCCCGCCGTGGCCCAGGTTGGGACAGTTGCGATCGCTGCAGCCGTCGGTGCTCATTACGGCACCGAGCGCGAACAGCATCACCAGTGCGGCGGCGGGCAGTGTCGCCAGCGCCAGCCCCCAGTTGATCCACAGCCAGGTGTTGCGAGTCCGGGCACCATCGGGTCGCCAAGACGCGCCCGCGCCGCCGCCATCCACCTTCAGGTTGTTGTCGGGATCCATCCCGGTAGTTTCTACCCGCCGTTTGGCCCACGCAAACCGCCCTACCGGACGGATCGCGGGCCCAATCGGCTCGGGTTACCGCAGGTCAGACAGCCCCGCGCGATCTCCTCGATGCCTTTCGTTGCATCACGTTAGTTTTCGATATATCGTGATGTTTCGTAACGCGCTACCGATGCGCGACTCACCGACGTAAGGACGGAAAAATGAGCAACCCATTCATTCCGGCCGGCGCACCTTTCGGCGGCCGGCCCGGCTTCGGATTCGGTTTCGGCTCGGGCCCGATTGACCGGCGCGCTTTGCACGAGGCACGCCGCCAAGCCCGGCGGGACATCCGCGAGCATCTGCGCGATCATGCCGGCGGCCACGACGGGCCGCTCGGCTTTGGACCGCCGTTCGGCCCCGGCTTCGGGCCCGGCTTCGGCTTCGGGCCCGGTGGCCGGCGCGGCGGATGGCGCCGCGGTGGGCCGGGGCGCGGCAAACGCGGCGACGTGCGAGCGGCCATCCTGAAGCTGCTCGTCGAGCAGCCGATGCACGGCTACGAAATGATCCAGCAGATCGCCGAGCGCAGTAACGGGCTGTGGAAGCCGAGCCCCGGTTCGGTGTATCCGACGCTGCAGTTGCTCGACGACGAGGGCCTGATCACCGCCAGCGAAACCGAAGGCAGCAAGAAGCTTTTCGAGCTGACCGAGCAGGGCCGCGCCGCGGCCGACAAGATCGAGACCCCGCCGTGGGACGAGATCACCGAAGGCGCCGACCCCGGTCACATGAATCTGCGGGCCGCCGTGGGGCAATTGTTCGGCGCGGTCGCGCAGTCCGCCCACACCGCTTCCGCCGAGCAGCAGCAGCGCATCGTCGACATCCTCAACAATGCGCGGCGCGAAATCTACGGCATCCTCGGCGAAGACTGAGCGCCCGCAGCGGGCCCTGGGTCAGGTGATGTCACGTGACGTCGACCCAATTTAGGGTCCGCTGAACGGCTTTTCGCCAGCCCGCGTATCCCGCGGCGCGTTGGTCGCCGTTCCACTCCGGCGTCCAACGCTTGCCCTCTTGCCAGTTGGCACGCAGGTCTGCCGGATCGGCCCAGAACCCCACCGCCAGACCGGCCGCGTAGGCGGCGCCGAGTGCGGTCGTCTCGGCGACAACCGGCCTGACCACGTCCACCCCCAGCACGTCGGCCTGAATCTGCATGCACAGGTCATTACCGGTGATGCCGCCGTCGACCTTCAAGACCTCAAGGCGCACACCGGAATCCGCCGCCATGGCGTCCACCACGTCGCGGCTCTGGTAGCAGATCGCCTCCAGCGTCGCGCGCGCCAGATGCGCGTTCGTATTGAACCGCGAGAGCCCGACGATGGCGCCGCGCGCATCGGATCTCCAGTAGGGCGCAAACAATCCGGAAAACGCGGGGACGAAATAGACTCCACCGTTGTCGTCGACCTGGCGTGCCAACGATTCGCTTTGCGCGGCACCGCTGATGATGCCCAGCTGATCGCGCAGCCACTGCACGGCCGCACCGGTCACCGCGATCGAACCCTCGAGCGCGTAGACGGGTTTGGCGTCAGCGAACTGATAGCACACAGTGGTAAGCAACCCGTTGTCCGACCGCACGATCGTCTCGCCGGTGTTGAGCAGCAGGAAATTCCCGGTGCCGTAGGTGTTTTTGGCTTCCCCCTGCGACAGACACACCTGGCCCACCATCGCCGCGTGCTGATCGCCAAGCATCCCGGTGATCGATACCTCGCCGCCGGCCGGCCCCGTTTCCGAGGTCACGCCGTAGGGCTGCGGCGACGACGACGGCCCGATCGTCGGCAGCATCGCACGGGGAATGGAGAACAGTGACAGCAGCTCGTCATCCCAATCCAGGGTCTCCAGGTTCATCAACATGGTCCGGCTGGCGTTGGTCACGTCAGTGGTGTGTACGCCGCCCCGCGGCCCCCCGGTCAGGTTCCACAAAACCCACGTGTCGGGAGTACCGAACAACGCGTCGCCGCTTTCGGCGGCCGCACGCACCCCGTCGACGTTCTCCAGGATCCATTGCAGCTTGGCCCCGGAGAAGTAGGTGGCCGGAGGCAGGCCGGCCTTGCCGCGGATGACGTCACCGCGACCGTCGCGGTCCAGCGCCGACGCGATCCGGTCGGTGCGGGTGTCCTGCCAGACGATCGCGTTGTAGTAGGGGCGCCCCGTCTTACGGTTCCACACCAGCGTCGTCTCGCGTTGATTCGTAATGCCCAGCGCGGCGATGTTTTTCGAACTCAGATTGGCCCGGTTCATTACCGATGTCAGCACCGAGGAGGTGCGCTCCCAGACCTCGACCGGGTCGTGCTCCACCCAGCCGGCCCGGGGCAGGATCTGTTCGTGCTCGAGTTGATGGCGGGCCACTTCGGCACCATCGTGATCGAAGATCATGCAGCGGGTGCTGGTGGTCCCCTGGTCGATGGCTGCGACGAATTCGGCGAACTCGGCCAACTGGTCTCCTCCACCCGTAAGTCGGAACACTTAACGTCAAAGTCCATCATGGTCTACCCGCGGCGACGGCCGGGACCGGGACTGCGACTCGCGGGAGCTTGCGTTACGGGCGGTAACCCTGTTGCATCTGCGTTGTGGGCGAAGAGGTCAAGCGCACCACGTACGACAGCGCGCAACGGCGGGAATACCGGCGCAAGGTACAGCTGTGCCTGGACGCGTTGGAGACGATGCTCGCCCGGTCATGCTTTGATTCCGAGCAGCCGCTGACCGGCATGGAGATCGAATGCAACCTCGTCGATGCCGACTACCAGCCGGCCATGTCTAATCGCCACGTGCTCGACGCCATCGGCGATCCGGCGTATCAAACCGAATTGGGGGCCTACAACATCGAATTCAACGTTCCGCCGCACGCGCTGCCCGGACACACCGCGCTGGATCTCGAGGCCGAGGTGCGGGCCAGCCTGAACGACGCCGAGAAGAAGGCCAGCGCCGCGGGCGGCGCCCACATCGTCATGATCGGCATCCTGCCCACGCTGATGTCCGAACACCTCGACCACGGGTGGATGAGCGAGTCGACGCGATACGCCGCACTCAACGACTCGATCTTCACCGCCCGCGGCGAAGACATTCCCATCGACATTTCCGGCCCCGAACCGCTGAGTTGGCGCACCGCCACGATCGCGCCCGAATCCGCCTGTACCAGCATGCAATTGCATCTGCAATTAGCGCCGGAGATTTTCGCCGCCAACTGGAATGCGGCCCAGATCGTGGCCGGCCCGCAATTGGCGCTGGGCGCCAACTCGCCGTTCTTCTTCGGCCACCTGCTGTGGGCCGAGACGCGTATCGAGCTGTTCACCCAGTCCACCGACACCAGGCCCGAGGAACTGAAAACCCAAGGCGTGCGCCCGCGGGTATGGTTCGGCGAGCAGTGGATCAACTCGGTCCTCGATCTCTACCAGGAGAACATCCGCTACTTCCCGTCCCTGCTGCCTGAGGTGTCCGACGAGGACCCGGTCGCCGAGCTCGCCGCCGGGCGCATCCCGCAGCTTTCCGAACTGCGCCTGCACAGCGGGACCGTCTACCGGTGGAACCGTCCGGTGTACGACGTGGTCGACAATCGCCCCCATCTGCGCCTGGAGAACCGGGTGCTGCCGGCCGGGCCGACCGTCGTCGACATGCTGGCGAATTCGGCCTTCTTCTACGGCGCGCTGCGCGGTCTGTCCGAATCGGAGCACCCGCTGTGGGAGAACATGGAATTCGGTGCGGCAGAAGCCAATTTCTTGGCGGCGGCCCGCCACGGCATCGATGCACGGCAGCGCTGGCCCGGGATGGGCGAGGTGAGCGCACGCGAATTGGTGCTCGACACGCTGCTGCCGATCGCCGACGAAGGCTTGCAGCGCTGGGGCGTCGACACCGAGGTGCGCAACCGGTTCCTCGGGGTCATCGAGGGCCGGGCCCGGGCCGGACGCAACGGCGCCAGCTGGCAGATGTCCACCGTGCGGGCACTGCAGGACGGCGGCCTGAGCAGGCCCGCGGCGCTGGCAGAGATGCTGCACCGATACTGCGACCACATGCACGCCAACGAACCGGTCCACACCTGGGAGTAGCTTGAAAACCATGTCTGATGAAGTGATGGACTGGGACAGTGCGTATCGCGAGCAGGCCCACTTCGAGGGTCCACCGCCGTGGAATATCGGAGAGCCGCAACCCGAACTGGCGGCGCTGGTCGCGGCCGGCAAATTCCGCAGCGACGTGCTGGACGCCGGATGCGGCTTCGCCGAGCTGTCGCTGACACTGGCCGACCAGGGCTACACCGTCGTCGGTGTCGACCTGACACCGACGGCCATCGCGGTGGCGACCAAGTCCGCCCGGGAGCGCGGCCTGAGCACGGCCAGTTTCGTCCAGGCAGACATCACGTCGTTCTCCGGCCACGACGGACGGTTCTCCACCGTCGTGGACAGCACCTTGTTCCACTCGCTTCCTGTCGAGGGCCGCGATGGCTATCTGAAGTCGGTACACCGTGCGGCCGCTCCGGGCGCCAGCTTCTTCGTCCTGGTGTTCGCCAAGGGCGCTTTTCCGGCCGAGATGCAACCCAAACCCAACGAGGTCGACGAGGACGAGTTGCGCGCCGCGGTGGGCAAGTACTGGGAGATCGATGAGATTCGCCCTTCGTACATCCTGTCGAACGTCGTCAAAATCCCCGATGCGCCTTTCGAATTCCCACCGCACGACCTCGACGAGAAGGGCCGGATGAAGATGCCGGCCTACTTGTTGACCGCGCACAAAACCGGTTAGCCGGCCGCGGTCGCTGCGGTGGCGGCGATGAGCGCCTCGGCGAACGTCTCCAAATCGTCGGCCGTGGTATCCACGTGAGGCGAGATCCGCAGCACCGGTTCCGTCATCTCCAGGGGCGCCCTCTGCACCCCCGCGAATGTGGTCAGGATCCGCCGCTGGGCCAGCAGCCAGGCCCGCACCGCCTGCGGGTCGGCGCCGTCGGCCGGGGCCAAAGTGGTGATGGCACTGGGCTCGTCGACCTCTTCGATCACCGTCCAGCCCGCCACATCGGCCAGAACCGTGCGGCTCAGGCTGCCCAGCTCAGCCAGTCGTGCGCACACCGTCTGTGGGCCGTAGGCCAGATGCTCGCCCAGTGCCAGCGAAAACCCAACGCGCGCAGCCACATTGGCCTCGCCGAATTCCAGCTGTTCGGCGACTGTTGGCGAACCGTCTTTCCTGGCCCAGTCCGGCGCCGCCAGCCTTGGGTGCAGCGATTTCAACAGCTCGCGGCGTATGCCGAGCATCCCGACACCGCGCGGCCCGGCGATCCACTTGCGCGACGAGGAATAGGTCGCGTCGGCGCCCACCGCGCAGTCCACCTGGCCAAGCGCCTGCGCCGCGTCGACGACAAGCGGCAGCCCCAATTCCCGGCAGAGCCGGGCGATCATTGAAACCGGCTGCACCACACCGCAATGGCTACCCACCGCGGTCAGGTGCACCAGGTCCGGCGGATCGGTCTGTAACGCCAGCGCCGCGTCGTCGAGCGCGACCCGGCCGTCTTCCATAGTCGGCAGCAGCCGTCGTTCAAATCCGTGCGCTGCCAGCAGTGCCAAGTTGGGCCCGTACTCGCCGGGCAGGCAAGCTACCGTTCGGCGCTCCGCGGGCCAGCCACCCAACAACAGATCCAGAGCGTTCAGCGAGCCCGTGGTGAAAACCATTTCGGCATCCGACATTCCGGTCAGCGCGGCGAACGCGACACGCCCGGCATCGAGCACCGGTGTGGCCGCTTCCGCCGCGACATAGCCGCCGACCTCGGACTCGTTGCGGGCGTGCTGCGCGGCCGCCTCGATCACTGCCAGGCTCTGGCGCGAACAGGCCGCGTTGTCCAGGTGTAGCCCGGCCATCGGCGGGCGGGCTGACCGCCATCGGCGGGCCAGCGCGTTGCCGTCGGTCACTTCACGGCCAACGACAACCCGAAGTCGCCCGCCTCGTCGGTCCACCACCGGATACGGCGCAGCCCCGCGGCAGCCAATTCGTCAGTCACCTTGTCGGGATGGAACTTGCACGACACCTCGGTGAGCATTTCCTCGCCGGCATCGAAGTCGACGGTCAGTTCGAGCGCGCCGACCCGCACTTGCTGGCGACGGTCGGACCGCAGCCACATCTCGATGCGATCTTCCGCCGCGTTCCACCGGGCCACGTGCCGGTAGGCTGCGACGTCGAAGTCGGCGTCGAGTTCCCGGTTCACCACCGCGAGCACATTGCGATTGAACGCAGCCGTCACCCCCGCGGCGTCGTCGTAGGCACGCACGAGTCGCTCGGTGTCCTTGACCAGGTCCGTGCCCAGCAACAAACTGTCGCCGGGCCGCATCTGAGCGGACAGTGCGGCAAGGAAATCCGCACGCGGTCCAGGTGTGAGATTGCCAATGGTCGACCCCAAGAACACGAAGAGCCGTCGCCCGCCTTCGGGGATCTCGGTCAGATGCTCTTCGAAATCGCCGCAGACGGCCCTGATCTCGACCCCCTGGTAGTCCCGTTGGATGGCCGCGGCCGAGGTCGACAGGATGCTGGCGTCGACGTCGAACGGAACAAACCTGCGCAGCGAATCCCGCGCGCGCAGCGCGTCGAGCAACAGCCGCGTCTTCTCCGACGTGCCGCTGCCCAATTCCACCAGGGTGTCGGCCTCGCTGGCCGATGCGACTTCGGTCGCGCGGGCGCGCAAGATCTCAGCTTCGGCCCGCGTCGGATAGTACTCAGGCAACCGGGTGATCTGGTCGAACAGATCACTACCCACCGAATCGTAGAACCATTTGGGCGGCAATGTCTTTGGTGTCTTCTGCAGGCCATCCAGCACGTCGCGGCGCAACGCGTGGTACGCCGAGTCGGCGGCCAGGTGGTTCGACAGCGACAGTGTCATCAGGATCCTCTCGACTGGTCCAGCGGCGTCAGCGTGACACCTTGCGCGGTGACTTCGACGAGGTGGCGGTCCGGCACGTCTTCCCAGTCCGAGTCGTTGTCATACGGTTCGCTGGCCAGCACCACGCCGTCCGGACGGCGCAGGACGGACAGCGTGTCGCCCCAGGCCGTCGCCAGCATGCGAGAGCCGTTGGCCGCCAATATGTTCAGCCGAGCACCCGGGTCGGCCGAAGCTATCTCGACGATGGTGTCCCCCAGCGCGTCGAGGCCGCGGTCGAAGATGACGGCCGCCAGTATCGCACTGTCACAGACGGATTCGGCCTGCGACGTCATCGGCAGCACGGCTCGATCGACGATGCCGTTGTGCGACAACAACCAACGCCCATCGGTGAACGGCGCGGTCGCGCTGACCTCGATCGGCATGCCGACGGTGGCCGAGCGGACGGCGGCCACCACGCAGTGGCTGCGCAAGGCGGGCGCGATGGAATCGAACGACACATCGCCCCACAGCGGCGCCTGGCTGCGCCAGCGCCGTGGCACCCCGGCCTCCGGGGAGCCCTGCGATGGGGTGTCGAAAAACCCGACGCCCCAACCGTCGGCGTTGAGCAGGCAGTGCTTTTGGCGGCGGGGTGCGTAGGACTGCACGCGCAGCCCGAACGGCGGGTCGAGTACCAGAGAGGAAACCGTGACGCCGGTGCCCAGCCAGCCCAGGTGCCGGCACATCAGGCCGGATCCCCGGCGTCGGAGACGTCCCATGCCAACCGGACGCCGGAGAAGATCTGGCGACGGTAGGGGTGATCCCAGTTGCGGAAACTCGGCCGCATGATGCTTTCCGCCACGGCCCACGAGCCGCCGCGCAACACCCGGTAATCACCGTCGAAGAACGGCTGCGAATACCGCTCGTACAGCATTGGGACGAACCCGGGCCAGGGCCGCAGCGGCGAGGCGGTCCACTCCCAGACATCGCCCAGCATCTGCTCGGCCCCGTACGCCGAAGCGCCACCGGGGTAGGCGCCCACCGGCGCCGGCCGCAGCGCCGTGCCGCCCAGGTTGGCCAGCGTGTTGTCCGGTTTGCGGTCTCCCCATGGGTAGCGGCGCCGGGCGTTGGTGACCGGATCCCAGGCGCAGGCCTTCTCCCATTCCATCTCGGTGGGCAACCGGGCACCGGCCCAGGCCGCGTACGCCTGGGCCTCGAAATAGCTGACGTGCTGGACGGGTTCGTCGGCCGCGATGACCTCGACGTGGCCGAACCGGGTGCGGGTGGTGCCATCGGAGCTCCAGAACTGCGGCGCGGTCACGCCCGCGGCCTGGCGGTGCTGCCAGCCACGCTTCGACCACCAGC
Organism: Mycobacterium sp. E2479; assembly: GCF_001667925.1. GTDB lineage: Bacteria > Actinomycetota > Actinomycetes > Mycobacteriales > Mycobacteriaceae > Mycobacterium. The sequence goes on along the minus strand of NZ_LZJR01000069.1, from coordinate 9,847 downwards.
GCGGCTGCTCGTAGCCGCCGTCGTCGACGAACTGGCGCCATTCGCCGTTGGTGACCGGAACCCGTCCGATGTGGAACGCGGGCAGGTCGACGACGTGGGCCGGACGCTCGTTGTCCAGCGAGGACGGTTCGTCAGCGGCGTCCACACCGAGCACGAACTCGCCGCCGGGCACCAGCACCGACGTGCCGGTCAACCCTGCCCGACCGCGCGGCAGCCCCGGGGCGTCGCGCAAGAGCGGTGCGCCGGTGCGCAAGTTCAAAGCCTGCAGCATCGTCTCGTCGTGCTGGTTTTCGTGGCTGACCACCATCGCGTACACGAAGGCGGCCTCGTCGCCGGCGGGATTGACGGGCAGCACGTCAAGCGCGTCGAGCACCGCGGACCGCACAGTCTGGCAATATGCGCGCGCTCTGTCCGGCGACAGCAGCGGCAGGTCGACCCGGCTGGCGCGGGAATGCACGAAGGCGTCATAGAGCCCGTCGACCGCCGGGGGCAACATCCCGGGCCGCGAACAGTCACCACCCCGCAACAGCCACAACTCCTCCTGCTGACCGATGTGCGCCAGGTCCCACACCAAGGGACTCATCAGCGGGTCGTACTGCCGGCAGAGTTCCGCGTCGTCGAACTCGACCAGGCGCAACGTCCGCGCCCGCGCCCGCGCTAACTCGTTGGCGAGGCCCTCCCGGCATGACGACGGCAAGCGCGGCGCGGCCGGGCGCAGCGCGTCGGAATCGCCAGGAGACGTCACAGCTCCCCCTGCGCCAGTCGCGCCACTGTGGGCGCGAGGCCGTGCTCGATCACCTGGTCGGAGAACTCGTCGCCGGGACAGCGGCCTTGTTCGACGAGGCGGACCAACCGCTGCATCGAATCACCGATTTCGGCCGGGGCTTTGGCGGCGGCGACGGCCAGGCACGCGTTGGCCGCCAAGTACAGTCGCCGATCCCGCAGCCCCACCCGGGCCGCGGTGTCCCAGGCGGTGGCAACCGGTTCGACCGCCTCGGCCGCGGTGTCGGCGGCGGCCGGATCATCGAGCAGGACCGCCATGGTGAACGCCACCGCGGGCCACAGCCCATTGGGCACGCTGTCGAGGTAACGGATCTCCAGCCACTGCCTGGGTCGCACCGGCGGGAACAACGTGGTCAGGTGGTACTCCAGGTCAGCGACGCTGGGTCGGCGATCCCCGAGCAACACGCGGCCGTCGACCCAGTCGGCAAACGGCACCCAGTGCGTGACCGCCTCGGCGTCGGGGTTGTGCACCAGCATCACCGGGGCCTTGAGCGCATACCGGGCCCAGTCGGTGCCAGGGTCGTCTCCGCTGGCGCCCAGGATGGGTCCGCAGCGTGCCGAGTCCATCTGACCCCACACTCGCTGCCGGCTCGACACCCAGCCCGTGAATTCACCGCACAGCATCGGCGAGTTCGCCGTTATCGCGATCATGGTGGGCCCCAGCGCATGTGCGAGGCGCACCCGCGCCGCCCAGCCGTCCCGCGGCCCGGCGTCCACGTTGACTTGAATCGATGCGGTGGACGTCATCATCGCCGCTCCCGCTTCCCCCGATTGGCTGGTGGCGAAGAACCGCTCCATGGCGCGATACCGGGCACCGGGATTGATGCGCCTGGGCGGGCGCAGCGGGTCGGCGCCAAGAAATACCAGGCCCAGCCCGGCCTCAGCAAACGCGGGCTGCAGCGCGGCCTGGTCCCGGCGCATGGCGTCGATAGCGGGCACTACGCCGTCGGCCGGCGGCCCGGACAGTTCGACGGCACCCCCCGGCTCGACGGTGATCCTGCTGCCCCCGGGCAACGCGGGCAGCGCGTCGAGCACGTCGGCGATCTCGCCCCAGCTCGGCCTGCGATACGGGTCGGCCCGGTCGTGGCAATGGGCCTCCAACTCCAGACCGATACGGCCCAGCGGGGCGTCCACCAGACACCCCTCGGCGATGTACTGCGCCACGGCCGCGGAATCGGCCAGCTCGGCGATGTCCAGCTCCGGGGCAGGGTCAGCGCCGGCCACCCGCGACTCGGACTGCGAAGCCGCGGGGGTGATCGGCGCGAACGTCATATCACGATCCCTTCGGGTCCGGGCGAGCCTGCACATAGCCCTGCGGACCGCTTCCCTGCGGCAGCTAATCGAACGATAATCGGACTACTTCGTCTAGTGCTTCATCTATCAGATGCCCCCGACATATTCCCTTCCCCGCGGTCTGCGTGCACGGGGAAAACGGGTACCCCATCGCCCGATTATTGACCCAGGGCGTTCTGCATCGCCCCGGCGAGCACGTTCACCGCGGGCCCGGCGTTGCCGGATTGGCACACTTTCGCCTGCAGCAACACGTTTTCGCGCAGCCTGGTTTGATTGAAGCACCGGCGATCGGTGCCCGCCTCCTGCTTGGTCCAGTTCTCGTCGGCGGGACCGGCCGGCCCGCCGTCGAACGACCAGACCTGGGTGCTGCCGTTGTCCAGATGCAGCGCGGTGGTCTGTCCCGAACACCCCACCGTGCGATCCACCACCCGATGAAAAGCCCGGCCTGCGGCGTCATTGGTGGCGAACACGCCGACGGCCTGTTTGACCAGATGTGTCTGGTCGGTGGCCGACGTCTGGGTCAGGGCTGCGTTGAACGACGCCAGATCCGGATCGTTGTAGACCTCGGGCAAACCAATGTCGGCCCAGTTGTTGCACTCCGGGAGGTCCACCCAGTCGCCTTGCCCGGGCTGGGTGAACACCGCCTCCCACCCCATCGGTCCGCCAACGATGTTGCCGACCGAGCCTTTGCCCAGGACCGCGTAGTTCACCACGCCCGGCTCCGACGGGTGCGCGGCGGCCGAGGGCGCCACGACGGTTCCGGCCAGGGCCAAGCCGATGGCCATCACAGCGCCCCGCATCTGGGCAGCCTGCGTAACCCGCATGGTCATGCAGCGATCATGCCAGGCGCACGGACGTGCGGTCAGCCCCCGTTGCCCCGGACGCCTTCCTCGACCTTCTTTCCCAGGTCGGGATCGACGTTGCGCCAGTACTCGAACACCCGCGACAGCACCGGCTCCTTGACGCCTTGGGACACGTGGCCAATGATGTTGTGCGCCAAGCGTTCCCTGGCCGCATCGTCGAGCACTTGGCGGACCATGGTGCCGGCCTGCCCCCAGTCGTTGTCCTCGGCGTGCAACGTGTACGCCGACCGGACCATGTCGCCGTCGGCATGCCAGCGGATCTCTGCGGCGCGTGCCGGGTCGGCGTGTGGCCCACCGTAGGAGTTGGGCGCATACACGGGGTCGGAGACGTTGTTGATGCGCATGGCCCCGTCTTTGGAGTAGCTGTTCACCTCGACTCTGGGGGTGTTGACCGGGATCTGCCGGTAGTTGGTCCCCAGCCGGGCACGATGCGCGTCCGAATACGAAAAGCCCCGCGCCTGCAGCATTTTGTCCGGGCTCAAGCCGGTGCCGGGCACGGTGTTGTTCGGCTCGAACGCCGCCTGCTCGATCTCCGCGTGATAGTCGGTGACGTTGCGGTTCAGCGTCATCCTGCCGACGTCGATCAGCGGGTAGTCGCCGTGCGGCCACACCTTGGTCAGATCGAACGGGTTGAACCGGTAATCCTTGGCTTCCTCGTACGGCATGATCTGCATCTTCAGCGTCCAGCTCGGGTGATCCCCGCGTTCGATCGACTCGAACAGGTCGCGCTGGTGATAGTCGCCGTCTTCGCCGGCCAGCCGGTCGGCGTCCTCCTGGGTCAGGAACTCGATGCCCTGATCGGTGATGAAGTGGTACTTCACCCAGAAGATCTCGCCGGCGGCGTTGATCCAGCTGTAGGTGTGGCTGCTGTAGCCGTTCATGTTCCGCCAGGTTTTGGGAATTCCCCGGTCGCCCATCAACCAGGTCACTTGATGCGCCGACTCCGGGGAGAGACTCCAAAAGTCCCACTGCATGTTGTGGTCACGCACATTGCTTGCCTGCAAGCGCTTCTGGGACCGGATGAAGTGCTGGAACTTCAACGGATCACGCATGAAGAAGACCGGGGTGTTGTTGCCGACGAGGTCGAAATTGCCTTCGCTGGTGTAAAACTTCAGCGCGAAGCCACGCGGGTCGCGCCACGTGTCTGGGCTGCCCCGCTCTCCGGCGACGGTGGAAAACCTGGCCAGCATGTCGGTTTTGGTGCCGGGCTGGAAGACCGCGGCCCTGGTGTACTGGCTGACATCGTTGGTCACTTCGAAATGACCAAACGCGCCACCACCTTTGGCGTGCGGCTGACGTTCCGGGATGCGCTCGCGATTGAACATCGCCATCTGTTCAATCAGGTAATGGTCCTGCAACAGGATCGGGCCGTCTGGGCCGATCGTCAGCGACTGATCGTCGCTCGGCGCAGCGATACCGGCGTCATTGGTCGTGAAACGCTCCGTCATTACGCTCTACTCCTCGTCACGGGGGCCGCAGCATCCGAGGTCGCATGCCCGGGTACCGAATCCGCTTTCCTTCAGGCAATTTCAGCACGGCGGTGAGCCCCCCGGATCCTCCGGCCGCAACCGAGTGTTCTCCTCATCTTGATCTGGTCCAACAAATGCGGGCGACTCGCGATCGGTTGCCCACTACGGGTTAGTACCCATTTCGGGCGCTGCTTAAGTGAGCGCTATCAGGGACGTGGCGCGGGCGCGCCGGGGGGCGGGCTCGCAGGCGGCTGACCGGGGCCGCTGACGCCCGGGCCGGCATGCGGTCCGCCGGGGCCGCCCGGACCGCTCGGGGGCATGGGAACGATCAGCCCGGGTCCGCCGGGCCCGTATCCCCACGGTCCGTTGTCTGGCCCCGGACCACCAGGCCCGCCGTACCACGGGCCGTAGCCGCCGCCGGGGCCGCCGTACTGCCCCGGCCCATTGCCGGGTCCCGGGCCACCGGGGCCCCATGGCCCGTTGCCCGGTCCGGGCCCGCCGGGATGAAACATGCCGTGGTGGTGGTGGTGGTTGCAGTAGTAGTTGTGCTTCCAAATGAAGGCGCCGACAAAGAACAGCGACGTGAGGATGAAGACGACGCCGGCGACGATCACCACCCAGGCAGCCGCGGTGTAGAGGCGCGGCGGTTGCACCCGGTGCGGGGTGGGTGGCGGTGGCTCGGCGACTGAGGGGGCCGGCGTCGGCTCGGCGGTCGGCTCAACTGGTGGTTCGGGTGTCTCGCTCATGCCTTGCCATATTGCCCCGCATGCCTGGTGCCCAACAGGGGCTGGCGTCAAAAATGTCGCCAATCGAGATGCTGCGGTTAGGCGCCGCTGACCGCCAACGACAAGGGGCCCGGCGCTCGCATCGAACGCCGGGCCGCTGGTTGATGGGGTTTTTCAGTTGGTCAGGACGATGACGCTCGGCGCCTGTCCCGGCGCGCCATGAGCGGTGGCAGCCGAGTGGAACACCGACGCCGGGAGCTGACCCGGGGCCATGCCACTGGGACGCACGCCCGACGACGGGGCCGGAGCAGTGGTGGTGGCTCCGGGGCCGTTTTGTCCGCCCTGTCCACCCTGGCCGCCGGGTGCGCCCGGGCCACCGAAGTTGCCGGGGCCGCCAGGGCCGCGGTGGTGCATCATCGCGTGGTGGTGGTGCTTGTGGTGGTGGCCGTGATGGCCGCCGCGGTGGCCGAGGATGAAGCCGGTGAAGAAGATGACCGCGAGGATGAACACGATCCCGGCGACGATGGCGACCCACGCGGCGATTTGGAAGACGCGCGGGGCTCGGTAGGCCGCAACCGCTTCCGCGGCGGCCGGTGCAGTTGCGGTGGAGTGCCGCACAGTGGGGGTTTCAGGTGTTTCACTCATGAGACAAATGATGAAGCCGTTAACAGTAGTGGCCGCTATGCGCTACTTATGTAGAAGCTGTGAAGTAAAGGCCCCGCTCAGCGGGTGAAAACGCCTCCGCGCGCCCGGTGTATCGCGGCCCTTGGCTGGATGGCATACGAGAGTCTGGAAACGTCCGTCGCAGTTTGCTGGATGGTCGGGCGCCCGGTGTGACATTCTGTGCGGGTGTCCGCAGCGGGACCGCCTTCTGGTGTGGTGACGTTCCTGTTCACCGACGTCGAGGGTTCGACCCGTCGGTGGGAAGCCGACGCCGAGGGGATGCGCTCGGCGCTGGTTGCCCACGATGAGGTATTGCGTAACGCTGTGGCCGCGCACGCCGGGTTCCTTTTCAAGCACACCGGTGACGGTGTGTGTGCGGCATTCAGCTCCCCGAAGGCAGCGGTGGACGCCGCGGTGACCGCGCAGCGGGTGCTGGAATTGCCGGTGCGGATGGGGATTGCGACCGGCGAGGCCGAGTTGAGGGAGGGCGATTATTTCGGCGCGGTGCTCAACCGCGCCGCGCGGGTGATGGCGGCCGGGCACGGCGGTCAGATCCTGTTGGCCGAGTCGACTGCCGGTCTGCTCAGCGACGCTGATCTCATCGATCTGGGAGCGCGACGGCTCCGGGACCTGCCAACCCCGGTCGGGGTGTTTCAGGTCCGCGCACCCGGCCTGCGGACCGACTTTCCGCCCTTGCGGGTGCTGGACGCGAGTCCGGGGAATCTGCGTTTGGCGACCAGCAGCTTCATCGGACGCGAAGCCGAACTCGACGAGGTGCAAGCGGCGGTGAAAGCGCATCGGCTTGTCACGTTGACCGGCGTGGGCGGGGTCGGCAAGACACGGTTGGCACTGGAGGTTGCGAGACGTCTGGTCGACGAATTCCCGGATGGGATATGGGTTTTCGAGTTGGCCGCCGTCACCGATCCGGCGGCGGTGCCCGACGCCGTCGCGGGCGTGCTGGGCATTGCCCAGCAGCCGGGAAAAAGCATGAGCGACTCGCTGGCCGCCGCTATGGACGGCACGATCCGATTGTTGGTGATCGACAACTGCGAGCATCTGCGTGAGGCTGCGGCCGATCTCGTCGAGACGATCTTGGCGCAATCGGCGACGGTGAAAGTTTTGGCGACCAGCCGCGAAGGGCTACGGGTTGCCGATGAGCGGGCGTGGTTGGTGCCCTCGTTGGATGTCGGTGCCGGCACCGACTCTGCCGCGGTGGCGCTGTTCGTCGACCGAGCGCAAGGCGAGGCCTGGCAGTTCTCGGTGACTACACGTGACGACGCGGCGGCGGTGGTGGAGATCTGCCGCCGCCTGGACGGGATCCCGTTGGCCATCGAGCTCGCGGCTTCGCGGATGGCGTCGATGACTGCCGGCGAGGTGCGGGATCGGCTCGACCAGCGGTTTCGTCTGCTGGTGGGCTCGCGGCGCGCGCTGGAACGTCACCACACCCTGCGCCACGCCGTCGCATGGTCGTTCGAGCTCCTCGACGATGCCGAAAAGGGGCTACTCGAGCGGTGTTCGGTGTTCACCGGCGGATTCGATCTGCAAAGCGCTTGCGCGGTAGGGGGATACGACGACAGAGACGACCTTGCCGTCCTCGACCTGCTCGAAGCGTTGGTGCGCAAGTCGTTGCTGATCGTCGACCAGTCAGTGGGACGGACCCGGTATTCGATGCTGGAGACCATCCGCCAGTTCGCCGAGGAACAACTCGTGGCCCGCGGTGAAGCATTCGAGGCCCGAGCCGCCCATTCGCGGTACTACGCCGGCCGGGAACCCGACATCATGGCGCTATGGGACAGCCCCCGACAACGCGAGGCCTACGACTGGTTCACCACCGAGTTACCCAACCTGCGCACCGCATTTCGCTGGGCCGCCGACCAAGGCGACGTCGACAGCGCGGCGTCGCTCGCCGTCTGCGCGACACTGCTCGGCCTGATGACCGAACAGTACGAGCCCGTCGGATGGGCCGAGGAAATGATCGAACCTGCACGAAGGGCGAACCATCGGCGGCTCGCGCACCTGTACGTGGTCGCCGCGCAGTGCCACGCGGCGGGGCGGTCAGACGACGCCGTCCGTTATCTCGACGCCAGCCGCCCGTTAACGGACAACGGTGGTTTCGACGAGACTTTCTACGAAGTGCAAATCTCGACCGGAATTGTGTACACCCACGCCGGGCAGAGCGAGCGTTGGGTTGAGATGTGCCGCAGTGCGATTGGTCGATACGGAGGCCCGCAAACCGTGGCCCGCGCATCTCTGGTGATGGCGTACTACTTCTTAGGCCGAGGCGATGAAGCGAGGGTCGCAGCGCGGGGATTGCTCGCCGCCGCAGACGCGGCGCGCAGCCCGAGTACGGCCTGCTTCGCGCTGTTGTCCCACGGCCTTGCCTATCACGATGCCGACCCCGCGGGGGCTTACGACGCGCTACGCCGATCGCTGACCATCGCGCAGGAGAGCCGCAACCGACAGATGGAATCGGCGTCGGCGTCGACGGTATTACTCGTTGCGGCTCAACGTGATCCCAGTGGAACGTTCGAGACTTTGATGGTATTGATCGGCCGCTATTACGAGATCGGCAACGCCGCCCTGATAAAGAACCCGCTGGCAATACTCGTATCGCTACTGGACCGACTCGGACACCACGAACAGGCCGCGATCATCAGCGGGTTCGCGGCAAGTCTCTTTTCGCGTGCGAGTTATCCCCAACTGAACACGGCGATTACCCACCTCCGCGATGTCCTCGGCGACCAGGGCTACGAACCGCTTGCCCGCAAGGGCCAGACGATGACCACGGCCGAGATGGTGACGTATGCATGCGACCAGATCGACCAGGCCCGGGCAAACCTGAACGCCGCCCCGAAATAGGCGACGTATGGGTGTCTTAAAACTTCGTATCCGACTCCGTCGAAGTTCGCAGGCGCGTGTTAAGCGGCGAAACGGATCGATCAACCATGAGGCACGACGCCAGGGTGCGCTGGTGAACTTGCGGAGGAGACGTGGGCACGACCTCGCCCCGCCTCGTCCGTCTTCCGGCAGATGATGAGGGCCTCGACGTAGTCCCAGCGGTAGCGGTCGGGGGCGTCCGTGACGCGCTCCTCGAGCTCTGCGAGGAAGTCGGCGAGAAGACCGGCAGCGCACGCCTCGCCCTCGTGCACGAACGCACGGAGGAGGAGCGGCCCTCCCCATGCGGCCACGCTCTGCACGTATTCCCGCGCGAACACCGCGGGATCGTCGTGCCAGTAGGGATTGTCGAGACGAAACAGCTCGGCACTCTCGAGCTCGAGGCCGGCGAAGCGCCCGCCGCCCGCCTTGAAGGGCGCCCCGAACTCGTCGAGCGTGCGAGACCAGACCGGGACAACGGCCGCCTCGACGGTGGCGCTGCCGATGCGCCCCGCGCGGCGCCAATCGGCGAGCAGCCGGTTCATGTCTCCGATGATCTCGACGTAGAGCCCCGTCCTGTCCGGGCACGGCTTGGGGGAGGCCGGGATGGCGGCGATGAAATACCCTCCGGGGGTCAACTCCGCCGCGCGCATCTCGAGCAGTCGCTCCCAGTGCCGCTCCGCGGCCACGCGCCAGGCACGTCGCTCGTCCTCGTCCACGTGGTCCGGGTAGCCGGGGAAGACCGAGCCGCTCGAGGGCAAGCCGGCGGCGTCGGCGACCCAGTGCATGCACGTCCCGGTCACCGCGAGGTGAACTGTGCCCGGTGGAAAGGAGGGCGCCTGGTGCAGCGGGATTCCGGCCATCGAGACGACCGTAGCGGGGGCCGGGTCGCGATCGAGCGCTCGCCGGCAGGCCTCGCTGTGGGCCTCCGGCAGCGCGTAGTGGGCGCCCGTGCCCGTGTCGGCGATGCCGGGGCCGGCCTCGCCGGGCGCTGATCTACGCGCTCGTTGATCTCCCGACCAACGGATGGCGGGTCGCCGCCGCCCATTTGCGGGACGCCTTCGCCCATGCGGCGGACGAAAGTCCGATCGTCGTGATACCAGCGCCCGGCGAGGCCGGCCCCGGCATCGCCGACACGGGCACGGGCGCCCACTACGCGCTGCCGGAGGCCCACAGC
>NZ_LZJR01000068.1 GCF_001667925.1 Mycobacterium sp. E2479 | reverse complement strand
GGCGAGTTTCACGCTTTCCGCGAGATCATCGACGGCATCGTCGCGGACGCATTTCGCGAAGGTGGGCTGGCCGGCCATGCCGACCGCCGCGGCGCCGCCGAGGCGGTCTATGCACTGATCTACGGGCTGACCGAGTTGGCGGCCACGCTGCCGGCTGACGAGTATCACGCGGCGCTGGCCTCGGCCAGGCAGCTGATCAAAGGCACCCTGCTCGCAGGGGCTACGCGGGGATAGCCCCCCGCAATCGGCCTCCTGCGTGGCCGCACCTTGATATGATCAAGCGATTGATTATAAGGTCGAGGCCACGGAGAGGAACGCGAGGCCGTGACCGAGACCGTTGGCCAGGCACTTGATGTCGATGCGCTGCGACGCAAGTACGCCGAAGAACGCGCGCGGCGTATCCGCGCGGACGGCATCGCGCAGTACGTCGAGATGGCGGGCGCGTTCGCCCGATATGCCGAAGACCCGTGGTCGGACGGGAACCTGGTCCGCGAGCCGCTCACCGACGAGGTGGACGTCGCCATCGTCGGCGCCGGATTCGGCGGGCTGTTGACCGGCGCGCGGCTTCGACAGCTGGGCGTCACAAGCGTGCGGCTGATCGACCGGGCGGCCGACGTGGGCGGCACCTGGTATTGGAACCGCTATCCCGGAATCGCTTGTGACGTCGAGTCGTACGTGTACATGCCCCTGCTCGAGGAGCTGGGCTACACCCCCACCGAAAAGTATGCGAAGGGCCCGGAGATCTTCGCGCATTGCCGGCGCATCGCCGAGCACTTCGATCTCTACCCTGACGCCTGCCTGCAGACCGATGTGCGGGAAATCCGTTGGGATTCCGACGAATCGCGCTGGATCATCCGCACCAACCGGAACGACGAAATGCGCGCCAGGTTTGTCTCCATGGCCAACGGCTATCAGGCCAAACCGAAGTTGCCGGGCATCGACGGACTCGGCGCTTTCGGTGGGCATGCGTTCCATACCAGCCGATGGGATTACGCCTACACCGGTGAGCAGCTGCAGAATCTGGCCGACAAGCGCGTCGGCATCATCGGAACCGGCGCCACGGCGATCCAGTGCGTACCGCACCTCGCCGCGGCCGCCCAGCGGCTCTACGTCTTTCAGCGCACGCCGTCCTCGGTGGACGTCCGGGCCAACCGGGCCACCGATCCGCAGTGGGCCAGTACCTTGCGGCCCGGGTGGCAGCGTGAGCGGATACAGAACTTTCAGATCCTCACCGCCGGAGGCCAAGCCGAGCAGGACCTGGTCGCCGACGCCTGGACCAGCATCACGCGCAAGTTGCCCGTCATGCGTCAGGATGCAGACGGCCTCGCCGATCCCGAACAGCGCAGTCGCGATATCGAGCTGGCCGATTTCGCCAAAATGGACGAGATCCGGGCGCGCGTCGCGGCGATCGTCTGCGATCCCGCCACCGCCGAGGCGCTCAAACCGTGGTACGGATACTTCTGCAAGCGGCCCTGCTTCCACGACGAGTACCTGCAGACGTTCAACCGGGACAATGTCACCCTGGTCGATACCCGGGGTCGCGGGGTGCAGCGCATCACCGAAACCGGCGTGGTGGTCGACGGCGTGGTCTACGAACTCGACTGTCTCATCTTCGCAACGGGTTTCGAGGTGGGCACCGACTACTGCCGCCGCACCGGATTCGAGCTGATCGGCCGTGACGGTGTGACGCTCACCGAACACTGGGACGATGGCGTGCGCACCTTTCAAGGCCTGTGTACGACCGGATTCCCGAATTGCTTCATCGAAAGCATCGCCCAGGCGGGGCTGACGGTGAACTTTCCCTACTTGCTCGATGTGCAGGCCGGCCACGTCGCCTGGATCATCGCGACCGCACTCGCGGAAGGCATCACCGAAATCGAAGCCGCACCCGCCGCCGAAGCCGCCTGGGTCGACACGGTGGTGGCCCGATCGGTCGCGAGTGCCGAGCGCGCCAAGACGTGTACGCCCGGCTACTACAACCGGGAAGGCAAGGCCGACGCCAAGACTCGGCAGGGCAGCTTCTTCTTCGGCGCGCCCACCGAATACGCCGACATTTTGCAGCAGTGGCGGGCGGACGGGAACCTGGAAGGCCTGCTGGTCCGCCGGTCCGGGGATGGACCGTGACAAGCCGAAAAGCCCGATCGCTCTACGCCATCGGGCGGATGCGGGCGGCGACCCGGCGTCGGCGCGGACCGAAGGTGGCCATTATCGGGGCCGGCTTCGGCGGGCTGGGCGCGGCCGTCGCGCTGCGTCGCGCGGGCATAGACGATCTGGTGATCATCGAGGGCAGCGACGGTGTGGGCGGCACCTGGCGACGCAACACCTACCCAGGCGCCGCCTGCGACATCCAGAGCCATCTGTACTCGTTTTCCTTCGCCCCCAACAAATCCTGGAGCCGTACCTATGCGCGGCAGGCCGAAATACTGGCCTACCTCGAATCGGTGGCCGACGATTTCGACCTGCGTCGCCATCTGCTGCTCGACACCACGGCGCGCTGTGTGCGCTGGGACCCGCATGCCGGGGTATGGCACTGCGAGCTCACGCGGAACGGGCAAGGTGCCATCCTGATCGCCGACGTCGTCGTCTGTGCGGTGGGCCTGTTCGGTTCGGCCAAGCTCCCCGATATCGACGGGCTGAGCGACTTCGGCGGCGCGGTGCTGCACACCGCGCAATGGGATCATGACCTCGATCTGGCCGGCCGAAGCGTCGCGGTCATCGGCACCGGCGCCAGCGGGGTACAGCTCGTGCCCGAGCTGGCGAAGATCGCCGGGCAGGTCACCGTCTTCCAACGCACTCCGCCATGGATGGTACCCAAGGACGACCGCCCGTATAGCGCAACCGAATTGGCCCGCTTCAAACGCAACGTCCTGGCGTTGCGCCGAACCCGCTGGCAGATCTGGAAGTTTCAGCACGACAACACCGCGACCTTCGCCGACGACCCCGTGGTGACGGCGCGCACCCAGATCGCGACGTCATTCCTGGAGCGCACGGTCGACGACGAGCCGCTGCGCCGGGCGCTGACACCGGACTATCCGTTCCGGTGTAAACGGGTGCTGCTGGGCGATGACTATTACCGGGCCTTGCAGCGCGACAACGTCGAACTGGTCACCGAACCCATCGCGCGCATCGGCCGGACTTCGGTGATCACCTCGGCGGGCACCGAAGTCGACATCGACGCGATCGTGCTGGCCACCGGTTTCGAGACGTCCCGGTACCTCTCCGGCATCGACGTCGTCGGCGCCGGCGGACTCCGGTTGCACCAGCACTGGGGCGATGACCCGTCCGCCTACCTGGGGGTCGCGGTCAGCGGATTCCCCAATTTCTTCATGCTCTACGGCCCTAACACCAACCAGGGCGGCAACTCCATCGTCTACATCCTCGAGGCCGGGGCGCGACTGGTCGCCAGCGCAGTGAGCCGCCTGGCGCGCCGCGGCGGATACCTCGACGTGCGACCGGAGGCCGAAAAGCGGTACAACGACGCACTTTCCGCGGACCTGGAGCGCACCATCTGGACGCAGTGCGACAGCTACTTCCGGTCGCCGTCCGGCCGAATCGTCACCCAATGGCCCTATACCGAACTGGAGTACGCACGCCGGACCTGGCGGCTGCGGCCACGGGAGTGGAGCCACGGCGCGATGCGTGATGGTGCCGACCTGACGAAAGTCGGCATCGGCGCCGGGGATTAGCCAAAGCGAGTCCCGCGCCCCCGCCTAGAAGCCGCGCTACCTCGTCTAGCCGCCGGCGGCCACCCTGGCCCGTTCGGTCATCGAGGCGATCACGCCACCGTCGTTGAGAATGTCGGTGCCGGTGAGGTATCCCGCCCTCTCGCTGGCGCAGAAGGCGAGCAGCTCGGCCATCTCCTCCGGCTTACCCCACCGCGGGACGGCGGCGTTGGCAACCATCGCGCCCGCGCCCGCCTGCTCCTCGAGCCTGCCCATCTCGGTGTCGGTCGACCCCGGCGACACCGAGACGATGCGCAACCCGCGGGTGGTGAATCGCTCCGCTTGCGACTGGCTGTACCACTTCACAAAGGTCTTGCTCACGGCGTAGGCGATACCCGACCGCGCTTCCTCGGGAGCAATGCTGCACGCCGCCAACATGGCGTCCATGAACGCGTCAGTGTCCTTCAGCGCCTGGGGAAATTGGTCTGCTGGAACAATTTCCGCCGGCAGCATGTGCGCCGCCATCGACGCCACGTTGACGATCGCCGCGCCTTCGCCGGCGACCGCGAAGAATTCCTCATTGACGTTGACGGTGCCGACCGCGTTGGTCCGCACGATGTAGCCGGCAGCACCCATGCTCGGGCTGACCCCCGCGGTGTGGATGACGGAGACGATGGTCCCCAGGTTGTTGGCGGTCCCGAGCAGGTCGGCGACGGCGCGCCGATCGGTCACGTCGCAGTCGACGACCGTCGGAGCGATCCCGAGGTCTTGCAGGGTTGTGGCCGCGGCGGCCAGCCGGTCCTGCCTGACGTCGCAAAGCACCACGGCGTGGTCGCGGCCCACGATTTTCGCTGTGGCCAGCCCCATGCCGCCCGCGCCGCCGGTGATCACCGACACTCGATTCATACCTGGGACCGTATACGCAGCGCAATTCCGGGCGATGGCGGGTTACTCCATGGCCTCGGCCAAGGCGATGTGCCCCTGGAAGCCAAGCGAATTCGCCATGTTCCGGTAGCGGTCGCGGTGGTCGCGATATGCGGCTTCGTCGCCCTGCGCCTGGGCCACGGCTGCCCGCATCGATAGCAGCCAGAGATCGTGCAGGACGAATCCCGGTTCGATCGGAAGAGCCGCGAGCCGGTCGATGGCAGCTTGCGCTTCCAGCAGGTCCGCCGGGCGGCCTCTGCGCACCAGCGCCTTCACCAGCGCCGCGGTGGTGGCCCCGACAATCACGTGCTCAGGCCTCGCGTATTGGTCCTCGACGCTAGGGCGCAACAGCTCGATCGCGCCGTCGGGGTCGCCGGTGCGCAACTTCTCGTTGGCGACAAAGTAGTTCACCAGCGTGGCCGCTCCCATAGTGAACCGTTCCTGCAGCGCGGCCTCGCGGGCGGCGGCGAGCAGGGCGAAAGCCTCTTCGCGGCGGGTCGGGTCGTGGACCACGAGGGCGACACCGTGGACGTACTGGGCGCAGGCCAGGGTGAGATCGTCGCCGGATCGCTCCGCGATCTCCAGCATCTCGGTCGTCTCCCGCACTGAGGCGGCATCCGGCAACCAGACCCCGAGCGGAATCAGGTTGTACTTGAACAGCAACATGATCGCGCGCAGGGAGGGTTCGAACGCGCGGACCATTTGCAGGGCTTGATCGACGTCGGTCTTCCAGTCCGGGTCGCCGAGGAGGCAACGCGTACAACCCCGAAGCATGATCGCTCCCGTGAGCGGGGAACCGATGATCAGGTTGCCCTTGGTGGCGTCACCGTCGGCCAGCTCGATCGTCCGTTGCGCGATGCGGATGGTTTCGGTCAACTCGGCGCGCTGCATCTTCGCGGGCATCGCCGCATAGAGCAGCCCGAGGATCAACGTCGGGTCGCCGATCGAGTCGAGCAGGTCCTCGAGTTCGGAAGCCAACCGCCCGGCTTCGTCGAATCGGGCGTGCACGATCAGTGCAGGCAGCCATCCGGCCATGGCCATCGCCAGCGAAACTTTGTCGCCGGCCGCGGTGGCAAGGTCGCGCAGTTCTTCGAACCCGGTGTCGGCCATGGTGCCGCCGGTCAGCCACGCGCTCGCGCACAACAGCGTCCGCGGGTTGATTCGCAATGCCTCGCGGTCGGCGTCGTTTTCGGGCAGGCGGTCCGCGACATCGCGCGCGTGCCGCCAACTTGCCCGTGCCGCGGCGAGATCACGGTGGGTCAACCAGGTTCCCGCGCGCATGTACCAGTCGAACGCTGCGCGGAGATTGCCCGCCGCTTTCAGGTGTTCGGCGATCATTGCGGCGTTTTCGTCCGACGACTCCGGATCACGCTGCTCGATCAGTGCGGCTAGCCGACGGTGCAATTCGTCTCGATCCGACTTCAGTTGCGACTCGTAGGCGACGAAGCGGATCAGGGGATGCCGAAACGCGTACTCGATCCTCGGGGTGAAGCCGACCTGATCGATCAGCTCGCCCCTGACGAGCTCATCGAGGACCGGGTCGACGCCCAGGGCGGTCACCAGGTCCGGGCTGAACCGTGACCCGATCACGGCGGCGGCGCAGAGCGTGCGTTTGGCCGCGAAGCTGAGACGGTCGATGCGGGCGGCGATGACGGCGTGCAATGTGGGTGGGGCCGTGACGTCGGCGACCTCACCGACGAGTTGGTAGCAGCCGCGCTCCCCGCGAATGGATCCGCGCTCCGCAAGGTCGCGCACGATCTCCTCGGCGAAAAACGGGTTACCGCAGGCACGTTCGGAGATCACCTCGGCGAGCCCCCGCGTTGAGGCATCGGTGCCTAGCAATTCGCTTATCAGCTCCACCGTTTGCGCGGTGTTCAACGGCCGTAGCGCGATTGTCTGAGCGCCGGGGATCGTGGCCAGCGCGCCCTGGTACTCGGGGCGGTAGGTGATCAGCATCATCGAGCGGGTCTGCCTGATCACCGTCAGGAAGTCGGCCAGCATCGACTCGCTGACCTCGTCCATCCAATGGGCGTCCTCGATGACATACAGCGCTGACCCACGGCGATTCACCCACGCGGCAGTGACCAAAGCCGTGAGCCGGCGCCGCCGGGCGTCGCCCTCGATGTTGGGCGCCGCTACCGCAAGGTCCGCGATCCCGAGCAGGTCGGCGAGGAGCCAGAGATCCTCAGCGTCGGCATCGGGAAAGCGGGATTCCAGCTGCGCCCTGGCGGTCTCGCTGCCAAGCTCCTCGAGCCCGAGCGCGGCGCGCAACAGCCCTGTCACCGCGTGGAAGGGAATATCGCTGGTATGGGATTCGCAGAACGTTGTAATGACATCCATGCCACGGCATTTCGCCAATGCCATCGATTCGCGAACTGTGCGGCTTTTGCCGATGCCGGGCGGTCCGACGACACCGATGAGGCATCCTGCCCCAGTGATTGCCTCATCGAGGATCCCGGCGATGGTGTTGAGTTCCCACGTTCGCCCGACCAACTGCGGGTCTTTCCTGTGGCGCTGTTCGCTTTTCGCGGCGATCAAACGGCGAGCCGCCACCGCATCCCGCACGCCCTTGATGTGCACCATCTCCGGCTCGGACAGGGTCGCGGCATCCTCGACCAACCGCGCCGTTGACTCGCTGAGCATCACCCCGCCCGGGGGCGAGATCGATTCCATCCGCTGCGCCATTCCGACCTGCTCGCCTATCGCGGTGTAGCCCAAAGCACCCGAACCAATTTCGCCGGCAATTACCTGGCCCGAATTCAGGCCTACCCGCAGCCGCAGCTCGACCGCGTCTTTGAGCGCGAGCTCACCCGCGATGCGCCCCGCCTGGTCCTGGATGCCCAGCGCCGCCAGGCATGCGCGAAAAGCGTGGTCTTCCAACGCAACCGGCGCTCCAAACACTGCCATGATGCCGTCGCCGGTAAACTTGTCCACCCTGCCGCCGAATCGTTGGACCACCGCCGCTGCGCGTTCGACGAGTTCGCCCATGATCTCGCGCAGCCGTTCGGCGCCCACCGCAGCGGCGATATCCATCGAGCGCACGACGTCGGCGAACAGTACCGTCACTTGCTTGTATTCGGCCGGCTTGGGCGAAATCGCCGTCGGTGCACCGCACTCATCGCAGAACTTTGCGGTGGCGCGCAGCGTTATGCCACACGCCGAACACGCTGCTTCCGCCGCCGTCATATGAGCACCACCGTTTCGGGCCGCACGCCCAGTCGCTAAGGATAGGCCCCCCGCCGGGCCGAAGCGTGGGTATTGCCCGTTTGCTGGCGCCGGCGCTACGCGGGGTGGATGGGGTGTTGCGCGTTGTGGTGGGGGTGACCGCTGTGCCGAATGGCCGTGCCGAAGAACGGCGCCCTCAGCGTGGCGGCGATGTGGCGCCGGTTGATGACCAGCCCGGCGATGGCCACCGCTGTGTAGACACCGCAGAGCAGCAGCCGCCCCTCTGTCGAGAAGATCGGGAACTGAACCACGAACAACCCGAGTAGGGTGCACGCGGTCGCCCGGTGGAACCGCAGCGCCAGGATCAGCGCCACGCCCATCATCGTTTGGGTGGCGGTGAGCAGCACCTCCTCCACCTGGCGGGAATCCAGGAGCAGGGAGAACCCGCCCCCGCCCAGCAGGTGCGCGATCGGCAATGACCCGACCAGCAGGGTCCACTGATTGACCTTGGAGGAGATCAGGGTGGCGACGGCCGCCGTGCCCTTGCCCCTGGCGGCGAAGATGGTCGCGATGATGAATTCCGGTGCCTCGGAGGCCAGCGGCGCCAGCCATTGCACCAGCAGGAAGCGATTGACGCCGAGTTCGGCGCCGGCGGCGACCAGATTGTCGGCAAACGGCTTGGCGCACAGCAGGATCACCGCGCCCGACACCAAGAACAGACCGATTACCGCGCCGCGCCGCCTGCCGTCGGGCAGGTCGCCCAGCGCGGCGGCGGTGCCGATCAGGTCGGGCTCTTCGACCTCACCGTGGCTGATCTTGTAGAGGTAGAACCCGAACCAGGCCAGCAACGCCAGCCCCAGCCCCAACTGGATCTGGCCGCTGGCCGGTATCACGAACGCGAGGACGCCGGCGATCAACAGGAATCCGAGTTCGACCCGGTTTGCTGGGTCCAGCGTCAAACCGGTGGGCTTCGCCGAGCCGGACTTGCGCGCGACCAGGATGCTCACCAGCACCACGACCGGCCAACCCAGACCCATCAACAACCGGTTGGACCCCGTCATGTTGGCGGCGGCGTATTGCGCGTAATCCGCGTTGTGACCGGATACGAACGCGTAGTAAAGGTCGACGGCGTATTCGGGCAGCACCGCGATCAGGGCGAGCACCGCCGTGGCCAGTCCGCCGGAGACATCGATCTGCGCGGCCTCGGCTGCCCACGCCAGCAAGAAGCTGGCCGCCACCACCGCTGCCCCGAAGATCAGCAAGGCGAGCACCGCGCCCACATTCAGTCCGGCGCTGCGGACGACGACGGCCGGGACGACGAATGCGCCGGTGATCAATCCAGAACGGCTCAGTGTGCGACGCCGCCAGCTTGCCGTGGTCGAGACGGTGGCTGCGGGCCTGTCTGTGGCGAGCATCGTCATCCTTCGCGGGGTGGCGACCGGGTGGTTACTTGACTCGGTTGCCGTGGCGAACCGGTTACCCAAGCTACCCGCGGCGGGCACGGTCAGCAACGCACCGGGTGCGCCATGAAGCCGTATCCGCGGGCCTATATTTGCTGTACAGAGCACTACACACCAAGAGTTGGGCCGTCCTGATTTCGAACTTCGGCAAACCTCGCCACATCTGGTAGGACGCACAGCGAACGGTCGCGGTTCCCCTCGTGTTCCTACGCGTCCGGGGCCATGGCCGCGGCGGTGGCCTGGGCGAACAGCTCAACAGCCTGATTGCGGTCCAGCGAGGCCAGCAGTTGCGCGGCGGCGCGCATGGTGTCGCCCACTAGCAGGGTAGGGCCGTTGCCGAGGTTCTCGAATGCCTCGGCGATGACGTCGGACACGGCTGCGGCATCCGACGGGACCTCGTCGGGGGACGCGATCTGGCCGCGGCTGTATTCGAGTTCGCGCAGTGCCGGTGTGTTGGTCTTGCCCAGGATGAGGCCCAAGACGTGCACACCCTTGTCGTGCAGTTCGGCCCACAGCGCCTCGGCGAAGACCATGTCGAACGCCTTCGAGGCGCCGTAGGCGACCATGTTCGGTCCGCCGACCAGCCCAGCGCCGGAGCCGAAGATGACGATGCCGCCGCTGCCTCGCGCGACCATCGCGGGCGCGAAATGGTGGCACAGCTGCATGGGCACCATGCAGTTGCGCTGCACCATTGCTTCGGCGGCATCGATGGGATTGGCAAGGAACGGTTTGAAGTCGGGATCGGCGCCGGCGCAGTACACGAGCGTGCCGATCTCCAGGTCACCGGTTGCCTCGGCGACCGCCGCGGCCGCGCCGGGTTGGGCCAGATCAATTGCGACGGTGCGGGTTTGCACAGACGTCTTGGTCTCGATGTCGGCCGCGACGCGATCCAGAACGGCATGCCTGCGGGCCAGCAGTACCACGTTGACGCCGCGCTCGGCGAGCTGTTCGGCGAACGCCGCACCCACACCATCAGAGGCGCCGGCCACCAGCGCCCACGGCCCGTACTGCGCGGCGAATGTCATCTATCCGCCACCGACCGTGGTGATGCGGACCTGGGTGTAGCGCCGGCGGGCGATGCGCCACCCGACCGGGGTGCGGACCATGTCGTCGTCGTAGAAACCGATGGCATTGACCCCGGAGTTGTTGTCGCCGGCCATGATCAGGCCGTCGATGTACGTGCGTGCAGTCGCGGTGTCGCCGTCGAGCGTGATGGCCTGGTTGGACAGCCGGTGCAGCGTGTGCCCAGCCAGGGCGTGCACCTGCTCCATGAAGTCGGTCACCGCATCGACGCCGCTCCAGGTCCCGATCTCGCCGTAGTCCAGCTGGCAGTCGTCGGTGAAGACGGTGCGAAACAGCGGCCAGTCGCGCCGGTCGATCCCGGTCGCATAGCGCACCAGCAGTTCGCTGATGTCTTGCCGGTCATCGCGTTCGCTCACTGGGCGTCTCGATTCGGGCGGACGACGATCCGGGGCGGCCCGTCGGACCTGCGGGCCTGGGCGAGGGCATCGGGCACCTCGTCGAGGCCGATGATCTTGCCGATGCTCGGCAGCGGATCCAGCCGGCCCGCCACGATTGCGTCGAGTGTGCCGTACCAGTCCTGCGGGTGCGGGCCACCGCCGAACTGAATGGTCACACCCTGGCGGGTGGCGGTGGTGATGTCGAGGGTGTCGCCGGTGTACCAGCCGCCCGCGCAGTAGATGCGCGTGCCCATTTCGGCCGATTCGACCAACTTCTGAATCAGCCCGGACGCGCCCACGCATTCGAATACGACCGCCGGCCCGGGCAATCCGCGTTGCGCGCGTATCTCGTTGAACGCGTCGAACGGGGATTTGTCCTTCGGATCGACGAGGATGTGCGCGCCGAAGCGGTCACGGGCCAGCTGGCGCCGGTCGGATTTGTAGTCGGCGACGACGATGGGCTCAACGCCGCGGCCGGCCAGGGCCGCGACGGCCGAGAGACCGATCGCTCCGGCTCCGATGACGATGGGGATCTCTCCGTGTTGCAGTTGCGCCGAGCGCACGTAGAACTCGCCGACGGCGAACGCGTCGGTCAATGCCACGGCGTCGCTGGACACCTCGCCGGGGACGGGCTTGGCCGCGACCTCCGAAACCACCAGCAGCTCAGCGAAACTGCCCTGGGCGTCGGGATGCTGACCGATGATGCGCATTCCGCCGGCGCCGCCGTCGATTAGGCGCACCGGCATGGCCGTCACCCGGGCGCCGACGTCGAACTCGTCGGTGCAGCCGGGTCCGTGTCCGACAACCTCGCCGACGAATTCGTGGCCGAGCACGGTGTCGCGCTCGGTGTCATACAGCGAGCGGCCGGTCGGGTCATCGATGGCGAGTTCGGGATGATCCATGAAGTGCACGTCGGACGCGCAGATTGCGGTGCTCAGCGTACGCAGCAACAACTCACCCGGACCCGGCTCGGGGTCCTGCGTCTCGCGAACCTGTAACAGGCCGTCCCTCAACACCACCGCGCGCAATATCTAACTTTCTCGAATAATCGATATAAGATCTCGAATGTTCGTCCAACTGTAGAAACGCCGTCGCAAGGGAGTCAAGCGATTCGCGGATCGCCATCAGCGCCGACCGCCCGGGTGCTCGATGTCGTCGAGCTGCTGGCGCGGTCGCCAAACGCGCGCCTGCGCTTCTCCGACGTGGTGCGCGAGCTGGCTCTCACCCAAGCGACCGCACACGCGATTCTGAAGACGTTGTGCGACCGCGGTTGGGCGAGCCGCGATCCGGTCGAAAAGACGTTCGCCCTCGGCCCCGCGCTCGCGGTGGTGGCCGCCCGCACGGACACCGCCCGGCCGCTCGCGCATGCGGCGCGATCCGCGGCACTGCGACTGTCCCGCGGAGTCGGCTACGCCTGCTCGGTGGTTGAGAAGTTCGGTGAATCGTTGGTGGTCACCGCCTTTGAAGGTGAACCCGCCACGCAGCCGTCGGGGATACCTGGTGATCGCATTCCGTACGCGCCGCCGTTCGGTGTCGCAATGGCGGCGTGGGACACCGAGGCGCAACAGCGCGCGTGGATCCGGCGGGGTGCGGGCGACAATGCCGAGCGCACCCAGCGCCTGCAACAGGTGTTGGCGCATACGCGCGAACGGGGATTCGACGTGGACTGGACGACGCCGGCGCTCGCGCAGGCGGTGCAGGTGGTCGGCACGTTGGACAGCAGCGACATGCCGACCTCGGTGCGTCACATCATGGATCAGCTGCGGGTCGAGTTCACCACCATCGGTTTCCTGTCCGACGACAACCCGGGCCGGCGCAAGCAACCCGTGGTGACCATCGCCGCGCCGGTTTTCGACGACCGGGGCCGCGTCGCCCTGATGGTGGCCGTGCACCCGCTGTGCGCGCTCGGTGCGCGACAGATCCGCGACATCGGGAAACGCCTGACCGACGAGACCGTCGCGCTCAGCGGATCGGCACCGCAACCGGCCGCGGTCGATACCGCCATGTAGGTCGCCGCGCACGAGGTCTGACGGGATTGGCCGTGGCCCGCTGGTGTCGGGGTAGCCTCGCTTGGGAGGCGAAAAGTGGTGGCACATAGCTACGTTGTGGACGAGCTGGCCGATTTCGTCGTCGGAGCGCAGCCGGCAGATCTGAGCGAGCGGCCGCGCGCACTGTTGAAACGCAACGTGCTCGACAGCATCGCGTGCGCCGTCGGCTCGCTGGACGGGGAGCTCGTCCCCACCATTCGTGACCACACCGCCCAATTCGGTGGCGCCCCGACGGCCACGCTGGTCGGCGGTGGGCGAGCATCGGTGGACCAGGCCGCGTTCTTCAACGCGGTCCTGGTGCGCTATCCCGATCTGCTCGACACCTACCTGACCGTGGGCGGACTCTGCCATCCCGCCGATAACTTCGGCGCAGTTCTGGCCGTGGCCGAGCACACCGGCGCCGGGGGAGCCGACTTCCTGCTCGCGCTGGCGGTCGCCTACGAGATCCAATGCCGTTTCAGCGCACGGGTTCCCGTGATGGCCCGCGGCCTCAACCACGCCCTGCAGCTGTCCATGTCGGTTGCGGCGGGCAGCGCGAAGCTATTGGGACTGAGCGCCGGACAGACCGCCAACGCCATCGCCGCGGCGGCGGCCGACAATGTGTCGCTGGCGACGGTCCATGCCGAACCGGTGTCGAACTGGAAGGGCATCTCGCCGGCGATCACCGGCATGCGTGCCGTGTACACGACGATGCTGGCCGCGCGTGGCATCACCGGACCCAAGTCGCTGTTCGAAGGCCCGCACGGGTTGGTGCAGCTGTTCGACCAGCCCATCGATCTTCAAGCCGCCGACCGGAGCCTCACCTGCGTCGAGCAGACCTACTTGAAGCAGTACTGCTCACTCATCCACGGCCAGGTCGTCATCGACGCGGTTCTGGCCGTGCGCAGCGAGAACGGTTTGCGCGGTGCAGATGTGACGCGGGTGATCCTCGAGGTGTTTCAGGGAGCATACGACTTCGCCGGCGGGGGTGCGTATGGCGACAAAGAACATCCGACCACCAAGGAGCAGGCCGACTACAACCTCAAGTACCTGACCGCGGTCGCCCTGATCGATGGTGGCGTGGGCCCCGAACAGCTTGAGAATGACCGGGTTTCGCGCCACGACGTGCAAGATCTGTTGTCGCGGGTGGAGGTCGACGTCGCCGACGACCTGACCGCCGACTACCCGCAGCGCACCGCGGCGCGGGTGCACGTGATTACGACCGACGGGCGCAGATTCAGCCGCGAACAGTCCGATTACGAGGGATCACCCACCCGTCCGATGTCCTGGGAACGCGTCGTGGACAAGTTCGGCTGGCTCGCCGAACCCTTCTGCGACGAGGCGCTGGGTGACGACATCGTCGCCGCGGTCGCGCGGCTCGACGAGATCTCCGTCACCGAGCTCGCCGGACTCCTCGGGTCGGTGCGCCCCACCGCTCGGTGCGCGCGCAGCAAGCCGCGCTTTTGACCCACGATGCGCGCCCCCTTGCGTGGGCGACCGTCCGCCATGAATGATCCCGCCATGGGCAAAGAACACCGCCGCAACCGGTGGGAGCTGGTCACTTGCGCGGTAGCCGGCCACGCCACCTACGCACCCGACGAGAAGTCACTCGCCGACCGCCTGAGCGGCAGCACCGGGCTGGGCGAAGTGTGGCGCTGCTTGCGGTGCGGCGAATTCACCGTCGGCGAGCCGCACGGACGCGGCCGCGCCGAAGATGCGCCGATGATCATGCGCGGCAAGGCCTTACGCCAGGCCATCATCATTCGCGCATTGGCGGTGGAACGTGTGTTGCGGGCGGTGGTGATTGCGCTGGCGGCCTACGCAGTGTGGAAGTTTCGGGGGGCGCGCGGCGCCATCCAGGCCACCCTCGATCGCGACCTGCCGATCTTCCGCACCGCCGGATTCAAGGTCGATCAGATGACCATCGTGCACGAACTGGAGAAGGCGCTGGCCGCCAAGCCATCCACCCTGACCCTGCTGACCTTGGCGCTGGTGGGTTACGCGCTGATCGAGGTCGTCGAAGGCGTTGGCTTGTGGTTGCTCAAGCGCTGGGGCGAATACTTCGCGGTGATAGCCACCTCGGTCTTCTTGCCGCTCGAGATCCACGACCTGGCCAAGGGCATCACCATGACCCGGGCGGTGACCTTCACCATCAATGTCGCCGCGGTGATCTACCTGTTGGTCTCGAAACGCTTATTCGGGCTGCGGGGCGGGCGCAAGGCCTACGACGAGGAACGACGCGGCGAACAGTTGCTCGACGTCGAGAAGGCCGCGGCGGCGAACTGATCCCACCCGGGCACCGCCCGCCGGAGCGGTCCGTTTCCCGGGCATACTGCCCAGAGAACGGAGGAATCAATGGGGACCTATGCCGTTACCGGCTCGGCTTCGGGGATGGGCCGCGAGACCGCCGCGCGCCTTCGGCGCAATGGGCACAGCATCATCGGTGTCGACATCAAGGAGGCCGATATCATCGCCGACCTGTCGACACCCGATGGACGTAAAGCGGCGGCCGACGGTGTCCTGGCGGCCGCGGGCAACAGACTCGACGGTGCCGTCCTGGCGGCCGGCCTGGGGCCCAGCCCCGGTCGCGATCGTATTCGAAAGATCGCCGCGGTCAACTACTTCGGGGTCGTCGAATTGCTCGCCGCCTGGCGTTCCGCGCTGGCTGCCGCCGAACGCGCGAAAGTCGTTGTTGTCGCCAGTAACTCGACGACGACGATACCTGCGGTGCCCCGCCGGGCGGTCAAAGCGCTGCTTGCCCACGACGCGGACAAGGCGGTGCGAACGGTTCGCCTATTAGGTCCGGCGGCGCCGACGATGATGTACGGGGCGTCCAAGATCGCAGTCAGCCGATGGGTGCGGCGGCACGCAGTGCTTTCGGAATGGGCCGGGTCGGGCGTGCGCCTGAATGCGTTGTCGCCCGGCGCAATCATGACACCGCTTCTGCAGGAACAATTATCGAACCCAAGGCAGGCGAAGGCGGTCCGGTCGTTTCCCGTCCCCCTCGGGGGCTTCGGTGACCCGGGGCACATGGCCGACTGGATGTGTTTCATGCTGTCGGATGCCGCCGATTTTCTGTGCGGCAGTGTAGTATTCGTGGACGGCGGTACCGACGCGTATTTCCGCCCTAACGACTGGCCCAAAGCGATACCGGCACACCGATTGCCGGGTTATCTGCGCCGGTTCAAGGGTTTTCACTAAACGCACTGTCGCGTGCCTTTCGTTGCGTCACGGATGTGCCGTGCGCCACAAAAGGGTTTTCGTGACGTTTACCGCGGCGCGGCGCCACCGTAAAACGGCGGCGGTGCAATTGACTGAGTCGGCGCACATGCCGAAAAAGCAAAGGAATCAACCGTGGCCACACTTCCGGCCTGGGTCAGCCAGGCTCCCGCAACTTTCGACGGGGTCGCGCCGCTAAAGGCGCACACCGTCCATGTAGTGCACGCGGTGCTCAGAAGCAAGCGGCGACCGGCGACCACGAGGCCGCGCCTGATGACCAAAGGCGCCGAACGCTGTTGACGGCCCAGGCAGACGTCCTACCGGGACCAGGGATCCGGCTTGTCCCTGCCGGTATCGCTCACTTTTGGCCGAATGCCTGCCTGCACCGCCCGCTCGCGTTCGCGCCGCCGGGCCCGGGAGACGCGCAGATTGACGGCGTTGCCGCAGGTCTTGACGTCGTGCCACACTCCGCTGTTGTTCTTCGAACGGTCGTAAAACGTTGACCCGCACCGGTGGTTGTGGCATCGCTTGATCCGCCGCCACGTGCCGGCTTGCTGGCTCAACAAAATCTCGCCCCACAGCGCCGACGCTAGCCAGCGCCAACCGCCGCCGCTGGGATACAGCCGGATCTCACCGGACTTGGATACGGTGAACGATGCGGTGACACCGCGGGTGCCCCGCCCACTCGGCGGTTCGCCGGCCACCAGCTGCTCGATCGTGGCACGCAAGCCGCGAAGCTTGTCCAAATCCGCGTAGCCCAGCTCGGGTGGCTGCAGATCCGCGTCGCGTGCGACCGACCACGCCCGCACCGCGTTGCGCGCCCAGTCGCCGGCGAGGTCTAGGTCCGCCAGCAGGTCAGCTCCATACCCGTCGATACCCCTCGTGTTGAGGAAGTCCTGGACCAGGCCGAGGCCTCCGGGCGCTGTGGCACACCCGTATCGGTGTGACGCACCCCACGGCAAAGACATATCCAAATGCTACTTGCCTATGTCGAAGCCGTCAACTACTGTGACGTATGCAAAGCTATTTTGCCTAAGTCAAGGGAGCAGGGTCATGGTCAATGTGAAGGGATCGACGGTGGTCGTCACCGGTGGACAGCGCGGGCTCGGCAAGGCCATCGTCGCGGAGTTGTTGGAACGAGGCGCGGCAAAGGTCTACGCCACCGCCCGGGCGCCCCAGCCCAGTCGGGACCCGCGCGTGGTCAGCGTCGAACTGGACGTCACCAAGCCGGATTCGGTGGCCGCTCTGGCGGCCAGGGCGTCGGACGCCGACATCGTCATCAACAATGCCGGCGTGCTGGGCGCGCGCAGCCTGCTCGCCAGCGACATCGAAGAGGTACGAGCGGTCTTCGAGACGAATTACTTCGGCGCGCTGCGCGTGGCCAAGGCGTTCGCACCGATCCTGGCCGAAAACGGTGGCGGGGCATTGGTCGACATCGCCTCGATCCTGTCCTGGATGCCAGGATCCGGTGGGTACGGCGATTCCAAGGCCGCATTGTGGTCGACGACCAATTCGCTGCGGATCGAACTCGAGAAGCAGGGCACCCTGGTCGTTGCCGCCCACCTCGGCTTTACCGATACCGATATGACTTCCGGCTTCGACGCACCCAAGAACGATCCGCGCCAGGTGGCCCGCGCGATCGTCGACGGCATCGAAGGGGACGACACCGAAGTGCTGGCCGACGACGACACCCGTTACGTCAAGGCGGCGCTCTCCGGACCGGTCGAGGCGCTGCCCCGGATGGGATGAACCGAGTGGAGGCCTGGAGGTCTGTCCGAAGGCAGAACCGTGGTGCGACGCTGGGTCAAGAACCCCTGTGCGGTCGCTCCACTTGTTCGGAGCTCGGGAGTGGGCTCGTTGCACTTCGGACAGACCACCGGGTCATCTCGGCAATGCCACCGTCGCACGCGTCCGGCGAACCCTGCGACGGCCAAAGTCCTCAGAGCCCCGGCCCAATGTCACCGCCACAACACCTCGCTGGACGTGTTTGGATAGCGACATGCCCGATACGGAACTCGATCGCATGGTGAGCGCCACCCGCGTGATGTCGGCGAACGCCGCCCGGATTTTCGAACTGATCGCCGACCCGTCCCGCCAACCGAGCTGGGACGGCAACAACAACTTGGCCTCGTCCGCTGCCGGCCAGCGCGTTCATCGGGTGGGTGACATCTTCGAGACAACGCTGACCAACGGCGCGGTGCGCGAGAACCACGTCACCGAGTTCGTGGAGGGTAGCAAAATCGCTTGGCGCCCAGCCGAGCCCGGCAAGCAGCCACCGGGCCACCTGTGGCGGTGGGAGCTCAGTCCGGTCAACGCCGAACTCACCACGGTGACCCACACCTACGACTGGACGGCGCTCACCGACCCCAACCGCATCGCAAAAGCCCGTGCGACGACCGCCGACATGCTGCGCGAGTCGATGGACCGGCTCGCCG
Organism: Mycobacterium sp. E2479; assembly: GCF_001667925.1. GTDB lineage: Bacteria > Actinomycetota > Actinomycetes > Mycobacteriales > Mycobacteriaceae > Mycobacterium. The sequence goes on along the minus strand of NZ_LZJR01000068.1, from coordinate 130,271 downwards.
TGCTGGCGCAATCGCCGGAATAGGCCCGCCGCTGGAAACGCCTTGCGATTCAGCCCTTCTTACCGCGCACCCACTGGAACGTGCCCAAATTCTTCACCCTGATGCTCGCAAAACCGTTGTCTTCGAGCGCATCACCGATCTCGTCGTCATCGAACGCGTGCGCCCCGACGTTCGGCAGCAACTGCCAATAGCGGGCCAAGCGCCCGGCGGTCGGGACCATGACGGCCAGCCTGCCGCCGGGCCGCAGCACGCGCGCGATCTCGGCGAGGGCGGCCGCCGGATCCGGCACCAATTGCAGCACCGCGGTCGACACTGCCACGTCAATGGTGCTGTCCCGCAGCGGAAGCCGCTGCGCATCGGCCTTGATGAAACCGACCTGCGGGCCGGCCTCATTGCGGACAGCTCGCGCAAGCATCGGCTCGGAGATATCGACTCCGAGGGCCAGCCCTTCGGGACCGGCGGCACGTGCCAGCGACGCGGTGACGTTGCCCGGTCCAGAGCCGACGTCCAGCGCGACACCGCCCTGCGGGACCTGCAACCACTCCAGCGGCAGTTGCCATGCGCTGATCCAGCGCCGGGAAAGCGCTTGGGCGTTGTCGTAGAGCATCGATCCGATCGGTGAGGCCCACGCCGCCTGGATCGGGCCGGTGTTCTTCTCGACTACGCCGTGCTTGTCGGCGCCGAGCAGGTCAAGATAGCCGCGGCTCACGTCGGGATCGGCCGGCGGGTCGACGAGCAGGTCCAGCGCCCGCCGAAGCGCCGGAGGCAGCCAGGTGTGCACGTCCGTCATGCGTACTCCTTAGATCAAATCTCAAGCTAGGCACCAGAAATCAAATGGAAAGCCGCGAAGCCTCGGCCCTGAGTCCCCGTCCGCAGCCTACGCCGAGGGCCACGACGCTTCGACCGCAGTGATTTGTCGATCGGGTTACCGGTGCACGACGGCGTGCTCACGGACCAGCGCGTACAGCCGCCAGTAACCCGGGACGCCCTTGAGCGCGGTCTCACCGCGGTCGCCGAACCGGTGCCGCGACCCGGTGACGATGTCGCGCAACGTGGAAGACACCAGTACCTCACTGGGCCCCGCGAGCGCCGCCACCCGCGCGCCGATGTGCACGGCCATGCCCGCGACGTCCGCTCCGCGCATCTCGACTTCACCGGCGTGAATGCCGACCCGCACCTCGATGCCCAGAACGTGAACGGCGTCCACGATGGCGTCGGCGCACGCGATCGCCGCGCTTGGGCTGCTGAACGTCGCGACGAATCCGTCTCCGGCCGTGTTGACTTCGCGGCCGCCGAACCGCTGCAGCTCGTGGCGCACGATCGTGTCGTGGTTGTCCAGCAGGTCGCGCCAGTGGTGATCACCCAGCGCGGCGGCGCGCTGGGTGGAGCCCACGATGTCGGTGAACATGATGGTGGTGAGCAGCCGCTCGGCGTCGGAACCACCGCGCACCCCGGTGATGAACTCCTCGATCTCGTCGAGCATCGGCGCGGTCTCGCCCACCCAGTACAGGGCGTCCGCTCCGGGCAGTTCGACCAGGCGCGAGCCGGGGATGCGCTCGGCCATGTAGTGCGCGTGCTCGACGGGGCTGAAGGCGGGGTTGTCGCGATGCAGGATCAGCGTCGGCACGCTGACGCGCGGCAGCCTGTCGCGGACGTCGCCCTCCCGGACCTTGTTGATGAACGCACGCGCCATGCTCGGTGACGCGGCCCGGTTGCCGGCCATGTCCCACCACGAGCGGAATGCGTCGTCGTCTGCAACAGAGGGCGCGATGATGCCGAGCATGTCGAAACCCTGCTCGACGGCGTCCGGCTCCATTCCGACCGACGTGAATCGGTCGGCGTCGTCGAGCTCGGCCCCGATGGGGTAGTCGGGACCCCGCAGCGTTCGTGCCGCGCCGTTGGCTATGACGAGGCTGTTGACCCGGTCTGCGTGGTCGACCGCGAGAACCACACCGGCCAGCGTGGTGAAACCCGGGGCGAAGACCGTGGCTCGCTCGCAACCCACCGCGTTCATGACCGCGAGCGCATCCTGTGCCCACGATTCCGGGCCGAGCATGTCCAGCGAGGGAACCCGGGACGACAGGCCGATCCCGCGCTGATCGAAGCGGATCACTCGGCAGAACGACGCGAGCCGGCGGTGAAAGCGGTACATCGAGGGCTCGAGGTCGACACAGTCGATCGGGATCAGCGGGCCCGGCAGCACGAGCAGGTCCATCGGGCCATCGCCGAAGACCTGATAGGCGATGTCGATCTCGCCGCAACTGGCATACCGGGTCCGCGGAGCCGCAGAACTCCCAGCCACGGCTCAAGGCTAGTTCAGGATGCCGACAATTTGAGCGCCGTTAGCGGCCCGGCTTGCGGCTGATGATGGGCACCAGATAACGGGCGGCGTACTCGCGAACCGCGGCGGTGTCCGAGATGTCGAGCCGGTCGGTGGGAAAGACGATGATGCCAAGGGCGACGCGAAGCAGTATGTCGGCGATGTTGTCCAGGTCGGATTGAGGAAGCTCAGCGCCGCAGCGGCGCAGGGTGTGCGCGATTCCGTCGGCGAATTGGAGAATCGGGAAGGCCTGGGACCGGGAGAACATGCCGAGCAGTTCGGGTTCGCTTTCGGCGATCCGCGAATACAGCGGTGAGTCCTGGACCAGGCGCACCCCGAGCGCGAAGGCCTCGATCACGGCCTGTTGCGGGTCACAGCCCGTCGTCGCGTGGTCCAGGGTGACGAAGAATAGGCCCGCCTCGCGGCGCACCACCTGAGCGAACAGGTTCTCCTTGGTCGGAAAGCGACGGTAGATGGTGCTGCGGCTGACCCCGGCCCGCGCGGCGACGTCGTCGATGTTGGCGCGTCGCACCCCGTAGGTCTCGAACACGCTTCGCGCGGTGTCCAGGATGGTGCGATCCAGATCGGTGAGCGCCTCGGCGGCAGCAGAGGCAGAGGCAGAGCCCGGTTCGGACTGCATGATTGGCGGCATCGTATCAACTCTTCGGCATCGCTTACCGCCGGCTTTCGGGCGTCGGGACCCCGCGATGGGCAACGGTGGTGAGCCCCTGTAGGCTGTGGAACAAAGATACGACTTTGTGTCATCGATTCATACTGGTAGGCGGCCCTGACGATGCAGCGCCGGTGCGACGAGGAGGTGGGCATGACCGTCCAGAACGACGAGTCGGCCGCCGCAACCGCTGGCTTGCGTTTCGACACCGGCGTTCGCGAAGCGATGCCCATGCCGATCGACGACGAGATCGCCGAATCCGGCCCGCGGCTGGGGCCGGATTCGTTGATCTGGAAATTTTACGGGGACATTCGCACCCAGCTCTTCGGGTTCCAGCGCACCGCGGGGGTGGAGAACTGCATCGAGCAGCTGGCCCAGGGCGTGCTGGACCACTCGGTGATCTTCAGTGACACGCTGGGCCGGGCCAAGCGGACCGCGCCGCCTTTGATGAACACCGTCTATTCCGACGAGCCCCACGAGTGGGGCCGCAAGGTGCGCGACTTCCACAAAACGATCAAGGGCACCATCAGCGACGGCTCGCGGTATCACGCGCTGAATCCGGAACTGTTCTACTGGGCGCACGCCAGCTTCGTCGACCAGGTCATCTACAACACCGACACGTTCATCCGCCGGCTGTCTGACGCCGAGAAGGAACAAATCTTCAACGAGGGCAAGCTCTGGTACAGGCTGTACGGCGTCAGCGACCGCGGACAACCGCAGACGTACGGCGACTTCGTGGCCTACTGGGACGAGATGCTCGACCGGTTCGTCCCGCACAAGACCGTCCTGTACGGCACCGGCTACATCCGCAAGGGCATACCGGGTCCGCGCCGGATTCCCAAGCCGGTCTGGAAGGTCCTATCGGCGCCACTGAACGCCTACACCCGGCTGGTGGTGGTCGGAACCCTGCCGCCGCAGATGCGCGCGGTGTGCCAGCTGCACTGGGATGCCAAGAAGGAGAAGCGTTTCCAGCGTCTCGCCGCGGCCATCCGCGCGCTCAACCCGCTGCTCAACCGGCTGCCCGTCCGAGTGCTCTACACAAGCTGGGCCGCCGCCGCGTGGCAGCGAGCGGGCGTCGACCCGCGCCGGCTGCACCACCTCCCGGCCGCGTAACCGAACCGTCAGGGGCCGCATTTGTCGTGACAGCGCCCGGGCGCATAGGGCATCGTGGTTAGCCGGCTCCGCATTGGGGCATTCGGCTCTGTCGGCCAGATGGCCGGTCGAGCGAGCCGTGGCAGGCGACCCCGAAGGAGAACCGCGATGCAGATGACGGGCAATACCGTTCTGGTCACCGGTGGCGGCAGCGGCATCGGCCGTGGTCTGGCGGAATCTTTCCACCGGCTGGGCAACCAGGTGATCATCGCCGCCCGGCGCAGCGACCACCTACGGGCCGTGGCGGAGGCCAACCCGGGTATGCAGACCCTGTCGCTGGATCAGGGCGACGCCGCCGACATCCGCCGATTCGCCACCCAGCTGACCGACCACTACCCCGACCTGAACGTACTGGTCAACAACGCCGGGATTCAGCGGGTCGAGGACCTGACAGGTAGCAACGTCGGCTTGGCCGAACAGAGCATCGCCATCAATCTGCTGGGCCCCATCCGGCTTACCTCGGCACTGCTGCCGGCGCTGCTGCGCAAGCCGCACGCCACCGTCCTGAACGTGACGTCCGGGCTGGCCTTCATGCCCAGCGCGCTCACCCCGACGTACTGCGCCGCCAAGGCGGCGTTGCACTCCTACACCGAATCGCTGCGGTTCCAGCTCCGTGACACCTCGGTGCAGGTGATCGAGATCATTCCGCCACACGTGCAGACCGCGCTGCAGGGCGAGCGGGGATTCGACCCGCGGGCGATGCCACTGGAGGATTACATCACCGAGACGATGACGCTGCTGCAGACGCAGCCCGACGCCAAGGAGATCGTGGTGGAGCGCGTCAAGATGTTCCGGTTCGCCGAACGCGACGGCACCTACGACGACATCTATCCGCGTTTCAACGAGGCGATCACGGCCATACTCGGCAGTTAGGCCGTGCTGAACATCGCATCGACGCACATGAAACTCTCTGTGAAATAAGGCGATTAGGTGACGTGAGGGCGTGACCACACGCCTTTCTTGGCGGCCAAAGCCGTCGGGTCAGTCCCGCCACTCGGCGCCGATCAGGTGGTCGCCGATCTCGGCGACGGCTTATGCGGCGTTGCGCCCGGCCGTATGACCGAACCCAACGTGGACAAACTCAACCTCGAGCCCGTGTGTGGGTGTCGGCCTGGTCGCGCGAGGCCGGGTGGGTGCCGCTGCGGCATTCGCTGGTGTCACGGCGATCACCGGCGACGCGACGCTGATCGACCCCCTGGTGGCCGAGCCGACCGTCGGCAATGTCTACTGCGGGCACCATCCGAGTGGCTGCATGCGCCGCAACTTCCGCACGACGGATTTCTGGCCGACGCCATGATGCGCAGCACGGGCTTCATCAGGGATTAGTCGCGGTAGCGGTTCGCCGGTTACTCTCCGAAGCCGCCGTGCGGCGAGGCGACCGACGGTGCGGCGGGGCCGCCCAGTGCCAGGTGGCTGGAGGCGAAGGCGACGCCCTTGTCGATCATGGCGCCGTCGTCGGCGTAGGTGTCGTGGGCGGCGAAGTTCATCCCGTCGGAACACACCGGGTCTTCGGTGGCGCAGACCTTGATGGTCTTGTCTTGGTAGGCGGGGCCGATGACTACCGGTGGTTCACCGAGGAAGTTCATGGCGCGCACGTTGGGCATGCCGTAGAGCACGACTGAGGAGACGTGGTTGGCGACGTCGGGGGACAGCGGTTTGGGGACGGTGTTGGGGTCGACGCCGTCGGGTACGGCGGCTGAGGTGACAAAGCCCATGACGGCCGCGCCCTGGGAGTAGCCGCCGAGCACCATCTTGGTGTTGGGGCAGTCGTGGGCCATCGAATTGACGTGGGCGCCCGCGTCTCTGATGCCATCGATGCCGGTGGCCCATTGGTCGCTGGCGGGGTAGTTGACCGGATAGACGTCGAGCGACCGTCCGCCCACGCGTTGGCGCAGGGAGTCGACGAAGGCCTGGCCGGTGGGGCCGACGCCCGGTGCTTCGCCGGTGCCGCGGGCGAATACCACTTGCACGTCGGGACACTGGGCGAAGGCCGACGGGATGACGGCGGCGGACACGGCCGACACGGCCACGCCCGACGCTGCGATAACCGCTGCTGAACCGATGGAACGAACGATGTGACGCGCGATCATGCCGCCATTGTGCCCAACCGACACGCCTCTTAAACACCGGAAACACCGGAATTACCGTGTTCTCATAAATTAATCGCCGCTGATGCGGACGGGCTGAGATCGGTTGCGCGCCGTACTCATCCGCCGCCGGTGTGGGAACTTCGCGCGCCTACCCCATCATCGAGACCGCCTCCTGAGCCGTCACGAGCGGGCCGGAGCGCGGGCCCGTGATGCAATGTGGTCTGCTACTTGTAGTTACGAGCCCGGGGCGCGGTGAAGCAGCAGCCGACCTCGGCGATCGGCTCGAGTGGATGCGGCAGCGAAGTTGAATGCGATAGCGCAGGCTCTGCAAACGGTCACGGACCACGTGGCCAACCCGGCGCGGGTATCGGACCCCGATAGGTTGCGCGCCGCCGTCTTAGGCAAAACCGTCTTGGTGACCGGCGCCTCCTACGGCATCGGTGAGGCGACCGCACGCAGCGTCGCCGCGGCGGGGGCGACCGTCCTGGTGGTGGCCCGGTCCGAGGAACGGCTCCACGACCTTACGGCGTCGATCAACGCCGGCGGGGGTAAAGCGGTCGCGTACCCGACCGACCTCACCGACGAATCCGCGGTGAGCACCCTGACCAAGCAGATCACCGAGGAGCACGGCCCCCTCGACATCCTGGTGAGCAACGCAGGCAAGTCACTGCGCCGCTCGTTGCACGACCAATACGACCGACCGCACGACTTCCAGCGCACCATTGACATCAATTACCTGGGGCCGGTGCGGCTGCTGCTGGGGCTGCTGCCGGCCATGCGCAACAACGGCAGCGGGCACATAGTAAACGTGTCGAGTGTCGGCGTGCGGGTGGTGCCGGGTCCGCAGTGGGGTGCCTACCAGGCGTCGAAGGGCGCCTTCGACCGGTGGCTGCGCAGCGTGGCCCCGGAACTGCATACCGACGGCGTCGATGTCACCACGGTCTATTTCGCACTGGTCCGAACCAGGATGATCGCGCCTACACCGTTGCTCGGCCGTCTTCCCGGACTGTCGCCGGACGAAGCCGCCGACGCCATCGCCAAAGCGATCATCGAGCGGCCGCGCACCATCGAACCGCCCTGGGTGCTACCGGCCGAGTTGGCCTCTGTGCTGCTGGCAGGCCCGGCCGACTACGCTGCGCGGGTGTGGCATCGCCGGTTTTTGACGCAGCCCGACACCGACGAGGCCGACGATGTCGAATGACCGCGTGGTGACCACCGCCGCCCGTGCCCTGCTGCGCTCCGGTCTGCTCAATCCGCTGACCCCGCTTGCGGGGTTTCGGCTTCTTCGCGAGGCCCGACGGGGTGGCACGAATCCCTATACGCTCTTGGCGGTCACGACCGCTCGTTGGCCCGACCGGACGGCGATCGTCGACGATGACGGCGCGCTGAGCTATCGCCAGCTGCAGCAAGCCACCGAGTCCCTGGCGAAGCGGTTGTCCGCCGACGGCGTCGTGCACGGACAGGCGGTCGGGGTGATGTGCCGCAATGGACGCGGTTTCGTCGCGGGCGTTTTCGCCGCCGCGCTGCTGGGCGCCGACGTAGTGCCGATCAGTACGGAGTTCCGCAGCGATGCGCTGGCGGCCGCGATGCAAGCCCACCGCATTTCGGCCGTGGTCGTCGACGAGGAATTCGCTGAGCGAGTCCGGGCCGCGGATGACTCGGTCGTCACGGTCGATCCGGCGACGGTCGGCACCGACGAGGGCGCGCGCAGGCCGAACGTGGCCGCACCCGGTCGCATCGTGCTGTTGACGTCGGGCACCACCGGGCAACCCAAAGGGGTGCCGCGCACACCCCAGCTGCGCTCCGCGGTGGGCGTGTGGGTGACGATCCTCGATCGCACCCGGTTGCGCACGGGCTCACGAGTCTCGGTGGCAATGCCCATGTTTCACGGGTTGGGGCTGGGCATGCTGATGCTGACATTCGCGCTCGGGGGCACGGTCCTGACCCGCCGTGAATTCGACGCCGAAGCCGCGCTGGCCCAGGCGTCGCTGCAGCGCGCCGACGCCTTCACCGCGGTGCCCGTCGTGCTCGCACGCATCCTGGACCTACCCGAGCGGGTGCGGGCACGAAACCCGTTGCCCTACTTGCGGACAGTGATATCCAGCGGCGACCGCCTCGACCCCGCTCTGGGCCAGCGGTTCATGGACGCCTACGGCGACATCCTCTACAACGGCTACGGTTCCACCGAAGTCGGCATCGGTGCGCTGGCCACGCCCGCGGACCTACGCGAGGCTCCTGAGACGGTCGGGAGACCCGTCGTGGGGTGCCCGGTGCGCATCCTCAACAAGGGCGGCAGGCCGGTTGGGCCGCGTGTGACGGGGCGGATCTTCGTCGGCGGCGAATTGACGAGCCAGGGCTATACAGACGGCGCGGCGAAAGCCGTCATCGACGGCATGACCAGCACTGGCGACATGGGCTATTTGGACAACGCGGGCCGGCTGTTCATCGTCGGTCGCGAAGACGACATGATCATCTCCGGCGGCGAAAACGTCTATCCGCGTGCGGTAGAGAACGCGCTCGCCCAGCACCCCGCCATCGCCGACAGCGTGGTGATCGGTGTCCCCGACGAACGGTTCGGTCAGCGGTTGGCCGCGTACGTGGTCGCCAAGCCGGGCGGCGAGATCGATGTGGCGGAGTTGCGCGAGTATCTGAAGGGCCGGGTCTCTCGCTTCGAACAGCCCCGCGATATCAACATCGTCGACGGCATCCCGCGCAATCCCACCGGCAAGGTGCTGCGCAGGGAACTGTCCGGCTGAACACGATCGTCCGCCTCATTACTCGCGCCGCTACACGGCGCTAACCGTCGCCGGACCGAAGGCTCACTCGTCGCCGGGCTCGAGGGCGGCGACCTGCTTGGCCAGCCAGTTGGGTGCCAGCGCCGAGATCGCGGTGGCACCCGCCGTCGAACCCAGCACGCCGGACCAGGCCACCGGGCCCAACGGTGTGCACCCGAAGAACTGGCTGAGCACCGGGGTCTGCACGATGCCGACCAATACGCCCGCGCTGCCGAGCGCGGTCGCCACGACGAGCGGGCTGTGCCGGCGTGTCAGCAACGTCTGTGCCAGCTGCGTAGTCACCAGTGCGGTCAAACCCATTGTCGCCGTGCGGCGTTCGGTACCCGGTGTCCACCGCCCGATGGTCCAGGCGGCCGTCGCACCCGCGGCCGTGACCGCGCCACGAGAGACGATCTGACGCATGAGCGGGGCGTCGAGCGAAGGGGTGGGTCCGGTGAGCACCTCGCGGCGGTGCAGCCGGCGCGCCTCATCGGCGGCCTCGTCGGAGTCGTACTCGGCTTCGTCGGGTTCGACGTACTGCGACGTGACCGCCACTGCGAGCGCGGGGAACATGTCGGTGAGCAGGTTCACCAGCAACAGCTGGCGCGTCCCCACCGGTGCGCGGCCCTGACCGAAGGCGGTCCCGATGATGGTGAACAACACCTCGCCGACGTTTCCGCCCACCAGGATGGTTACCGCGTCGCGAACCCCGGCCCACATGCTGCGGCCTTCGACGAGGGCGTCCATCAGCACGCTCAGATCGTCATCAGTCAAAACGATGTCGGCGGCGCCGCGAGCGGCGGACGATCCCCGACCGCTCACCCCGATACCGACGTCGGCCATCCGGATGGCGGCGGCGTCGTTGGCGCCGTCGCCGACCATCGCGGTCACGCGCCCGCAGCGCTGCAAGGCCGCCACGATCGCCACCTTCTGTTCCGGGCTGACACGGGCGAACACCTGCACGTCGGCGACCAGCCGGGCGCATGCGTCCTCATCGAGCCCGGCCAGTTCGGCGCCGGTCACCACCTGCGCGTCCGCGGGCAGGCCCAGCTGCCGGGCGATCGCGCGCGCGGTGATCGGGTGGTCGCCGGTGATCAGCACCACGTCACGGTCGGCGTCCACCAGCGCTTCGATCAACGGGCGCGCCGATGCCCGCGCGGTGTCGGCCAAACCGACGTAGCCGAGCAATTCGAGGTGCTCCGCCGCGGCGTCCACCGCATCGGCATCGGTGTCATCGTCTTCGGTCTCGTGCTTCCAACCGCGCTGCGCCACGGCGAGCACCCGCAAGCCCTGCTCGGCCAGCCCCCGCACTACCGCCTCGGCCCGCGCTCTGTCAGCTTTCGGATCGGCGAACTTGCAGCGCGGCAAGATGACCTCGGGAGCTCCCTTGAGCACCAGCACCGGCGCGGGCGCGGACTCGCCGTTGTCGTGGCCCTCGGTGCCGATCGCGGCGGCGAAGCCGCGACTGGACTCAAACGGCACCTCGGCGAGCATCATCCAGTCCGAATCACCGTGGCCGTTCAGCGAACTCGCGGCGGTGAGAATCGCTTCGTCGGTGGCGTGCGCATGTCCCTGGCCTTGCTGCGGCTGAGCGGACGCGCGCGCGGCGGCGCGCAGCAGGCCGGCCGATTCGGGATCGGTCAGTTTCGGGAACGGGTCGTGCGGATCGACATCGTCGGGCACGGCGCACACCACCCTCAGCCGGTTCTCGGTGAGAGTGCCGGTCTTGTCGAAGCAGATGGTGTCGACCCGGCCCAAGGCCTCGATGGTGCGCGGTGCGCGGACCAGGGCCCCACGGGCCGTCAGCCGCTGGGCGGCCGACAGCTGGGAGAGGGTGGCCACCAGCGGCAGCCCCTCGGGGACGGCGGCCACCGCGATCGCGACGCCGTCGGCCACCGCCTGTCGCAGTGGCGCGCGGCGCAGCAGCGCCAACGCCGACACCGTTGCGCCGCCGGCCAGGGTGAGCGGGAGCACCTTACTGGTCAGGTCCCGCAGGCGGGCCTGGATTCCGGCCGCCGTCTCGACGTCGGCGACGGCCGAGATCGCGCGGTGCGCGGCGGTGCCGACGCCGGTGGCCACGACGATCGCGCGGGCATGCCCGGCGACGATGGTGCTGCCCTCGAACAGCATGCTGGCGCGGTCGGAGTCGTTGACGGCGACGGGATCTACCTGCTTGTCCACCGGAAGCGACTCACCGGTCAGCAGCGACTCGTCGACCTCGAGGTCTTCGGCGATCAGCAGGCGGGCGTCGGCCGGGACCACTTCGGGTGCGGCCAGATCGATGACGTCGCCGGGCCGCAGGGACTTTGCGGATACCGTCGCGGTTCGGGTCGCGTGGCGGGCGGCCTCGAGCCGGCGGCGCGTGGTCGCGACGGCCGGAACGACGACGCGGCGCACCAGCTGGTCCTGCTCGGCGAACAGCTCGGCGGCGGCGGCCTCGGCCCGCAACCGTTGCGCGCCACCGGTTATCGCGTTGACCGTCATCACACCGGCCACCAGCAGCGCATCGATGTTGCTGCCGACGATCGCCGACGCCGCCGCGCCGACGGCCAGGATCGGCGTCAGTGGATCGGCGAGTTCGGTCCTGGTGGCCGACGCCAGTCTGACCACATTGTGCAAGGGCTTGCGCAGGGGCTCCAGCGCGGGGCTGTACGACAGGTCGTCGAGACGGCGTCGCCAGGACGGCTCGGTTTCGACGGCCAACGGCCGCGCCCCACCGGCCAGCCGCGAGTACACGATTTCGGGATCCAGTGCGTGCCAGGCGGTGAGCGGTTGGGGGGTGGGGTCGGGCAACCGGAGCACCCGGGCGGCCGAGAAGGTTCCCGCCAGCAGGGCGGTGGCCGCCGCGGCATTGACCGGGTTGAGCCAGCGCCGGAAGCTCACCGGGCTGGTGGCCTTCTCTTCTTCGCCGGTGACGAGCAGCAGACCCGCAAGCGTGGTGCCGCCCTGCGCCAGGTGCACCGCCGATTCGCTGGCCGACCGGGCCACCGGGATCGCCGACAAAATGCGCACCGCGTCGGCCAGGTCGGTGCCGGTGATGATGTCCGCCGTCCACGCCGTCGCGGCGCGCGGATCATCAAGCGCCACACCGACATCGGCGATCGCAAGCGCGGCCAGGGTGTCCGTCGAGGCGAAGTCCCGGTGCAGTGCGGTGATCAGCAGCACCGGTCCACGATCGGCTCGCAGCTCACGGACGACGTTCAGCAGCGGCGTGCCGGGCGGATGCGTGGTGCCGACGCTGGCGGTGAGGTCCTCGGTGCCCGCGACGTGGCGCAACACCACCCGCGCGCCGGTGCGGTTCGCGGTCTGAAACAGCGGAATCGCGTAGGGGTCGACCTCCCAGCCCACGTCGACGCGGCCGACGCGTTCGCCGTCGACGATCAGGTCGGCGCTTTCCAAGCCCTGCGCCGGCGCCGCCGAAGACCCTTGAGTCCGCGCCCATCTCAGTCGCGCACCGGTCGCGGGCAGTTCGTCGGGGTCGGGGTCGGGCGCCTCTTCGCCGTGCAGCAGCGCGTCGGCCACCTCGTAGACCCGGTCGTCGTCCCAGCCGGGAGCGTCTCCGCGGACGCGCAAGACGGCGCGATGGTCGCCGCGCAGCGCGGCGCCGTCGATAACGACAACCTTGACCCGGTCCAGGCGGCGCAGGGCGCCCGGGTCCAGAACCAGTTGCCCGGAATTGGCCAGCCCGCGGCCGAGTATCGCTGCGAACGCCTGGCGGCCCATATGAGCGGCCCGGGGCACCCCGGCCTCGATGGCCGCGGCCGCGTCCTCGATGCCACCGCCGGCGACCAGCGCGCTGACCGCGGCGATCAGCGAGCCGTTGGCCGCCGAATCGACATAGCTTTCCACCGGGCCGGCCATCGAGCCTTTGGCCTTGTCCATCGCGGCGTCGATCGTTCCGCCGACCACGACGTGGGAGGCCTCGCCGGCCGCCGCCGCGGCCCAGCTGTGCCGGGGCACCTCCGACTTGGCCGAGGAGATGACCGGAACCACCGGAGCCTGCGGCCGATCAGGGGAGGCAAGCTGCGGCTCGCGGTCGCGCCACACGCGCCGGTGCGCCGATGCCTCGGAGACCTGCAGGGTGCGTTGCGTCAGGTCGAGCATCGGGGTGCCGAACGATTGGGTCAGACCGTGGGCGGCCGCCGTCGTCGCTGCCAGCGCGATGTCCGTACCCACCCGGCCCAATCGGCCCTCCAGGATCGAGACCATGCGCGGCTGATGATTGATGAGCGCGGCCGCGGCGCGGGTGGTCTGCGGCGCAGCGGGCAGCCGGGTCACCCATCCGGTGACCGCCGCGCCTATAGCGACGAGATCCATCGCCGCCGCGGTCAGCGGCACCAGAATCGCGAGCGGGTTACCCGGGTCGGCGAACGGTGCGGAAGGCAGTTGCGGCTCCGACTTCGACCACGTGATGTCGGCGGCGATCGAAGACACCCCCGTGCGCACCTCGTCCAGAACGGCGCTGACGTCTGCGCCATCGGACAGTTCGACCACCAGGCGGCCCAGCGAGCCCTCGACGTGGGCCTTGGCCACACCGGGGATTCGCCGCACCGGCTCTTCCACGGCGGGCGCGTATTCGTGCCAGCGCGGGAACGGCAGCAACGGATCCAGGTCCAGGTGCACGCGGTTCCCGCTGTGCCAGCGCACCGGCGGCACGATGGCGGCGCGGGAACCGTCGGAGGAGCTGTCGAATCCGATCGCGTGGCCCGTCGTCTGGGCGACCGATTGAATGACCGGGCCGGCGAGCTCGGTCACCGGACTGACCAGCGCCTGCAGTGCGCCAGCGGCCCCTGCCGCGGTGGAAACACCGGCCCGCACTGCCTGAGCGGCTCCGCCAGCAACACCAGCGACGACGCCGGAAACGCCGGGAATCTTCACTCGCCACCCTTCAACTTCGTCTACCGCCCGCAATGATCCTGGCGTGTGGAGGGGCTGTCCACACGTGGGCGGGAAGGTAAAACCATGCGACGACACCGATGACGATGCAGGTCGGGCCTCCCTTATTGGGCAAGGGTGCGAATACGTCCCCCGACCAAGGTTACCGGGTCGGCGCCAAACCAAACGTGCTGAACAAGACGGGGTCGAGGAAGACGGTGATGCCGGCGATCCCGGTAGCGCCGGTGGTCAGGACACTTCGGCGAGCACGAGCCGTAGCGCTTGTTCGGTGAGCCCGACCCCACCGATCCCAGCGACATCCGGCCGTCGCGCGAAGACCAAGTGGCGCAGCAGGTTCGGTAATTCTCGGCTGCTCCCGAAATGGACTGATAAAGGTGGGAAAACACGAATTCGCGGTAGCCGTCGAACGGCTACTCGCGCATATTCCGCTAAGAGAATTAGCCTATAAAATTCGGTGGTTCGCCCGGCCAACCTGATAGCCGGCGGGGAACGATTTTTCGATGACCTGGAGTTGGTGATCCACCCTGGATTCCAGCTCGAGCACGACGCAGTCGCTGAGGGCTTTCGATTCGAGAACTATGTACCGCTGACCACAATCGGTGATCGGGTCGCCCGAGTGCAATTTCTCGACCGGTACCGACTCCGCAGTTGCATCTGCCTCCATTCATGACACGTTAGGTCAATTCTGCATTTGAGGGAATAGACCGCTACGTCGCGCCGGGCCCCCGCTGCTTGAAGAACACGCTGACGTGAGAGATCAACCCGTCGCTGTTCTGCTCGAAAAGGATGCATTCGGGCCAGGTGGTCGCGACGTCATCGATCTCGAACGTCTCGGACAGCTCGGCGTACGACACCCGGGAATCCACGTGCGAGACCCGCTGCACATTGAGCCGATGGCCCTGCAGATTGGTGCAAACCTTGCGCAGGTAGGCGACATAGTGTGCCTTGCCCTCGACCACGTCGCAGAACGGGCCCTCCCGGGTAAGGCCGTCCCCGGCGATGGTGTCGGCCAGTCCGTCCCAGTCGTGAGCAGCCAGGCATTCCAGGTAGCGTTCGACCACTTGGCCTTGGGCGCCCATATTTTCTCCACTCGCTGGTGAGTCCACGGTAAGCGTGGCGTCGTTGCCAGACTAGATCGATTGCCCGACTCCTTTTCGCGCCCCTGCGCGGCGCGTCTCGTCGTCGGGCTAGGTCGATTGCCCGACTCCTTTTCGCGCCCCTGCGCGGCGCGCCTCGTCGTCGGGCTGGGTCGATTGCCCGACTCCTTTTCGCGCCCCTGCACGGCGCGCCTCGTCGTCGGGCTGGGTCGATTGCCCGACTCCTTTTCGCGCCCCTGCGCGGCGCGCCTCGTCGTCGGGCTAGGTTCCTCTCATGAGCTGGTGGACCGTCCACGCCGAACGAACGCTGTCTGAGCACGTGCCCGCGCCGCCCGACGCCGTCCGGGACTTCTACGTGAATCTGGACAACATCAAGCTCGTGCATCCGTTGATCGTGTCCGTGGAAACGGTGTCCCGCAGCGCAACCCCAGACGGCTACCAGCAGACCTACCGTGTAGTCGATCGGATTCCGTTGGGGCCGTTGACCTTACGAACCAGCTATCAGGCACGGCTGCGAGTGCCCGCGCGCGGTGACGTGCTGACCGAGGCCGATCAGTCGCCGGGGGTGCGGCTGCGCGGCACGGTGAGTTTCGATCCGGTCGACGGCGGCACCCAAGTCACCGAGCGGATAGGGATAACCGCCCCGCGGCTACTGGCCGGCGTGACCATCCGCGAAGGGGTCAAGGCCCACGTCAAGATGCTGGCCGGCATCCGCAGTCACTTCGAGTTAGGGAGGTCGCGATGAAGTGTCGTGCCGCTGTCCTGGACGGGGTCGGCAAAGACTGGGACATTCGCGAGGTCGATCTCGATCCGCCCCGCGCCGGTGAAGTCCTGGTACGCATGGCCGTTGCGGGCATCTGCCACTCCGACGACCACCTTGTCACTGGCGATGTGTTGCCGACCCCCGAGGTGCTGGCCTCAACCGGTATCCCCGAGCCTGACTGGTTCCCGATGCTCGGTGGTCACGAGGGCGCCGGTGTCGTGCAAGAAGTCGGGCCGGGTGTGACGGCGGTGCGGCCTGGGGACCACGTCGCGATGTCGTTCATTCCCGCGTGCGGCAATTGCCGGTTCTGTGTAAACGGCCAGAGCTACATCTGCGATGCCGGCGCCACTTTGTTCGCCAGGGAGATGCCCGATGGGACCTGTCGCCGGCATCTCGGCGACGTGAACCTCATGGCTTACGGTCAACTCGGCACGTTCGCCGAATACGCCGTGCTGACCGAAAGATCCGTCATCAAGATCGACGCCGCCATCCCGTTCCACGCCGCCTCACTCGTGTCGTGCGGCGTCAGCACCGGCTGGGGCTCGGCGACGGTATCGGCGGGCACCGAGCCCGGCGACACCGTGGTGGTCATCGGTACCGGTGGTGTGGGAATGAACGCCCTGCAAGGGGCCCGCGCCGCCGGCGCCACCTATGTCGTTGCAGTGGATCCCGTTGAATATAAACGGGATTCGGCTAAAATCTTCGGGGCCACGCACAACGCCTCCTCCGCCGAGGAGGCCATACCGCTGGTGGCCGACATCACCGCCGGCGTCATGGCCGACCGCGTCATCGTGACCGCCGGGGTTGTGCACGTGGACTTGATCCCGTTGGCCATGAGGCTGCTTCGCAAAGGCGGGACATGCGTGGTCACCGGCATCACTCCCTACAGCGAGCCCGCCGTCCCGCTCATCCTGCAGGAGATGGTGCTGTCCGCCAAACATCTCAGGGGAGCGCTCTACGGCGGCATGAATCCGCGCACCAGCGTGCCGTTGCTGTTGTCGATGTATCAGGCGGGAGCACTAAAACTCGACGAGTTGGTCACCCGGCACTACCAGCTCGACCAGATCAACGATGCGTTCATGGATCTGCGCGACGGCCGTAACATCCGCGGAATCATCGAGTTCGCCGATCTTTGACCAAGCCGGCCGGGTTCACTGTGCAAACCGGGCCCGCAACTCCCGCCTGAGCACTTTGCCGTAGCTGTTCTTCGGTAACTCGTCGACGAATTCGTAGCGCTTGGGCCGCTTGAAGCGGGCGATGCGCCGCAACAGATGCGCGTCCAACGACACGGCATCCACCACGCCCACGATGAACGCGACCACCACCTCGCCCCACTCGTCGTCGGGAGCCCCCACCACGCATGCCTCGCAGACGCCGGGATGCTCGAGCAGAGCCTCCTCCACCTCGCGCGGGTAGATGTTGCTACCACCGCTGATGACGACATCCTTCGACCGGTCCCGCAGCGTGAGGAAACCGCGGGAGTCGAACGATCCCATGTCGCCGGTGTAGAGCCAGCCGTCTTTGAGCGTGGTGCGCGTCGCATCGGGATTGTGCCAATACCCGGACATGACCGCGTCTCCGCGGCAGACGATTTCGCCGATCTCGCCCACGGGGGCGCTGCGCCCATCCGGGTCCAGCACCGCGACCTCCATCCCGGACCGCGCATAACCGACCGAACCCAGAATCGCGTCGTCAGCCGAGTCGTGGTCGGCGCGGCGCAGCCCGGTGATGGTCATCGGTGACTCGCCCTGCCCGTAGATCTGCGCGAAGACGGGGCCGAACGCCGCAATCGCCTTGCGCAGGCTCTCCACATACATCGGCCCGCCGCCATAGATGATCGCCTGCAGATTGGCCGGACGGCTGCGACCGGTATCCACCAGCCGCTGCACCATCGTCGGTGCCAGGAACGTGCTGACGGCCGGGTGGCGTTCGCAGAGGTCCAGGAACTCGTCGGGCTCGAACGCGCCCGACTCGGGCACCACCTGGCGGGCGGCGCGCAGGACGTACGGCAGGACATAGAGCCCGGAACCGTGCGACATCGGTGCCGCATGCAGCAGGGTGCAGTGTTCGTCCGGAGCGTCGATGTCGGCGAGGTGCGCGACCGTCATCGCCATGAGGTTGCGGTGCGACAGCATCGCACCCTTGGACCGGCCGGTGGTCCCGCTGGTGTAGAACAGCCACGCCAGCGCAGCCGGATCGGTGTGCGGCGGGTCTGTCGGCGGCGTGGCGAATCGCCGCGAATAGCTTTCGGAATCAATGGCTTCCGTCGGTACCCCGGTGAGTGGTGCCAGGCCGGTATGGATAGCCGATGAGGCGAACACTCGGGCCGCGCCCGCATCGGCGAGGATCTGCGCCATCTCGCGCGGATGCAGCTTGTAATTGATCGGGACGGCGACGCATTCGGCGGCCCAGGTCGCGAACATCAACTCGATGACCTCGGGGCGGTTGTGGGTAGCGATGGCGATCCGCGCGCCCGCAC
Organism: Mycobacterium sp. E2479; assembly: GCF_001667925.1. Classification (GTDB taxonomy): domain Bacteria; phylum Actinomycetota; class Actinomycetes; order Mycobacteriales; family Mycobacteriaceae; genus Mycobacterium. The sequence continues at coordinate 112,030 of NZ_LZJR01000068.1, read as the reverse complement.
CATCCTGTTGCCGGATCGATGCGGCCAGGCGTAAGGCCCGGTCGCGCAACTGCACCCACGTGCACACGAGGCGATCCCCGTGATAGATCGCACCACGATCGGGAAAGCGGCTCGCGGCCTGATCGAGGAGGGCAAACAGGTTCATCGCTCGATCCACTGCGCCGACAACGCCGACTCCGAAAGATACTTCGTCGAGCTCCAGCCGCCGTCGACCACGATCGTTTGGCCGTTGATGAAACTCCCGCCCGGCGAGCACAGGAAGGCGACGGTGCTGGCGATGTCTTCGATGCGGCCCAACCGCTGATGCGGCGTCATCTCGGTGTTGATCTTGCGGAAGCGCTCATCTTTCAAACGCTTTTCGACCATCGGCGTCACCGTTACCCCCGGCGCGACCGCGTTGCAGCGGATGCCGGATGCGCCGTACTGGCAGGCGATGTGGGTGGTCAGCGCAGTGAGCCCGCCCTTGGCGGCGGAGTAGGCGCCGCCGCGCAGCCCGCCGACGACCGCGAACGTCGATGTGACATTGATGATCGCCGAGCCGGGCGCCATGTGCGGCAGCACCTCGCGGGCGAGCCTAAACGGTGCGCGCAGCATCAGGCCCAAGAAGTAGTCCAGGGTTTCGTCGTCGGTTTCGTGTAGCGGCTTCGGGCTGCCCACTCCGGCGTTGTTGACTAAAAAGTCGATGTGACCCCACCGGCCGACCGCGAGGTCCACGATGCGGCGCGGCGCGTCATCGTCCGTGAGATCCACGGAGAGTGTCGCGATCCGATCCGGATCATCGACCGCCCTTTCCAATTCGGTCAACCGTCCCTCGTCACGACCGGTGCCGACGATCGCCATACCCGCCTCGGCGAGCTTGGTGGCGCACCCCAGGCCGATGCCGCTGCTTGCTCCCGTGACGATTGCGACCTGCATCTCACCCATCCTTAATCTCTGCGCGCCGACCCGCCGCGCCCGGCTTAGCCCCGCTCGCGATCGCCACGTATCAGCGACGCCCGGATCTGATGCTTGAGTATCTTGCCCGCGTCGTTCTTCGGCAGGGCGTCCCAGATCACCACTTTTTCCGGGGCCTTGAACTTGGCGACCCCCTTGCTCACCAGGAACGCGAGCAGGCTCGCAACATCCGGGGTCTCGGCACCCGCGCAAACGATTACCGCACAGGCGCGTTCTCCGGTGCGCTCGTCGGGCAGCCCGACGATCGCGATTTCGGCGATGCCGGGATGGTCGGCGAGCAGGTCCTCGACCTCCTTGGCCGAGATGTTCTCGCCGCTGCGAATGATGACATCCTTTGCGCGGCCGGTCACGACCAGGTACTCGTCATCGATCCAGCGCCCGAGGTCCCCGGTGCGGAAAAACCCTGCGGCATCGAATGCTTCGGTGCCGTCATCGGCATGACGGTATCCCAAGAGCATCTGCGGACCGCGCACGCAAATCTCCCCATCGCCGTCCGACGCGGCTTCGTGCGCGACGAGTTTGATCTCGGCGATCCCTGGCCTGCCGTCGGTTTCCGCCGCGCGATCGGCTTCCTCCGGCCGGGGGGCGCCGACCGTCGCGACGGGCACCTCCGTGCAGCCATACACCCGGGTGACCACCGCACGATCGAAATACCGGGCGGCGCTGCGGATTAGCGTCGGCGACACCGACGCACCACCGCAGATGAACATCTTCAGGTCGGGCATGCGGGTACCGGCGCGCTGCGCGGCGGACATCAGCTGTTGCAGAAACGGTGTGGCGCCGGCCATGTGGGTACACCGGTGCGAGCGCATCAGCGCGACCGCCTTATCTGCATCCCAGCGATCCATCAGCACCGCGGTCGTGCCCAGTAGCAGTGGGCACTCGAACGCATATATCGAGCCGCCGATGTGGGCGACCGGCGACGGCACCAGGAACGTGTCTCCCGGCGCGATCATCCACGGGTCACGGATCTGACGGATCAGCGCGTGCACCGAATTATGCGTGTGCAGGACGCCTTTGGGCCGGCTCGTGGTGCCGGAGGTGTAGAGGATCAATCGCACGTCATCGGGATCCAGCGGCGGAAGCGTCGCGGGGCCCGGCGCCTGCTGCAAGAGGGTCGCGTACGCCGTGTGCTGCCCGGCGTCACCGCGAAGCACCACCACTTCCGGCGCGCGGCTCATCGCGGTCGTCACGCGTTCGAGCATCGCCACATAGTCGTGGCCGCCGTATTGATACGGGACGAAAATCATCGCGGTCCCGGCGTCTTCGAGGATGTAACGCAGGTCGTGGTCGCGCAGCGACGGCAGGATCGGGTTCACCACCATCCCGGCGAGGGTGGCGGCGAGGTAAACGACGGCGCTCTCGTGCCAGTTCGGCAACATGAATGACACGGTGCCGCCCGGCGGCATGCGTGCCAGCATTGCGCTGGCCAGCGCGGTGGCCTGACTGGATAGGGCGGCGCAGTCCAGTCTTGTGTCCTTGTCCACCAAAAGCGTTCGCTGAGGCGATGATTCCAAGGCCGCGCGTAGTGCATCAGCCAGCGTCGTGTGTACCCACCACCCGCGCCGGTATGCCTCCGCCGCATGCCCCGTGCCGGCCCGGGCGATCATCTCAGCCGGCCTGACCATCCACGCGACGCATCGTCATCGCGTACCGAAACCTCGACGACAGGTGGGTGTTGATCGTCACCTGGGCCACCTCGCCGTCGGAGGTCGTGTAGGTGCGCCGCATCTGCAACGCGGCGGTGCCCGCTTCGGCGCCGAGGCCATTTGCCATCTCGTCGGAGAGCAGGACGGCAGCGATCTCCTGGTGCAGCTGAGCGATGCTCACACCGAAAAGGTCCTCGATCAAGGGAAATATCGGGCCGGCATGGCGCTGCAACAGCCTGCCCACCGCCGCGAAACTCCGGTTGATGTAGTACTCCGTCCGGCACAGCGGAACCGACGCGCCGTCGGCCTGCCGGTAGCCGCGGACCGACAGCCACTGGGTGCCGACCTCCAGGCCGGTCCGGCCGGCGAGCTCGTCGTCGATTATCACCATCGCGTTGGATTCGATTGTCAGCTGCGCCCCGGCGGCGAACGCGAGGAGGTCATCGATGGACATCGCGTCCTGCGCATAGGAACTCGACGCCGGCCGGGGAACCACCCGGGTGCCGGCCCGCGGGCGGGAAGCCACCAGGTTGTCCTCGCGCAGCCGGCGCAGCGCCTCGCGGATCGTGTAGCGGCTGACCGCGAAACGCTCGCACAGTTGGTGTTCGGTGGGCAACTGCGAACCCACGGGGTAAACGCCGTCGACGATCTCCTTGCGCAGGGTGCGCGCGATCTGGAGGTAGCGGTGGTCGCCCGCGATCGCCTGGACCATCATGGTCCGCCCGCGCTCGGGCGCAGCGCCAGCACGCTGCCGTCGCCGTCAGCCGAGAGGTAGAGCGTTCCGTCGGTCGCTGCGGCGATGCCGGCGAAGGGCCCCTGTGGGCCCGAGAACGGTGGCATGCCGCGCAGTGGCTTCGGCGTGACGCCGGGCGGAGGGCCGATGGGCAGCCCGGACGCGATCGTCCGCCGTGCCTCGGTGGTCATATCGAACGCGATCAACTCCTTGGCTCCGGCGTCGACGACGTAGAGCACACCGCCGTCGACCACAATGCCCTGCGGGCGCTGCAGATCGGCTATCACGGTCTCGATCCTCGACCCGCCCACGCGGATCACCCGGCCGGCACCGGCCTCTGCCACCAGACAAAGCCCGTCCGCGTCGACCGCCACCCCGACCGGCTCACGCAACTCTTTCGCCAGCACCTGAACGCCACCCGATTGCAGCGACAGCACCCGTCCGGTGCCCAACTCCGCGAACACCGCGCCGCCGCCGCTCAGGGCGACACCGTAGAGCTGGTCGAAACGGTCGGCCAGCACCTCGGTTTCGCTCGCCCCCGGCCGGTAACGGGCGACCTGGCCGCCGGACGTGGTGACGACGAACTCGCCGGGGCCGCTTGGCGTGAGGCCGCGCAGAAACCCGGGATAGCCGGGGGTGAACAACATTGCCACGGTGCGCAGGGATCCATCCGGCTGCGCGGCGTAGAAGTACGTGCCGTCGGCGATGTAGAGCTGCCCGTCGTGGCCCACCGCCAGGTCCATGGGCCAGTTGAGGCCGCCGGCCAACACGGATCGCGTTGTGCCGTCCGGCGATATCTCGGTGATCTCGCCGGTGAAGTTGGAGACAAACAGCCGGTCGTCGACCAAGGTGCAGTTGTCCAGGCCCGGGCTCAATTGGGCGAGCAGGCGTTGTTCGCCGCTGCGGGGATCGATGCGCAGCACCTGACCGGTGGCCACCTGGGTTGAGACGATGTAGCCCTGCGCGTCGAACTTCACCGAGTCGGGCACGCCGAGACCGGTTGCGACACACTGCGGCTCGCCGCCGTCGGGGTGGACGCGCCAAATCTCGTTTGCGCCCATCACGGGGAAATACAACAGGCCGTCCGGGCCGACCTCCATCGCGTTCGGCGAGGGCACGTTCTCCAAGAGCACCCGTGGCGGTCCGCCCGCCAGGTCGAATTCCAGCAGCCGCCCACCGTCTCGGCATTCGCCGATGAACAACCGGCCCTGGTGAAACGTGATGCCGTTGGCGGACGGCACGTCGTCGCGCAGCACTCGCGTCCGGCCGTTGGTGTCGCGCACGCTGACCCGGCCGTCCATCACCTCGGTCGCATACAGATTGCCGCGGTCGTCGAACGCGACGTCGTCGGGCGCCACGATGTCGCCGCCCTTGGGGCTTGCGATGACGAGTTCCCCGGTGCGGTGATCGAGCGCGCTGATCTGACTGCCGGTCACCTGGGCGATGTAAATGCGCCCGTCCGGGCCGGTGCGCAGACCGTTGGCGCCGAACAGCCGGCTGGGTGCGGTGACCCGTTCGAGCTCCCAGCCCTCGGCGACGTCGATGGGCTGCGGCAGCGCATACCGCGAGGGCGGCGCTGAGATGGCCCCTGAGTTGGACATGCTCGCCGAGGTCCTTCCGTCAGCCGTTTGCGCTGGACGCTATCAACTCCTCTTAGTCCAGACAATAGCCGCCGACGCAGGCCGGGCCGACCTTGACAGCGCAGTCCAGCGATGGGAATAGTGTTCTCCAATGGACAGAACGCAATATTTTGTCCGGACAAATAAGTTAGCCGATCCCGCTGCGGACGCTGCCGCGTCGGCGGCGGGGGAAAGCAGGTCATGGCCGATCACGATGATCACGTGAACCTTTTGGGGCTCGACGGTCGCGTCGTGGTGGTGTCCGGCGCCGGCGGGGGCGGCATCGGCACGACCGTCACGGCCATGACCGCCCGGGCCGGGGCCACCGTGATCGCGGTGAGCCGGTCCAAGGAGAACCTCGACGAGCACATCGCTCCGCTGGCGCAGCAGGGGCTGGCGGTGGTGCCCGTCGCCGCCGACGCTTCGACCGATGAGGGTATCGCCACGGTGATCGACCACACGCGCCAAACGGACGGCAGTGTGTACGGTCTGGTCAATGTGGCCGGCGGCGCGGAGCCGTCGACGTGGATGCCGTCGACCCGGGTGGCGCGCGGCGACTGGCGCAAGATCTTCGCCGACAACCTCGAAACCGCGTTCTTCATGAGCCAGGCCGTGGCAAATGAACTCGTCGCGCGGCAACAGCATGGGTCGATCGTGTCGATCTCCTCGATCAGCGGCATGAACACCGCGCCTTTCCACATCGCCTACGGAACGGCCAAGGCCGCGATCGCCGCGATGACCCGCACCATGGCCCTCGAGTTGGCGCAGGCCGGGATTCGGGTCAACGCTGTGGCGCCCGGTGTCACCGAGACGGCGGCTTCGCGCACCTACGTCGACGAGGACCCCGAGCGAGACCGGCAGGCGATCGCGATGGGCCGCCGTGGGCGTCCCGAGGAGCAGGCCCGCGCCATCCTCTTTTTGCTTTCGGAGATGTCGAGCTATATCACCGGCCAGACGCTGCTCGTAGACGGCGGCCTGGACCTCAAGTGGAGTCACCTCGGCGCCGACAACACGTCGTTGTTCCTCAAAGACGAATCCTTCCGCGCGGCGATTAGGAGGATCCGATGACCGACCTGGACAAGGGCTTGAATCCCGAAGCGGGCGAGGAACTCTCGCAGCCGATGACGATCGGGGTCGAGGCATACATCTCGGAGGAATATGCCCGCGCCGAGCGCGACAAGCTATGGCGCAAGGTCTGGCAGCAGATCGGCCGCGTCGAGGAGCTGCCCGAGGTCGGCAGTTACCTGACCTACGACATTCTCGACGACTCGATCATCGTCGTGCGCACCGGCGAGCGGGAATTCCACGCACACCACAATGTCTGCATGCACCGCGGCCGCCGCCTGATCGACACCCCCGCGGGCGCCAAGAACGCCTGTGCGCGAACCCGAAAGTCGTTTGTTTGCGGCTTCCACGGCTGGACCTACGGCCTGGACGGCACGTGCACCCATATCCGCGAACAACAGGACTGGCGGGACGCCCTCACGCCCGACAACACCCACCTTCGACCCGTTCGAGTCGACACCTGGGGCGGTTGGTTGTGGATCAACATGGACCCCGACTGTGAGCCGCTGGGCGACTACCTGTTCCCCGCCGCGAAGATTCTGGACCCATTCGGGCTGGAGAACATGCGCTACAAATGGCGCAGGTGGCTGGATTTCGACTGCAACTGGAAGGTCGCGCTGGAGGCGTTCAACGAGACCTACCATGTCTACACCACCCATCCGGAGTTCAACAAGTTCGGCGAGTTCAAGGGATGGGCGAAAGCCCAAGGCAAGCACAGTCATATCGGCTACGACGCGCCCGAGGAGATGGAAGCGACCAAGTCCAAGATCCGCCTTGGCACCGGCGCCGATCCTCGTGTCTCGACTGCGGAGATGCAGGTGTACACGATGGAGGAAACCAACGCCACCACCACCCAGACGCTGGTGAACGCCGCCAAGCGACTGGTTCACGAATTGCCCGAGGGGACACCGGCCGACAAGGTTCTCGAGCACTGGCTGGCGTCTGCGCGCCGCGACGACGAAGCCCGCGGGGTGATCTGGCCGACGATCCCCGCCGACATCCTCGGGCAGGCCGGCACCGCATGGCAGATCTTCCCGAACTTCCAGATCGGCCAGGGTCTGACCAGCGCGCTGTGCTACGGCGCGCGCCCGCATCCCAGCTATAACCCGGACAGGTGCATCTTCGAGGTATCCGTCTTCGAGCTGTATCCGAAAGGCCAGGAGCCGCAGACACACTGGGAGTACACACCGGTCGGCGACCCCAGGTGGCGCTCGGTGCTGCCGCAGGACTTCTCCAACATGGCCGCCGTGCAGCAGGGTATGAAGTCTTTGGGCTTCCCCGGCACCAAGCCCAATCCGTATCGCGAGCGCAGCACCGTCAATCTGCACTACCAACTGTCGAAGTATATGGGCGCCGGTGAACCGCGGAAACTTTCAGGTGAGGAGCATTCACGGGCATGACGATGTACCAGGACGGTTGCGGGCCCACACAGACGCCCGATGACATCGACATCGCCGCGCTGCGCGAGAAATACGCTCACGAGCGAGGAAAGCGGCTGCGCAAGGAAGGATCCAAGCAGTACATAGAATTGGAGGACGACTTCGCCGGTTACTACGAAGTCGATCCCTACACCCCCGCGACGCCGCGCGAGCCGATTGCCGAGGACATCGACGTCGCGGTGCTCGGCGGTGGCTTCGGGGGGCTGCTGTCGGCCGCCCACCTGAAGAAGGCCGGCGTCGACGACGTCCGGATCATCGAGCTCGGCGGCGACTTCGGCGGCGTGTGGTACTGGAACCGGTATCCGGGAATCCAATGCGACAACGAATCCTACTGTTATATCCCTCTTCTCGAAGAGCTGGATTTCATGCCTTCGAAGAAGTTCGCCGACGGCACCGAGATCTATCAGCATTGCCGCAACATCGGCAAGCACTTCGGCCTATATGATTCGGCGATCTTGTCCACCCAGGTACACGATCTGCGTTGGGACGCGGAGATCAAGCGGTGGCGGATCAGCACCAACCGCGACGACGACATCCGCGCCCGGTTCGTGGTGCTGGCGTCGGGCCCGTTCCACCGGCCGAAACTGCCCGGCATCCCTGACATCAAAGCGTTTGGCGGACACAGCTTTCATTCGTCGCGATGGGATTACGACTACACCGGCGGGGACGTCAGCGGCAACCTGCACAAGCTGGCCGACAAGCGCGTCGCGGTCGTCGGCACCGGCGCCACCGGCATCCAGATCGTGCCCTTCCTCGCCCGTGATGCCAAGCATCTCTACGTATTTCAGCGGACGCCGTCCACCGTCGACGCGCGCAACAACACCACGACCGATCCGGCCTGGGTCAAGACGCTGCGGCCCGGGTGGCAGCGGGAGCGACAACGCAACTTCCACTCGTGGACGTTCGAGGGCATGGCCCTGGGCCAACCGGATCTGGTGTGCGACTTCTGGACCGAGCTCGGTCGCAACACCGCGGCTCGGGTGCTCGCCCTGGACGACCCCGCTGCGATGACCCCCGAGGAGTTCATGGCCATCCGGGAGGAAGAGGACTACAAGATCATGGAGCGGCTGCGCCGCCGCATCGACACCCTGATCGAGGATGAGGCGACCGCCGAAGCGCTCAAACCCTATTACCGCTTCCTGTGTAAGCGGCCCTGTTCCAACGACGATTACCTGCCCAGTTTCAACCGTCCGAATGTCACGCTGGTCGACGTGTCCTCGAGCAAAGGCGTCGAGCGGGCGACGGAGAAGGGATTGGTCGCCAATGGTATCGAGTACGAGGTCGACTGCATCATCTATGCCAGCGGCTTCGAAATCACCACTGAGATCAGCCGCCGGTACTCGATCGAGACGATCGAGGGGCGCGACGGCCTGTCATTGTTCGACCACTGGAGCGACGGTTACAAGACGCTGCACGGGATGACCAGCCGTGGATTCCCGAACCAGTTCTATACCGGCTTCACCCAAGTCGGCATCTCCGCCAACATCGCCGCCAACTACGAGCTGCAGGGCGAGCACATCGCCTACATCATCGCCGAAGCGCTGAAGCGGGGGGCGACCACGGTGGAGCCCAGCCGAGCAGCGCAAGAACAGTGGTGCGCGACGATCCGGGACACCGCGATCGACAACTCGGCGTTCGACGCCCAGTGCACGCCCGGCTATTACAACAACGAAGGCGGTGGCGGTGGAGAAGGAATCCGGTCACACCTGGGCGAGCCGTATGGACCCGGCTTCTACGCCTTCGAGGACCTGCTGCGGGTGTGGCGCGACAAGGGCGACCTGGACGGGTTGGTGCTCGGCACTTGAGCAAAACCCTTTCAGCGCAACTGCGATTCGATGGCCGTGTAGCCGTGGTGACCGGCGCAGGCCGCGGACTGGGTCGCGCCTACGCGAAGCTACTCGCCTCGCGTGGGGCGAAGGTGGTCGTCAACGATGCCGGCGGCGGCCTCGACGGCGACGGGGTGGACGCCGGTCCGGCCGAACGGGTGGTCGCGGAGATCGCGGCGGCCGGGGGCGAGGCCGTGGCATGCAGCGTGTCAGTTGCGACCCGCACAGGCGGCGAGTCCATCATCGCGGCGGCGCAGGAGCGCTACGGCGGCATTGACATTCTGATTCACAACGCCGGCAACGTCCGTCGCGGGTCGCTCAAGGAGATGAGCTACGAGGATTTCGAGGCCGTGTTGGACGTGCACTTACGCGGCGCGTTCAACGTTGTGCGGCCGGCATTTCCGGTCATGTGCGAGGCGGGCTACGGTCGCATCGTGCTGACGTCGTCGATCGGCGGCCTGTACGGCAACCACAACGTGGCAAACTACGCGGCGGCCAAGGCCGGCGTGATCGGGCTGTCGAACGTCGCCGCGCTCGAAGGCGCCGCGGAGGGCGTGCGGTGCAACGTGATCGTGCCGGCCGCGGTGACGCGTATGGCCGAAGGCATCGACACGTCGTCCTATCCCCCGATGGGCGCCGAACTCGTTGCACCCGTGGTGGGCTGGCTTTCGCACGAGTCGTGCTCGGTGACCGGTGAACTGTTCATCGCGTTGGCGGGTCGCGTGGCGCGGGCGGTGATCGCGGAGAGCCCCGGCGTGTGCCGATCGTCATGGACGATCGAGGAAGTCGGGAGCCATCTGGATGCGATCCGACACGTCGAGGCGCCACTGATCTTTCCGGTTGTCCCCGACGGACACAATCAGCACATCCGCTACAGCTTCGAGCTGGCGCACCGCTTCGCGGACCAGGGAGCGCCCAATGGCTAGCCCGAGGGGCCCGATGGCCGGTATGCGGGTTATCGACCTCACCGCGATGGTGATGGGGCCGTATTGCACACAGATCATGGCCGACATGGGCGCCGACGTGATCAAAGTCGAACCACCACAAGGTGATAACACCCGCTACATCTCGGTGGGCCCGGCCCCGGGCATGAGCGGGGTGTTCGTCAACGTCAACCGCGGCAAGCGCAGCATCGTGCTGGACCTGCAAACCGACGCCGGAGCCCGCGCATTACGCGCTCTCGCCGAGACCGCCGACGTGTTCATCCACTCGATGCGCGCCAAAGCAATTACCAAACTCGGCTTCGGCTACGATGATGTCGCCGCGATCAATCCCCCCGTCATCTACACGAATTGCTATGGATACGGGCGTCGCGGGCCCGACCGCGACCGCCCCGCCTATGACGACACCATCCAGGCCGAATGCGGGCTGCCCGCGGTCCAACAGCAATTGACCGGCGAGGCCGATTACGTCGGCACCATCATGGCTGACAAGATCGCCGGACTGACCGCACTGTATGCGACGACGATGGCGTTGTTCCATCGCGAACGCACCGGACAGGGACAAGAAGTCGAGGTCGCCATGTTCGAGACGATGGCCTCGTTCATGCTCGTCGAACACGCCAACGGCGCGCTGTTCGACCCTCCCCTCGGCCCCGCGGTGTATCCACGAACCGTGGCGCCGAACCGCCGCCCGTATCGCACCAGCGACGGTTACATCGCAGCGCTGATCTACAACGACAAGCACTGGGACGCCTTCATGAAAGCCGTGCAACCACCGTGGGCCAGCGAGGTGTATTCGACGTTGGAACAGCGCGCCCGCGAGATCGACACCGTCTACGGACTGCTGGCCAAAACCATGAAAGAGCGTTCCACCGCCCAGTGGTTGGAGTTGCTGCACGAACTCGAGATTCCGGCCGCGCCGCTGAACACGCCCGGCGCTCTGTTCGACGATCCGCATCTCAACGCCGTCGGCATGTTCGAGACGGTGGACAGTCCGCATGGCCCGGTGCGCTTCCCGGGGGTGCCCACCTGGTTCTCCCAGACACCCGGCCGCGTTGCCGGGCCGGCGCCCGAGCTCGGTGCCCATACCGCAGAGATCCTCGACGAGCTGGGGCTGGCGGTCGACGCCAACCCTGGATAACGGTTGCCAACGAGACAGATTGCCAGTGAAGGAGTTCCCCACGATGGCCGTGCCCGTCTACAAACGCATCCTCGACCTGTTCGAGGCCGAGGGTGTCAACACCCTGTTCGGCATTCCTGACCCGAACTTCGTGCACATGTTCGCCGAGGCGGACGCGCGCGGGTGGTCCGTGGTCGCACCGCATCACGAATTGAGCGCGGGATTCATGGCCGAGGCGGCGTCGCGGATGACGGGCAACCCCGGCCTGTGCGTCGGCACGCTCGGCCCGGGCATGGCCAACATTGCCGGAGCGATCCAGTGCGCGCTTGTCGAGAACTCGCCGGTGATTTTCCTCGGCGGGCAGCGGGCTCGCGTCACCGAGCGCCGGGTACGCCGCGGGCGTATCCAATTCATCCAGCAGGAGCCGCTTTTCGCCGCGTCGGTGAAATACAGCTCGTCCATCGAGTACGCCGACCAGACGGATGAGATCATCCACGAGGCCATCCGCAGGGCGATGTCCGGAACCCCGGGCCCGTCCTACGTCGAATTCCCGTCGCACGTGATCCTGGAGGAGCTCGACGTCGACGCCGCGCCGCCACCGTCGGCCTACCGGCTGGTCAAGCAGGGCGCAGGCACCCGCGAGGTGGCCGAGGCCGTCGAGCTGATCCGCGAAGCGAAGAGCCCGGTTCTGCTGGTCGGCCACGGCGTGCACACCTCCCGCACCCAGCAACAGGTCAAGGAGCTGGCGGAGCTGATGGCCTGCCCGGTGATCCAGACCTCCGGCGGCACCTCGTTCATTCCGGGACTGCAGGACCGGACGTTCCCCTACTTGTTCTCCCCGGCCGCCAACGAGGCCGTCGAGGAATCCGACCTGTGCGTCGCACTGGGAACCGAGCTCGGCGAGCCGATGCACTACGGCCGGACCCAGCATTGGGCCGCCAACAACGCGAACCGCAAGTGGGTGCTCGTCGAGCAGGACCCAACCGCCATCGGCGTCAACCGCCCGGTCGACGTGGCGCTGGTCGGCGATCTGCGCGGCGTGGTGCCGCAGCTGGTCGACGCGCTCAAGGATTCCCCACGCAAACCCGCACCCGCGCTGCAGGTCCTGATCGAAAAGGATACGAAAGAGCTTGCGGATATGGCGGAATCGGCACCGTCCGGGCATTCGCCGATTCATCCGGCCCGCTACGTCGTCGAGGCCACCAAGGCGTTCAACGAACTCGAGGACGGGATTCTCGTGCGCGATGGCGGCGCCACCGTGATCTTCCAGTGGACCTACTCGCAGTCCAAGCCGCGCGACGTGATGTGGAACCAGAACTTCGGCCACCTGGGCACCGGCCTGCCGTACGCGGTCGGAGCCTCCGTCGCCGAGGGGGGCAAGCGCCCGGTGATGCTGTTGACCAGCGATTCGGCGTTCCTCTTCCACATCGCCGAGTTGGAAACCGCTGCGCGGCAAAACCTTCCGCTGGTGTGCGTGGTGGGCGTCGACCACCAGTGGGGTCTTGAGGTGGGCGTGTACAAGCGCACCTTCTCCCAGCCGTCACCGCAGCCAGGTGTGCACTGGAGCAAGGACGTCCGGATGGACAAGGTTGCCGAGGGCTTCGGCTGCCACGGTGAGTACGTCGAGAAGGAAGAGGAGATGGGCCCGGCGATCGCTCGCGCCTACGCCAGTGGCAAAGTCGGTGTAGTGCACGTGTGCATCGATCCGAAGGCCAACTCCGAGGAGATGCCCAAGTACGACCGATTCCGGACGTGGTACGCCGAAGGCACCCAGTAAGAAAAGGACGATGTCATGCGCGAATACCTGAAGTTCTACATCGACGGCCAGTGGGTCGACCCGGTGCGCCCCAATGCCTTCGACATCGAGAACCCGGCGACAGAACAGGTTTCCGGGAAGATCTCGCTGGGGTCGGCGGCCGACGTCGACGTGGCGGTCAACGCCGCCCGGCGAGCCTTCGCCGGTTGGTCGCAGAGCACCCGCGAACAGCGTCTGGACCTCTTGCAGGCCATCCTCGCCGAATACCAGAAGCGGGCGGACGACCTCGCCGAGGCGGTCACCGAAGAGATCGGCGCGCCGCCCTCGCTCGCCGCCGGGCCGCAGGTCTTCCTCGGCATCGGTCACCTGACCACGGCCATCGACGCGCTGAAAAACTTCGAATTCTCCGAACAAAAAGGGGCGACCCTGATCACCAAGGAGCCGATCGGCGTCTGCGGTTTGATCACCCCCTGGAACTGGCCGATCAACCAGGTCGCGGTCAAGGTCTACCCGGCGCTGGCGACCGGCTGCACCGTCGTCCTGAAACCCTCTGAGGTAGCCCCGTATTCGCCCTACATCTTCGCCGAGATCCTGGATGCCGCGGGCGTGCCGGCCGGGGTGTTCAACCTGATCAACGGCGACGGCGCGGGGGTCGGTGTGGCCTTGGCGAGCCATCCCGACATCGACATGGTGTCGTTCACCGGATCCACCCGCGCCGGCGTCGATGTGGCCACGAACGCCGCCGCGACCGTGAAACGAGTGACCCAGGAGCTCGGCGGCAAGAGCCCCAACATCGTCCTCGATGACGGCGGCTTCACCCAAGCCGTCAGCGCCGGCGTGGCCAACATGATGCCCAATTCCGGGCAGAGCTGTAATGCCCCCTCGCGCATGCTGGTCCCGAATTCCCGGATGGACGAGGCCATCACCATCGCGCGTGAGGTCGCCGAACAGGTTCCCGTGGGCAGCGGCGAAGCGAAGGCCATCGGTCCGGTCGCGTCGAGGGCACAATTCGAAAAAGTTCAGCGCCTGATCCAGCAAGGCATCGACGAGGGCGCGACCGTGGTCGCGGGAGGCCCGGGCCGGCCGGCGGGGCTGGAGAAGGGCTACTACGTCAAGCCCACCGTCTTCGCGCATGTCACCAACGACATGACGATCGCCCGCGAGGAGATCTTCGGGCCGGTGCTGTGCATCCTCGGCTATGACGATCTCGACCATGCCGTCGAGATCGCCAATGACACGCAATACGGCCTCGCCGGTTATGTTTCGGGGGCCGACCTCGACACGGCACGCGAGATCGCCCGCAAGATCCGCGCGGGATGGGTGACCATCAATCACGCGTTCGACCTGAACGCCCCATTCGGCGGCTACAAGCGCAGCGGCAATGGTCGAGAATGGAGCGAGTTCGGCTTCCACGAGTATCTGGAGGTCAAAAGCACCCTGGGTTACGCGCCCGACAAGACCTGACGCGTCAGGCCGAAATCCCCACGCTGCACGGCGGAAAACACCTCGCGTGTCCTCCACCTGATTCTGTGCGCCCGCCTCTAGGCTGGCTTGCTGAACTCAACAGGAGGAGCAGCGACGTATCGGCATCAACCATGGCGCCGGGCGAAATGGTAGTTACGGCGCGCTGACAGCAAGCACAGAGCCGGGCGGGTCTCACCCCGCGCCGGCTCGCCGTACTCGGCCCCGATGGGTGGCCCCGGTGCGCCGGGTTGGCCGGTTGGCGATCTGGGACCGGCCGGAGCGGGCCAGTGGAATCCCGGCACTCGACGGGCTGCGCGCGATCGCGGTTGCGCTGGTGCTCATCGGGCACGGCGGCATCCCGGGCGTCAGCGGCGGATTCATCGGCGTCGACGTGTTTTTCGTTCTCAGCGGATTCCTGATCACCTCGCTGCTCCTGGACGAGCTGGGACGCAGCGGTCGTATCGAGTTGACCGGCTTCTGGATCCGGCGCGCGCGCCGGCTGCTGCCCGCACTGGTGCTCATGGTGCTCACCGTGGCCGCCGCCCGCCAGCTGCTGCCCGACCGGTCGCTGACCGGCCTGCGCGACGACGCGATTGCCGCCTTCGTGTGGATGGCGAACTGGCGATTCGTCGCCCAGAAGACCGACTACTTCACCCAGGGCGCTCCACCCTCGCCCCTGCAGCACACCTGGTCACTCGCGGTGGAGGAGCAGTATTACTTCGTCTGGCCGGTGCTGCTCATCGCGGTCACCCTACTGCTCGCCGCCCGCGCGAGGCGCCGCTGTTCCCGGGCCACCGTCGGTGGTGTGCGCTTCGCCACGTTCCTGATCGCCACCCTCGGTGCCCTGGCTTCGGCGGCTCTGGCCATCGTCTCGGCGTCGGATGGCACCCGCGACCGGATCTACTTCGGCACCGATACCCGCGCGCAGGCGTTGCTGATCGGTGCCGCGGCCGCCGCCCTGCTGGTGCGGGACTGGCCGTCGATGAACCGCGGTTGGTGCATGATCCGCACGCGGTGGGGGCGCCGGGTCGCCCGGGTTCTGCCGCTGTTGGGTTTGGCCGGATTGGCCGCGGCGACGCACTACGCCACCGGGGCCGGCGGAGAATTCCGCCACGGCTTGCTGATTGGAGTCGCGATTGCGGCGGTGATCGTCATCGCACCCGTCGCCCTGGAGCAGCGCGGAGTCGTCGCGCACGCGCTCGCGTTGCGCCCACTGGTGGGGCTGGGAACCATCTCCTATGGGGTCTATCTGTGGCATTGGCCAATCTTCTTGGCGCTGAACGGCGAACGCACCGGATGGTCGGGTCTGCCGCTATTCGCTGCCCGGTGTGGCGCCACGCTGTTGATTGCCGCAACGTCGTATTGGCTGCTCGAACAACCCATTCGGCGATGGCGCCCGGCGCGAGTGCCGCTGTTGCCGCTGGCGGCCGCGAGCGTTGCCAGTGCGGCCGCGGTGACTCTGTTGGTGATTCCGGTGGGCACCGGGCCCGGCCTGCGGGAGACCGGGCTACCGCCCGGCGTCTCGGCCGTCGCGGCGGTCTCGCCGTCGCCGCCCGGCGCGAGCCGGCCTCGAGACGCCAACCGGCCGTTCACCGTCTCGGTGTTCGGTGATTCGATCGGGTGGACCTGGATGCACTACCTGCCCCCGACGCCCGGGTTCACGTTCCTCGACCACACTGTCATCGGATGCAGCCTGGTGCGTGGCACGCCGTACCGCTACATCGGCCAGACTCTGGAGCAACGGTCCGAGTGCGACGGCTGGCCGATTCGTTGGTCGACCCAGGTCAGCCGCGACCAGCCAGACGTCGCGTTGCTCGTCATCGGCCGCTGGGAGACGGTGGACCGGGTCAACGAGGGCCAGTGGACTCACATCGGCGACCCGACCTTCGACGCCTACCTCAACGGTGAGCTCGAACGGGCGCTGAACATCGTGGGCGCTACCGGTGTCCGCGTGGTGGTTGCTACCGTTCCCTACAGCCGGGGCGGTGAAAAGCCGGACGGCCGGCTGTATCCGGAGGACCAGCCGGATCGGGTCAACCTGTGGAACACCATGTTGCGCAAGACCGTGAGCCACCATCGAGGAGTCGCGATCCTCGATCTGAACAAGAAGCTGTGCCCCGACGGGGTTTATACCCCCAAGGTCGATGGCATCAAGGTGCGCAGCGATGGCGTTCACCTCACCCCCGAAGGGGTGAAGTGGCTCACGCCGTGGCTCGAGGAATCGCTGCGCTAGACCCTAATCGCTTGTGCGGCAGCTGATCTCCATGCTATCGCTCTCGCGGACCTGGAAGTTGAAGCTGACGTAGCCGTTGTCCTGGTTGCGCACGCGATCGAGATAGGGCGCCAGGTCGGCCGAGCTGGCGTTGTCGGCGATGACCAGTGCACCCGTGGACAGGCGGGGCTCCAGCATCTCGATCACGGGTAAGTACAGGTCTTTCCAGCCGTCGAGCAACACGAAATCGACCGGTCCCCCCAAGTCCGCCAGCGTGGACAGCGCGTCGCCTTCCAGGATGGTGATGACGTCGTCCAGGCCGGTCTCGGCGAACGTCTGCTTGGCCGCGGCGATCTTGGTGTCGCTCAGCTCGGTGGTCACCACCCGGCCGGCGCCGTTGTCGCGCACCGCGGCGGCCAGATGCAGCGCAGAGATGCCGAACGACATGCCGAATTCGACGACGGTGGCCGGACGGGTGGCCCGCACCAGCGAATACAGCAGCCGGCCGGCGTCCCGCGTCACCGGGATGTAGAACTCGCTCATCGCCTCGGTGCGTTCCTGCGTGGTCATCGGCCGGTCGAACGCGCCGCGCCGCTCGCGCAACAGCGCCATCTGGTTTTTCGCCTCCGCATACATGCGGTCGAGCGTCGAAGCGACCCGGGCGTCCTGCAACGTAGTGGTCATGGCACCGAGCCTAGGCGCGCGTCCTTAGCGGGCGCTGGGAGAGCCGCGGAGGGTGTCAGGGATCCGCTAAGCGGTTTGACGACGCCGCGCACCGGTGTCACTATGGACCCCGCAAGCACCTCGGTAGGTGAGGCGTCTGCATGGATACAGGCCACTGACCCCGAACGTCGAGAGACGCCCCGGGTCAGGACAGCTCTTCCCGGACCCAAGGGTTGAGCCCAAGTGGCTTCCGGAATGTTACGGATACGCCGTGCAGTGCCGAAGCTCCGACGAGAGGGGTGCGGCCCGCGGTTTGTGTCGTGGGTCTTTCCAACCTCTTTCGTTCAGGTGAATGTGGCGACACCCGCGTGTGTCTTGGCCGTGAGGAGGTGAGGGCGAGATGAGTCCTGGCGATAGTCCGTATCCGAAATCCGTCTTGTCCCGATCCGGTTCCGGCATTTCTTTCACCGCCTGACCTCGTTGGTCTTGCGCGGTTGACACCCGTGCCGACGCCAATCGGGCTCCTGTCAGGAGAAGATCATGGCTTTTGTCGTCACGCACCGTTTTTCTGCGGCATCCGAGCGTGGACGGTCGATGCTGCGGGCAGGCCGGTTGGTGGCCAACAGGTTTCACCGGCGGGCCAGCTTGACCCCGCAGGAGCGGGCCAACCTGTACGTCTCGCGGATGCCGATCGCGATGGTCACCGCATCGCTGGGTGGCCACGTCGCGGGTTCCGACAGTAACCACCGTTGAACCACTGCCTGGGCGGCGGGCGTCCCAGCGGCGCCCGTCGCCCCAGGCTCGTTGAACGCCGCATCACCAATGCGTCCCCGCGACGTGAGAATCGCCCCAGATAGCGAGAATGCAATGACTTCGATCGACACCGGCGGCGGCCGCCGCACCCCGGTGGTCGGCGGGACCTCTGGCGCGCCGGAGGGCGCATCCTTGCCGGCCCGACGCCCGGCCGTGGTGGATTCCGCGCACGTCGGCGACATCGTCGGCGCGTTCGGGCGCATCCGGCGCGACGGGGACGGCGCGTCCAGTGGACGCTGGCGGCGGCTGCGGACGTTGGCCGTGATCACCGGGCCCGGGCTCATCGTCATGGTGGGTGACAACGACGCCGGTGGCGTCGCGACCTACGCGCAGGCGGGCCAGAACTACGGCATGGGCCTGTTGTGGACGTTGGCACTGCTGGTCCCGGTGCTGTACGTGAACCAGGAGATGGTACTGCGGCTAGGTGCGGTGGCCCGGGTTGGGCACGCGCGCTTGATATTCGAGCGGTTCGGCAAGTTCTGGGGCGCCTTCAGCGTTGGTGATCTGCTGGTCCTGAACGCGTTGACGATCGTCACCGAATTCATCGGTGTCGCATTGGCTCTCGGCTTCCTGGGTTGCCCGAAGATCATCGCCGTCCCGGCCGCCGCCGTGCTGCTGTTCGCCGTGGTGGCCGGCGGCTCGTTTCGCCGTTGGGAGAGGTTGATGTTCCTCCTGATCGCGGTGAATGTGCTGATCTTTCCGATGGTGTTCCTGGTGCATCCGACCGCCAAAGCAACCGTGGCCGGCCTGATCCCGCAATTCCCCGGCGGTCTCAACTCGACGGTGTTGCTGCTGGTGGTCGCGATCGTGGGTACGACGGTCGCGCCGTGGCAGCTGTTCTTCCAGCAGTCAAACGTGGTGGACAAGCGCATCACCGCCCGCTGGATCCCTTACGGCCGAGCGGATTTGGCGATAGGAATCGTTGTGGTCATGGTCGGCGCGACGGCGCTGATGGCCGTGGCGGCGTTCGGATTGACCGGCACCGCCGATGCGGGTCACTTCACCGATGCGGGCGCGGTCGCGGCGGGATTGTCGAAGCATCTGGGTCGCGCGGTGGGGGTGCTGTTCGCGATCATCCTGCTGGACGCGTCGCTGATCGGCGCCAACGCCGTCGGCCTGGCGACCACCTATGCGGTCGGTGATGCTATGGGTAAGCGGCACTCGTTGCATTGGAAGATCCGCGAGGCCCCGCTGTTCTACGGCGGCTACGCGATACTGCTCGCGGTGTCGGCGGCGATCTCCTTCAGTCCCAACCACGTCCTGGGCCTGGTGACCCAGGGCGTACAGGCACTCGCCGGTGTGCTGCTCCCCTCGGCCACCGTATTCCTGGTGCTGCTCTGCAATGACCGAGCGGTGCTGGGGCCGTGGGTGAACACGGTGCGACAGAACATCATTGCGTGGAGCATCGTGTGGTGTCTGGTGCTGCTGTCGCTAGCGCTGACGGCGGCCACCTTCTTCCCCGATCTGTCGACGACCACCATCGAGGCTGGTCTCGCGGCCGGCGCGGCGCTCGGCATCGTCGGCGGTGCCGCGCTGATCATCATGGGTACACGACACCGGCACCTGACCGAGGCCGAAGCCATCGCGCGGACGCTCGGTGGCGGCCTGGACCCGCAAGAGGTCGACGAACTCGAGGACGCTTCGTCGCTGACGCGTGCCGAGAGACGGGCGGTACGGCGCCAGGACCGGTCGGCTTGGCAAACCCCCAACGTCGCGCTGCTCGATCGGCCCACGATGTCACCGATGCGCCGGGCGGGGCTGATGACCCTGCGGGTTTACCTGGTGGTGGCGGTAGTTTTCGTCATCATCAAGATCATGCAGGCCGGTGTTGTCGGGCCGGCCGCCTCATTCTGAGTTGGTTGGCAGCAGAACAATTTTCCCGTGCGTGTGCCGCTGCTCGAGTTCGGCATAAGCGTCAGCTACCCGGTCCAGCGGGTAGGTCGCGGCGATGTCGAACTCGATGGCGCCCGAGACGATCAGGGCGGCCATCTCCGCGAGCACCTCGGGCGTCGAGGCTTCCATGCTGCCCTCGGCCTTGGCGCCCACCTCGCCCGCCTTCTGAAACGAGATGATGGTGTCGATACGCTCGGGCGCCACGCCCAGATCGACGGCCAGCTGAACGTAGTCCGGACCGAACAGGTCGATGAACGCGTCGATGCCATCCGGCGCCGCGTCATGTAGCCGCGCGGCGAGTCCGTCACCGTAGGTGATCGGGCTGACGCCATGCGCGCGCAGCCAGTCGGCATTGCCCGGGCCCGCAATGCCGAGCACCCGCGCCTTGCGCAAGGCCAGCAGCTGCACGACAAGGCTGCCCACCCCACCCGCGGCGGCCGACACGGCGATCGTCTCACCGGGTCGGGGCGCCACCGCGCGGACGGCCGCATAAGCGGTCGCCCCAACCACGTACAGCGAACCCGCTGCCTCCCAACCGAGTTCGGAAGGTTTACGGATCAACTGGTTGACCGGGACCGCCGTGTGGGTGGCATGGCTGGACCGGCGCATGCTGAATCCCAAGACTTCGTCGCCGACCGAGAATTCGGTGACCCCGGGTGCCACTGCGGTGATGACGCCGGCCAGATCGCTACCCTGCCCGGAGGGAAAGGTGGCCGGGAACATCTCGTGCATCGCTCCGACGCGGATACCGGCTTCCCCGGGGTTTATCCCCGCGGCACGCACTTCGACGACGACCTCGCCCGGTCCGGGGGAGGGCATCTCGATGTCCGCGACGTACAACACCTCACGTCCCCCGTAACGGTCGAACCGTACCGCGCGCGCTGCAGCCGTCATACCGATCTCCTTCCAACACGAGACGTGTCACCCACGTCAGCATAGGCATGTCAAAGTGCTACCCACCGGACGCCGAGTGGGCCTATGTTCGTAGCAAGCCTGGTTTACCCCAGTGTTTCGCCGGCGGCGTCGGGAGCCGCGGTGAAAGCCGGATACCGATGACACGTGGAAGGAACATGCGTGGAAGTTGATCGGATCGGCATGGCCGGCTGGGCCGTTGCCCTCGTCGTGATCGGCGCCACGAGCACCGGATGCGGCGGCGCTGACAGATCCGCCTCGCCGTCGTCGACGTCGAAATCCCCCGCTTCGTCTATTTCGAGCGCGGTCACCGGCCCGCCGTCGGTCCAGCCCTCGGACTACGGCTACTTGCTGATCAAGCCGAACGACGTCGGCGGGGGCCTCACCGCGCCGCAGTCGCCCATGCTGAATCCCAACAATGCGCCCGGTGTTGCTCAGCTGTTCGCCAACGGCGACAGCAGCCATCGGCTGTGGGACACCATCGTGGTCGCCTCCGATCCTGCGGCGGCCGCCGCCGAATTGGCTTCCACCCAAGGAAGTTACAACGGCAAGGTGAATGGCAGCTGGCAACCGCTTGCCGTCGGCGCGAACGGGGTGACGATCTCGGGTACCACACCGGACAACACCCAGGCGATGGCGGTCTTGGTCTTCACCGAAGGCAAGGCACTGGTCACGCTGGAATTCGACAATCCGCCCAACGAGCCGGTCGATCCCGCCGTCGCTCTCGAGATAGCGCGCAAGCAGGACGCCGCGATAAAGGCCGGGCTACCCCGCTAGCTCAGCGTGCTCACACCAAGCCCAGCAAGCGCAGATCCGCGACGTACTTGTCGATCAACCCCGTCGACAGATGCGGAATATCCTTGCGTGGACCTATTTTCGCTGCCCGCACGGCGCTGCGGAACACATCGGTGGGGGCTGGCGCGCCGCGCAACGGCGTCTCCGGCTTTCGGTAGGCGTCCAGCAACGGCAGCACCGAATGCTGGCGCGGCTTGTCCGGCAAGGCCCGCAGGGCCGTGGCGAACCGGTCCAGCCATTCGTCGTAGTCGTCGATGCGCCGGATGTCGTGCCCGGCGGCGATCAGCCAGTCGACGAACACATCCAGGGATATGCCGTCGTCGTGCGGATTCATCACGTCGAACGACCGATAGTCTCCGGAATCCGCGGCGGGTGTGGCGATTTGCGCACCGAGCGCGGTAACCGCTTCGGCCACGAAATCGGCAGGCAGCCCGTCGTAATGGGCCACCGCCTGGTTCCCGTGCGCATCCGTTTGATAGAAGGAGGCCGGTGCGATACCGGTGGTCAGCAAGCTGAAGATCAAGCGGGTGAACGCATCTGGCACGTTCACCTGTCCGGCATACCGGCTGTGCGCCAGGATCATGTCGGACCGGAAGACCGCGACCGGCAAGCCGCACAGGTCGTGCGCCTCGCGCAGCAACACCTCGCCGGCCCACTTGCTGTTCGCGTACCCGTTCGCGTAGCTGTCATCGACCGGCCGCAACGCGCTGACGGTGCGGATGTCGCCGTCCTCGACGAACGTGGCCGGATCGACCGACAGGGCCACCGCGACCGTCGACAGGTATGTGACCGGTTTGATTCGCGTCGTTATCGCCAGCCGAATCAACTCTGCGGTGCCAACCACATTGGGGCCGAACAGTTGGTCGTATGGCAACACGTGGTTGACCAGCGCGGCCGGGTGCACGATCAGGTCGACACTCTGGGCGAGGCGCTCCCAAATATCCGGCTCCAAACCAAGATTCGGCACACCGATATCGCCGGTGATGACCTCGAGGTGGTCTGCGGCAAGCGTTCGGAACCGCTGCAGCAATTGCGGGTCGCCGCTATCGAAGACGGCCTCCAGTCGCTTGGTGGCGGCCGCGGCGTCCGCGGCGCGGATGATCGCGATGAGCTTTCCGCCGGTTTCGGCAAACCGTTCGAGCCACTCCAAAAGCAGGAACCGCCCGAGGTAGCCGTTCGCGCCGGTGAGCAGAACGGTGTGCGGCCTGCCGGTCGCCCGCGGCAGCGCCGGGGCCTGGGCCAGGGTGGACGGGTCGATGAACTTGTCCAAGGTGAGGTCCGCGGCGTGGACCTGCGTCGCTCCTTGCCCGTGCACCGTTGCGAAAGTTGGTCGCCGCGAACCCGATTCACGTTCAGATTCAACGTATTGCGCGATCCGTCCGAGGTCTGTTGCCGGTCCGGTAATCATCCCCACGGGCACCTCGATGTCGAAGATGTCCCGCAACAGGTTGGAAAAGGTAAGCGCCGATAGCGAATCGCCGCCCAGCTCAATGAATAGGGCGTCGGGTGCCGGCGGCCCGCCGGCCAGGCCAAGCAACGCCTCGGCCGCGCGGGTCAGCGTGAAGATCACCGGGCGGTCGGCCGCGCCCTCGCGCAAAGCACGCAATTCGGTCACCCGATTTTCGGCAAGCTGCGCATATAGCTGTTCGAGCCGAGCGCCGTAGTGCTCTTTGAGCTTGGGCCGTAGCAGCTTGCCTACCCCGGAGAGCAGGCCGTTGTCCTCGCTGAACGGTTGTGGCTCGACGACGAAGTCGACGGGCACCTCGTAGGACTGCAGCTCGGCGAGTTTGGCCGACTGGCGCAGGGATTCGCTCAGCGCAGCCTTCAGTCCGTCGTCGTCTTCGGCGAACTTCTGCGCGGCATCGTCGGTCGGGACGACGACGGCCAGCAGGTGCGGTCGCTCGCTGTTGCCGTACACGAAGATCTGGCGCACCAGGGCCGCGCTGGAGAACGCCGCTTCCAGGCGCGCCACGGCGACGAACTCTCCCTGGGCCAATTTCAGCACGTTGTTGCGGCGGTCGACATAAGCGAGCCGGCCCGGCTCCAGCTCGGCCATCACGTCACCGGTGCGGTAATAGCCGTCGGAGTCGAAGGCGCTGGCGGTGACATCGGGCCGCTTGAAGTATCCGGGGGTGGCGGTCAGCGACTTGACCAACAATTCGCCTCGTGGATAGGGCTTGTCGGTGCGAAAGTACCCCAATTCGGGAACATCGATCAGCTTGTAGTCAAGCACCGGGGGTTGGTTGATACGCCCGTCCTTGGTCACCATGCCGACCTCGGTGAGGCCGTAACCATCGAGAACGTGCACGCTCAAACAGGACTCGATGAAACTGCGCATCTCCGCTGCAAGGGGAGCGGTGCCACAGAAGGCGGTCACGATGCGTCCACCGAGTATCTGCTCGCGCAGCTCGGCCTGCGCCTGTGCCTTCGCCGCGGCGGTGTCGGCGCCGGAAGCCTCGAATCGATCGACGGCGCTCTGATAGCGCTGGTACAACATCTCCGCCACCCGTGGCACCAGTCCCATTTCGGTGGGACGCACCAGGTTCCAGTCGTCGAACAGCGTCGAGAGGTCACTCTCCGGGACAAAGTAACTGGTGCCACCGGCCTGGAACGCCGTCGACAGCGGTATCCGGCCGCCCAGGTGATTCAGGGGCATGAAATTCACGTTGATCACCGGCGTGTCCGCGAAGTCGGGCATCAATTCGGTGGTCCACAGCTTGCAGAGCATCCGCTCGGTATACATGGCGCCCTTGGGCAATCCCGTGCTGCCCGACGTGTACATGATCATGGCCAGCCGCTCGTCGGTGTCGCCGGTGAACATCGGCTCCGGCGGCAGGCTTCGGCCGCGTGCGATCACGTCATCGAGAGTCTCGATGATCACCGCAATGCCGGCACTCGCCAGGTTCGCCCGCGCGCGATCGACGCTCTCGCGGTGCTCGTCGACCTCGGGCCGGTAGTCGAAAACCACGACCCGCCGCAACGATGAAATGCCCAGTGCCGCTTGAACGGCGAGGTCGAGATAATCGACACCGGCGGCCAATACGGACGGCTCCACCTCCTCGACGATCGGCTTCAGCCGTGCGGCCGTCGAATTGTGCTGCAGCGGCACGGTGACCAGCCCGAGGTAGGCGCACACCAGATCGATGGTGAGATATTCGGCGCTCGCGAAACCGACGGTGGCGACGAAGTCCCCGGGCGCAACGGGATTGGTGGCGTCGTGTCGCCATGCGCCGGCGATAGCGCGGACGTTGTCCCATAGTTCGCGGTAGGTCATGGTGTCGAACCGGGGCAGCACCTGGGTGCCGGTTCGGCCGGTCGCTGAATCGGTGTTCAACGAGCGGGCGCGCCAGCCCACCGCGGGGCGATCGGCGTAACCCTGGGCAAAGATTTCCAGGATCTGCGGCAGTCGCAGGCCGGGTTGCCGTGCCGCGTGCTGCAGGGCCGGATCGGGCTTCGTAGTCCGAAACTGTTCGTCGTGGGCGTCCAAGTGGCGGATGCGTTCGGCTACCTGTTGGCGCGCCGCGCTGATCGGGCCTGTAGAGCTAACTTTCGCGCGCTTCGCCTCAACGGTCATGGCCCGCCTCTCGTTGGAGATCACTCGCCTACCTGAACGAACCCCCATGGGCCGCGCTTCCGTTCAACGGCTGTGACGGTTGTCACACCGTGTGGGCGCACGCCGGGGCGCCCGCGTCAGGCCAGGGATATGTTGGCAGCGCTCACGCCACGACCTCGATAGGGTCGCCCACGTTGACCTGGTTGAAGTACCAGGCGGCGTTGTCGGGGCTGAGGTTGATGCAGCCATGGCTGACATTGGCGTTGCCCTGGGAATCAACCGACCATGGTGCCGAGTGCACGTAAACGCCGCTCCAAGTAACGCGTACGGCGTACTGAGCGGTGATCTTGTATCCCTCGGGCGAACTGAGCGGAATGCCGATGGTTCGCGAGTCCATCACCACGGTGCGCTGCTTTTCCAGCGCGGTGAAGCTGCCCATCGGGGTGGGCCGGCTGGGCTTGCCCATCGACGCCGGCATGGTGCGCAGCACCTCCCCGTCCCTGCTGACGGTGAAGGTGTGTTTGGAGATACTGGCGACACCGAGTAGCGCCTCGCCGGTATCGAAGCCTGTCGTCAGGGCTTGCACGCCGACCGACACGTGGGTGTGGGCGGGCCAATATTGGTTGGGAACCCACTGCACGACAGTGTTGTGGACCCACTCGAAGTGTCCGGGGACGCCGCTGGGCGACGTGACGTGGATGGACCGTTCGGCCCCGGCCCGATCGGCCACCGGAGCGGTGAAGGTCACCACGACCGGGTGGGCCACGCCCACCACGGCGCCGTCAGCGGGCAAAATCGAGGCGACTGCCGGGCTGGGTTGCGGTAGCGGCACGGCGGCGGTGCCGCGACCGACCGGCACGACGAGGCTCACAGCGGTGATCGTGACCATAACAAATAGATAACGAACACCCCGACGCATGGCGTCCACCCTTCGAGATGGTGTGACTAACACACCGATATCCTACTGGTTACCCATTGACCACCGGTTTCAGCAAACAATGACAGGCCAGCTGGGTCGTCACGGTAACGATTCGATCACCGATTGAGTTCAACCGCGCGCAGCGCAGCCGACTGGGTGCCGATCCTCGGCCGGCGACCCGTGACTTTTACGCAAGTTCGAGCCGCGGTTGCGTGAAAGCGGCGCCCATGCACCGGTTTTTTCGCGGACGCGAGGTTACGGTCTGCCCGGTAGGCCGAATTCATAGGGGTAACCGCCACGGTGGAGGCGCAAACTTCGGCTTGGGCCCGCGCCGGCAACGCGCTAGCCTCAGCGGGACCGGTGCCCAAAGGCCCAGCCGAACCCGAGGAGTGCGGGTGCTCTTCCGCCAACTGGAGTACTTCGTGGCGGTCGCCTCCGAGCGGCACTTCGCCCGGGCGGCCGAGAAATGCTTTGTCTCCCAGCCGGCGCTCTCAACCGCGATCGCCAAGCTGGAACGAGAACTGAACGTCACGCTGATCAACCGCGGCCACAGCTTCGAGGGCCTCACCCCTGAGGGGGAGCGGTTGGTGGTGTGGGCCAGGCGGATTCTCGCCGAACACGACGCGTTCAAGTCCGAAGTGGACGCCGTGCGCTCTGGCATCACGGGGACCCTTCGGCTGGGAACCGTTCCCACCGCCTCCACGACCGCGTCGCTGGTGCTCTCGGCGTTCTGTTCGGCGCACCCATTGGTGAAGGTGCACATCCTCTCTCGCCTGGCGGCCACCGAACTATACCGGCGGCTCCGCGAGTTCGAAATCGATGCCGCCATCGTGCATGCGGCGTCCGACGAGGCTCACGACGTCAACCTCGTCCCGCTGTACCAGGAGCGATATGTGCTGCTGGCAGCGGCGGACATGGTCGGATCGGGTACGGCGACGATGACGTGGGCGGAGGTTGCGCAGCTGCCGCTGGCGTTGCTCACCCCGGAAATGCGTGATCGCCAGATCATCGATCGAGCCTTCGCCGACCATTCCATCATGGTCGGCCCGCAGGTCGAAACGGATTCCGTTGCATCGTTATTCGCTCAGGTGTCGGCGGGCAACTGGGCCTCCATCGTGCCGCACACATGGCTGTGGGCTTCGCCGCTAGGGCCTGCGATCCGGGCGGTCGAAATGGTCGACCCGGTGCTCAAAGCCGATGTGGCCCTGGCTACCAACTCGAACGGACCGGGAACGCCGATCGCCCGCGCCTTGGGCACCTCCGCCGGGCAGCTGGCGCTGAACGAGTTTTTCGACGCGCAGCTGTTGGGGCTTACCCGCCGGCGCTGACCGCGGCCGGCGGTGGGGCGGCGGTACTG
Organism: Mycobacterium sp. E2479; assembly: GCF_001667925.1. Taxonomy (GTDB): domain Bacteria; phylum Actinomycetota; class Actinomycetes; order Mycobacteriales; family Mycobacteriaceae; genus Mycobacterium. Next base: position 84,347 of record NZ_LZJR01000068.1, on the reverse strand, counting down.
GCCGGGTTCAGGTTGGACAGATGCCCGCTTTCCACGCCCGCCGCCGGGTCGAGTTCGCAGTCGATGATCGACGGCTCACCGGTGCTGATCGCTTCGGTCAGCGCCGCACGCAGCTCCGGCGGAGTGGCGACGTGATATCCCCTGCCGCCGAACGCTTCCGCGAGCAGCTCGTGGCGCGCGCGAGCGTTCAACACTGTCGGAGCAGGATCCGATCCCATCGCCGCCGTGCCGGGGGTGGCCTCGTCGCCGCGGTAGACGCCGCCGTTGTTGAGGATGACGACGGCGACCGGCAGCCGGTAGCGGCAGATGGTCTCGATCTCCATGCCGCTGAAGCCGAACGCACTATCACCCTCGATCGCAACCACCGGCTTCCCGGTCTCGACGGCGGCGGCGATGGCATAGCCCATCCCGATGCCCATCACGCCCCAGGTTCCGGTGTCCAGCCGGTGTCGTGGCAGCTCCATGTCGATGACGTTGCGGGCCAGATCGAGCGCATTGGCTCCTTCGTTGACCACGTACGCGTCCCGGTTGTCCTGCAGCACAGCGCGAATCGCCCCAAGGGCGTTATAAAACCGCATGGGGTGCGGATTTTCGGCGAGACGCTCGCTCATCTTGGCATCGTTGCGTGTCGTGCGCTCGGCCAGCTCGCCGGTCCACTGTGGCGGCGCCGTGATCGGGCGGGCGGCCACGCCGTCATACAGCGCGGACATCACCGAGCCGATGTCTCCGGCCAGCGGCACGACTTGCTGGTTGCTGTCGAACTCGGTCGCGGCGATGTCCACTTGCACGAATTTGGCCGCACGGCTCCACTTCGGTGAATCCCCGTGGTCCAGAAGCCAATTCAGGCGTGCACCGACCAGCAGGACCGCATCGGAACGCGAGATCGCCAGGGAGCGGGCGGCAGCGGCGGACTGCGGGTGCGAATCGGGCAGCAGGCCCTTTGCCATCGACATGGGCAGGAACGGTATCCCGGTGACCTCGACGAACTTCCGAATCACGATGTCGGCCTGGGCATACGCGGCGCCCTTGCCGAGCACGATCAACGGTCGTTGCGCCTGAGCCAGCACGCCCAGCGCGCGATGAACCGCGTCCGGCGCCGGCAGCTGTCGGGGCGCGGGGTCGACGACGCGCCAGACCGTGTCCGCCGCGGCGTCGGCGTCCATGGTCTGGCCCAGCACCTCACCGGGCAGATCCAGGTAGACGCCACCGGGTCGCCCGGAGACCGCGGCGCGAATAGCGCGCGCGACGCCACGCCCGATGTCTTCGACCCGATTGATCCGATACGCGGCCTTCGCGAACGGCTTCGCGGCGTTGAGCTGGTCGAGGTCCTGGTAGTCGCCGCGCTGCAGATCCACCAGCGCCCGATTGCTGGAGCCGGAGATCTGGATCATCGGGAAGCAGTTCGTCGTGGCATTGGCCAGCGCGGGCAGGCCATTGAGGAAACCGGGTCCCGATGTCGTGAGGCAAACACCGGGCCGCCGGGTCAGGAATCCGGCGGCGGCCGCGGCGTGGCCGGCCGAGGTCTCCTGCCGGAACCCGATGTAGCGGATTCCCGACGCCTGCGCGACGCGGGCAAGGTCGGTGATCGGGATGCCGACAATCCCGTAGATGGTGCTTACGTCGTTGGCTTTCAGCGCGTCCACCACGAGGTGAAACCCATCGATCTGGCGTGTCGGAGATGCCGAAGCTGTGGACATGTGGCGACTCCTCCGGTGTTGCGGGTACTGCCTTCGCCATCACTGTCGCCCGTGCGCACGCCACGTGTCCAAGACCAGGGCGCTATCCGGCGATTTGCGTTGTCTATCGTGCCATGTCAGCGCGCTGTTACCACGATTCAATAGCCGCCAATTATCGATCGTGAGCGAATCGATATTGGACGCACCTGAAAGCCGACCGGCAGGGTGGCATCGGTAGCGGAAATGAAAGGAGTTCGGCGATGGGGTCAATTGAGGGCGGCGAGGAGTCGCCGGAAACCGCCGGCCCGCGCATCGCCGATCTGGTCGAGGCGGCCGCACGCCGGTCGCCGGAGGCACGGGCCCTGGTGGTCACCGCCGAGCGCATACCGGTCGACTATCGCGATTTGCTCCGGCTGGTCGACGATCTGGCCGCGCAGCTGACGGCCGCTGGACTGCTGCGCGGCGACCGGGTCGCGCTGCGTGCTGGCAGTAACGCCGAATTCGTCGTCGGGCTGCTGGCTGCATCGCGTGCGGATCTTGTTGTGGTTCCGCTGGATCCGGCCCTACCCATCACCGAGCAACGTGCCCGCGGTGCGGCGGTGGGCGCTCGGGCCGTGCTCGTCGACCAGCGCGCCGACGCCGAAAACGACACGGGTGCATCGGACGGCTTGCCGTCGTGGCCGGTCGCGGTCACCGTCGACGGCACCGCCGCGGCGGTCAGCCTGGACGTCACCGCGGCACCCCGGCGTGACGTGTCGACCCCGGAGGGGCTGCGTGACGACGACGCCATGATCATGTTCACCGGCGGAACCACCGGAGCGCCCAAAATGGTTCCCTGGACGCGCCTCAACATCGCCCGCTCGGTGGCCGCGATCATCGACGGCTACGGGCTCGGTTCGCAGGACGCGACGGTGGCGGTGATGCCGCTCTACCACGGGCACGGGCTGCTCGCCGCGCTGCTGGGCACCCTGGTGTCCGGGGGAGCGGTGTTGCTGCCCGCGCGTGGAAAGTTCTCGGCGCATACATTCTGGGATGACATCGAGGCCGTGGGGGCCACCTGGTACACCGCCGTCCCGACGATCCATCAGATCTTGTTGGAGCGCGCCCGCACCGAGCAGCCAGGCGGCGCACCCGCCCTGCGTTTCATCCGCAGTTGCAGCGCGCCGCTGACCGCCGAGACCGCGCAGGCACTGCACGACACCTTCTCGGCGCCGGTGGTATGTGCCTTCGGGATGACCGAGTCGACGCACCAGGTGGCGACGACGGCGATCGGCGGGGCGGGCAGGAGTGAAAACCCTGGTGCCACACCCGGTCTCGTCGGCCGGTCGACCGGACCGGAAATCCGGATCGTCGGTCCCGACGGCAAGACGCTTCCGGCGGAGACGGTCGGCGAAGTCTGGCTGCACGGCCCGACGGTGGTGCGCGGCTACCTCGGTGACCCATCCATCACCGCAGCCAACTTCACCGAGGGATGGTTGCACACCGGTGACCTGGGGACCGTGTCGCCGGCCGGCGACCTGGTCATCCGCGGCCGAATCAAGGAGCTCATCAACCGTGGCGGGGAGAAGATCTCGCCCGAGCGCGTAGAGGGTGTCCTGGCCACCCACCCCGACGTCCTCGAGGCGGGTGTGTTCGGCATGCCGGACAAGTTGTACGGCGAGACCGTGGCGGCGGTCATCGTCGCGCGCGGATCCGCCGCGCCGACGGCCGAGGAACTGACGGCGTTCTGCCGTGACCGCCTGGCGCCCTTCGAGGTGCCGGCCGAGTTCCAGCAGGCCGGTGAGTTGCCGCATACCGCGAAAGGTTCGCTGGACCGGCGCGCGGTGGCCGAGCAGTTCGGCCGCAAGGGCTGACGGGTTCTAGACGGCGGTGTTCAGCCGGGCGGCCGCGGATTCCGGCATGGGTTCGTAGCGGGCGAACGACCGGGTGAACGTCGCGGCCCCGTGGGCCAGGGACCGCAGGTCGATGGCGTAGCGGGTCAGCTCCACCTGCGGCACCTCGGCATTGACCACGGTGCGCTCGTTGCCCGCGGTGTCGGAGCCGAGCACCCTGCCGCGCCGGCTGGACAGATCACCCATTACCGCACCGACGAAGTCGTCGGGCACCAGCACCGAGATCTCGTCGATGGGCTCGAGCAGCGCCACCTTCGTCGCCGCGGCGGCCTCCCGCAACGCCAGCGACCCCGCCATCTGGAACGCGAAGTCCGACGAGTCGACGCTGTGCGCCTTCCCGTCGAGCAGCGTGACACGGATGTCGACTACCGGGTAGCCCGCGTGCACGCCCTTTTCCATCTGGGCCTTCACCCCCTTCTCCACGCTCGGGATGAACTGGCGCGGCACCGCTCCGCCGACCACCTTGTCCACGAACTCGAACCCGGAACCCTCGGGCAGGGGCTCCACCTCGATGTCGCACACCGCATACTGGCCGTGCCCGCCAGACTGCTTGACGTGGCGCCCGTGGCCTTTCGCCTTGCCGGCAAACGTTTCTCGCAGCGGGACGCGCAGTTCCACGGTGTCGACTGTGACGCCGTACCGGTTGGCCAGCGCCTCGAGTACCACGCCGGCGTGGGACTCCCCCATGCACCACAGCACGATCTGGTGGGTCTCCTGGTTCTGCTCGATCCGCAGTGTCGGGTCTTCGGCGGCCAACCGTCCCAGCCCCACCGAGAGCTTGTCCTCGTCGGTCTTGGCGTGGGCCGCAATCGCCACCGGCAGCAGTGGTTCGGGCATGGTCCAGGGCTTCAAGACCAACGGCTCCGACTTGTCCGAAAGCGTGTCACCCGTTTCCGCGCGGCTCAGTTTGCCGATCGCGCAGATGTCACCCGCCACCACCGAAGGCGCCGGGCGCTGCTGCTTGCCCAGCGGGAAGGACAGCACTCCGATGCGCTCATCCTCGTCGTGGTCCGGGTGCGCGTGGCCACTGCCGTTGCCGGTGCCGAAGAACGACGCAAAGTGGCCCGACACATGAACCGTCGTGTCGGGCCTGATGGTCCCGGAGAACACCCGGACCAGGCTGACCCTGCCCACGTACGGGTCCGACGTCGTCTTCACCACCTCAGCGAGCAGTGGCGCGTCCACGGCACACTTCAAACCGGCGTGCGGCGCACCGAGCTGGGTAAAGACCTCCGGCAGCGGGTGTTCCATCGGAGACGGGAAGCCGCGGGTAGCGACTTCCAGTATTTCCAGGGTGCCCACGCCGCTGCTGCTGCAGACCGGGATCACCGGAAAGAACGACCCCCGGGCGACGGCCCGCTCCAGATCCTGGATGAGCACGGATTCGTCGATGACCTCGCCGCCGAGATAGCGCTCCATCAGCGATTCGTCCTCGGACTCCTCGATGATCCCCTCGATCAGGGCGCCGCGCGCTTCCTCGATCTGCTCGGCGTCGGAGGGGTTCGGTGGCTGTACGGTGCGTTTGCCGTCGGTGTATTCGTAACGCGTCTGCGACAACAGCCCGATCAGGCCGTGGCAGGAGGGCAGGTCGGTGGGCAGGTAGAGTGGTAAAACCTTGTCGCCGAAAGCATTTTGCGCGGCAGCCAGAGCGTCGGCGTAATTCGCCCGGGTGTGGTCGAGCTTGGTGATCACCACGGCGCGGGGCATACCGACCTGGTCGCATTCCTGCCATAGCGATTTGGTGGGCTGGTCGACGCCTTCGTTGGCCGCGATGACGAACAGGGCGCAATCCGCGGCGCGTAACCCGGCCCGCAATTCGCCGACGAAGTCGGCGTATCCGGGAGTGTCGACCAGGTTGACTTTGACACCGTCGTGCGACAGGGATGCCACCGCGACGCCTACCGACCGCTGTTGGCGGATCTCGGCATCGTCGTAATCGCAAACCGTGCTGCCGTCGGCGATCGAGCCGCTCCGGGTCAGCACGCCGGCGGCGACCAGCAGGGCCTCTACGAGGGTGGTCTTGCCGCCACCTGACGGGCCCACCAGTACCACGTTGCGGATTTCGTCTGGACCGTTGGCGGTAGGAGCGTTGCCCGCTCCTTGGGAAGTGGTTGTCCTGTCGGCCATGACCTTCCTCCAGGTTGCCCGGGCGCGCCGTTGCTGACCTAGCCAGCACCTTTCTAGCTACCATTCACCCAACTTCGGTCGACCACAAGACCGTCGGGCCAGAACAGCCGCCACTGCGCCGGGCGGCGCCGCCGGGTCACCGCTCAGTAATGCCAGCTGGACCACCGCCGCACCGCGACCTCGATCACCGGGCCGTCCAGCGAAACCGATTGATATTGAGGGTATTTCGCGCGCAGTAGGCGGCGTGCGAGATCAACGGTGTCGTCGTCGGTGTGGACGGTGGCGACTCCGTCGAGGCGCACCCACCACAGTTGGGTCCAATCGTCGGCGTAGTGATCGACGAGCAGGCTCACCAGAGGGTTGCTGTCGATATTGGCCAGGCGGCGCAGCCGCCGGGTCGTCTTCGGCTTCGCGTCGACGGCCGTGTAGACGGATTCGCTCCCGTGGGGGGCGACCGCGAAGACCACCGGCACCAGGTGCGGTAGGCCGCCGGGCGCGACAGTGGCCAGGCGGGCCACCCGGGCCCGGCTGAAGCAGGCCTTGGGGTCGAATTCACCCACCGTGTCAGCTTAGGACGCGCGGTAGCCAAGGCCTGAAAGCCGCTGAGGCTGGTCAGAACCTGACACAGGCCGTGCATAGCTACCTGGATTACGGTTATATACACACACATGTGCCGCCAAGAGCCTGAGGCCGGGACAGTTGTTCTCTACCGCGAAGCAGGAGGCTGACACCGATGAGCAAACCGCACCGCCGCCCGGTCTTGTGGTCATGGTTGGTCAGCGTGCTGACCGTGGTCGGACTGGGCCTCGGCCTGGGGTCGGGCGTGGCCCTCGCTCCGGCGTCGGCGGCGCCATCCAACCTGGCGCTGGATCGGTTTAGTCCTCAGGCCCCAATCGACCCGTCGGCGATGGTCGGTCAGGTCGGGCCGCAGGTGGTCAACATCGACACCAAATTCGGCTACAACGACGCGGTGGGCGCCGGAACCGGCATCGTGATCGATCCCAACGGCGTCGTGTTGACCAACAATCACGTGATCTCCGGCGCTACCGACATCAGCGCGTTCGACGTCGGCAACGGCCAGACTTATGCCGTTGACGTGGTCGGCTACGACCGCACGCAGGACATCGCGGTGCTTCAACTTCGCGGCGCGTCCGGACTTCCCACCGCCGCGATCGGCGGCGAGGCCACCGTGGGGCAACCCATCGTCGCGCTCGGAAACGTCGGTGGCCAGGGCGGCACGCCCAACGCGGTGACGGGCAAAATCGTCGCGCTCAACCAGAGCGTCTCCGCGACCGACACGCTGACCGGCGCGCAAGAGAGCCTGGGCGGCCTGATCCAGGCGGATGCCCCGATCAAGCCCGGTGACTCCGGTGGGCCCATGGTGAACAGCGCCGGGCAGGTGATCGGCGTGGACACCGCCGCCACCGACAGCTACAAGATGTCCGGCGGGCAAGGCTTCGCCATTCCTATCGGGCGCGCGATGGCCGTTGCCGGGCAGATCCGGTCCGGCGCCGGTTCGAACACGGTCCACATCGGTCCCACCGCCTTCCTCGGCCTGGGTGTGATGGACAACAACGGCAACGGCGCGCGGGTACAGCGGGTGGTCAGTTCCGGGCCCGCCGCGGCCGCCGGGATCGCGCCCGGCGACGTCATCACCGGCGTCGACAACGTCGCGATCAACGGCGCGACGTCCATGACCGAGGTGCTCGTCCCGCATCACCCCGGGGACAACATCGCGGTGCACTACCGGTCCGGTGGCGGTGGTGATCGCACGGTCAACATCACCCTGGCGGAGGGACCGCCGGCCTGACACCCGCACCGACGCGACCCGACCGGTGGCCAATTCGTTTGCGACCGGGCGGGTTTCGGCGTAAGCGTGGGGGCGTGATTCCGAAAGTCGCGCCCAGGGTACACGTGGCATCGTGGATTTGATGAACGACGCAAGAGAAGCTGTCGAGCACCATCCCGAGGGGGGCAGTCACGTCCAGGACGGCGTCGTCGAGCACCCCGACGCCGAGGACTTCAACAACGCCGCCGCGCTGCCCACCGACCCAACCTGGTTCAAGCACGCGGTCTTCTACGAGGTGCTGGTTCGGGCTTTCTTCGACGCCAACGCAGACGGCGCCGGCGACCTGCGCGGTCTGCTGGGGCGCCTCGACTATCTGCAATGGCTGGGCATCGACTGCATCTGGCTGCCGCCCTTCTACGACTCGCCCCTGCGCGACGGCGGGTACGACATCCGGGACTTCTACAAGGTGCTGCCCGAGTTCGGGACGGTCGAGGATTTCGTCGCGCTGCTCAACGCCGCGCACGAGCGGGGCATCAGGGTCATCACCGACCTGGTGATGAACCACACCTCTGATTCGCATCCCTGGTTTCAGGAGTCGCGGCACGACCCAGATGGCCCGTACGGCGATTACTACGTGTGGAGCGACACCGCCGAGAAGTACACCGACGCGCGGATCATCTTCATCGACACCGAAGAGTCGAACTGGACCTTCGACCCGGTGCGCAAGCAGTTCTACTGGCACCGGTTCTTCTCCCATCAACCCGACCTGAACTACGACAACCCGGCCGTGCAGGAAGCCATGATCGACGTGCTCCGGTTCTGGCTCGAGTTGGGTATCGACGGTTTTCGCCTGGACGCGGTGCCCTACCTCTTCGAACGCGAGGGCACCAACTGCGAGAACCTGCCCGAGACGCACGCCTTCCTCAAGCGGGTCCGCAAGGTCATCGACGACGAATTCCCCGGCCGGGTGCTGTTGGCCGAGGCCAACCAGTGGCCGGCCGATGTCGTCGAGTACTTCGGCGACGCCACCACCGGCGGCGACGAATGCCACATGGCTTTTCATTTCCCGCTGATGCCGCGGATCTTCATGGCGGTGCGCCGGGAATCGCGCTTCCCGATTTCGGAGATCCTGGCCCAGACGCCTGAGATCCCCGACATGGCGCAGTGGGGGATCTTCCTGCGTAACCACGACGAGCTGACGCTGGAAATGGTCACCGACGAAGAGCGCGACTACATGTACTCCGAGTACGCCAAGGATCCGCGGATGAAGGCGAACGTCGGGATCCGTCGACGGTTGGCGCCGCTGCTTGATAACGACCGCAATCAGATCGAGCTGTTCACCGCGCTGCTCCTGTCGCTGCCCGGATCACCGGTGCTGTACTACGGCGACGAGATCGGCATGGGCGACGTGATCTGGCTGGGTGACCGCGACGGCGTGCGCACCCCGATGCAGTGGACCCCGGACCGCAACGCGGGCTTCTCCAAGGCCAACCCGGGCCGGCTCTACCTGCCGCCCAGCCAGGACTCCGTCTACGGTTATCAGGCGGTCAACGTCGAGGCACAACGCGACACCTCCACGTCGTTGCTCAACTTCACCCGGACGATGCTGGCCGTGCGGCGCCGCCACGAGGCCTTCGCGATCGGGACCTTCGAGGAGTTGGGCGGCTCGAACCCGTCGGTGTTGGCCTTCGTGCGGCAGGTTTCTCACGACGGTGACACCGTGCTGTGCGTCAACAACCTGTCGCGTTTTCCTCAGCCGATTGAGCTGAACTTGCAGCATTGGAGCGGTTGCACGCCTATCGAGCTGACCGGGCAGGTCGAGTTTCCGCGTATCGGTCACCTGCCCTACCTACTCACCCTGCCGGGACACGGGTTCTACTGGTTCCAGCTGGCGGGATGCGAGGAGGATGCATGACTCGCGCGGCGACGATGCAGAGCGAAGCGATGAGGAGGAGCGGCGCCAATGACTCACGCGGCGACGATGCAGAGCGAAGCGATGAGGTGGGGGCACCTTCCGTTTGCGGGGAGATGCAAAGCGGAGTCGATGAGAAGGAGTGGCACAAATGACTCAGCCGGCCAAGCTGCCTTGGTCTGAGTGGCTTCCGCAGCAACGGTGGTACGCCGGACGCAACCGCGAACTGTCCAGCGCCGAGGCCAGCGTGGTCGTCCCGCTCGACGATGGTCTTGACCTGGTGCTCGTCGACGCCGACTACGTCGACGGTTCCCGGCATCGCTATCAGGTGATCGTGCGGTGGGACGCCGCCCCGGTCTCCGAATACAGCCACGTCGCCACCATCGGCGCCGCGGACGACCGGACCGGCTTCGACGCCCTGTATGACGCCGATGCGCCGCGGTTTTTGCTCTCGCTGATCGACTCGTCCGCCTCACGCAGCGGGTCGGGCACCGAGGTGAACTTCGTCAAGGAACCGGATGCAACGCTGCCGCTGGAGGCGATGGCGCACGTATCCGATGCCGAGCAGTCCAATACCAGCGTCATCTTCGACCGCGACGCCATCTTCAAGGTGTTCCGCCGAATCAGCAGCGGCATCAACCCCGACATAGAGCTGAACCGCGTACTGGGCCGGGCGGGTAACCCGCACGTCGCGCGGCTGCTGGGCACATACGAAATGGCGGGTGCGGACGGCGGCGCCGACGCGGCGTGGCCGCTGGGCATGGTGACCGAGTTCGCCGCCAATTCCGCCGAAGGTTGGGCGATGGCCACCGCTAGCATCCGCGACCTGTTCGCCGAGGGCGACTTGTACGCGTACGAGGTCGGCGGCGACTTCGCCGGTGAGTCCTACCGGCTCGGCGAGGCCGTCGCGTCGGTGCACGCCACCTTGGCCGAGACGTTGGGTACCTCGCAGGCAGCCTTCCCGGTGGACAACGTGCTATCGCGGCTGTCCTCGACGGTGGCCCTGGTTCCCGCGCTCAAAGAGCACGCGGCGACGATCGAAGAGCGATACCAGAAGTTGGTCAGCGAGACGATCACCGTGCAGCGCATCCATGGCGATTTGCACCTGGGCCAGGTGCTGCGCACGCCGGAGCGCTGGTTGCTCATCGATTTCGAGGGCGAACCGGGGCAGCCGCTCGAGGAACGCCGCGCGCCCGACTCTGCGCTGCGGGACGTGGCCGGCGTGCTGCGGTCCTTCGAATACGCCGCCTACGGACCGTTGGTCGACCAGGCGGACGACAAGCAATTGGCGGCGCGCGCCCGGGAGTGGGTCGAGCGCAACCGGACGGCGTTTTGCGACGGCTACGCGGCCGCCTCCGGGACCGACCCACGCGACTCGGCGCAGCTGCTGGCCGCCTACGAGCTGGACAAGGCGGTCTACGAGGCCGGCTACGAGGCGCGGCACCGGCCGGGTTGGCTGCCAATTCCGTTGCGCTCCATCGCTCGTCTGACCGCCGCCTAGTCGCGATCGCGGGCGTGGCGGGGCCGGGCGCAACAGGTCGCCGCCATCGGACGTGCCCTGCGAGCGCCAGGGTGATCGAAAGATAATTCCTGCTGTTCGCCGGCTTCACGGTGGGCGCAACGGTCGGCGGCTTCGTCAGCACGTTGGTCACCGGGACGGGGATGTTGGTGGTGGCGACCGTCGTGTGCGGGCTGACGGCCGGCTACACCTATTCGACTCCGATCGCCCGGGCCTGCTCGACGAGGCGTGAAAAGAGCATCGGCAGTAGCGCTGACCGGTGCGCTACTGCCGATGCTGGCCTGCCGGTTCTTAGGTTGCCGGTTCTTAGGTTGCCGGTTGTGCTGGTTGCGCGGTGGTGGCGCTGGCCAGCAGCACCTGCTGCATGTCCGGCTTCATGGCCATCAACTGCTGATTCCAGTACGGCCACGAGTGCGTCCCGTTGGCCGGGAAGTTGAACACCGCGTTGCGTCCGCCCGCGGCCACGTAATTGTTCTGGAACTGCTGGTTGGTGCGCAACGTCAGGCCTTCCAGGAACTTGGCCGGCATGTTGTCACCGCCGAGATCGCTGGGGGTGCCGTTACCGCAGTAGACCCAGATGCGGGTGTTGTTGGCGACCAGCCGCGGGATTTGGATCATCGGGTCGTTGCGCTTCCACGCGGGGTCGCTGGACGGGCCCCACATGCTGTTGGCGTTGTAGCCGCCCGCGTCGTTCATCGCCAGCCCGATCAGCGTTGGCCACCAGCCCTCGGACGGGTTGAGGAAGCCCGACAGTGCGGCGGCGTACGGGAACTGTTGTGGGTAGTAGGCCGCCAGGATCAATGCGGAGCCACCCGACATCGACAGGCCCACCGCCGCGTTGCCGGCCGGGGAAACCTGCTTGTTGGCCTGCATCCACAACGGCATCTCCTGGGTCAGGAAGGTCTCCCACTTGTAGGTGTAGTTCTGTCCGTTACCCGACGACGGCTGGTACCAGTCGCTGTAGAAGCTGGACTGGCCGCCCACCGGCATAATCACCGACAGGCCGGACTGGTAGAACTCCTCGAACGCGGGGGTGTTGATGTCCCAGCCGTTGTAGTCGTCCTGCGCCCGCAGGCCATCGAGCAGGTAGACGGCGTGCGATCCGCCGCCCTGGAACTGGACCTTGATGTTGCGGCCCATCGACGGCGAGGGCACCTCAAGGTATTCCACGGGAAGGCCCGGTTTGGAGAAGGCCCCCGCGACGGGGGAGCCGCCGGAGGCTACCGCGAGACCGGACAGCAGGGAGGCACCCATAGCCGCGATCGCCAGTCGGCGCGGCATGATAGCCGCTGCGCCACGCAACTTTTCGAAGAACGACATAGCTCTCTACCCATCCCAACTTGCATCTGCCGCACGGTGCGGTCGAATTTGTTCTCGGGGAGTGAAACACAGCGGGAGCGCCGAATCCGACTGTCGCGGCCGCGATGACAGATCGCGGTTAGCTAACGATTGAGCCTCGCCCAGAAATCGTCACAGCCGGGTCACGATCGACTCTCGAAATCATCCGTCCACCTTGCGATGCGATAGCGCATGCACTATCGCATCGGCAACAGCATCAGGCAACCAGGCGGCGTAAAAGCGTTGATGCCGTGACGATTCCAAGAACAGCCGCCACCACCAGCACGACGATGTCCACGGGGTTGAAAGGGGTGCCGATCAGCAGGCCACGCAGTGCGTTCACCTCGTAACTCAGTGGGTTGACCTTGCTCAGCACGTGCAGCCACGTCGGCATCACGTCGACGGGGTACAGCGCGTTGGACGCAAAGAACAGCGGCATCGTGATCGCCTGGCCGATCCCCATCAGACGATCGCGGCTGCGCACCAGACCGGCCAGGGTCATGGACAGACACGCGAAGAACGCGGCGCCGAGCATGACGATGGCCATTGCGGACACGATCCGTAGCGGGTTGACCGTCAGGCCGATACCCATCACATACGCCAGCGCCAGTACGCCCACCACCTGGGCCACCGAACGGACGCCGGCTGCGAACGCCTTGCCGGTGATAAGCGCCGACGCCGGGGCCGGAGTCACCATGAGTTTGGCTAGTACGCCGGCGTCTCGATCCCAAATGATCTGTATCCCATAAAAAATGGAGATGAACAGCGCCGACTGGGCGATGATCCCCGGCGCCAGAAAAGCCAGGTACGACACCGATCCGGTGGGGATGACATGCAGGTGGCTGAACGTAGTCCCGAAGATCAACAGCCACAGCGCGGGCTGCACCATCCGGGTGACCAGCTCGGCCCTGTCGTGTTGCAGCTTCTGCAATTCGACGATCGCGAATGCTCCGATGCGACTGGACAGCGCGCCGATTCGTTGCCGGCCACGCGGGGCGCGGATCAGCGGACCGGCCACGGCGTTATCAACCGACACGACGCGCCACCTTTCTGCTGGATCGGATTTCGCGAATGGATCCGCCCGCTTCCGACGGATCCTCTTCGTCATCCAGACCCGATGCCGCGTAACGGCGGAACACATCCTCGAGGGTGGCCGATGGCGACACCGTCGCCTTCAACTTCTCAGGGGTGCCGACGGCCCGCAGTTGCCCGCGGTGCATCAGCGCGACCCGATCGCACAGCGCGTCGGCCTCCTCCATGTAATGGGTGGTCAGCAGCACGGTCATGCCGAACCGCGCCTGCATCTTGTGCACCTGTGCCCACACACCGTCGCGCGCGATCGGGTCCAGTCCGACGGTTGGTTCGTCGAGTACCAGCAGCGACGGGCGATTGACCAGCGCCTGCGCCACCTCGAGGCGGCGCACCATGCCGCCGGAGTATGACGACGCCAGCCGGTCGGCCACCTCCATGAGATCCATGGCGACCAGCGCCTGATCGACCCGCTCGGCGCGCTCGTTGCGGGCTACGCTGTACAGCCGCGCGAACCAAGCCACATTCTGCCGGCCGGTGAGTGCGGGCTCAATCGAAAGCTGTTGCGGCACATAGCCGATGTTGCTTCTGATGTCGGTTGTTTGGCGGCGCGCGTCCATTCCGAAGATACGCAGCTCGCCGTGCTGCACCGGGGTCAGCGTGGTCAGCATCCGGACCATAGTCGTCTTGCCGGCGCCATTGGGCCCCAGCAGGCCCATGGTTTCGCCGGGCCGTACCTGCAATGTCACATCGTCGACGGCGGTGAACTGACCGTAGCGATACGTCAGGTTTCGGCCGTCGATCGCCATCGGCAGTGATCCGCTCATGATCGACGCTCTTGCAGTTTTCGGGTCATCGTGTCGAGGACCTCCAATCCCTTTGTCAAAGACTCGATTTCGTCGTCGTCGAGTTCATCCATCACCTCGGCCAACAATGCCCGCCGGGTGGCGCGGGACGCGTCGACGACCTGCTGGGCGGGCTCTGCGAGCCGCAGTTGGCAGACCCGACGGTCGGTGTCTCCGGCCGTTCGCAGCAACAGCCCGCCGGACACCAGCTTGGTGACCAGGGTCGAGGCGGTGTTGGGCACCAGCCCGAGCTCGGCGGCCGCGGTGCTGACCGATATCCCCGGGCGACGCCCGACCAGCCACAACAGCTCCGATTGAGACTCGGAAAGCCGCGACGAATCGAACCCGCGGCCGGCCGACCTGCGGAGTTGTCGGCGGAATCTGCCGACGACACCGAACAGCTCGCCCGCCACATCAGTGCGCGATTTCATATTGCCCCCATAATACCTCTGTAGCCGAGCTATCTATGTGGAAGCTATGTGTGAGGTATGTACCCGTTACCGAGGCGATGCAGTACGACGTCGGTCAGCTCGCCGCCGTCGATGCGCGCGGTCATGTAGGTGCAGAACGGTTGTCGGCGGCGATCCGTCGGCGACCCGGGATTGAGCAGGCGCAAGCCGGTAGCCGTGGTGGTGTCCCACGGGATGTGGCTGTGCCCGAAGACCAGCACCTGACTGCCGGCGTAGAGCCGGGACATCCGGGCGTCGCGTCCGCTGGCGGCGCCGGTCTCATGCACGACGGTGAACCGCACCCCCGCCAAGCTCACGTGCGCTCGTTCGGGCAACCGCGCGCGCACGGCCGGGCCGTCATTGTTTCCCCAGCAACCCACCAGCCGGGCCGACCGTTCCTCGAGCTCGTCGAGGAACTCCGGCGCTATCCAGTCGCCGGCATGCACGACGACATCGGCCTCGGCCACCTCATCCCACACCGACGCGGGCAGGTCGCGGGCGCGTTTGGGGATGTGGGTGTCGGCAATCAGCAGAAGCCTCACAGCCCCATCTTGCGCCCGCGGTTGTCACCTCGCCGACGGCGCCAGGGCTTTTAAGGGCTTTGGGGCGTCCGCGGGCTCACCCAGCAGAAGCGAGCGAACGAGGCGACGCGGACCGAAGGGCCGGAGCATGGAGCTGGCCGGGCGTGGCCGCACCCGTTGCGGCCACCAGAACCACCGCCCGAGCAGCGCCGCGATCGACGGTGTCATCAACGAGCGCACGATCAGCGTGTCGAACAGCAAGCCAAGACCGATCGTGCTGCCGGCCTGGCCGATCGAGCGCAGGTCGCTGGCGACCATCGACATCATCGTGAAGGCGAACACCAGGCCCGCCGAGGTGACCACCCCGCCGGTCTCGCCCATCGAGCGGACGATGCCCGTTTTCAGCCCCGCCCCGATCTCCTCCTGGAACCGCGACACCAGCAGCAGGTTGTAGTCGGATCCGACCGCCAGCAAAATGATCAACCCGAAAACCGGCGCGATCCAGTTCAATTCGAGACCGAACAGGTGTTGCCAGACCAAGACCGACAGGCCGAAGGCGGCACCCAGTGACAGCAGCACCGTGCCGACGATCGCCAGGGATGCGACCAACGCACGCGTGATGATCAGCATGACGACGAAGATCAGCGTCAGCGCCGCGAGTCCCACGATCAGCAGGTCGTAATGGGAGCCCGCTTGGATGTCGCGATAGATGGCCGCGGTGCCGGCGAGGTAGAACGTGGCGCCGGTCAGGGTCGTCCCCTTGACCGCTTGATGGGCGGCGGTCAGTTCCGGCATCACCGCGGAGATGCCCGCAGGCGTCGCCGGGTCGGCGTCATGGGTGATGATGAAGCGCGCGGCCCGACCGTCCGGCGACAAGAAGAGCTTCAGACCGCGCTGAAAGTCAGGATTCTGGAACGCTTCCGGCGGCAGGTAGAAGTAGTCGCCACCGCGCGAGGCGTCGAAGGCCTGGCCCATCGCGCTGGCCGTGTCGGTCATCTGGGACATTTGCGTGATCAGACCGGAGAAGCTGCTGTGCATGGTTAGCAGCGTCCCCTGCATGGATTTGGCGACGGCGATGATCGGCGGGAGTTCGGCGAGCATCTGGGGCAGTATCGCGTCGACGTTGTTCACGTCCTTGATGAGCGTGCTCATGTTCTCGCTGAACTTGTCCACACCGTCGATCGCCTCGAACACCGACCTCGACGCCCAGCACACCGGGATGTTGAAGCAGTGTTGCTCCCAATACAGGTAGTTGCGGAACGGCCGCGCGAAGTCGTCGAAATCCGCCAGGTGGTCCCGCATCTCGTCCAGTGTGGCTTGCATCTCGTGCATGTCGCCGACCATGCGATGGGTCGCGCCGCTCATCTGCCCGAGCAGGCCCTGCATCCGCTGCATCGAGGTGGTCCAAGCGCCGAGGTCGTCGCTCATCCTGAGCATGTCGTCCGAGCGGTCCTTCATGAACTGAATGTTCTGCCGGATCGGAATCGATTGAGCACTGATCTGGAACGGTATGGACGTGTGCTCGATTGGACCACCCAGCGGCCGGGTGATGCTCTGCACCATTGCGATTCCGGGCGAATTGAAGACGTTCTTGGCGATTCGATCCAGGATGATCATGTCGCCGCTGTTGCGCATGTCGTGATCGGCTTCGATCATGAGGATGTCGGGATTCATTGTGGCGGCGCTGAAATGGCGCTCGGCGGCCGCATAGCCGACGTTCGACGGCAGGTTGTGGGGTATGTAGAAGCGGTCGTTGTAGCTGACCTTCATGCTCGGCATGATCAGGATGCCGACGATCGCGATGACCAGAGAGGCCGCGAAGACCGGACCGGGCCAGCGGACGGTGGCTGTGCCGATGCGGCGCCACCCGCGCGTCTTGATCATCCGTCTGGGCTCGAGCAAGCCGAACCGGGTGGCCACCGCAACGACGGCGGGGGCGGCGGTCATCGCTCCCGCCACGACGACGAGCAATCCCAGGGCGGACGGGATCCCGAGCGCCTTGAAGTAGGACAGCCGCGCCAAGTGCAGGCAGAACGTGGCCCCGGCGATCGTCAACCCGGAGCCTAAAATGATGTGCGAGGTTCCACGAAACATCGTGTAGTAGGCGGCTTCTCGATCTTGGCCGGCCTGACGCGCCTCCTGGTAACGCCCGATGAGAAAAATCGCGTAATCGGTACCCGCTGCGATCGCCAACGAGGACAGCATCGCCACGACGAATGTCGAAAATCCCAACAGCTCGTTGTTCCCCAGTAGTGCGACAAGCCCTCTGGCCGTACCCATCTCGAACCCGACCATGACAAGGACCAGAAGCACTGTGCTGATGGAACGATAGGCGATGAAGAGCATGATCATGATGACCACGCTCGTGACTCCCATCATCTTGAACATGCTCTTGTCGGCGGCCTCGTTCATGTCCGTGGTCAGCGGGGCGGGACCGGTGACGTAGACGTTGAGCCCTTTGGGGGGCTCTGACTTGTCGACGACCCTTCGCACCGCGTCCACGGACTGGTTGCCCAGGGTGCTGCCCTGGTTGCCGGCCAGGTTGAGTTGGACGTAAGCGGCTTTGCCGTCCCGGCTCTGGACACCGGCGGCGGTCAGGGGGTCGCCCCAGACGTTTTGGACATGCTGCACGTGCTTGGGGTCGGCTTGCAGTCTTGTCACCAAGACGTCGTAGTACCGGTGCGCCTCGTCACCTAGTGGACTGCTGCTCTCCATGACGATCATCGCGGTGCTGTCGGAGTCCGACTCGTGGAAGGTTGCGCCGATGCGCTTGGCGGCGATCATCGCCGGCGCGTCCTGCGGCGACATCGTCACCGCGTGGTTGCGTGCGACCGACTCGATCGGAGGCACAAGGACATTCAGTGCGACGGTCAGCAGTAGCCATCCGAGGATGATGGGCCAGGCGAACCTGCGGACGAACCGCATGAACCTCGGACGAGCGTCGGTGCCGGTGTTCATCCGGCTTTGACCAGACAGGAAGTTTGGGCGTGGCGCCCGGCTGTGGATCGCTCGTCCTTGACCTCGCCGTTGACGGTGATGCGGCATCCGATGTCGTCGCTGTTGCCTTGTGCCACCACGCTGGCGATCACGGCCGGCACGGTCGTCGTGACCGTGAAGGTCCAGGGCAGGGTGGTGAAGTCCGCTTGTTCCGGCTGCGCGTTCTTGTCGAGGTAACTCACGCTTCCGGAGGTGCCGCTGGGTCCGTAGACCTCGTAGGTGACGTGCTTGACATGCGAGGCCTCAAGAGGTTCGGCGCTGCTGCCGGTTGCGGTGAAGATCGCGTCGGACCCGAAAACACCGCGGAGCCGGTCGACGGCAATACCGCCGAGGGCAACCGCCACCACGACGACGAGCGGCACCCAAGCCCGTTTGAGAAACGTGGACATTGAGTTTCCTTTCTCTCGTGACCTGGTCTTTCTGGTACGGAGTCTCGACCCGCATCGGCGCAGCCAATAGAGCCATTTGGCCCCCGCCTTGGGTCGGCAGGCATACCTCGCGGGGATCGCGTGCTACGTACCGGCAAGCCGCAGCGTGAACCGTAGGTCAACTAATACTATACCCCCGGGGGTATCAGCCAACCGCCGTGGTATACCCCGCCGGGTATGGTATGAAGGAGGTATGGCAAAGGAAGCACGCGGCGACGCAGCGATTAATGGTGGCGTCGCCGGGCATAACCGAGGTGACATCGATGCGGTCCTTGCCCGGTTGCGCCGAGCGCAGGGTCAACTCGGGGGTGTCATCTCGATGATCGAGCAGGGACGCAGTTGCAAGGACGTCGTCACCCAGCTGGCGGCGGTATCGAGAGCCCTGGATCGCGCGGGATTCAAGATCATCGCCTCCGGCCTGCGGGACTGCATCACGTCATCAGAAGACCGGCCGGCCGGTGCGTCACCGCCGTCGATGGATGAGCTGGAAAAGCTGTTCCTGAGCCTGGCCTGACCGCCCGGCTGCTAGGAGAAGAGGAAAGGGCAGATGTCTTTCACCCGAAGCGATCAGACCGGACCGCAGGTGACATTGTGGCTGGACCCGGTGTGTCCGTTCTCGTGGAACACCGCACGCTGGTTGCGTGCCGTCGCCGAGCGGACGGGAATGGGCATCGATTGGCAACTGATGAGCCTGGCGGTCCTCAACGAGGGACGCGAACTGCCGCCCCCGCAGCAGGCCCGGATGCGTGACTCGCAGCAGGTCGGCCGACTGATGGTAGCCATCGCCCGTGACGGCGGCACCGACGGATGGACCGCCGCGTATTTCGCCTTCGGCGAGCGGTATTTCGAGCATTCCGAGCCCGTCGATGCGAATCTTGTTGCGCACGTTTTGATGACGGCGGGGGTCGGCGGCGCCACGGCGGCCGCGGTTACGGACGAATCGTTGGACGCGTCGATCCGGCTGCAACATCAAGCGGCGCAGGACGCGCTGGGTGAGATGGGCGGCAGCCCGATTCTGCGAATCGATGGACACACGTTTTTCGGGCCGGTTCTCACCGGTGTACCGGCCGCGAAGGACGCCACCGCGGTGTTCGACGCGGTCGCCAGCTTGGCCGCAACCCCGCAGTTCGCCCAGCTGCAACGGCCGCGCACCGCGGCCTAGCTGCTATCGGGCGGAATCCGGGGTAGTTCAACGCTGAAATGAGGAGGAAAAGATGACATCAGGATTGACCACCACGCTGCACACCTCGTTCGAGGACGCGGTGGATCGGACGACAAAGGCACTGGCCGAGCAGGGATTCGGCGTCCTGACCACGATCGACGTGAAAGCCACGCTGAAGCAAAAGCTCGGCGAGGATATGGAGAACTATCTCATCCTGGGTGCCTGCAACCCGGTGCTGGCGCATCGCGCGCTCGGCATCCACCGCCAGATCGGCCAGCTATTGCCGTGCAACGTGGTGGTGCGGTCGGACCCCGCCGGCGACGGCGACGCAATACTGGTCGAGGCGATGGACCCCCAAGTCATGGTCAAGGTGACCGAGGAGGCGGGGGCGCTGCAGGACGTGGCGGACCAGGCCACCGCCAAGCTGAAGGCGGCGATTAGCGCGCTAGCCTAGCCCGCTGCCGCATCCCCCGGTGTCGCCCGGACATCGCGCTCGCGGCGCCCAGTTCACCTGAAAGGTGTTGACCTGCCGGCGCTTTCAGGGCTGGTACTGCAGAAGTTGACTGCACCTGCGATGGTGGTCGCGCTTTCGTCCGTGCCCATGGTGGTGTCGTTGGTGCTGCTCGTTCACCATGGGCGGCCGTGTGTGTCCAGCGTCGCGTACGTCGGCGGCAGGCTGGTTTCACTTGGTGTGCTCACCGCCGCGTTTATGCACGTTTGGCGGCTGTTCGACGTGCTGCTCAGCCCCGGCCCCCCGTGGGCCGACTGGGCGGCGGTCATGGCGGTCCGAGAGCGTGATATCCCGCAGTTCGAGAGGCTCGATGAGGGAGTGCAGGTCTTTGGTGAGGTTCTCGTAGGTGTACCCGGTGAGGGGCTTGTCGCTGCGCGGCGAACCCGCGCCGCCGGTGTCGTCGACGTGCAGGTAGGTGTCCTTGAAGATGCCGTGGTGCGCGGTCACGTCGGGCATGCGGTGGCCTTCCGTGCGGTTGGAGGTTGTGTCCACCGGCTACTACCCGCGGCTGCTTCGGACAAACCGGTCGGTGCCTCGGCCGGATGCCCGGGCATCGATGCCCGGCGCTATTGTTAGCAGCCGAAACCAAGGAGAAACTTCAATGCGCACCTTCGAATCAGTCACCGAACTCGCCGCTGCCGCGGGCGAAGACCTCGGGCACAGCGACTGGGTCACCATCACCCAGGAAGACGTCAACCTGTTCGCCGATGCGACCGGCGATCACCAGTGGATCCACGTCGATCCGGAACGGGCCGCGTCGGGTCCGTTCGGCACGACCATCGCCCACGGCTTCATGACCTTGGCGCTTTTGCCGCGGCTGCAGCACCAGATCTACACCGTCAACGGAATCAAGCTCGCAATCAACTACGGCCTCAATAAAGTTCGGTTCCCCGCCCCGGTCCCCGTCGGCTCTCGGGTGCGCGCGCAGAGTTCGTTGGTCAGCGTCGATGACGTCGGTAACGGCGCCGTGCAGGCGACCATCTCGACCACGGTCGAGATCGAGGGCTCGGCCAAGCCGGCGTGTGTGGCCGAAAGCGTGGTTCGTTTCGTCGCCTGACGCCGTCAGCGCCTCAGCCACGAGACATAAACCACGCATATTCTTCTCGGCGAGTCGGGTGCGCAGGTTATGTGTCGCGACGGGGGGCGCGCCTTAAAACTCGGCGACCGCGTGTTCCAGCCGCTCGGCCAGTCGCGCCTGCGCCTCGGCGCGCCGGGTCGGGATATGGGCGGAGGGGAAAGGCGTTGTCACCGGCTCATATTCATGCAGGGTTCGGCGCGCGACCGTCATCTTGTGCAGCTCGGTGGCCCCGTCGGCGATGCCCAGCGATTCGGCGGCTACCAGCATCTTGACGAACGGCATCTCGTCGGAGACGCCCAGCGCGCCGTGCAGGTGCAGGGCTCGCTGGGCGACATCATGCAGCACCTGCGGCATGGCCACCTTCACCGCCGCGATGTCACGTCGGACCTTCTGATAGTCGTGGTGCTTGTCGATCAACCACGCGGTGCGCAGCACCAGCAGCCTGAACTGCTCGATCTGGATCCAGCTGTCGGCGATCTTCTCCTGGGTCATCTGGAAGTCGGCCAGTTTCCCGTGCCTGGTCTGGCGCGAGACCGCGCGCTCGCACATCATGTCGAAAGCCTTTCGCGCCAACGCAATAGTTCGCATAGCGTGATGGATTCGGCCACCACCGAGTCGGGTTTGGGCGATCATGAACGCCGAGCCTTCGCCACCGAGCACATGGTCGGCCGGGACGCGCACATCGTTGTAGCGGACGTATCCGTGCGAGCCGTGCCTGCCCGATTCGCCTCCTACGGCGACGTTGCGGATGATCTCGATCCCGGGTGTCTCGCCCGGGACGATGAACAGCGACATCTTGTCGTACGTGCGCGCATCCGGCTTGGTCACCGCCATCACGATGAAGAACGACGCGTGCTTGGCATTGCTGGAAAACCACTTCTCCCCGTTGATGACCCAGTCGTCTCCGTCCCGGGTCGCGGTTGTCACGAACATCCCCGGATCCGAACCACCCTGCGGTTCGGTCATCGAGTAGCACGAGGTGATCTCGCCATCCAGCAGCGGCTGCAGGTAGCGCGCCTTCTGCTCATCGGTGCCAAACAGCGCGAGGATCTCGGCGTTGCCGGAATCCGGTGCCTGACAGCCGAACACCGAAGGCGCCCAACGGGAACGCCCGAGGATCTCATTCAGGAGCGCGAGCTTGACCTGACCGAAGCCCTGCCCGCCGAGCTCGGGGCGCAGGTGAGCGGCCCACAGTCCCTGGTCCTTCACCTGCTGTTGCAGCGGCCGCAGGATGGCCATCATCTCGGCGTTTTGCTTGTCGTAGGGGTCGAGGGCGACCAGGTCGAGCGGTTCCAGCTCTTCGACCATGAACTTTTCGACCCAGTCCAGCTTTGCCTGGTACTCGGGGTCTGTTTCGAAGTCCCACACGGTGGCCAACCAATCCCCGGCGCAACGGCGCGCCGGACTCGTTGATGAAGCCACCCCATCCTAGAGCGGGGCTTTCAGCTCGTATCCGGCAAGGACCTATTCGCGCTCGCCGCGGGTCTCGATGATCCGCTGGGCGATGTCGACGAGTTTCATCTGGTTCTCCTGCGAGAGCATCCGCAGCAACTCGAAGGCCCGGACGTCGTCGACGCCGAAGCGTTCCATGATGATGCCCTTGGCCTGACCGATGCGGTCCCGAGTCGATACCGCCGAATACAGTTGCTCCGCATGGCTTCCGGCCAGGATCGCCGCGGCGGCGTGCGCGGCGAACACCGACCCGATGGTTTCGCTTTCGGTGTCCCACACATTGGTTTGGTGGCCGAACAGGTTCAGTGCGCCGGCCGTGCGATCCGCGGTGTACAGCTTGAAGGACAGGCTGCTGAGCACACCGAGCTCGACCGCGGCGGGCGCATATTTCGGCCAGCGTGACTCGCTACGCAGGTCGTCGCTGCGCACAATCGTCTCCTGCAGGGCGGCCTCGGCACACGGCCCCTCACCGAAGTCGTGCTGCAGCTTGTCGAGCTGCGCGGCCAGGCCGTCGGTTTCGCCCAGCGATTCGAAGTCGCCGCCCTTTTTCACCAGCAGCACACCCGCGACGTCAGCTCCCGGTATCACCTCCACCGCCATGGCGGTCACGTCGCCAAGCACCTGCTCGAGGCGGCGCGGCGCGGCCAGCCCGCGGGCGAGCTCGGCCATCCGCACCGCCAGCGCGTGGTGGAAACCCGGGTCCGAAACGTCCATAGGACCCCGATTCTGCATGATTCGCCGACCGCGCGTAACCGCGCGGTCGCGTTCAGCGCAGCTTCGGTAAAACGTTCGCGCGGTAGAAGTCGATGGCGACGACGGGATCGTCCTGGGGAAAGTGCAGGAACGGGATGGCACCGGCGTCCAGTACACGCTGCACGGCCTCGATGTGCGTGGCTGGGTCGGTGCCGACGGTCCAGCCCGCTAACACCTTGTCAACGGGGTTGGACTCGGCCGCGCGCTGGATCTCGACGGGATTGGGCTGATCGACGGCCCCGGCCGTGAAACGCCACAGTGTGGCGGCCCGGGTCGCCATGGCGTTGTCGCCGACGACGGCGAACAGTTCGGCACGCTTGCTCAGCGTTCCGGCATCACGGCCGGCCTTTTGCGCGCCGGCAGCGAAGGCCGCCAACAGTTTTGGATCCGTCACATCGTGGGCCTGGGTGATCCAGCCGTCACCGCGCTGTCCGGCGAGTCGCGCGCTCTTCGGGCCGGCGGCGGCCACGAAAATCGGCGGGGGCGTGGCCGGGACATCGTAGAGCTTCAGCGAATTCGTCTGGAAATACCGCCCCGAGAAGGAAATTCGCGACCCACTCCACAGTTGGCGGATCAGGTCGATCGCTTCGGCCAGCCGGTCGTGGCGCTCGGCGTAGTTACCGTAGGTGTTGGTGGTGGCCTGTTCGTTGAGCCGCTCGCCGGTGCCAACGCCGAGAAACACCCTGCCCGGGTTGAGGATCGCCAGGGAGGCGAAGGCCTGGGCGACCGTCGCCGGGTGGTAGCGATAGGTGGGACACGTGACCCCGGTTCCGAACGAAACGCGACTGGTCTTGCTGCCGACCAGCGCCAGCGTCAGCCAGGGAAACATCGCGTGGCCTTCGTTGTCCTGCCAGGGCTGGATGTGGTCACTGGCCCACACGTACCGAAAGCCGGCCTCCTCGGCCGCCTGAGCCTGTGCCACCAGCCGATCGGTGCGGAACTGCTCGTGGGAGAGCACGAAGCCCACGCCCTTGCCCGGCGCCGGCGTTGGACCGCGGGACGTGGCATGCTCGCCAGCCGGTTTCGCGCATCCATCGGCCAGTCCGACCGATCCGAGCACGCCCGCGCCGGCTGCCACCCGCCCGAATGCTCGCCGCGAGATGCCGGTCACCGGATCGGCATACCCGTCCCGCCGGGGCTCACACGCACTAGCCTGATGCTGATGACCCCGCAGGTCCGACCGGCAGTCAAGGCTGATATCCGCGAACTTTCCCGCACGCTGGCGCGCGCGTTCCACGACGACCCGGTGACGATCTGGCTGATTCCCGATCAGGACAAGCGGACCGCACAGCTGTCCCGACTGTTCGCGACGATGACGCGCCACCACCACCTGGCACGCGGGGGCGTGGAGATAGCCCACGTCGACGCGGGTATCGGCGCGGCGGCGCTGTGGGATCCGCCCAACCAGTGGCGGGAGACAACCGGTGGGCAGCTGGCCATGACGCCGACCTTCATTCGGGTGTTCGGCGTGCGCTCGATGCGCGGACGCGCGATACAGGAATTGATGAAGAGCCTGCACCCCGAGGAACCACACTGGTATCTGGCCGTGATCGGAAGCGATCCGGCCGTCCGCGGCACGGGATTCGGTCAGGCGCTGATGAGGTCGCGGCTGGACCGCTGCGACGCCGAGTACTGCCCGGCCTATCTCGAGTCGAGCAAGCCCGAAAACGTGCCGTACTACGAGCGATTCGGCTTCACGGTCACCCGCGAGATCGTGCTGCCCGACGGTGGTCCGAGCCTGTGGGCCATGTGGCGCCCGCCGCGGTAGCCGCGCTTGACGGCTCCGCGCCCGCGTTTAACCCCCTGAATACGCGGGCAACCGTCTCGGCATGAGCGATAACCCCCAAGCCGACGAACAGGTGGATCCCGCGGACTTCCCCGAAGAGGGCGGCCCGGGTGACACCTTGAACGCGAGCGAAGGTACCGACTCGGACGAATTGCGCAACGACGACGGCGACATCGTGGTCGACCCTCCCGAGGGCTGGAGCGAGGCCAACAAGTTCGGCGTGACGGCCAGGGAAGAACGTGAGGGCGAATCCCTCGACGCCCGGTTGGCCGCCGAGGAACCCGACGTTCCCGATGCGATCGAGCCCGTCGACGACACCCCTCGGCGCGCCCATCGAGGCCAGATCGACGGCACGCCGGAGGACGGCGACTCGCTGTACGACGTCGTCGACGAGTAAGTCAGTGCTCGGCTGTTTACTCCAGTCGACGTAATCAAGGAGTGCTTCGCCAGCCGGCGATGCCGGTTGCGATCATCCTCAACTGCTTGACCGCGAGCCGGCGGATGTCGTCGGTCGCCTCTGTGCTCTGCGAATCCTCGATAGCCTCCGCGATCACGATCATGGCGTTGACGAACAGGGTGGCCAGCACGTTGAGATCCTCGGTGGTCCACTTGTTCAGCCCGGGGAATCGCGCCAGGTCGGTGGCCAGTTCGGACGTGATCAACCGGATCTCGGTGCGAATCGCGTACCGCAGCACCGACAGGCCGCTGTTGCGCTCCCTGCCGATGAGCCGCCAGTGTTCGCGCCTGTCGGCAACGCTGGCGACCAGGATCTCGACGGAGGACTCGATCACACGGTTCGGGTCGAGCTTGCCGGCACGCGCATCGCGCAGGGTGTCGCGCAAGCTCCGGAACGATTCGTCGATCAAGACGAGGCCCAGGGCTTCCATCGAATCGAAATGCCGGTAGAACGCCGCCGGAACGATGCCGACCTCACGGGTCACCTCGCGCAGACTCAGGCTGGAGAAGCTGCGGTCTTGCAGCAGCTTGAGGGCCGCGGCGATGATGGCCCGGCGAGTCGCCTCCTTGCGTTCCTCCCGCGACTGGCTGTCGCGCGAGCGCTCGCGGCTTGAGCCGCGCCCGCGTGAGCTAGGAGTACGGCTGTTCACTGTGTGAACCCTACCACAGCCAGGCATTAAACCCTTGACTGCACGGGCGCCGGGGTTGCACGGTGTACATATGTTCACTCAAACCGCTCAGACTTCTGGCCGCGCTTTCGCGCGGACCCTACGGCAGCGCGTCTTGGGTTCAGAGCTGTTAGACCTGCTGACCGGTCCGCACGGCGTCGATCGGTACACCGAACTGGTGGCGCCGACCTGGACGCTGGGCGAAGCTCGCGCCAAAGTGACCGACGTGCGCCGGACGACGCCGCGCAGTGTCACCCTGACCCTGACCCCCAACGACACCTTCCTGTCCGCTCACCCGCCGAAGGCCGGCCAGTACGTCAACCTCACCGTCGAAATCGACGGCCGCCGGCACACCCGCTGCTATTCGCCCGCCAATGCCGAAGGGACGCCCAACCTCGAGTTGACCATCGGTCGGCACGAGGGCGGCCTGGTCTCGAACTATCTGTACGAACACGCGCACCGCGGCATGGTGGTGGGTTTGACGGGCACCGGCGGCGACTTCACGCTGCCGGCGCGTGGACCACAGCGCCCGCAGCGCATCCTCTTCATCTCCGGGGGTAGCGGCATCACTCCCGTGATGGCGATGGTGCGAACCCTGCTCGCCGAGGGGCATTCGGGCGAGATCGCCTTCATCCACTACGCTCGCACGCCGGCCGAGGCGTGCTACCGCAACGAATTGGCCGCCATGTCGTCGGTGCGGGTGCTGCACGGCTATACCCGATCACACGACGGCGACCTCACCGGGCGGTTCGGCCCAGAGCACCTGGCCGCCGCGATGCCATCACCCGATGCGGTATTCGTCTGCGGGCCAACGCCTCTGGTCGAGGCGGTCCGATCGCAGTGTGACAACGTGTCCACCGAGAGCTTCGTGCCACCGGTTTTCGAGCCGCCGGAGAAACCGTCGGGGGGACGAGTCACGTTCTCCGACAGTGGTGTTGACATCGTCGACGACGGGCGCTCGCTGTTGGAACAGGCCGAATCTGCGGGCCTGTCACCCGAAAATGGATGCCGGATGGGCATCTGCCACACCTGCACGCGCCGCAAGACGACCGGCACCGTGCGCAACCTGGTTACCGGCGCGGTCTCGACCGCTCCCGACGAGGACGTGCAGATCTGCGTGTCCGTTCCGGTCGGTGACGTCGACCTGTCGCTTTAAAAAGCCATCACGAAACGCTTGGAGGACAACCAATGTCGAACGACAAAATCATCCTGACACGCGAACAGGCCGACGCATTCGGCCGTGAACTCGACGCCATCAAGGAACGCGTGATGGCAGAGCTCGGCGAACAGGACGCCGACTACATCCGCCGCGTCATCAAGACGCAGCGTGCGCTGGAAGTCGGTGGCCGGGCGCTGCTGTTCGCCGGGTTCCTGCCGCCGGCGTGGCTGGCGGGCACCACGATGCTGGGCCTGTCGAAGATCATGGACAACATGGAGATCGGCCACAACATCATGCATGGCCAGTACGACTGGATGCGCGACCCGGCGATCTCCGGTCGCACCTTCGAGTGGGACACGGCATGCCCGGCCGATCAATGGCGGCATTCGCACAATTACATGCACCACACCCACACCAACATCGTGGGGATGGACCGTGACATCGGTTACGGGATTCTGCGGATGAGCGAAGATCAGCGGTGGCAGCCGTACTTCCTGGGCAACCCGGTCTACGCCTTCCTGCTGATGGTCTTGTTCCAGTACGGCGTCGCACTGCACGAACTGGAAACCGAGCGCATTCGCTCCGGCGAGATCCGGCTCGAGGACAAGCGCGATGTCCTCCGGGCCATCTGGAAAAAGACCCGTCGGCAGACCCTCAAGGACTACGTCGCCTTCCCGCTGCTGGCCGGTCCCTTTGCGCCGTTCGTCCTCGCCGGTAACCTCACCGCAAACCTGATGCGCAATGTGTGGTCGTACATGATCATCTTCTGCGGCCACTTCCCGGACGGAACCCAGGAATTCACCGTCGAAGAAACCAGGGACGAGTCACGCGGCATGTGGTACTTCCGCCAAGTCCTCGGCTCGGCAAACCTCACCGGCGGCAAGTTCTTTCATCTGTTGTCCGGCAACTTGTCGCACCAGATCGAGCACCACCTGTTCCCTGACATGCCGGCCCGTCGTTACTCCGAGATCGCGCCCGAGGTGCAGGAGATCTGCGAACGCTACGGCATCCCCTACAACCGTGGTCCGCTGCTGCGCCAGTTCGGCACCGTCGTCCGCAAGATCGTCCGGCTGACCTTCCCCGACTCGTGGGCGCGCAAATCCATCGCCGAGCAGACCCCCGAGCCCGAGCTGATCGCCGCCTAATCCCCGCGGTCCGGCCATCGAGTTGGTGCGAGATATCGGCTGAATCACGACCGTGGGCCGTATGGACGATTCAAGGCGTCTCGCGCCCATAGGACCACACCGGCGCAAGTGGGGACTGCTCAGCTCACCTCGGTAGGGGCGTCGGCCGCCTTGAGGAGTTTCACCTCGGGCCGCTGGGGCACGCCGTCGGCGAGGAACCACCGAAACGCCAGGTTCCCACGCGGATAGCCCAGCGTGGTAAGCGAATTCGGATGTGTCGTCTTGTCGTTGGACAACACGACCGTCACGGAGCCGTCGCTGTTGACGACGGCACTGTGGCCGTTGAGGGAGCAGCGGGCATCCTGCGCGCCGAAGGTCGCCATGAACTGGTTCCACACCACCAGGTTCCAGAACCGGCATGGCGGCGGCCGGTGGGTGATGACCAGCGCCTCGTCCTGGTCGAGCACGAAGCTGCCATAGGAGTAACAGGCGTCGCGTGCCGACCAGCCGAAGTTGGCGTCGGGCACCTGATAGGGATCGGCGAATGCGTTTGCGGCATGGTCGGTTTCGTGCCCCAGCGCGTGCCGCTCATCAACGCGGTTCCCAACGGCCAGCGGGACGATGGCGAACATGGTCCGCAACCAGGTCGCGGCGGCGCGCAGACTCGCCGCGGTCTCGGCGTCGCCGTGCCGGATCGGGTCGGGCTCCTCGAGCGCCGTGATGTGCCACGTCACCGGGCGGCCCGTCAGGGGATCAGCCTGATAGTCGCGGGTCATCAGCACAGCCGCGCCCGGCGTCGCGGGAAATTCGAACGTGAAGTTGCCGCCGGCGTCGATGTCGAGGTCGGTGTCGCGGACGATCGCGACCACCCGATCGGACCACGCCCCGGGCGATGGCTCGTTGTACGCCGTCACCGAAAAGTAGACGCTGTCACCCTTATTCCCGCTGATGCGGTACCGGCGACCGGGATCGACCGGGCAGATGAAGTAGTAGGCGTCGGTGTTGTCCCCGCCCCAGCGACGGTCGCGGCGCGACGGCGTGTTCACCGCGACGAATTGCGGTCGACCCGGCTCGGGAAACAGATAGGTGTCCAGGGCGACGCCCAGGGTGGCGGCCAGCATGCGGTAGCCGTCGGCGATGTGCCGGTCGTCGGTGACGGCACGGTCACCCTCGAGGAACGAGTGGTCCAGTTCGCCGAGCGTTTTCAGCAGTTCCTGCCACGCGTCCGTCGATTGGTGCGTCATGCGCCGATTCCTTTCAGGAGCAACCTGGTGGTGCGATCGACCCAGGCATCATCGAGTTCGGTGGCGCGGGTTAGCAGGGCCACCAGCGTGATGCCGGCGATGGTCTCGGCCAATTCGGCGGCGGTCACGTCCGGCCGCACCTCACCGCGCGCCGCGGCCGCCGCGAGCCAGTCGGCGAGACCTCCGCCGAGAACGCCGGCGAAGCGCTCCAGCAGCGCCGAATGCAGCGTCGGATCCGCGGCCATCTCGCCGACCAGACCCGGCAGCGCCGCTCTGGCGGCCGGCGTGCTGAGGAAAGCCATTGTGCGGCGGACCATCTCACGCAGACCATCGGGAGTAGACCCACTATCTGGAATAGCGGTACCGGCGCCGATCGGAAACACCGCCTCGTGCACCAGGTGGGCCTTGCTGGGCCAGCGGCGATAAATGGCGGGCTTGCTGGTGCCCGCGCGCTCGGCGATGGCGGAGACCAACAAGCCGGGGTAACCGGTCTCGGCCAGCAGTTCAACCGTCGCGCTAAGCACCGCGGCGTCGATGCGGGGATCACGGGGTCTGCCAAAATCCACTACCATTACGAAACTCAGAGTAACATAAGTGGCCGTGAACGTTCGCCTTGACGACCTCGCCTCGCCCAGGTTCAGCGTCGAGGGCCAGCAGGTTCTGGACATGATGGCCACGATGGCGCCGCAGTGCCCGCTGGATGCCGGCGCGCTGCACGCCAGGGCCAGCGCCGAGACCGGTCTGCACGATTTCGGTCCGAACGATTACCGCGAACGCCTCGAGGTGTATCTCGCCGCGCTGCGCGAGATCGACGGCCTGCACGACGCCGGGGTGGTGAACTTCTACGGCCAACTGCTGCAGGTGCTCAAGAACCGGCTGCTCTTGACAGACCTGCTGCGTCGCCATCCCGAGATCAACGAAATCGAATTACGCTCGCCCGTGGTGATTGCGGGGCTGCCCCGCACCGGTACCACACACCTGCACAACATGCTGGCAGCGCCGCCGACCTTTCGCACCATGCCGTACTGGGAAAGCAACGAACCGTTCCCGATGCCGAATGAAGTTGGCGTTGAGCCGGATCCGCGGCGAACCCGGATGGATGTCGCGGTCGGGGTGATCAACATGGTGATGCCCCATTTCGCGCTCATGCACGAGATGACCACCGACCACGTCCACGAAGAGATCCAGTTGTTGGCCAATGACGTGTCGACGATGCTGCTGGAGACACTCGCCGAGGTGCCCCGCTGGCGCGCCTACTACCAGGCTCATGATCAGACGCCGCACTACGAATACCTGGCCACCCAACTGCGGGCGATGCAGTATCTGCGCGGCGGACGGCGCTGGCTGCTCAAGTCGCCCCAGCACCTCGAGCAGGTGCCCGTCCTGGATCGGGTGTTCCCGGACAGCATCCTGGTGTTCACCCACCGCGATCCCGTACCGGTTGCCCTGTCGATGATCGCGATGATCACCTACTCCGCCCGCATGCACCGCTCGCGGGTGCCGGTGCGGCAGATCGCCGGCTCTTGGATCGACCGCCTCGATCAGATGCTCACCGCACTCATCCGCGACCGCGACACCATCGGACCGGACCGCTCGATCGACGTCCGCTTCGACGACTTCATGGCCGACGAACTCGGCGTGGCCCAACGGGTATACGCGCTGGCCGACGAACCATTCACCGACGAGGCACGCGCGGCAGTCGGCGCCTACCTCGCGGGCCACCGGCGCGGACGACTGGGCAATGTCGAAACGTCCTATGAGATGTTCGGGTTGGACGAGGCCAACCTGCGCGAGCGCTTCGCGCCGTATGTCGAGCGGTTCCTCAAATAAGCGCAGTGCGCTAACTTCTCAACTCATGGTCACAATGCCCGCGCTGGACGGTGTCGAACACAGGTATATCGAGCTGGGAAGCGACGTCACGATCCATGTCGCGGACGCCGGTCCGGCCGACGGACCGCCCGTCATGCTGGTGCACGGCTTCCCGGAGAACTGGTGGGAGTGGCACGAACTGATCGGTCCGCTGGCCGCCGACGGGTACCGCGTGTTGTGTCCCGACCTGCGGGGCGCGGGCTGGAGTTCGGCGCCCCGCTCGCGGTATCTGAAAGCGGAGATGGCCGAGGACCTTGCGGGCGTGCTGGACAACTTGGGTATCGCGAAGGTGAAGCTCGTCGCCCACGACTGGGGCGGGCCGGTCGCCTTCATCATGATGCTGCGCCATCCGGAGAAGGTGACCGGCTTTTTCGGGCTGAACACGGTGGCGCCGTGGGCGAAATTCGATTTGGCGGCGATCCGCGACCTCTGGCGGTTCTGGTATCAGGTTCCGATGTTGCTGCCCGTCGTGGGACCTCGCGTGCTCAGCGATCCCAACTGGCGGTTCCTGCGGATGCTGGGTTCGTGGGTCGGCGGCGAGTTTTCGCTGCCCGAGGACAGCGCCCGGTTGTACAGCGAGTGCATGCGCCAGCCGGGCCACGCGGAGGCCGGATCACGGTGGTATCGCAGCTTCCAGACGACGGAGATGCGCAGCTGGCTGGGTGGTGAGTACAACGATCTTCGAGTCGATGTACCGGTCCGCTGGCTCAGCGGTACTGATGATCCGGTGATCACTCCACGGCTGTTGGACGGATATGCCGACCACATAAGCGATTTCAAAGTAGAGCTGGTCGACGGCGTCGGGCACTGGATCGTCGCCCAGCGACCAGACTTGGTGTTGGATCGATTGCGCGCGTTTATGAAACTGTGAGCTAGTCGACCCCGATGGTGACTTCTGTCGATTTGATGAACACGGTGGCCGGCTGCCCGACCTTGAGTCCGAGCTCGGTCGCGGCGTCCTTGGTGACCGACGACGTGATGACCTGATCGCCACCGTCGAGCGTCACCCGCACAACGGCCATCACAGTGCCGAGTTCGACCTCGGTGATGGTTCCCCTGAGCTGGTTTCGGGTCGAGAGCCGCATCGCAGGATCCTCCATGTTGGACGGGTGGGGTCTGCGGTGAGCTTAGCCCCGTCGGACCGGGGCCGGAATGGCTTGGCACACTTTCAGTTACGCGGACGGACGATTCTAATGCCGCGGACCGAGCAGGGCTACGGATGCATCCACGGCCGGCTCCACGATTTCTCGGACCGGCTTTCCGTCTTCGACCGCAAGTGCGGTGAGCTCACGCAGGCCGCCCAGCAGGATCACGGCCAATGACGCGGTCAGCGGGGGCAGCTTTGCGCGGCGGAACCCCGGACTGGCGCTGAGGTCGATCAGCAGGCTGGTCAACAACTGCAATCCGCGGCGTTGCACCGGCCGAGCGGCAGCCCCCAGCGACGGCAGTTCACGGATCCAGCTCAACGTGATGGCCGGCCGCGCCTCGATAGAGCCGACGTAGGCCTCGACCGCCTGGCGGATCTGCACGTGCCAATCGGCCTCGGGATCGACGGATGCCACGATCTTCTCGCCGAGATTCTCGATGTCCACGGCCAGCAATTCCAGGAAACACTCTTCCTTGCCGGCGAAGTGGTCGTAGAACGTGCGTTTGGACGTGCGTGCGTGGCGGACCACGTCGGCAACCGTGCTGGCGCGGTAGCCGCGCTCGGTGATCGAGGTGGCCAGACCGTCAAGCAGCCGTTGCCGAAACGGATCCGGCTCGGCGGGTGCGTCGCCCGCAACCGCATCGGCGGCAGCCGCCGTCACCGCTGGTGTCACGCGGGCGCCCCCTTTCGACGAACGCGGCGCCTTGTCAGGCTTGGTACATCAGAGTACCGTACAGGGAGATGTTGCGGTACATCGCCGTACCACCCCGGTGCCGGGGCAGATATTGGGAGACGTCATCGCCATGAGCCACCAAGTCGCCGCCCCGCCGGCCGCAATCAAGCTGCCTCCGGCGGTCCGAATCCCCAAGTTGCTTCAGGGCCTTGGATTTTCGATGTCGCGGCGCTGGATGATCCAGCGACTGGCGCGCCGCCACGGCGACGCGTTCACGCTCAACCTGCC
The DNA here is from genome assembly GCF_001667925.1 of Mycobacterium sp. E2479. Lineage (GTDB taxonomy): Bacteria > Actinomycetota > Actinomycetes > Mycobacteriales > Mycobacteriaceae > Mycobacterium. The sequence goes on along the minus strand of NZ_LZJR01000068.1, from coordinate 50,455 downwards.
GATGTACGGGCGCGTCATCGCCATTGGTGACCCGCAGCTGGCCAAGCAGATCTTCACGACCAGCCCCGACGAACTCGGCAACATTCAGCCCAATCTAAGCAGGCTGTTCGGCACCGGCTCCGTGTTCGCGCTCGAGGGCGACGAACATCGCCAACGGCGTCGGCTGTTGGCCCCGCCGTTCCACGGCAAGAGCATGAAGAAGTACGAAAGCATCATCGAAGAAGAGACACTGCGCGAGATCGCCGACTGGCCGCACGGCAGCCCTTTCGCGACGCTGCCGCCGATGATGCGAATCACGCTGAACGCCATTTTGCGCGCGGTTTTCGGCGCAGAAGGCGCCGAGCTCGACGAGCTGCGCCGGCTCATCCCGCCGTGGGTCACCCTGGGCTCGCGATTGGCGTCGGTGCCGATGCCCAAACGCCAGTTCGGTCGGTACAGCCCGTGGGGCCGACTGGCCGAATGGCGACGCCGGTACGACAACGTCGTCGACAGGTTGATCGATGACGAGCGGGCCGATTCGCACTTCGCCGAGCGGACCGACGTCCTGGCGATGCTGCTGCGTACCACCTACGAAGATGGTTCGGCCATGTCGCGCAAGGACATTGGCGATGAGCTGCTCACGCTGCTGGCGGCCGGACACGAAACCACCGCATCCACGCTGGGCTGGGCGTTCGAGCGGATAAGCCGGCACCCCGACCTGCTGAAGGCGCTCGTCGAAGAGGCCGACGACGGCGGCGGTGAGCTGCGTCAGGCCACGATCTTGGAGGTCCAGCGAGCCAGGACGGTGATCGATCTCGCGGGTCGCCACGTCTACCCCGAGACGTTCCGCCTTGGCGAGTGGGTGATCCCGCGGGGCGATACCATCATCGTCGGAATCGGGCAGATTCACAGCAACCCCGACGTGTTCCCCGATCCCGACCGTTTCGACCCGCAACGCTTCATCGGGACCAAGCCGTCGGCGTTGTCGTGGATCCCGTTCGGTGGCGGGACGCGCCGCTGTGTAGGAGCGGCGTTTGCCAACATGGAAATGGACGTCGTGCTTCGGACAGTGTTGCGCCGCTTGACCATTGAGACGACGGACGCGCCCGACGAGCACTGGCATTGCCGTGGGGTCGCGTTCACCCCGAAGGACGGCGGCCGGATAGTGGTGCGCCAGCGCTGAATTCGGCGCGGGCCTGGACCCGGGAGGAGCCCGGCGTCGCTACTGGCCCGCGGTTGCCCGGCGCGGCAGTTTCCAGCCCGGGCGGATGAAGTGGCAGGTGTACCCGTTGGGATAGTGCTGCAGGTAGTCCTGGTGTTCGGGCTCGGCTTCCCAGAAGTCGCCGGCGGGGCTGACCTCGGTCACCACCTTGCCGGGCCACAGCCCGGACGCCTCGACGTCAGCGATGGTGTCCAGCGCGACTCGCTTCTGGTCCTCGTCGAGATAGAAGATGGCCGACCGGTAGCTGGCACCCCGGTCGTTGCCCTGCCGGTCTTTCGTTGTCGGATCGTGGATCTGGAAGAAGAACTCCAGCAACCTGCGGTAGTCGGTGACGGCCGGGTCATAGACGATCTCGATGGCCTCCGCGTGGGTGCCGTGGTTCCGGTAGGTCGCGTTGGGCACGTCACCGCCGGTGTAACCGACCCGGGTCGAAACCACGCCCGGCTGCTTACGGATCAATTCCTGCATCCCCCAAAAGCAGCCGCCGGCGAGAATCGCTTTCTGGTTGGTCATCGTTCGTCCTCCATAACCGGCCAGCACTCGGGCAGGAACAAAAGCCAGGCTACACTCCGCCGATGAGCTGCAACGGTGCCGCGAAATCATGAGCACGCCGAAATTCTCTCGTAGCGAACTGGCTGCCGCCTTCGAGAAGTTCGAAGCGACGGTCGATGCGGCGGCGCGATCGCACGACTGGGACGCGTGGGTCCAGCACTACACACCCGACGTCGTGTACATCGAACACGCGGCGGGCACCATGCATGGTCGCGATGAGGTCCGCGAGTGGATCAGCCGGACGATGGGCAGTTTTCCCGGCAGCCACATGGTCGCGTTCCCGTCGCTGTGGTCGGTGATCGACGAGGCCACGGGGCGCATCATCATGGAACTCGACAACCCGATGCGCGATCCGGGCGACGGCACTGTCATCGGCGCGACGAACATTTCGATCATCACCTACGCCGGCGATGGCCTGTGGCGTCAGCAGGAAGACATCTACAACCCGCTGCGCTTCGTGCAGGCCACGCTGAAGTGGTGCCGCAAGGCCCAGGAGCTGGGCACCCTCGACGAGGCCGGCTCGCAATTCATGGCGCAGTACGGAGGGACCCAGTGAGCAGCAAGCCCAAACTCGTCATCGGCGCCAACGGCTTTCTGGGTTCGCACGTGACCCGACAGCTCGTCGCCGACGGTGCGCAAGTCCGGGCGATGGTGCGGCCGAACGCCAACACCCGTGCCATCGATGACCTTGCGCTGACCCGGTTTCACGGCGACGTGTTCGATACCGCCGTGCTGCAGGAGGCGATGGACGGTGTCGACGACGTCTACTACTGCGTCGTCGATACCCGTGCCTGGCTGCGCGACACCTCGCCGCTGTTTCGCACCAACGTCGAAGGGCTGCGCAACGTTCTCGACGTGGCCGTTGCGCAATCCGGGCTGCGCCGGTTCGTCTTCACCAGCACGTACGCGACCGTCGGGCGGCGTCGCGGACACGTCGCGACCGAAGCGGACGCCGTCGGCACCCGCGGGGTATCGGACTACGTCCGATCCCGAGTTCAGGCCGAGAACCTGGTGATGCGGTATGTGGCCGAGGCCGCGCTGCCCGCGGTGGCGATGTGCGTGTCGACGACATACGGCAGCGGCGATTGGGGCCGCACCCCGCACGGTGCGTTCATCGCCGGCGCGGTGTTCGGCAAGCTGCCCTTCACGATGGAGGGCATCGAGCTGGAAGTCGTCGGCGTCACCGACGCGGCCCGGGCCATGATCCTGGCCTCCGAACACGGGCGCATCGGCGAGCGATACCTGATTTCCGAGCGGATGATCGCCTTGAAAGAGGTGGTCCGGATCGCGGCCGACGAGGCGGGCGTGCCCGCGCCGCGACGCTCCATCTCCGTCCCGATGCTGTATGCGCTTGGCGCGCTGAGTGACCTGCGGGCCCGCTTCACCGGCAAGGACGCCGAGCTCAGCCTCGCCTCGGTGCGCATGATGCGTGCCGAAGCGCCCGTCGACCACAGCAAGGCCGTGCGCGAATTGGGCTGGCAGCCGCGGCCGGTCGAGGAGTCCATCCGCGAGGCGGCCCGGTTCTGGGCGGCGATGCGAGATGCCAAAGGTAGGAGCGCAACTCCGCGCTGAACACCACGCCGACCGCCGTTCAGGACGCTGCGCGGCGATCGGCGTAGGACTAGCCTCGGGCGGTGTGACGACCGCGCGAGTGCCCGTCGATCTCAGCGGAGCGCCCCAGACCATGCTGGCGACGTTCTACGCGAAGGCGCTGGACGCCGACTTCCCGAAACCGATCCTGGGCGATCGGTACGCGAAGGAGATCGTCGAGCGCATCGACTACGACTGGAAGAGAACGACCATCACCGCGCGGCGCGCGCCGTCGGTGACCACCCGGTCGGCGCACTTCGACCACTGGACGCGCAAATTCCTTGCCGCGCATCCGTGTTCGATCGTTCTGCACCTGGGCTGCGGGCTGGACAGCCGCTTTTTTCGCTTGCAGCCAGGCCCGGACGTCCAGTGGTACGACGTCGATTACCCCGAGGTCATAGCGCTGCGCTCCCAGCTTTACCCGGGCGGCGATCACTATCGCCTCGTTGCCGCCTCGGTAATTGACCCGGCGTGGCTGGCCGAAATCCCGGCCGACCGTCCCACGCTGATGATCGCGGAGGGGCTGACGATGTATCTCACCGAGCAGGACGGAACCGCGCTACTGCGCCGGGTGGTTGACCGGTTCGGTTCAGGTGAGCTGCAGTTCGACGCGTTCAACTGGCTCGGGATCAAGTCGCAATGGCTGAACACAGTGGTGCGACGGTCGGGATCCACGCTGCATTGGGCGATCAACGGGCCCGACGACATCGTCGAAGCCGTGCCGACGGTGCGGCTTTTGGCCTGGGAACGATGGTTCGAGTCGGATACCTTCGCGCAGTTGCCCCGCTCATCGCGGGTCTTGGGCAAGATCATGTCGCAGTTCCGGGCGGTTGCGAACATGTCGCAATACCACCGCTACGCATTCGGTCCGCCGGACGGGAAGCCCTGACCACGGACGCGCGTTGAACCAAACAACTTCGTCTAAGGAGAAACCACCATGGCCCACCCGGAAATCAAGGAACCCAGCGCGGGACACCCGATCACCATCGAGCCGACCAAGGGACGGGTGCAGGTGCACGTCAATGGCGAGCTCGTCGCCGACACCACCGCGGCATTGGAACTACGCGAAGCTACTTTGCCTGCAGTGCAATACATTCCGTTCGCCGACGTGGTGCAGGATCGGCTCAGCCGGACGGAGACCAGCACCTACTGTCCCTTCAAGGGCCACGCGAGCTACTACAGCGTGACCACTTCGGCCGGTGACACCGTCGACGATGTGATCTGGACGTACGAGCAGCCGTATCCGGCCGTCGCGGCGATCGCCGGGCATGTGGCGTTCTACCCGACCAAGGCCGACATCAGCGTCTTTACTCAGTAAGGGATCCACCCGGGAAGGGCATTTTCGACCGCGCGGGTGTCGCTGTACAGACGCATGGAGATGATCAGCCCGTCGCGGGTGTCGAAGATGCATACGAACGGGCTATCGAATTCGAGGCCGTTAGAGGTGGTGCCGGTGGCTTGCGCCTCCACCACCACGGTCTCTCCCTCGTTGACGCAGCGCACCAAGTCGATGGTCAGCTCGAGGTTTTGCTTGCGTCGCTCGACGGCCCGCCGAAACGTGGCCTTGTCGCAGGAAGTGCGCGTGTAGAGGGTCCAGTAGGTGAAGTCGTCACTGAGCAGCGCGAAGCCCTCGTCCAGATCCCCGTCATCGCTTACGGTCTGCAGGAACATCCAAGCCAGTTCGCCCTGCGGGTCATCGAACGGCGTCATCACAACGCAATATTGACTTGGCCCGCAGTTCACGGTCAATCAGATCAATCGGAGACTCATCAGGTGAAGAGCGCGCGCACGGTCGTTTTTCCCGGGGCCGTCAGCTTCGGGCACACGTTGGCGCCCCTTCGCCGCGGCCGCGGCGATCCGTGCTTCCGGGCTCCCGGTGACGGCTCGATCTGGCGCACCAGCCTGCTGCCCAGCGGGTCCGTCACGGCCCGGATCAGCCGCATCGCCACCAATGCCGTGCAGGGTGTGGCGTGGGGCAGCGGCGCACAGGAGTTCATCGAAACGCTGCCTGCCATGCTGGGTCTCGAGGACGACGACTCGGACTTCGTGCCGCAACATCCGACAATTGCGGCCGCGTACCAACGGGTTCCGCACTTGCGCCTCGGCCGCACCGGGCTGGTGCTGGAGGCTCTGATCCCGGCGATCATCGAGCAGCGGGTGCCCGGAGCCGATGCGTTTCGCTCGTGGCGGCTGCTGGTGACGAAGTACGGCACACCCGCCCCGGGGCCGGCGCCGGAGGGAATGCGCGTCATGCCGCCGGCGCAGGTATGGCGACACATCCCGTCGTGGGAGTTTCATCGCGCCAATGTCGACCCGCGGCGGGCGCAGGCCGTGGTGAGCTGTGCGCGGCGGGCTTCTTCGCTGGAACGGTTGGTGTCGTGGCCGACGGGGCGGGCACGTGAGGCGTTGATGTCGCTGCCGGGGGTCGGGGAGTGGACCGCCGCGGAGACCGCGCAACGCGCCTTCGGCGACGCCGACGCCGTGTCGGTGGGCGACTATCACATTCCCAAGATGATCGGTTGGACATTGCTGGGCCGGCCCGTCGATGACGCGGGCATGCTCGAACTGCTCGCGCCGATGAGACCCCACCGCCAGCGCGTGGTCCGGTTGCTCGAAGCCAGCGGACTGGCCTACGAACCCCGCCGCGGCCCGCGGTTGCCGGTACAGCAAATTCGCTCGCTTTGATGCGTCGCGTTTTTCAGCGTGGTCATCGGGTACCCACCAGTGCAAGTAATTGTGTGCGAACCATGAAAGGAAGCTAGGGAATAAGCGATGACTCAGTTCACTATTCCGGGATTGACCGATAAGCAGGCGGCACGGCTCACCGAACTGCTGCAAAAGCAACTGAGCACCTACAACGATCTTCACCTGACGCTGAAGCACATTCACTGGAACGTGGTTGGCCCGAACTTCATCGGCGTGCACGAGATGATCGACCCGCAAGTGGACGCGGTGCGTGGGTTTGCCGACGATGTTGCCGAACGTATTGCGGCGCTTGGCGCTTCACCGCAGGGAACGCCCGGCGCCATCATCAAGGACCGGTCGTGGGACGACTACTCGGTGGGCCGGGACACGGTACAGGCGCACCTGGCCGCCCTGGATCTCGTCTACACCGGCGTCATCGAGGACATCCGCCAATACATCGACGAGACAGAGGAACTCGACCAGGTGACCCAGGACCTGCTGATCGGCCAGGCGGGGCAGTTGGAGAAGTTCCAATGGTTCGTCCGGGCGCACCTGGAAAGCGCCGGCGGAGAACTGGCGCACAAGGGTAAGAGCACCGAGAAGGATGCCGCGAGCAGCGCACGTGGCAAATCCTAGAAAATCCGTTCCGCGTAACTACGCACCTTCGCCCCGGCACCTTCATGCCGGGGCGAATGCGTTTCGTCGACGTGAGCGACCCGGCCCTCGGGGAATAAGTGGACCATAGTCCGGTTATATAGGCAGCTACTTCACCAGGAGGCCAGATGCCTGCAGTCACGGCTAACACGCTGACGTTGCCAAGGGTCAGCGGTCCCGGCCCCGCCGACACCGAGCGCCCGGTCCGATCGATCACCACCGGCCCTCGTGGCTACGAGGGCGAGGGCTTTCCCGTCGTGCGCGCCTTCGCGGGAGTCAGCGCGGTCGCGCTCGATCCGTTCGTGCACATGGACCAGATGGGCGAGGTCGAATATGAGCCGGGCGAACCGCGGGGCACCGGCTGGCATCCGCACCGCGGCTTCGAAACCGTGACCTACATGCTCGACGGGAAGTTTGCCCACCAGGATTCCCATGGCGGTGGCGGCCTGATCGCCGACGGTGCAACGCAATGGATGACGGCCGGCTCGGGCATCTTGCACATCGAGACGCCACCGGCCGAGCTGGTCGAGGGCGGCGGGCTCTTCCACGGCGTCCAGCTCTGGGTGAACCTGCCGAAGAAAGACAAGTTCGCGCCACCGCGGTATCAGTCGATCGAAGGCGGCGACGTCGCCTTGCTCGCTTCCGACGACGGTGGAGCGCTGATTCGCGTCATCGCCGGCAACGTCGACGGCCATCGGGGCCCCGGCATCACTCACACGCCGATCACCCTCGCGCACGCGACGATCGAGAACGGGGCACAGCTCAACATTGGGTGGCGGCGCGACTTCAATGCCCTGGTCTATGTGTTGTCCGGCAGCGGTTACGTCGGCCCGGTCGCCCATCCGATCCACCAGGGACAGTTAGCGGTTCTGGGGCCCGGCGATCGGATCACCGTGGGAACCCGGCAGGTCCGGCCTTCGGACACGACGCCGGGAGCCATTGATTTGCTACTTCTGGGCGGGCAGCCGATTCGCGAGCCGGTATTCCACTACGGCCCTTTCGTAATGAACAGTCGGGCGGAATTGATCGAGGCGCTCGAGGACTACCAGGCCGGAAAGTTTGGCAGCATTCCACCAAATGCGCTAATGCCGCACCACGGCGGTGGCACACTTTAGCAATGCTTCCACGGGGGACTCGCAGACCGGGACGGCCGCCTGCCGCGAAGGCCGACGAGACCCGGCAGCGAATAATCCAAGCTGCACGTTTGGTGTTCAGCGAACGCGGCTACGACGGCGCGACGTTTCAGGCCATCGCTGCGCGCGCGGATCTCACCCGGCCCGCGATCAACCATTACTTCTCCAGCAAACGGGCGCTTTATCGCGAAGTTCTGGCGGACACCAACGAATCCGTCATCGGAGCCGGCATCAAACAGGCAGAACGCGAAACGACCCTTGCGGCACAGTTGACGGCATTCATTGCCGAAGCGACGAGTGCCAATTCGAAGAATCCGGCCGGATCCGCGTTTTTAGTCACGGCCGTCCTGGAATCACAGCGCCATCCGGATTTGGTGGGAAGCGACACCGATTCCGTCCGGATTGCCCGAAATTTCCTGCTGGGTGTCATCAACGACGCGATCGAGCGCGGCGAGATCATCGCCGGCGTCGAGGCGTCGGCATTGACCGAGGCGCTGCTGGTGCTGGTCTGCGGGGTCGGGCTCTATGCGGGCTACATCGAGAGCCCGGAAAACCTGCTGGCCATCGTCGGTGTGATGCGTCAGCTCCTGGAAGGTGCGTTCCAGAAGCCAACCACGTAGCACCCGTCGGCGCGCAGTGAAGTTGCGCACAAAGCGTATAGGCTAACTAACTTATTCGGTACCATGGTCGGGACATGACTGACCTGGATGCCTCGTTGCCGCCTTCCGTACGGTCCGCCGGCGACAGCTGGACCATCACCGAACTCGTCGGCGCCACAGCACTGGGCGTCGCCGCGTCACGTGCCGCCGAAAGTGCCGGACCCGATCCGCTGATCCGCGACGACTTCGCGCGTCTGCTGGTGTCGTCCGCCGGTCCGGCATGGGCGCGGCTGGCCGACCCCAATCTCGCCTGGCTCGACGGTGATGAGCACGGACAGCGCGCGCATCGCTGCGGTATCGACTACCAGGCCGTGCGCACCCACTTTTTCGACGAGTACTTCGCGAACGCCGTCGCAGCAGGGATCCGCCAGGTGGTGATTCTGGCCGCCGGGCTCGACTCCAGGGCTTACCGGTTGGACTGGTCGGCCGGCACCACGGTCTATGAGATCGACCAGCCGCAGGTGCTGGAATACAAGGCCGACATCTTGCAGCAGCACGGCGCCGTGCCATCCGCTATCCGGCGTCCCGTCCCGGTGGACCTGCGTGACGATTGGCCCGCAGCCCTGACCGCCGCCGGATTCGACCGCACCCAACCCACCGCATGGCTGGCCGAAGGCCTGCTGCCGTACCTGCCCAGCGACGCCCAGGACCGGCTGTTCGACATGGTCACCGCCCTCAGCTCACCGGACAGTCAGATCGCGATCGAGATGTTCGGCATGAACTCGCGGAGCAACTCTCAGCGCTGGCTGCGGATGCGGGACCGGCTCGGTTTGGATGTCAACGTCCAGGCGCTGACCTACCACGAGCCGGACCGTTCCGACGCCGCGGCGTGGCTGGCCGAACACGGCTGGCGCGTGCACAGCGTGAGCAACCTCGACGAGATGGCCCGGCTGGGCCGTCCAGTACCCGACGACCTGACCGACGAAGCGGTGCGCAGCACGTTGCTGCGGGCCCGTTTCGACAAGCCCGCCGCCTGACCAAGGATCGAACCGAGGAGCACCGGTATGAGTTCACTGCGCACCCACGATGACACCTGGGACATCAAGAGCAGCGTCGGCACCACCGCGGTGATGGTGGCCGCGGCGCGCGCCGTCGAGACCGAACGTCCCGACGCGCTCATCCGCGACCCCTACGCCAAGCTGCTGGTCAGCAATTCCGGTGCCGGCGTGCTGTGGGAGGCCATGCTCGACCCGGAGATCGCGGCCAAGGTCGAAGCCCTCGACGAAGAGTCCGCGGCGCACCTGCACCACATGCGCGGCTACCAGGCGGTGCGGACGCACTTCTTCGACACGTTCTTCACCGACGCCGTCACCGCCGGGATCCGCCAGATCGTGATCCTGGCGTCGGGGCTGGACTCCCGCGCATACCGGTTGGACTGGCCGGCCGGCACCACGGTCTACGAGCTCGACCAGCCCGACGTGCTGGCCTACAAGTCGACCACGCTGGCGGAGAATGGGGCCACGCCCTCGGCCGAGCGCCGCGAAGTCGCCATCGATCTGCGCCAGGACTGGCCCGCCGCGCTGCGTGCTGCGGGCTTCGACCCCACCCAGCGCACCGCCTGGCTGGCCGAGGGCCTGCTGATGTACCTACTGGCCGAAGCCCAGGACCGGTTGTTCACCCTGATCGGCGAGCTGAGCCCGCCCGGAAGTCGTGTCTCGGCGGAAACCGCACCCAATCACGCCGACGAGCGCCGCCAGCAGATGCGGGAACGGTTCAAGAAGGTGGCCGACGAGATCGGCTTGGAGCAGACCCTCGACGTAGGTGAGCTGATGTATCGCGACGAGCACCGCGCAAACGTCACAGAATGGCTCAACGAACACGGCTGGCGTGCGACGGCCGAGCACTCGACCGCCGCGATGCGCAGGCTGGGCCGCTGGAACGACAACGTCGCGCTGGCCGATGACAAGGACGCGTTCTCCGACTTCGTGGTCGCCGAGCGCTTGTAAGGGCACACACCGCTTCCTGACGGCGACACCCGTCGTAGGTACGCGTAAGGAGCCGTCCTCGCCGACCCGCCGTAGGTTCACCGTTGGCTCGCGGCTGCGGTTACCCGGAATTCGCCTGGTCATCCGGGACAATGGTCACTCATTATGGGCAGCGGCGGATCCGACCGGTCGCACCGCTGGGTGCTGAGAAGAGGCCGCCTCGTCGCCGCCACCGCCTCGGCGTTCGTCATGGCGATCACCGGGATGGGGTGGACGGGTTATCACACAGCCCTGGGCAAGATCATCATTTCGCACGCCCTACCGAATGCGGCGACGACGCTGGACGGCAGCCAGAACATTTTGCTGATGGGTCTGGACAGCCGGCTGGACCAGAACGGCAAGCCGCTGCCCCAAGAGATCTATGAGGCGCTGCATGCCGGTGACGAAAGCTCGGGCGGCTACAACGCCAATGTCCTTATCGTCGTGCATATTTCGGATGGCGACGGGCCACTCACCGCGATATCGATCCCGCGCGACGATTACGCGGAGTTACCGGGCTGCCCGGGGTCGGTGTGCGCCGGCAAGATCAAGCAGGCGTACGGCCTGGCCTACCAGCAGTCGTTGAATTCGCAGGCGGCCGGGAATTCGAGTGGTACGGGCGCCAACAACTTGACGGCTCGCGAGCAAACCGCCCGCGAAGCGGGCCGTAAGGCCGAAATCAACGCGGTCAAAGACTTTCTGGGGATTTCGGTCGACCATTTCGTCGAGGTCACCCTGGGTGCGTTCTTTCAAATCGCCAAAGCCGTCGAGCCGATCACCGTGTGCCTCAACGCCGATACGCGGGACAGTTATTCGGGTGCCGACTTCCACCAAGGAGTGCAGCGCATCGACGCCGCGGAAGCGATGGCCTTCGTGCGGCAGCGGCGCGACGAAAACGACGGCTCATTCACCGATTTCGACCGCACGCGGCGACAACAGGCGTTCCTGGTGTCGCTGGTCAAGGCGGCTCGCGGCGGCGGTGCGCTGTCCAGCATGAGCGGGCTGCGCAAACTGCTGGAGGTCGCTCGCGACAACGTCGCCGTCGACGACGGGCTGGACGTCATGGAATTCGCCTCCCGGGCCTCGCGATTGAGCGAGCGTCCGCTGTCGCTGTATACCCTGCCGATCGCCGGCTTCGGCCAAGACGCCAACGGTTCCGACATCAACCAGGTCGATCTTCCGACCATCCGGCGCATCGTCAGCGAGCGCTTCATGTCGGACACACCCGTCGCGCTCGAGGCCGCAGCACCGAACACCCAGCCCCCGCGGTCGTTGGCCGAACCCGCGATTCTGGACGTCGTCAACGCGACGTCACGAGACGGGCTTGCGGGCGCCGTCGAGGAGGCCTTCGCCGCCCGCGGTTTCACCCGCGGCAGCGCCACGACCGCGGCGGTCCCGACCGACGACAGCGTCATCGAATACGGCCCCGGGGCCGAGCGGGGCGCCCAGTTCCTGGCCGACCAGCTGCACGTGCCGGCGACGGCGAACGACGACGTGGCCCCCGGGACGGTGCGGCTGACCGTGGGGGCGCAGTTTCCTGCCGGCGACTACCTCGCCCACCCTGGCGCAACGACCGACCCGTCCGGGTCCGGCCAGGTGAGTGCCGTGGCCGCCAGCGGCACCGGCGACCGTGCTCCGGCCCCGACCGACCTCAGCCAGATGAGTGCGGCGGACGTCCCCTGCGTGAAGTGAACTGACCGGGTTGGTGGGCGCCTTGCCCCCAGGGGTCGAAACCATCTGGCCCGGCGAGACCGGGGGTTGGCAGGATCCTTCCTATTGGTCTCCCAACCGGATGGTTAGTATCGCGGTTATCACCGATGAGCGGCGGCCGCGCAGCGGGACTCTGCTCGGGAAGGACAATGATGACCACCGAATCGGTTGCATCGAAGACATCGGCCTCCACGAACGGGACCGCACCGGCCGATATCCCCGCCACCGTCGCCCGGCTTCGTCAGACCTTCGCCACCGGACGCACCCGTGACATCGAATGGCGCAAACGCCAGCTGCTGCAACTGGTGAAGTTGATGGAGGAGAATGAGGCCGCGATCTCCGCGGCGCTCGCCGAAGACCTGGACCGCAGCCCCTTTGAGGCCTATATCGCCGATATCGCCACCACCGCCGGTGAGGCCAAGTACGCGGCCAAGCGGGTGCGCAAGTGGACGCGGCGCAAGTATCGATTGCTGGAGATGCCGCAGCTGCCCGGTCGTGGCTGGGTGGAGTACGAGCCCTACGGCACCGTGCTTATCATCGGCGCCTGGAACTACCCCTTCTACCTGACGCTGGGTCCGGCGGTGGGCGCGATCGCCGCCGGGAACGCCGTCATCCTCAAGCCCTCGGAGATCGCCGCGGCGTCGGCGCACGTGATGGCCGACCTGGTGCCGAAATATCTCGACAACGATGCCATCGCGGTGGTCGAGGGTGACGGCGCGACGAGCCAGGAGCTCATCGCGCAGGGCCTGGACCGCGTGCTGTTCACCGGCGGCACCGAGATCGGCCGCAAGGTTTACGAGGGTGCGGCACCGCACCTGACCCCGTGCACCCTGGAACTCGGCGGCAAGAGCCCGGTGATCGTCGCGGCGGACGCCGACGTCGAGGTGGCGGCCAAGCGGATCGCCTGGATGAAACTGCTCAACGCCGGACAGACCTGTGTCGCACCCGATTACGTGCTGGCGGACGCAGCGATCCGCGACGAACTGGTCGACAAGATCGGTGCTGCCATCACCAAGTTCACCTCCGACAAGCCGAACGGCATGCGGGTGGTCAATCAGCGCCAATTCGACCGGATCAGTAGTTACCTGTCCAGCGGCGACGGCAAGGTCACCGTCGGTGGGGCTTGCGACGCGTCGAACCTGCGCATCCAGCCCGCCGTGGTGGTGGACCCTGACCCGGACGGGCCGCTGATGCAGAACGAGATCTTCGGTCCGGTCCTGCCGGTGATCACCGTCAAAAACCTGGACGAGGCAATACGTTTCGTGAACTCACGCCCCAAACCACTGTCGGCCTACCTGTTCACCAAGCGGCGGGAGACCCGCGAGCGGGTGATCAAGGAAGTGCCGGCCGGCGGCATGCTGGTCAACCACATCGCCTTCCAGGTGTCGACGGCCAAGCTGCCGTTCGGCGGCGTCGGCGCCTCGGGAATGGGGGCCTACCACGGCAAGTGGGGCTTCGACGAGTTCAGCCACCGCAAGTCGGTCTTGACCAAACCCACTCGGCCCGACCTGTCCAGCTTCATCTACCCTCCGTACACCGAGCGGGCTTTCAAGATGGCCCGCCGGATGTTCTGACAGCTGGCTTCATCGAACGCGTTGCCAGACCGAGTTTTTGATAGTTAGAGAGGAAACCTATGCCCGGAGTGCAGGATCGCGTCATCGTCGTCACCGGAGCCGGTGGCGGACTCGGCCGTGAGTACGCCCTGACCCTTGCCAAGGAGGGTGCCAGCGTCGTCGTCAACGACCTCGGCGGTTCGCGCGATGGCACCGGCGCCGGCCACAACATGGCCGACGAGGTGGTCAAGGAGATCAAGGACGCCGGCGGACGGGCTGTCGCCAACTACGACAGCGTCGCCGAGCCCGAGGGCGGCGAGAACATCATCAAAACCGCGCTCGACGAATTCGGCGCGGTGCACGGCGTGGTCAGCAACGCCGGCATCCTGCGCGACGGCACCTTCCACAAGATGTCCTTCGAGAACTGGGATGCCGTGCTCAAGGTGCACCTCTATGGTGGCTACAACGTCATCCGCGCCGCCTGGCCGCATTTCCGTGAGCAGAGCTACGGCCGCGTGGTGGTCGCCACCTCCACCAGCGGGCTCTTCGGCAACTTCGGCCAAACCAACTACGGTGCGGCCAAACTCGGCCTGGTCGGATTGATCAACAGCCTGGCGCTGGAGGGGGCGAAGTACAACATCCACGCCAACGCGATCGCGCCGATCGCGGCGACCCGGATGACTGAAGACATCCTTCCCAAGGAAGTTCTGGAGAAACTGACGCCCGAGTACGTCGCTCCGGTGGTCGCGTACCTGTGCACCGAGGAAAATCCCAACAGCGCGTCGGTTTTCGTGGTCGGTGGCGGCAAGGTGCAGCGCGTCGCGCTGTTCCAGAACCAGGGCGTCAACTACGACAAGCCGCCGTCGGTGGAGGACATCGCCTCGCAGTGGGACGAGATCACCGATCTGTCCACGGCAAAGCAGGCCGACTTCAAGCTGGGGTGAGTTGGTTGCGACAGGGCGGTCAGCGAGTCAGGCGAGCAACTCGCCGCGCAGGCGTTCCACGTCAGCCTCGCTGACGCCCGCGTCGCGCAGGTAGCCGTCCAGCGACCCGAATTCCACGTCGATGGTGTGGCGTGCGGCCTCCAGGTACTCCGGCCGCACGCCGAGCACTCCGTCGGACAGGCGGGCCTCGGTGAACGTCATCACCTCCGGCGTGAGCTCGACGTCGGAACGCTGCTGGATCATCTCGGAGATGTGGTCACGGAGTTGGGGGACCGCGGCGTTGCTGCGCAGGTAGTCGGCGACGATCGTGTCATGGTCGACGCCGACCACTTCGAGCACCGTAGCGATCACGAAACCGGTGCGGTCCTTGCCCGCGAAGCAGTGCGTGAGCACCGGACGCCCAGCTCCCAGTAACGAAAAGACTTGCCGCACAGCGCGTTGGGCCCCGTTGCGCGTCGGAAACTGCCGATACTCCGCGATCATGTGGCGGACGGCGGCGTCGTTGACGGACTCGTCGGACTGGCTGGCGTCGCCTTGGAACAAGCGGCGGAATGCGTGTTCGTGCGGCGCTTCGTCGCTTGGTTCATCGTCGCCGAGGTCGGGAAGGGGGAGCCGGTGAATCTCGATGCCGTCAGGAACCAATCCCGGACCACGCCGGGCCACTTCCTGGTTCGCACGCAAGTCGGCGACATCGGTGATGCCCAACTCGCGGAGCGTTGCGCGCCCGGCGTCGTCGAGCCGGCTCAGTTCACCGGAGCGGAACAGCCGCCCGGGCCGCAGCGCGGGCGTCCCGTCGGCGACATCGCGAAAGTTCCACGCGCCGGACAGTTCTCGCAGGACCTCAGGCATGTGTGGTGACCGCCGCGGCGAGCGCGGATTTTTCCTTGCCGAGTTCGGCGCGGGCGATCGTCCGCATGTGCACCTCGTCGGGGCCGTCGAAGAGCCGCATGGCTCGGTGCCAGGCGTACAGGCGGGCCAGGGCGGTGTCCTCGCTGACACCCGCGGCCCCGTGCACCTGGATGGCGCGGTCGATGACGTCGCACGCCACCTGCGGCGCGACCGCCTTGATCTGTGAAACCAATGTGTGGGCGGCCTTGTTGCCATGCTGGTCGATGGTCCATGCGGCCTTCTCGCAGAGCAGCCTGGCCTGGTCGATCTCGTTGCGGGACTTGGCAATCGACTCCCGCACTACGCCCTGGTCGGCCAGCGGACGGCCGAACGCCACCCGCTTGGAGGCCCGGTCCACCATGAGGGCCAGCGCTCGCTCCGAGCCGCCCAGGGCACGCATGCAGTGGTGGATGCGGCCCGGCCCCAGCCGTGCCTGCGCGATGGCGAAGCCGCCGCCCTCCTCGCCCAGCAGGTTGGTGACGGGTACGCGGACGTTGTCGTAAATGATCTCGCAGTGTCCCGGCTGGTCTTGGAAGCCGAAGACGCTGGTCGAGCGGACCACCGTGACACCCGGCGTATCGATGGGCACCAGCACCATCGACTGTTGTTGGTGGCTCGCCGCTTCGGGGTTGGTGCGACCCATCACGATCAGGATCTTGCAGCGGGGGTCCGCCGCGCCCGACGTCCACCACTTGCGACCGTTGATCACGTAGTCGCCGCCGTCGCGGACGATAGAGGTCTCGATATTGCGGGCGTCGCTGCTGGCGACGGCGGGCTCGGTCATCGAGAAGCCGCTGCGGATTTCGCCGGCCAGCAATGGCTCCAGCCATTGCTGGCGTTGCTCCTCGGTGGCGAACAGGTGCAGGGTCTCCATGTTGCCGGTGTCGGGCGCCGCGCAGTTGAGCGCCTCGGGGGCGATCTCCAGGCTCCAGCCGGTGATCTCGGCCAGCGGCGCGTATTCCAAGTTGGTCAGGCCCGACTCCGCCGGCAGGAAGAGGTTCCACAGCCCTTGCGCCCGGGCTTTGACTTTGAGTTCTTCGATGACGGGCGGGACCGTGTGGTCGTGGGGGCCGGCTTCGTCGCGGTATTTGTCGTATTCGGCCTCGGCCGGGAACACGTATTCCGTCATGAAGTCGGACAGTCGCTTGTGGTAGTCGCTGGCTTTGGCCGACATCGCGAAGTCCATGCCCGTCACGATAGGACACGTGTCGAGTTCGCTGTGTTGCGGTCGTCAGCGCAATGCTTACGCCGCGATGAAAACGCGTCGGTACAGGCGCACGATGGACGGCATGAGTGAATTGCGCCCGCCGTTCCCGCCGTTCACCCGGGAAACGGCGATCCAGAAGGTTCAGGCCGCAGAGGACGCGTGGAATACGTGCGATCCCCGACGCGTCAGCCTCGCCTACACGGTCGATTCGCAGTGGCGCAATCGCGGCGAACACGTGGTTGGCCGCGACGAGATCATCGCGTTCCTGACCCGCAAGTGGCAGCGCGAGCTCGATTACTCGCTCCGCAAGAGCCTGTGGGACTTCACCGACAACCGCATCGCGGTGCGCTTCCAATACGAATGCCACGACCAGTCCGGCCAGTGGTATCGCAGCTACGGCAATGAGTTGTGGGAGTTCACCGAGTCGGGACTGATGGCGCGCCGCGAAGCGAGTATCAACGACGTGCCGATCGACGAATCGCAGCGCCGCTACTTCGGGCGCCGGCCGGAATCCGAACACGGTCAGGACATGCCGCTGTGGTAGCGGGCAAGCGGATCTGGCGCGACGGCGGTGCGGCCGGCGTAACCGGAGTGCGGAAGAGGCGCGCAACCGAATTCGGAGCAACAACCTCATCTTGTGACCTCACAACGGCACGGGCGCTACTGCATCGCCTCGCGGCGGCGAACGATCGACCGCAGGATCGATCGCCGCGGCCGGGGTATGCGCGCCCTGGCGTGGCCCGGAGCCGATCACACGTCCAGGGTGAAACCTGGTTAAGGTAGCGAAGCGCGCGGCCGAGCCAGCGCCACGCCCATCGGCAGGGACAGTACGGGAAAGTACGGAAAGTAGATGTACGCGCCATGACAAATGCGCAGACGACGGTAGGAGTGGTCGCCGAATCCGGCGTCGACGAGCGGCGGGTCGCGCTGGTGCCGAAGGCGGTCGCGTCGCTGGTGAGCAGCGGCGTCGCGGTGGTGGTCGAGCCCGGTGCCGGCGAGCGGGCGCTGTTGCCCGACGCCCTCTACACCGAGGCCGGTGCCAGCATCGGCGACGCCTGGGCCGCCGACGTGGTGGTCAAGGTCGCGCCGCCGACCCAGGCCGAGGTCGCCAAGCTGCACAGCGGCCAGACGCTGATCGGTTTCCTCGCGCCGCGCAACGCCGACAACTCGATCGCGGCCCTCAAGCAGGCCGGCGTGCAGGCATTCGCGCTCGAGGCCATTCCCCGGATCTCGCGGGCGCAGGCAATGGACGCGCTGTCGTCGCAGGGCAACGTGGCCGGCTACAAAGCGGTGCTGCTGGCGGCCTCGGAGTCCACCCGGTTCTTCCCGATGCTGACGACGGCGGCCGGCACCGTGAAGCCCGCGACCGTGCTGGTGCTCGGCGTGGGCGTGGCCGGGCTGCAGGCGCTGGCGACGGCCAAGCGGCTGGGCGCGCGCACCACCGGTTACGACGTGCGCCCCGAGGTGGCCGATCAGGTGCGCTCGGTGGGGGCGCAGTGGTTGTCGCTCGGCGACAAAGACGTGGCCGCCGCCGGTGAGGGCGGCTACGCCCGGGAGCTCACCGACGAGGAGCGCGCCCAGCAACAGAAGGCTCTCGAAGAGGCGATCGGCGGCTTCGACGTCGTGATCACCACCGCGCTGGTCCCGGGACGGCCGGCACCGCGCCTGGTCACCGCCGCAGCGGTGGAGGCGATGAAGCCGGGCAGTGTGGTGGTGGACCTGGCCGGCGAGACCGGGGGTAACTGCGAGCTCACCGAACCCGGGCAGACGGTCGTCAAGTACGACGTCACCATCGCGTCGCCGCTGAACCTGCCGGCGACCATGCCCGAACACGCCAGCGAGCTCTACAGCAAGAACATCACCGCACTGCTGGACCTGTTGCTCACCGACGGCAAGCTGGCGCCCGACTTCGACGACGAGGTCGTTGCGGACTCCTGCGTGACGCGGACCGCTGCCGGCGGCGACGCAGATCCGAGCGATGCCGAGAGCCGGCGCCAGACAGGCTGAGAGGACTACATGTACGACGAGCTATTGGCCAACCTGGCGATCCTGGTGCTGTCCGGATTCGTCGGGTTCGCGGTCATCTCCAAGGTGCCCAACACCTTGCACACGCCGCTGATGTCGGGCACCAACGCGATCCACGGCATCGTGGTGCTGGGCGCCCTGGTGGTGTTCGGCTCCGTCGAGCACCCGTCGCTTGCGGTGCAGATCATCCTGTTCGTCGCCGTGGTGTTCGGCACGCTGAACGTCATCGGCGGGTTCATCGTGACCGACCGGATGCTGGGCATGTTCAAGGGCAAGAAGAAACCCCTGCCCGCATCGAGCGAGGAGCCGGCGGCCAAATGAACTACTTGGTGATCGGCCTCTACATCATTTCCTTTGCGCTTTTCATCTACGGCCTGATGGGCCTGACCGGGCCCAAAACGGCGGTGCGGGGCAACCTGATCGCCGCGGTGGGTATGGCGCTGGCCGTGACGGCGACCCTGATCAAGATCCGCCACACCGACCAGTGGGTGCTGATCATCGCCGGCCTGGTGGTCGGCGTCGTGCTCGGCGTCCCGCCGGCTCGCTACACCAAGATGACGGCCATGCCGCAGCTGGTGGCGTTCTTCAACGGCGTCGGCGGTGGCACGGTCGCATTGATCGCGCTGTCGGAATTCATTGAAACCAGCGGCTTTTCGGCATTCCGGCACGGCGAGTCACCGACCGTGCACATCGTGGTGGCCTCGTTGTTCGCCGCGATCATCGGCTCGATCTCGTTCTGGGGATCGATCATCGCGTTCGGCAAGCTGCAGGAGATCATCTCCGGGTCGCCGATCGGCTTCGGTAAGGCGCAGCAGCCGATCAACCTGCTGCTGCTGGCCGCGGCCGTAATCGCCGCGGTG
Organism: Mycobacterium sp. E2479; assembly: GCF_001667925.1. Taxonomy (GTDB): domain Bacteria; phylum Actinomycetota; class Actinomycetes; order Mycobacteriales; family Mycobacteriaceae; genus Mycobacterium. Next base: position 30,830 of record NZ_LZJR01000068.1, on the reverse strand, counting down.
GTGATCGGGCTGCACGCCCACCCAGGCGGTGCCGGGGCAGCACTGTGGTGGATGGTCGGCCTGCTGGCCGCCGCGGGCGTGCTGGGTCTGATGGTGGTGCTGCCGATCGGTGGCGCCGACATGCCGGTGGTCATTTCGCTGCTGAACGCGATGACGGGCCTGTCGGCCGCGGCCGCGGGCCTGGCGCTGAACAACACGGCGATGATCGTGGCCGGCATGATCGTCGGCGCGTCGGGTTCGATCTTGACCAACCTGATGGCCAAGGCCATGAACCGCTCGATCCCGGCGATCGTCGCGGGCGGCTTCGGCGGAGTGGTCGTCAGCGGCGGCCCCGATGGTCAAGGTGGCGACAAGACCGTCAAGGCCACGTCGGCCGCCGACGCCGCGATCCAGATGGCCTACGCCAACCAGGTGATCGTGGTGCCCGGCTACGGGCTGGCCGTCGCGCAGGCCCAGCACGCCGTCAAGGACATGGCGGCCCTGCTGGAGGACAAGGGCGTGGAGGTCAAGTACGCCATCCACCCGGTGGCGGGCCGGATGCCCGGGCACATGAACGTCTTGCTGGCCGAGGCCGAGGTTGACTACGACGCCATGAAGGACATGGACGACATCAATGACGAATTCGCCCGCACCGACGTCGCGATCGTCATCGGCGCCAACGACGTCACCAACCCGGCAGCCCGCAACGACGCGTCCAGCCCGATCTACGGCATGCCGATCCTCAACGTCGACAAGGCCAAGTCGGTGATTGTGCTCAAACGGTCGATGAATTCCGGCTTCGCGGGCATCGACAACCCGCTGTTCTACGGCGAGGGAACCAGCATGCTGTTCGGCGACGCGAAGAAATCGGTGACCGAGGTCGCCGAGGAACTCAAGGCGCTATAAGCAACGTGATGATCGCAAGCGCAGCGAAGCTGGGCGCGGCGGGTCACCACGACAAAGATGGGGTTAGACAGGCGGGTACGCCGGGGGCGGGTATCCGTTTCCGTCGGTGACCCCACGCAGGCCCCAGGTCAGGTACCGCATGAAGAACTCGATCTCGTCGCTTCCGTCGTAATCCGGACTCGGATCCATCGGCCCCACCTCTCGACTCATCGCGTTCGATGAGGAGTCTAGTCGCATACGCGTGCACGTGACACCCGGCGTTTTGCATAAACTGTCCAACCAGTTGATTGATAGCTATTCTGGGCCGGACTGGCCCCTGGCCAGGCCATACGACGATAGTGAGAACAGATGCCCACCGACAGCACCACCCCGAATGGGCAAACCCGGCGCCAAGAGCTGCTGGCGGTAGCCACCAAGCTGTTTGCGGCCCGCGGCTATCACGGCACCCGGATGGACGACGTGGCCGACGTGATCGGCCTGAACAAGGCGACCGTCTACCACTACTACGCCAGCAAGTCGCTGATCCTGTTCGACATCTACCGCCAGGCCGCCGAGGGCACGCTGGCCGCCGTGCACGACGACCCGTCCTGGACGGCGCGCGAGGCCCTCTACCAGTACACGGTTCGCCTGCTCACCGGCATCGCCAGCGATCCGGAGCGGGCGGCCGTGTATTTCCAGGAGCAGCCGTACATCACCGAATGGTTCACCAGTGAGCAGGTAGCCGAGGTCCGCGAGAAGGAAGCTCAGGTCTACCACCACGTGCACGGCCTGATCGACCGCGGGATCGCCAGCGGCGAGTTCTACCCCTGCGACTCGCACGTGCTGGCGCTGGGCTACATCGGCATGACGCTGGGCAGCTACCGCTGGCTGCGTCCCAGCGGCCGGCGCTCGGCCAAGGAGATCGCCGCCGAGTTCAGCACCGCGCTGCTGCGCGGGTTGATCCGCGACGAAGGCATCCGCACGACGTCTCCGCTGGGGCCTTAGCGCGCTTCCCGCCGAGATTCCCGCCACGGCAGTGAAAGCTGCGGCCGGAACAGCCCTCACGGCAATCTCGTTGGCGACCGGACCACGCTCCGCCCGGTGCGCTTCTAAATTAGTGGACTAGTGTCTAGAAAAGTTTGAGCGCTCAACGGACGGAGACTCTCATGGCGATCCGCGTCGCGCACGTCGGCACCGGAAATGTCGGAGGGCTGGCCCTCGCCGAACTCATCACCAACCCGCAGTTCGAACTGGTCGGCGTGTGCGTCTCGACGCCCGCCAAGGTCGGTAAGGACGCCGGCGAGTTGTGTGGCGTCGGTCTGGACGCCGGCGTGGTCACGGGCGTTGCGGCCGTCGATGACCTGGACGCGATCATCGCGGCCAAACCCGACTGTGTCGTCTACTGCGCGATGGGCGACACCCGACTGCCCGAGGCGATGGCCGACGTCATGCGCATCCTGGCAGCGGGCATCAACGTCGTCGGGTCGTCGCCCGGGCTGCTGCAATACCCGTGGGGTGTCATGCCCGACAAGTACATCGCCCGCGTAAAAGACGCTGCCAAGCAAGGCAATTCGAGCATCTTCATCAGCGGTGTAGATCCGGGATTCGCCAATGACCTGATTCCGTTGGCGCTCGCGGGGACCTGTCAGCGCATCGAGCAGGTGCGCTGCATGGAGATTCACGACTACGCGTCGTACAACGGAACCGAGGTCATGGACTACATGGGCTTCGCTCGCCCCATGGACGAGATTCCGATGCTGCTTCAGCCGGGCATCCTCAGCATCGCGTGGGGCACCGCGATCCGCCAGTTGGCGGCCGGCCTCGGCATCGAGGTCGACGAGATCACCGAGTCTTACCAGCGCGAGCCGGCACCCGAGGACTTCGACATCGCGGTCGGTCACGTGGCCAAGGGCACCGTGGCGGTGCTGCAGTTCGAGATTCGCGGCATGGTCAAGGGTCACCCCGCCATCGTCATCGAGCACGTCACCAGGCTGCGACCGGACCTGCGTCCCGACCTGCCCCAGCCCGCCGCGGGCGACGGCTCCTACCGCGTCGAGATCACCGGCGAGCCCTCGTATGCGGTCGACATCATTCCCAGCAGCCGCAAGGGCGACCACAACCACGCGGCCATCGCGGGCGCCGCGGGCCGCGTCGTCAACGCCATCCCCGCCGTGATCGCGGCGCCGCCCGGCATTCGCACCACACTCGATTTGCCGCTGGTAACGGGCAAAGGCCTTTACGCACCAAGCACTTTGGTTACCACCTAAACGAAAGGAGACCCGCGTGGGTCGGGTAGACGGCAAGGTAGCGCTGATCAGCGGTGGCGCCGGCGGGATGGGTGCCGAAGACGCTCGCCTGCTGGTCGAGGAAGGCGCCAAGGTTGTTATCGGCGACATCCTCGACGACCAGGGCAAGGCGCTCGCCGACGAGATCGGTGACTCCGCGCGCTACGTGCACCTCGATGTCACCCAGCCGGACCAGTGGGACGCCGCGGTCGCCACAGCGATCGGCGAATTCGGCAAGCTCAACGTGCTGGTCAACAATGCCGGAACCGTCGCGCTCGGGCCGCTGAAAAGCTTCGATCTGGCCAAGTGGCAGAGGGTGATTGACGTCAACCTGACCGGGACGTTTTTGGGTATGCGGGCAGCGGTCGAGCCGATGATCGCGGCCGGTGGCGGCTCGATCATCAACGTGTCGTCCATCGAGGGCCTGCGCGGCGCACCCATGGTGCACCCCTACGTCGCGTCGAAGTGGGGTGTGCGCGGGCTGGCGAAGTCGGCGGCTTTGGAGTTGGCGCCGCACAACATTCGGGTGAACTCGGTGCACCCGGGGTTCATCCGCACCCCGATGACCGCCCATTTGCCCGAGGACATGGTGACGATTCCGCTCGGGCGCCCGGGCGAGGTCCGGGAAGTCGCGACGTTTGTGCTCTTCCTGGCCAGCGACGAGTCGTCCTACTCCACCGGCAGCGAGTACGTGATGGACGGCGGGCTGGTCACCGACGTGAATCACAAGGAGTTCTAGCGCGCCGCGCTGTAGGCAGGCTGTTTTCCTCACGGGAGGCAATGTTGCTGTTGCCCGCCTTTGAGCGACAACCGGCGGTGCCGGCTCCCGGTCGCTCCCGCGCGTGACCGGTTGTCGCTCAGAGGCGGGCATTTACGCATATGCGCGGTCTGCGGCATGTGGAAGATAAACCTTAACGGGGACCGGTCGAAGGGATTAAGCGCGGTGAAGGCCATGGCGGGTGTCGATATGCCACCACACCTGCCGACCGTGCTGTCCGGTCCCGACGGCGTCGTGCGCTGCCGCTGGGCCACCGAGACGGGCCGCGATCTGACCGTCTATCACGACGTCGAATGGGGTAGACCCACTCACGACGAGGTCACGCTGTTCGAGGCGCTGGTGCTGACCTACTTCGAGAACGGCCTGTCGTGGGCAACCGTGTTCGACAAGCGGGAGAACTTGCGCGCCGCGTTTCACGGGTTCGACCCGGCGGCGGTGGCGGCGATGACTGACGACGATGTCGAGCGACTGATGGCCGATGCCTCCATCATTCGCAACCGGCGAAAGATTGAGGCCACGCTGCACAATGCCCGCCTGCTTTCCGCACAATCGCTCGCGCAATTGGCGTGGAAACATCAACCGCGACAACACCATCGACTGCGCAGCTGGGCCGACGGCCGGATGACCAGCCCGGAGTCGTATCAGCTTGCGAAAGCATTGCGGGAGACGGGATTTCGGCATGCCGGCCCCGTCGTCGCCCACTCGTTCATGCAGACCGTGGGAATCGAAAACGGTCATTTCGAAGGGTGTTTTCGTGCAGTGTCACCGCCGTCGGACTGAAGCCGCACACACGCGGCCGGTGTGAGCGACGCGCGCCGGCGGTGCTATAACCGCGATCATGCTGCGCAGCCTGGCGAGCCTGGTCGGATCGAATCACGTCGTCACCGACCCCGATGTGCTGGCGGCGTGCAGCGTCGACCACACCGGCCGCTACCGCGGGAAGGCGAGCGCCCTGGTGCGGCCGGGCACCGCCGAGCAGGTCGCCGAGGTGCTGCGCGAGTGCCGGGACGCCGGTGCGCACGTTACGGTGCAGGGCGGCCGGACCTCGCTGGTGGCAGGCACCGTCCCCGAACACGACGACGTGTTGCTGTCCACCGAGCGGCTGAACGCCGTCGGCGACGTCGACACCGTCGAACGCCGCATCGAGGCCGGCGCCGGAGCCACCCTGGCCGCGGTGCAACGGGCCGCGGGCACGGCCGGTCTGGTGTTCGGCGTGGATCTGGCGGCCCGCGACACTGCGACCGTCGGCGGCATGGCGTCGACGAACGCCGGCGGCCTGCGCACGGTCCGCTACGGCAACATGGGTGAGCAGGTGGTCGGCGTCCAGGTGGCCCTGCCGGACGGCACGTTGTTGCGCCGACACAGCCGGGTGCGCCGGGACAACACCGGCTACGACCTGCCGGCGCTGTTCGTCGGCGCCGAGGGCACGCTTGGCGTCATCACCGAGCTGGACCTGCGGCTGCACGCCACGCCGTCACACCGGGTGACGGCGATCTGCGGCTTCGCCGACCTCGAGGCGCTGGTAACCGCCGGGCGCACCTTCCGCGATGTGGACGGCATCGCGGCGCTGGAGCTGATCGACGGCCGCGCCGCCGCGCTGACCACCGAGCACCGCGGAGTCGGCGCCCCGGTCCCCGGCGACTATCTGCTGCTGGTGGAACTGGCCGCCGATCACGACCAGACCGAGCGGCTCGCCGACCTGCTCGACGAGGTGCCGACGTGTGCCGATCCCGCGGTCGGCGTGGATGTCGCTGCGCAGCAACGGTTGTGGCAGATCCGCGAATCGCTGGCCGAGGTGCTCGGTGTGTACGGGCCCCCGCTGAAGTTCGATGTCTCGCTGCCACTGGCGACGATCGGCGAATTCGAAAGACGCGCAATCGATTTGATCGACACGCATGCCCCCGACGCGCTGCCGGTGCTGTTCGGCCACATCGGCGAGGGCAACCTGCACCTCAACGTGCTGCGCTGCCCGGCCGACCGGGAACGGGCCCTGTATGAGCCGATGATGGACCTCATCGCGCGATCCGGGGGCAACGTCAGCTCCGAACACGGCGTCGGCAGCCGCAAACGGCCCTACCTCGGTATGTCCCGCGAGGCCGCCGACATCGCGGCGATGCGCACGGTCAAAGCCGCGCTGGATCCAACTGGATTCCTCAACGCCGCGGTGTTGTTCGACTAGCTGCCCTTAATCCCCACCGCGTGCCGCAGCTGTGCCAAAAATTGGTCGGCGTCGTCGCTTCGCACGATGTAGTGCGATATCGCAATCCGGATCACCGTCGCCGCCTTCACCGCCGCGTTGGGCCCGGGCAGGTGGCGCTGCAGACCCTCGCGCATCTGCGGGATGACCCAGGAGAACTGGGCGATGGTGTGCTCGGGCTCGACGTCCACCATGCGCACACCGGAGTACGAATGCTGATATTCGACGATGAACCGCAGCACGGCGTCCAGCTTGTCCACGCCCTTGAGGCCCGCGGTGGCCTTCACCAGACCGCTTTCGAAGATCTGGCGCTCGTAGCTCGAAAACGCCGACAGCAACTCCTCTTTGGACGCGAACCAGCGGTATAGCGTCGGGCGGGAGACGCCCGCCTGGGTGGCGACGTCGGACAGGCTGAGCTTGGTCTTGCCGTTTCGGCCGAGCACCTCGGCGGTGGCCGCCAGAATGCGCTGACGGGTCGAGGTGTCGGTGTCGGCGATCGTCGTCGCCCGGGCCGGCTGGCTCATGATTCAAACTTTTCGAAGTGTCGCCGAGGTGTCATGGTCATTCGCTCCCACGTTAGGCCCGAGGGGGACGCCGGCGCACCAGCACCGACTGCTGGATGGCGCCGACCGCGCCCTGCTCGTCGAACAACGTGCCGATCGTCGTCCCGATGCCGTCCGGCCCGTAGCTGGTCTCCGCGCGAATGCCGATCCAATCGCCGTCAGGTACACGAAATACGTGCACGGCCAGATCGGTGTTGAGGAATGTCCATTTGGTGATGTCCAACTTGCTGCCGATGCCATTGGCGCAGTCGGCCACCGCGAACAGCCGTTCCAGCTGCGTCATGGATTCGCCGTTGACCAGGTCGACGGTCGGGTTGATCCAGGATTCGCCGGGGCCCTCGCTGAGCGGCTCGGTCAGCCACAGCCACTCCAGGCTGTGCACGTAATTGCGGTCCCAGTCCCGCGCCTTGAGGTTGCGGTTGAAGGCCTCGGCCCGCCGCCGGGGCAGTGGCGCCGCGGCGTGCGCGATCGGTTCCGTGTCCTGGTGCTGCAACCGCCACCCGCTGGCGCGCGCCACCGGCCGCGGTGTGCCGTCGGGTCCGGGGGCCAGCATCTCGGCGCCGAGCAGCTCGATTTGCTTGCCCGGACGTTGCACCTGCGCGCGCACCCACAGATCACCTTCGGCCGGCACCCCGCCCAATAGGTCGATGACCACCCGGGACAGGCGCGTGTCGTCGCGCTGTTCGCACCGCTCCAGCGCCCGGACCAGCAGCGCCGACACCGGACCGCCGTGCTGGATGGCCGCCGACCAGGTGCCGCGCGCGAGATCCGTCGCCCGGAACTGCTCACCCAGCGCGGTGGCGTCGTCGCCGGCCGGATCGATCAGCTCGTAGTAGGCGTCGGTCATCGTCAGCCTCTCGGGTCAGGGCAGGCCGGCGCCGGGAGTGGTCACCGTGACGGCATCCAACCGGGAAAGCCGGGTGCCGACCAGGCGTTGAGGATAGGCCTCCGTGCTCGACAACAGAAACAGCGTGCGGCGCTGCGGACCGCCCAGGGCGCAGGCGATGGCGACCCGGTCGCCCATGTCGATGCGATCGGTCACGGTGCCACCCGCCACGATCCGCTCGAACTGATGGGCCAGGGTCATGGACGCCCACACCCCACCCTCGGCGTCCAGCGCGATGCCGTCGGGCGGCCCGTCGAGGCCGTCGGCGAATACCCGGCGATCGGATAGCCCGCCGTCGCCGGCGATGGAAAATGCGGTCAGCCGCCGGGCCGTCGATTCGGCGACGATCAGCGTCCCGCGGTCCGGGGTGATCGCCATGCCGTTGGGGAAGTCGAGGTCTTCGGCCACGATGGTGGCCCTGGTCGCACTGTCGTCGGGGTCCAGCCGAATGATGACCCCACCGCGCAATGCCTGGCAGCCGATGTAGGCGCGGCCCGCGTCATCGAGGACCATGTCGCCGAGTGCCGCGGGTGCCAGGTCGGCCAGATCGGCGATGGTGACCACGGTTTCGCCGTCATAGCGCAGCACCTGCCGGTCTTCGGTCGAGGCGATCAACAGCGACCCGTCGGGCCGGAAGCCCAGGCCCGACGGCGAGTGCCCGGGCAGCGGCAGCGTGGTCAGCGAGCCACCCATGGTCGCGGTGTGGACGGCCTCGCCCAGCATGTCGGAGAACCACAGCAGGCCCTCGAACCAGCGCGGCCCCTCGCCGAAGCAGAATCCGTTGGCCAGCGGCTCGGGAATCATTCGTCCCCGCCTTCGGCAAATCGGTCCGCTTTACAAAACATCGCAAAAGTGTCATGCACCGCGGGTGCCGGTGTCAATCTCCTGCGAGTTCGCACGCGACGATCGTGTGCTCGGCGTTGGCACGTCGGCGCCGCGATACCACGTTGCTGGCCGCCGACAGCGAGGGGTTTCACCGCGCTCGACAAGGTTGGTAGCAGTCGATACGCTGACGCGACCGCCCGGCCAACGGAGGCACGGTTGAAAATTCTCAGGGCATCGTGTTGGGTCTTGCTCGTCCTCACGCTGCTCGCGGCGGCGGTCACGGCGGTGCGTCCGTCGCTGGCTACTCAAGCCGGGGCCGCCCAAATGGGATTTCTCATTCTGTTTGTCATCGTCCATGCGTGGCTGGGCTACTCCGCACGAGGCATGGCCGCATTCGTCGTCATCGCCGGCGTTGTTGCGTTCGCATTGGAGGCAATCGGCGTCGCGACCGGTTTCCCCTTCGGCTCCTACACCCATCACCTACCCGGTCCGAAACCCCTTGGCGTCCCCCCGGTGGCCATCGCCAGCTGGATCATGTTCGGCTGGCTGGCCTGGGCGCTTGCCCGCGTGATCATGCGACCCGCACCTGGTGTGGCTGTCGGTAAGGCCGAACGATTTACGACACCCATCGTGGCGACATTCATCCTGGGGGGTTATGACCTGGTGTACGACCCCTTGGGGGCGACGGCGCACGACTGGTACTCCTATGACCACCCGACCGGCGCGCTGGGTGTCCCGCTGACGAATTTTCTCGGCTGGCTTCTGACGGGCTGGTTGATCTTTCAGCTCGTCGCGCTCATCGAGACGCGATTCCCCGGACGCCCCGTCATCCGAACCCGCACTTACTGGCTACTGCCGTGCCTGTTCTGGCTTTCCACCACCACCCAGGTCTTCACCAGCCTGATCCATCCTCCCGACGGCGTCGCGGTCCGCGGCGGTAAGACGATCGCGATCGCCGACGTCTACGAATCATGTGCGTCGGCGGCGTTATTCACCATTGTGTTCAGCGGGCTCACCGCGTTGCTCCGGCTCTACGGCCGTCAGCCGTCGCTTCGCTGATTCGCCTTGCCGATACACGGTGTTCGCGCTACAGACTTGTGAGGGGCACCATCTGGAAACGGTGCGCGTCGTAGTGCGTGTTGCGCACCAACAATGAGGCGGTCATCGAGGGGCGACTTGGCTACCGCCGAGTGGTTCTGCTGCGCCAATGAAGGAGTTGGATGTGGACCGCCAGCTGAAGACGCGGTCACCGTCGGGACCGGCTTCCTCCCGGGTGTCGCCGACCTTGAGCGGCAGCTGCGGCAAGTTGGCGATGTGAAGTGGTCGTCACGATGTCCAATGGCGTTGCCTCCCTGGGCTTTCAGCCGTTCCGCCGTCCGGCCGGGCCGCCGTCTTGTTAGCCAAGCTTTACAAAAGCTGCTCAAAGTGTCACGCTGAGCGCTGAGCTGCGAGCGCGAGAGGTGAACTGGATTGACGAAGGCGTCTGAGGAATCCGCGCAGACCGAATGGACCGTGCAGGGCCTGCTGGATCTGTTCGACGTGCAGGCCGACGGGGACGACCGATTCACCGGTGACACCGGCATCGCCGTAGGCGACGAACGCCAGGTGGTGGAAGGCACCCAGGTGCTGGCACAGGCGATTGTCGCGGTGGCGAAGCGCTTTCCCGATAAATCGGTGCGCTCAGCGCACGCGGTGTTCTCGCGCGCCGTGGTCGTCGGTCCGCCGATCGAACTGGTCCTCGACGTCGTATCCGAAGGCCGGTCCACCGCCACCGCGGTGGTCGCCGTGCACCAGAACGGCCGGCGCTGCCTGAGCGTCACCGTGCTGGCCGACGTCCCGACCGACGACGTTATCCGGCACCACCTGCCGCGCCCGGAGGTCGCCGCCCCGGCCGACGCGCACCCCTCGCCGATGCCGATGATCGGTCGCGAGCTGCGCCTGGTCGACGTCGTCGACGTCAACAGCCCCGACGAGGTCGGCCCGCCGGAACTCTACGCGTGGCTGCACTACGATCCGATCCCGACCCGCGACGAGTTGGCCAAGGCGCTGCTCGCGTACTTCACCGGGCATCTTGGGATCTCGACCACCATGCGCGCGCATGAGGGCATCGGCACCGCCCAGGCGCACCTGACCGTGTCCACCGCGCCGATGAGCATCTCGGTGGCGTTCCACGAACCGGTGGACTGGACCGGTTGGCTGCTCTACACGCACGAGAGCACCCAGGTCGGCGCGGGCATGTCGTACGTGCGCGGCACCGTGCACGCGCAAGAGGGCGAGCTGTTGGCATCGTTCGCCCAGGAGGCGCTGATCCGGCCGCTGCGCACCAGCGACACGGCGATCGACTCGCGCGCGCGGTTCTAAGACCATGCGGTTCACCATCACCCACCCGATGCACAGCCATCCCTACAACCCGGAGCTGGTCAGCGGGGACGGTATCGGCAAGGTGGCCGCGGCATGCGAGGCGGCCGGGATTCACGGTTTCGGCTTCACCGATCACCCGGCGCCCTCGCAGCGATGGCTGGAGGCCGGCGGACACGATGCGTTGGATCCCTTTGTCGCATTGGGTTTCGCGGCAGCCACGACATCCACGCTGCGGTTGATCCCCAACATCGTGGTGCTGCCGTACCGAAACCCGTTCGTGGTGGCCAAGTCCGGCGCCACCCTGGACCTGCTCTCCGGTGGGCGCTTCACGCTCGCGGTGGGCGTGGGCTACCTCAAGCGCGAGTTCGCGGCACTCGGAGTGAGCTTCGACGAGCGGGCCGAGCTGTTCGAGGAATCGCTACAGGTGATCCGGGCCATCTGGACCGGTGACGATATCTCGTTCGAGGGCAAGCATTTCAGCGCGCGCGGCATCACCGCGCATCCCAGGCCGGTGAGCGATCCGCATCCGCCGATCTGGATCGGCGGCAATACGTCGTCATCGCGGCAGCGGGTGGTCCGGTACGGCGACGGCTGGTGCCCGTTCCCGGCGCCGCCGCAGCTGGCCCAGACGGCCGGCACGGCCGTCATCGACTCGGTGCAGAAGCTCGCACGCGGGATCGACGATCTGCGCCGCAGATGCGATGCGGCGGGCCGGGATTGGTCGGCGATCGACATCACCTTCACCAACTTCGAGGGCGGCAGTCCCGCGAGCGACGACTTCAACGCCGACGCCTACCTCGAGGGCCTAGAGGAGTTGGCGAAGCTGGGTGTCACCTGGGTCGGCATGCACCTGCCCGGCGACAGCATGGCGCACGCGCTCGAGACGCTCGACAGGTTCCGCACCCTCGTGGTCGATACCGCCTGATGGACTTCTCCCGCGTCGAGCTTTCGCCCGAGGATCAGAAATTCTTCGATGAGACCCGGGCGTTCATCGCCGAACACGTCACCGACGAAGTGCGGCAACGTGATCGCGAGACTGGCGAAAACTTCAGCGAACAAGTGCATTTGGCGTTGGGCGAGGCGGGTTATCTGGCGTCGGATTGGAAGCTGGAGTCCGAAGGGGGATTCAATCCGGTGCGCCGGCGGATCTTCCACCTCGAGATCGGCCGCGCTCACACGCCGTGGTTCCACTGGGGCACCACCGCAACCGTCGCGCGGTTGGTGAAGCAATTCGGGGCGGCCGAACTCGCCGACGCGATACTGCCCGGCGTGCTGTCCGGGGAGATCCGGCTCTGCCTGGGCTACACCGAGCCCGAAGGCGGCTCCGACGTCGCCACCTGCAAGACCCGGGCCGTGCGGGATGGATCGAGCTGGGTCATCAACGGTTCGAAGATGTTCACCTCGAACGCACAGAATGCCAAGTACGTCTTCCTGCTCACCAACACTGATCCGCACGGACGCAGACACAAGAACCTGACCATGTTTTTGGTACCGCTGGATTCCGACGGCATCGAGATCCAGGGCATCCGCACGCTGGACGGTGACCGCACCAACATCGTGTATTACAGCGACGTGCGGGTCGATGATCTGTATCGGATCGGGGAGGTCAACGGCGGCTGGACGGTGATGCGGTCTGCGCTCGACGCGGAACACGGCATTACCGACCCAGAAGACCATGGCCTGCAAAACATTTCGATGCTATCCGAGCACGGCCACCTGATGGCCGAGGCGGCGGACGGAGTCGCGGCGGTCCTGGCCACGCCCGATGCGACCGGTCGGCGCCTCATCGACGACGAAGCGACCAAATACCGGCTAGGCCGCAGCATGGCCCGCATCGAGGCGGCCATGTCGACGCCCGGAATGTACGGGCGGGTAGCGATCATCCAGACCATGCGGGACGTCTCCCACGAATTGATGGACCTGCTGGGGACGGCGTCGACATTGCCCACCGATACACCGGGTTCCGCGGACGACGGTGCCATCGAGTTCATCTATCGGCACGGCGTGCCCGCCGGCATCTACGGCGGCACCATGGAGGTGTTCCGCAACATGATCGCCCAGCACGAGCTGGGTCTCGGGCGCCCTAGCTACGGCCGCTGACCGGCAGCTCGGCCGACACCTCGACGCGGGTGTCGTCGAAGCTGAGGAATCCCTTGATGGGCAGGCTTTCCGGGGGCGGGCCGGGATAGCTCCAAGCGACGTCCTCGACAACCTGGTCGCCCGACACGAACGTCCAATACGTCGCAAACCCTTTGTAATTGCAGTAACTCGACGTCTCGGAACGTTTCAGCAGATCGGTGCGCACGTGAGCCGGATCGACGTAGAGCCGCGGGGCGAGCGCGGTCTCGAACAGGATCACGGTGTCGTCGGTGTCCACCAGCGTGGTGCCGGCGACGCGGACGCGCAAGCGGCGTTGGGTGGGACGACAGTCGACGCGGTGATAGGGATTGGGCGGGTAGTGCACGAGTTTGCGTCCCTCTTCCATCCAGGTATCGACCGCGTCCCAGGGCACGTGGACGAAGCCCGGCGCTTCGGGTTCCGGCTCGCTCGGCAAGTCGCCGACCTCGTCGGCAGCGAAGGCGTAGCTCAGCGGCCGGCCGCGCCGGTGCACCATCAGCGCCCGCTCGGTGTCTATCACCACGCGGCCGTCCTTGACGGCCTGCACGCGCCGCGGATGCGGTTCGACGTAGACGACGTCGTCGGGTATTGCGGGCGAGAAGCGCCCCGCGGGATCGTTGCTGAGCGGACCGCGACCGGCCACCAGAGTCATGCTTGAAAGCCTATAAGGCCGTCGAGCGTGGGGCGGGTAGACCAAATCGGGGCCGTTCCGGTGCTTGGCGCCCAAGGTCGGCGCTTAGGGTAAACCCATGGCGGGACCGGTGGAAGGCGTCAAAGTCGTCGAACTCGGGGTTTGGGTGGCCGGACCGGCCGCCGGCGGCATCTTGGCGGACTGGGGCGCCGACGTGATCAAGATCGAGCCACCGACCGGTGATCCGGGGCGCATGTTCGGCCGGATGCTGGGCTGCGATCTGGGCTTGAACCCGCCGTTCGAGATGGACAACCGGTCCAAGCGCAGCGTCGTACTGGACCTCGGGACCGAGGAGGGACGTGACACCGCGTTCGAATTGCTCGCCGACGCAGACGTTTTCCTGACCAATGTGCGACCCGGCGCGCTCCAACGGCTCGGCCTGGACTTCGGGCCGGTGTCGGCGGCCAACCCCCGACTGGTTTATGGGCTCATCACCGGATACGGCGAAAGCGGCCCGGACGCCGACCGCGCCGCCTTCGACGTCGCCGCGTTCTGGTCCCGGGCCGGGGTGGCCCACCTGCTCACCCGCCCCGGCGACACGCCCCCATTCCAGCGCGGCGGGATGGGCGACCACTCCGCCGGGATGACGATGGCCGCGGCCGTGTGCGCGGCCCTGCTCGCGCGCGAACGGACCGGGACGGGTCAGCTGGTGTCCACCTCGCTCTACCGGCAGGGTGCCTACACGGTCAGCTTCGACCTCAACACCTATCTGATGAGCGGGCAGCCCATCGCGATCGGCCAGCGCGAAACGATGGGCAACCCGTGCATGAACAACTACGCCGCCGCCGACGGGCGGCGGTTCTGGATCGTCGGCCTCGAGCCCGAGCGGCACTGGCCGGCGTTGTGCCGCGCGGTCGGCCGGCCCGAGTGGCGCGACGATCCGCGGTTCGCCGATGCCCGTGCCCGCGCCGTCAACTCGACCATGCTGATCGCCGCGCTGGATGAAATCTTCGCCTCGCGGCCACTCGACGCGTGGGCAGAGGTGTTCGCCGGCGAACCGGACTTTTTCTGGTCACCGATCAACACCCTCGAGGACGTCGTCGCCGACCAGCAGTTCCACGCCGCGGGTGGCATCGTTGACGTCCCGGACGGCGAAGCCGCCGTGCCGATGGTGGCCACACCGGCGGATTTTCATGGGACTCCGTGGGCACCGCGTTCTGCGGCACCAGAACTCGGGCAGCACACCGAGGAAGTGCTAGCCGACCTCAAGGCGCGCCGCGGTTCCTGACGAACCAGGGAAGCTTTACAAATTTCGTCAGAAGTGTCACCCTGTGCGGTGAGTCGCATCGCCGGCGCGTGAAGCGGCTCCAGCCCTTGAGAAAGCCCATGACAAGCGCTTGAGACCCGTCAGCGAAGTGGCGGTGAGGAATGGATCGATGGCCGCTCCAACATTCGATATCAGCAACAGCAGCGCTGCGAAAGCAACCCGCGCAAACGGCGAGGGTCTGCGCTACCGGCTCGACGTCGTCGCGGCCAGCGCCGTCGACGTCGTGCAATCGGCCGGCGGCTGGCTCTACGACCGGGCCATGGCCGGTTGGGAAGTGACCGTGTTGCTCCCGCGACGCTGCGACACCCCGTCGCTGCGAATCCTGGGGGTACGGGCAGCGGAGCTCGAGCCGGAGCTCGACGAGCTGGGGGCGCGCTCGACGGGCCTGGCCGTCAGCGCGCAGGCATTCACTGCCGACGACCGGGTCCGGGAGGCGGTGCTCGAGTCGCTGAGCAACCCACTGATCGAGGTCGCTTTATGGGGTGAAGGATGGCCTTTGAGCGTGAACCGCGCGACGACGCGTGCGCAGCATCTGCTCAGCGGTGCGGCCCGGATGTTCAAGGGCTATGCGCTTGCGGCGGCGGGCATTCCGCGAGCGACGGTCTATGCCACCGAGACGCTGCTGTGTGACGTGGGCCTGGGGGTTGACGCAGAGCTCATCCGGCTCGACTAGCCCGATGAAGAAATACTTCGGACACACGCTGCTCTACTTGCACGAAACGATCTCGCTGGGGTCCGGGCGAAGCGACCGGTTCACCGAGATCTTCGCCGACACCTATCAACCGATGATGGAGCAGCTCGGCGCTCGGCTTTTCGCGATCTGGGAATCCACGCCGTACAACGGTCACTGGCCGCAGGCGACGGTCATCTGGGAGATCGACGGTTTCGCCGACTACGCCAGGATCGGTGCCGCGCAGGCTCGCGGCGGCAGCCACGATGCCGCGTCCGGTAAGTGGTCGGCATTCCTTGCCGACATCGGCGCCTCGGGGGAGGGCCGCATCATGTACCCCGGGCCCAGCAACAAGACGCTCGCCCAACTGCGCGAGGTCAATTTCACCGCGCCGCTGGTGATTCAAGAGATCATGCAGACCAAACCGGGACGCCAGGACGACTACATCCGCGAACTGGAACGGCTCTACGTTCCGTGGTCGGAACGCACGGGTAAACGCTGGCTCGGTTCGTTCACCACGACCTTCCGCTACAACGAGGTCATCCACTACTGGGCGCTGGACGGCGGCTGGGACTGCTTCGCCGAGCACTATCCGTCCTGGAAGGAGAGCCCCCCGGCCGAGATCGTCACGTGGATGAGCGTGGCTCCCGCGTTGCGGGACGGCTGGGAGGATTCCATTCTGCAGGCCCTCCCGCCGTCGCCGCTACAGTGACGAAACGACCGAACGCTGTGAACGTCAACGATTTCCGCTACGATCCCTTCGACGCGGCGGTGATGACAAACCCGTTGCCGTACTACCGGATACTGCGCGACCACCATCCGGTGTACTACATGCCGCAGTGGGACACGTTCGCGCTGTCGCGCTTCGAGGACATCTGGACGGTGCTGGAAGTCAATAACGGCACGTTCGTCGCCTCGGAGGGCACGCTGCCGCCGGCATCGGTTCTGGCGCAACACAACAGCGGCCCGGTCCCCGATCCGCCCCTGCACCCGTTGCCGTTTCACGCCATGTTCGACGCCGACCTGTACGGCGAGATCCGGCGTACCCATTCCCGACCGTTTCGGCCGCGGTCGGTCAAAGACCTGGAAGGCCGGATCCGCACGCTGGCCAACGAGCGCCTTGATGCGCTGCTTGCGGGTGGCACCTTCGACCTCACCCAGGACTACGGCGGCATCGTGGTGGCCGCCATCGTCTGCGAACTCCTGGGCATCCCCGCCGATCTCGCACCGCAGGTCCTTGCCACCGTCAACGCCGGCAGCCTCGCCCAGCCCGGCGTCGGCGTGGACACCGGGCAGGCGCGACCCAACTATTTCGAATATTTGCTGCCGGCGGTTGCCCGCCGCCGGGCCGATCCGTCCGCGGCGCCGCTCGACGTGGTCGATGGTCTGCTGGACTATCGCCTGCCCGACGGCAGCGCGCTCGACGACATGGAAGTCGCGACACAGATGCTGTGCATCTTCATCGGGGGAACCGAGACGGTGCCCAAAATCGTCGCCCACGGCCTGTGGGAGCTCCACCGGCGGCCCGAGCAGCTTGCCGCCTTGCGCGCCGACCTGGAGAACAACGTGCTCATCGCACGCGATGAGATGATCCGATTCTGTGCGCCGGCGCAATGGTTTGCGCGAACGGTGCGCAAGCCCTTCGAGATTCACGGCCAAACTCTGAATCCGGGACAGCGTGTGATCACCCTGCTCGCATCGGCCAACCGCGACGAGCGGGAATACCCCTACCCTGACGAGTTCATCTGGGATCGGCCGATCCGCCGCTCGCTGGCGTTCGGCCGTGGCCAGCACTTCTGCATCGGATATCATCTGGCGCGCCTGGAAGTGGCTGTGCTGCTGGCCGAATGGCTCCGCCGGGTGCCCGACTACGCGATCCAGGCCGAAGCCGCCACTCGGCTGCCGTCCAGCTTCCAATGGGGTTGGAACAACATCCCGGTGGAGGTCTGACGTGTGGTCCTACCGGATCATCGCGCCGTATCTGTTCGAGCGCACCACGATCGACGACAAGACACCCGAGTGCCTGGCCGACGGGCAGGTGCTGTTGCGGTTTTCGGCCGCGGGCGTCTGCGGCAGCGATCTTCCGGCGTTTCGCGGCGCCAAGGGACGGCTCCCGGGAGACGACGGCCGAAGCGGTCCCGAAAAAGACGGCTTCCCCATACACGAGGTCGCCGGCGAGGTGATCGCCAGCCGGCATCCCGCCCACAGTCCCGGCGATCACGTCGTTGGCTGGGCATCCGGTTTCGACGGCATGATGGAACGCGTTGTCAGCGACGGTGACGGACTGGCGCCCTACGACCCGGCGCTGACCCCCGCCCAGGCGGTCGGCCTGCAACCATTGGCCTGTGTGCTCTACGCCTGCGAGCAACTCGGCGATCTGGCCGACCGGCACGTCGCGATCATCGGCCAGGGATCGATCGGCCTGTTGTTCTCCTACGTCGCCAAAACGGCGGGCGCGCGACGCGTCACCGGGGTCGACCCGATCGATCGCCGTGACCTGGCAACGGCTTTCGGAGTCGACGACCTGGTGCGCGCCACCAGTGACCGCTGGGTGAGTCACCTCGGGCCCGCGGACCGCGCGGACGTGGTCATCGAGGCCGTGGGTCACCAGGTCGCCACCCTGAACCACGCCATCGACGCGGCCGCCCCCGGCGGCACCGTGTTCTACTTCGGTGTCGCCGACGACGAAATGTATCCGATCAGCATGCGGGGGATGCTGCGCAACAACTTGACGCTGAAATCCGGTGTGACGCTGGACCGGCGGCGGATGCTGGAGCTTGCCGGGAAATTCGCCGCCGAGCACCCTTGGCTGCTGGGCGCCTACCTCACCCACACCTTCGGCATCGACCAGGTGCAGGACGCCTTCGACCTAGCCTGCCGGCCGGTCGTCGAACGGATCAAGATCGCCATCGCCGGATGAGCCGACCATGACAGACACCTCGCCGAGCAGCCTGCAGCTGGCGCTGCGCGGTAAGACCCCGATATTCGGCGGCTGGGTCACCGGCCCGACGGCGCTGGGCCCGGAGGAATTCGCCCGCGCCGGTTACGATTACGTCGGCTTCGATGCGCAGCACGGCTATCTCGACGACGCCGGCATCGCCGGCATCTTGCGCCGCATCGAGCACGTGCCCGTCGGCACCGTGGTGCGCCTGCCCAACGCCGAGGCGGCGCCGATAGGGCGGGTGCTCGACGCGGGCGCCGACGCCGTCGTCATCGCGATGATCGAGTCTGCGGACCAGGCCGCCGCCGCGGTGGGCGCCACCCGCTACCCGCCGAGGGGCGTGCGCAGCTTCGGTCCGCTGCGCGCCAGCCTGGGGCACGACCCCGCCACCCACGAGTCACGGGTCGGGGTGTTCGCGATGATCGAGACTGCGGCGGCGCTGTCCGGCATCCAAGAGATCTGCGCCGTCGACGGGCTGACCGGAATCTACGTCGGGCCCGCCGATCTGGCCATCTCGCTGGGCGTCCGCGTCGTCGGCGCCACCCGGCACCCGGACGTGCTCGACGCGATCGTGCGCATCCACCGGGCGGCTTCGGACGCGGGCTTGGTCACCGGCATTCACGCTGGGGACGGCAAGACGGGGCATGCCATGGCGCAGCTGGGATTCGACATGATCACCCTGGCGGCCGAGGCGCAGGCGCTGCGACGAGGCGCGGCGGAGCACCTGCGCGAGGCCACGCGATGATCGACGACGACCACGCAAGGATCCGAGAGCTGCTCGCCGGCTACGCCCTGGCACTTGATGTCGGCGACGTCGACGCATGCGTCCGGCTGTTCGCACCCGACGGCGAATTCCTGGTCTACGGCAAGACCTTCGCCGGCCATGACGGCATCGCGGGCATGTTCCGCGCGGCGGCCCGCGGCCTGCACCTGACCGGCAGCGCGCGGATCGAGGTCGAGGGAGAGCGCGCCACCGCCAGATCTCAGGTGCTGTTCGTCCGCGCGGGCGATCTTCAGGTGCGGCCCGCGATCTACGACGACGAGCTGGACCGCGTCGGCGGGCAGTGGCGCTTTACGCGGCGCCGCTGCCGCTTCATCACCGAGGCCGGATTGGCCGATAGCCCGGAGGTGAGTTCAGCATGAATGAACGCGTCGCACTGGTGACCGGTGCCGCCGGCGGGCAGGGCTGGTCCATTGTCCAACGACTGCGCGACAAAGGATTTTCGGTGGCCGCGTGCGACACCCGGACCGGCGAACTGATCACCGCGGTCGACGAAGCGGGCGACGACGGCCTGATCGCCCTCGAGCTCGACGTCACCTCAGCCGAGCAGTGGAACTCGGTGGTCGCCGCGGCCGTCGGTCGCTTCGGGTCGCTGAGCACGCTGGTCAACTGCGCCGGCGTGCTGCATCGGGCGTCGCTGACCGAGGAGACTCCCACCGGCTTTGAAACCGCTTGGCGCGTCAATTGTCTGGGCCCGTTTCTCGGGATGCGCGCCGTCCTGGGACAGCTGCGGGAGGCGCCGAACGCGTCGATCGTCAACATCTGCAGCACCGGCGCTATTCGCCCCTTCCCGCAACACAGCGCCTACGGGTCGTCGAAGTGGGCGTTGCGCGGCCTGACCCAGACCGTCGCGGCCGAACTCGCCCCCTCGGGCGTCCGGGTCAACGCCGTCTTCCCCGGGCCGATCGCCACAGCGATGCTCGACGAGGTCACCCAGGCACGGCTTGCGGCGGCATCGATGTTCGGGCGGATAGGCGAGGCCGGTGAAGTCGCCGACGCCGTGGCCTTCTTGGTGTCGGACGAGGCATCGTTCATCACCGGCTCCGAACTCGTCATCGATGGTGGGCAATGCCTGCAGACCCGATGAGCGTCGGCATCATCGGCGCCGGGCCCGGCGGGCTGGCACCGGGAATCATGTTGTCACGGGGCGGGTTTGACAACTTCACCATCTTCGACCGGGAAGACGGCGCGGGGGAACCTGGCGGATCAACACTTATTCCGGACTGGCATGCGGCGTCAAATCGCACCTTTATTCCCACTCGTTCGATCTCAACGCCGAGTGGTCGCGACTGTGGTCCCTGCAGCCCGAGATCCTGCTGGACTACTTCCAGCGCTGCGCCGACAGATACGGCCTGCACCCGCACCTGCGGCTGCGGCTGCGCAACGAAATTCGAGGCGCAGGAGCGCTACATCGTGCGGGCGTTGACATACGTGCGGCGTAGGGGCAAGCGCTACCTCGCGGTGCGACCCGTCGCGCTGGCCGACTTCGTCGCCGAGGTCGATCGATGGATGAGCGGCACCGTCTGGACCACGCAGTGCAGCAACTACTTCCGTGCTCCCAACGGACGCGTGGTCACCCAGTGGCGGCGCAGCGCGCGCCCCTTCTGGGGCATGACGCGCAGGCTCAGGCCGGCCGGCTTCCGCTTCGCCGCACCAACCGCGTCGGCAGCCGATGCGGTCACCGGTTCGGAGCGGGGTGTGCAATGACGGGGCTGGACGGCGCCGACCGACTTGATGTGATGCTGCGCGACATCGCTGTGACACGGACCGAGTTTTCGCTTGCCGCAATACAACTCATCCGTGCGCCGTTCAACGAACGGCGCCGGCTGACCGCCACCCAGACAGATGTGCACGGGGTGCGGATCGTCGAGGACACCGTGCCAACGGAAGCCGGCGGCGTCAACGTGCGCATCTATTGTGGTGGGCCCCAGGACCCGGCACCGGGCGTGGTGTACTGCCACGCCGGCGGCTTCGCGCTGGGCAACCTGGACACCGATCACCGGCAATGCGTTGAGCTTTCGCGCCGCGGCCGCTGCACGGTGGTCTCGGTGGACTATCGGCTCGCCCCCGAACACCCCTTCCCGGCGGGTCTCGAGGACGCGAGCGCCGTGCTGGGGTGGGTTGCCGCGAACGCGGGGTATCTCGGGGTTGATCCGGCGCGTCTGGCCGTCGCGGGCAGCAGCGCCGGCGGCGCGTTGGCCGCATGCCTGGCGCAGCGGGCCGCCGACGGGGCACTGCCGCCGGTGACGTTCCAGTTGCTCCACCAACCCGTGCTTGACGACCGGGTCACCCCATCGAAGGTGGAGTTTCGCACCAGTCCGGCGTTCGACGGCGAGGCCGCCGACTTGATGTGGCGCCATTACCTGGGACCTGCCGAGGCGTCCGATGCCGCGGTGCCCGCGCGTCGAGACGAAATCGCCGGACTGCCACCGGCGTTGATCACCTGCGCCGAGATCGACCCGTTCCGCGACGAGGCGATCGGCTACGCGTGGCAGCTACTGCGCGCCGGGGTCTCGGCCGAGTTGCACGTTTTCACGCGCGCCTGTCACGGCTTCGATTCACTGCTGCCCGATTGGGCGGGCTCGCAACGATTGTTTGCGCTGCAAGGCCACGCCCTGTCCAGCGCGTTGCACGGCGACTAGCCGTCGAACCTGATCAGCTGTCGTACGGCGATGCCGTCGGCCAGGTTGTCCATCGCCTCGTTGATGCCCTCCAACGGAATCGTCGACGACACCAGTGATTCCACCGGCAGCCGGCCTGACCGCCACAGCTCGACGAACCGGGGGATGTCCCGGCTGGGCACCGCCGAACCCAGGTAACTGCCGATCAACGACCGGCCCTCGGCGACTAAACCCAATGGCGACAGGCTGATTCGCGCGCTCGGTGGCGGCAGACCCACGGTGATGGTGCGTCCGCCGGGCGCGGTCAGGGCGATCGAGGTTTCCAGCGCGGCCGGATGACCGACGGCCTCGACCACCACCGCGGCCTTCACCCCGGCGTCGGTGGCGTGCCGCGGCGTGTAGGCGTCGTGGGCTCCCAGGCGGCGGGCGGCGGCCACCTTCTCCGGCAACTGATCGACGGCGACGACGCGAACGCCGTCGTAGGTCAGTGCGGTGAGCAGCGCCGCCATCCCCACGCCCCCCAGCCCGACGACCGCCACGGTCTGGCCCGGACGCGGATGACCCACGTTGAGCACCGCGCCACCACCGGTGAGCACCGCGCAACCCAGCAGCGCGGCGACCTCGGGCGGCACGTCGCCGGGCACCGCGACGGCGCTGGCCCGATTGACGACCGCATGCGTCGCGAAGCCAGAGACACCGAGATGGTGATGCACCGGATGGCCGGCCCGGCTGAGCCGGATGTCGCCGCCGAGCAAGGTGCCGGCGCCGTTCGCCACGCTGCCCGGTTCACACGGCGTCAGGCCCTCGGTCGCGCACGCAGCGCAATGACCGCACCGCGGCAAGAACACCAGCACCACCCGTTGCCCGACGGCGAGATCGTCGACGCCCTCGCCGAGGCGCTCGACGATCCCGGCGGCCTCGTGGCCGAGCAGCATCGGCATCGGCCGCACCCGGTTGCCGTCCACCACCGATAGGTCGGAATGGCAGATGCCGGCCGCCTCGACGCGGACCAAAACTTCGTCGCGCCCAGGGGGCGCGAGGTCGAGTTCTGTGACGGTGATCGGTCGCGACTGGGCATAGGGCCGAGGTGACCCGATGTGCTCCAGTACCGCGCCCCGAATTCCAGACATGTTGGAATACAACCATGGCGTCGGCTTCCTTAGTTCCGCCCGCACCGGACGGGCTGACCAGCAACGACTTTCCGGTGCAGTGGCCGGTCGGAACTCGGTGGGCCGACAACGACATGTTCGGCCACCTCAACAACGCCGTGTATTACCAGCTGTTCGACACGGCGATCAACGCCTGGATCAACACCAGCACCGGGCTGGACCCGATCACCACGCCCGCCTTGGGCATCGTCGCCGAATCGGGCTGCCGCTACTTCTCCGAATTGCAATTCCCACAGAACCTCGTGGTGGGGCTGGCCGTCACGCGGCTGGGCCGCAGCAGCGTCACCTACCGGCTGGGCGTGTTCCGGGCCGCCCCGAACCAGCCCGCTGCAGGCCAGGGACAACCCATCACCGCGCTGGGGCACTGGGTGCACGTCTACGTCGACCGCGCCACCCGCAAGTCCGTCCCGATCCCCGACTCCGTGCGCGCCCTGCTGGCGACCGCCGCCGTCGACCAATAACCGCCTGGCATCAGGGCTTTCGTCAGCAAAGGGGTCAACGACGGCATCCCAAGGAGGCCTCGTCGGCCCGGCTATGCTTCGCGCATGCCAGTCATGAGCAAGACCGTCGAGGTGGACGCCGACGCCACGTTGATCATGAAGATCGTCGGCGACTTCGAGGCCTACCCGCAGTGGAACGAGGAGATCAAGGGCCTCTGGGTGCTCGCCCGCTACGACGACGGGCGCCCCAGCCAGCTGCGGCTCGACACCGATTACCAAGGCATGCAGAGCATGTTCATCCAGGCCGTGTACTACCCCGGTGAAAACCAGATCCAGACCGTCCTGCAGCAGGGCGACCTCTTCACCAAGCAGGAGCAGCTGTTCAGCGTCGTATCGCTGGGAGCGTCGAGCCTGTTGACGGTGGATCTGGACGTCGAAACCTCGATGCCGGTGCCGGCGCCGATGGTGAAGCAACTCCTCAATAACGTGCTCGATCATCTGGCCGAAAGCCTGAAGCAGCGCGCCGAGCAGCTGGCCGCAAGCTAGGTCTCTTGGCGGCGATCGCCGCGTCCTCATGGCGGCGACCCGCTTCGCCCGGCTTCGCCGCGCTCGCGATCGCCGCGTCCTCATGGCGGCGACCCGCTTCGCCCGGCTTCGCCGCGCTCGCGATCGCCGCTAGTCGAAGATTCCCGTGCGGTCGCGCATCTCGGTCAGCCGGGCGGCCGCGTCGGTGAATTGCCACACGGTGTGTTCGATCACGGCGGCGGTGTCGCGCCGGCGCAGCGCGGCGATCAGCTTTCGGTGGTTGTCGACGGCGGCCTGTCCCCAGTTCGGGTCGGCGGCGTAGACCAGCACCGGCATGTAGCGCGCGGCGTTGAGCAGGAACCAAGCCAGTTTGATGCGGCCGCTCGCCTGATTGAACACGCGGTGGAACGCGAACTCGATGCCCGCGATGGTCTCGGCGTCTCCGGACGCGACGGCCGCGGCGAGCGAGTCGTTGATCCGGTTCAACTCGTCGATCTGAGCGTCGCTGATGTGGTCGGTGGCCGCGGCCGCCAGCTCACGCGCGATCGATGCCTGCAGCCAAAAGATGTCCTCGATGTCCTGCCGGGTCAAGGGGAGCACAACGTGGCCGCGGTGCGGTTCGAGCTGCACCATCCCCTCGCCGCGCAACTTCAGCAGGGCTTCACGCACCGGGGTGACGCTGACGCCAAGCTCGGCCGCCGTCTCGTCGAGGCGGATGAACGTACCCGGGCGCAGCGCGCCGGACATGATGGCCGCCCGCAGATGGCCCGCCACGGCGTCGGACAACTGCGCACGACGCAGCGGCCGCCGACTCCTCGGCTGCATTGATATCGGTGCGTTCACGGGACTGCCAGGGCTTTCGTGGGCTTGGCGGGACGGGGTTTGAGTTTTGACGGGTGTTAACGCGGACTTGTCAGTGGGCCGTCAACGCCTTAGTGTGACCCACACAACACTAAGTTTTATCAAATATCAACCTGGCGCAAGCGGTGCGCGAGTGAAGGGAAGTGCATAGGTTGACCGCGCAATTGGTGAACCATCAGACGCAGGCGGACGAGCAGCCGTACCTGGCCCGGCGACAGAACTGGGTGAACCAATTGGAACGGCATGCGCTGATGCAGCCCAGAACGACGGCGCTGCGGTTCCTGGGCAAAACCCTCACGTGGGGCGACCTGCGCAGCCGGGTGGCGGCGCTGGCCGATGCGTTGAGCCGCCGCGGTGTCGGATTCGGTGACCGGGTCATGATCCTGATGCTCAACCGCACCGAGTTCGTCGAGTCGGTGCTGGCCGTCAACATGCTCGGCGCGATCGCGGTCCCGCTGAACTTCCGCCTCACCGCGGCCGAAATCGCGTTCCTGGTCCAAGACTGCGAGGCGCGTCTCATCGTCACCGAATCCGTGCTGGCTCCGGTGGCCACCGGAGTCCGCGACATCGAGTCGTTGTTGAGCACCGTCGTGGTGGCCGGTGGTCAGACCGACGACAGCGTGCTCGGCTACGAGGACCTGATCAACGAATCCGGACAACAACACCGGCCGGTCGACATTCCGAACGACTCGCCGGCGCTGATCATGTACACCTCGGGTACCACCGGGCGGCCCAAGGGCGCCGTGCTGACGCACACCAACCTGACCGGCCAGACGATGACCGGCCTGTACACCAACGGCGCCGACATCAACAGCGACGTCGGGTTCATCGGCGTGCCCTTCTTCCACATCGCCGGCATCGGCAACATGCTGACCGGGATGCTGCTCGGCATCCCGACGGTGATCTACCCGCTGGGCGCGTTCGAGCCCGGGCAGCTGCTCGACGTGCTCGCCGCGGAGAAGGTCACCGGCATCTTCCTGGTACCCGCCCAGTGGCAGGCGGTCTGCGCCGAACAGCAGGCCCGTCCGCGTGACCTGAAATTGCGGGTGATCTCGTGGGGGGCCGCGCCGGCTCCCGACGCGCTGCTGCGGGAGATGTCGGCGACGTTCCCCGGCGCCCAGATACTGGCCGCGTTCGGCCAGACGGAGATGTCGCCGGTCACGTGCATGCTGTTGGGCGAAGACGCCATTCGTAAACGCGGGTCGGTCGGCAAGGTCATCCCCACCGTGGCCGCGCGCGTCGTCGACGAAAACATGAATGACGTGCCGATCGGTGACGTCGGCGAAATCGTTTACCGCGCACCGACTTTGATGAGCGGCTACTGGAACAACCCGGAGGCCACGGCAGAAGCGTTCGCCGGCGGCTGGTTCCACTCCGGAGACCTCGTCCGCATGGACGAGGAAGGCTACGTATGGGTGGTCGACCGCAAGAAGGACATGATCATCTCCGGTGGCGAAAACATCTACTGCGCCGAGGTGGAAAACGTCCTCGCCAGCCACCCCGCCATCGTGGAAGTTGCCGTGATCGGCAGGGCCCACGACAAGTGGGGCGAAGTGCCCATCGCGGTGGCCGCTGTCGCGGACGACAATTTGCGGCTCGATCAACTCGACGAGTTTCTGACCGAGCGGCTGGCGCGATACAAGCACCCCAAGGCGCTCGAGATCGTCGATGCGCTGCCGCGCAACCCGGCCGGGAAGGTGCTCAAGACTGAACTACGCGTCCGGTACGGAGTCGGATGAATCGACTAAATCCATTCTCGGGCAAAGGGTTTTAGGAGTAGAGAGGAAGGTTGACGGGAGCTGTAACGTTTGCCAGCTGTCGGCGAAGGGTTAATTGTGCGGATGCGGTTCACACGTGCTTGGCCATCGGGTACATTCCTGTGGTCTCCGTTACTACTTGCCGGTAGGGAGCCGATGGTCACAGGCAGCAAGCCGGGGCGAGGTGGAGGCACCCCCAGCTACATAGCGGTGAGGGGGCGAAGCGTGCTACACGATTCGCCGCGACGCCACGAGGCGCGCGGTGACGGCCAGAGGGGGCAGCGGTGACTTCAACGCCGACGAATCGGCAAGGCCCCTACTTGGTCAGCTACGTGCGCGACCAGGTACAGACGCCCTTGACGCTCGTCGGAGGGTTCTTCCGGATGTGCGTCCTGACCGGTAAGGCGCTGTTCCGGCGGCCGTTCCAGTGGCGCGAATTCATCCTGCAGTGCTGGTTCATCATGCGGGTCGCGTTCCTGCCGACCGTCTTCGTCTCGATCCCGTTGACCGTGCTGCTGATCTTCACGCTCAACGTGCTGCTCGCTCAGTTCGGAGCCGCCGACCTGTCTGGCGCCGGCGCGGCAATCGGCGCAGTCACCCAGCTCGGCCCGCTGACCACGGTGCTGGTCGTCGCCGGCGCCGGCTCGACGGCGATATGCGCGGACCTCGGAGCTCGCACCATCCGCGAAGAGATCGACGCGATGGAGGTGCTCGGCATCGACCCGATCCACCGCCTGGTGGTACCTCGAGTGCTCGCCGCGACCCTGGTCGCCACTTTGCTCAACGGCCTGGTGATCACTGTCGGGTTGGTCGGTGGCTACCTTTTCGGCGTCTACTTGCAGAACGTATCGGGCGGTGCGTACCTGGCCACCCTGACCACCATCACCGGGTTGCCCGAGGTCGTCATCGCGACGGTCAAAGCCGCCGTCTTCGGCCTCATCGCCGGCCTGGTCGGCTGCTACCGCGGCCTGACCGTGAGCGGTGGCTCAAAGGGCCTGGGCACTGCGGTCAACGAGACCGTGGTCCTCTGCGTTGTCGCGCTCTACGCCGTCAACGTGGTGCTGACGACGATCGGCGTGCGGTTCGGGACGGGGCACTGACGTGTCGACTACCGCCGTCTTTCGCTCCCGCTTCCCGCGGGCCGCAGAGAACCTCGACCGCTACGGCCTCGCCGCGGCCCGCGGCCTCGACGACATCGGTCAGATGGCGTGGTTCGGCGCGACCGCCCTCGGCAGCATTCCGCACGCGCTGCGCAACTACCGCAAAGAGACCCTGCGACTGATCGCCCAGATCGGCATGGGCACCGGCGCGATGGCGGTCATCGGTGGCACCGTCGCCATCGTCGGCTTCGTGACATTGTCGGGTAGCTCGCTGGTCGCCATCCAGGGCTTCGCCTCGCTCGGCAACATCGGCGTCGAGGCGTTCACCGGCTTCTTCGCCGCGCTGATCAACGTGCGCATCGCCGCGCCCGTCGTCACCGGCATCGCCATGGCCGCCACGGTCGGTGCCGGCGCCACGGCGGAGCTGGGCGCCATGCGCATCAGCGAGGAGGTCGATGCCCTGGAAGTGATGGGCATCAAATCGATTTCGTTCCTGGCGACCACCCGCATCATGGCGGGGCTGGTCGTCATCATCCCGATCTATTCCATGGCGATCATCATGACTTTCCTGTCCCCACAGATCACCACCACGGTGATCTACGGGCAGTCGAACGGCACCTACGAGCACTACTTCCGGACGTTCTTGCGCCCCGAGGACGTGTTCTGGTCGTTCGTGGAAGCGATCCTCATCACCGCGGTCGTGATGATCACCCACTGCTTCTATGGCTACAACGCTGGCGGTGGTCCGGTCGGTGTGGGTGAGGCCGTCGGTCGGTCGATGCGCTTCTCCTTGGTGTCGGTACAGGTTGTCGTGCTGTCCGCCGCGTTGGCGCTGTATGGCGTCAACCCGAACTTCGCACTCACGGTGTAACCGCCATGGCCCGACCGATTCAGATCAATTCACCGCGGACCCCGCCGTACAAGCTGGCTGGCGTGGCGCTCCTGGTCGTCTTCGCACTGGCGCTGGCCCTTGTGTATGGGCAGTTCCGAGGTTCCTTCACCCCTAAGACGCAGCTGACGATGTTGGCGTCGCGGGCCGGGTTGGTGATGGATCCGGGTTCGAAGGTGACTTACAACGGTGTGGAGATCGGGCGGGTGGGGTCGATCTCGGAGACGGTGCGCGACGGTAAGCCGGCGGCGAAGTTCACCCTCGAGGTGTATCCCCGGTACTTGAAGCTGATTCCGTCGAACGTCAACGCCGACATCAAGGCGACGACGGTGTTCGGCGGCAAGTATGTGTCGTTGACTACCCCGGCCAACCCGTCGCCGCAGAAGATCACGCCGCGCACGGTGATCGACGCGCGCTCGGTGACCACCGAGATCAACACCCTGTTTCAGACGATCACCTCGATTTCGGAGAAGGTCGATCCGGTCAAGCTGAATCTGACATTGAGTGCCGCCGCGCAGTCTCTGTCGGGGCTGGGGGAGAAGTTCGGCCAGTCGATAACCAACGCCAACGTGCTGCTCGATGACGTGAACCCGCAGATGCCACAGGCGCGCAAGGACATTCAGCAGTTGGCCGCATTGGGTGATACGTACGCGAACGCGTCGCCGGATCTGTTGGATTTCCTGAACAATGCGGTGATCACCTCGCGCACGATCAATGCCCAGCAAAAGGATCTGGATCAGGCGTTGTTGTCGGCGGCCGGGTTCGGCAACACGGGCGCGGATCTGTTCAACAAGGGTGGCCCGTATCTGGCGCGCGGGGCGGCCGACCTGGTCCCGACCGCGGAACTGCTGGACACCTACAGCCCGGAGCTGTTCTGCACGGTGCGCAACTACCACGACATCGAGCCCAAAGCCTCATCCTTCCTGGGCGGCAACGGCTACTCGCTGGTCGCCCACACCGAGGCGCTGTCCGGTTTGGGACTGGTCGCCAACCCCCTGTCCCTGGTAGCCGTCGCCGCGCTCACGATGGGACTCGGCGGCGCGGCCGGCCTGATCGGCGGTGCGCCCAACCCCTACGTCTACCCGGAGAACCTGCCGCGGGTGAACGCGCGCGGCGGCCCAGGCGGTGCGCCAGGGTGCTGGCAACCCCTCACCCACGACCTGTGGCCCGCACCGGAGCTGGTGATGGACACCGGCAACAGCCTCGCACCGTACAACCACCTCGACACCGGATCGCCGTATGCGATCGAGTACGTCTGGGGCCGTCAGGTAGGGGATAACACGATCAACCCATGAAAATCACCGGAACCCTCGTCAAACTCGGCATCTTCTCGGTGGTGCTGCTGGTCTTCACTGTGATGATCATCGTGGTGTTCGGCCAGATGCGCTTCGACACCACCAACAAGTACTCGGCGGAGTTCACCAACGTCAGCGGCCTGCGCGCGGGTCAGTTCGTCCGCGCCTCCGGGGTTGAGGTTGGAAAGGTCGACACCGTGGAGTTGGTCGACGGTGGCAAGCGGGCGAAGGTGAACTTCAACGTCGACCGCTCCATCCCGCTGTACCAGTCGACGACCGCCCAGATCCGCTACCTCGACCTGATCGGTAATCGCTACCTCGAACTCAAGCGCGGTCAAGGCGAAGGGGCCGACAAGGTTCTGCCGCCCAACGGATTCATTCCGGTGTCACGCACCCAGCCGGCACTCGACCTCGATGCCCTGATCGGTGGGTTCAAGCCGCTGTTCCGGGCGCTCGACCCGCAAAAGGTCAACACCATCGCGAGTGCGTTGGTCACCGTTTTCCAGGGGCAGGGCGGCACCATCAACGACATCCTCGACCAGACCGCCCAGCTGACCAGCCAGCTCGGTGAGCGCGACCAGGCCATCGGCGAGGTCATCAAGAACCTGAACACGGTCCTGGACACGACGGTTCGGCACCGGCAGCAGTTCGACCAGACCATCAACAACCTGGAGGTGCTGATCACCGGTCTGAAGGACCACGGGGACCAATTGGCCGGCGGGACCGCACACATCAGCAACGCCGCCGGCACGGTTGCCGACCTGCTGGCCGAGGACCGCGGGCTGCTGCACCAGACGCTGAACTACCTGGATGCGGTACAACAGCCGCTGATCGATCAGCAGGACCAATTGCAGGACTACCTCAAGAAGGTGCCGACGGCGTTGAACATGATCGGGCGTGCCATCGGTTCCTACGGGGACTTCGTGAACTTCTACGCCTGCGACAT
>NZ_LZJR01000067.1 GCF_001667925.1 Mycobacterium sp. E2479 | reverse complement strand
GACCATCCTGCTGGCCGTGTCGCTGGTATTGCTGACCACCGCGATGGCCGGGCCGACCTCGGACGTCCGGATTCCGCTCAACCGCGCGGTCGTGATGCTGGTGATCGATGTCTCGGAGTCGATGGCTTCGACCGATGTGCCGCCCAACCGCCTCGACGCGGCCAAGGAGGCCGGCAAGCAGTTCGCCGACCAGCTGACCCCGGCGATCAACCTGGGGCTGGTGGAGTTCGCGGCCAACGCGACGCTGCTGGTGCCCCCGACGACCAACCGCGGCGCGGTGAAGGCGGGCATCGACAGCCTCAAGCCGATGCCCAAAACCGCAACGGGAGAAGGCATTTTCACCGCTCTGCAGGCGATCGCGACGGTCGGTTCGGTGATGGGCGGCGGCGACGGCCCACCGCCGGCCCGGATCGTGCTGGAGTCCGATGGCCGCGAGAACAAGCCCTCCAACCCCAGCGATCCGCACGACGGCGTCTACACCGCGGCGCGGCTGGCCAAGGACGAGGGTGTTCCCATCTCGACGATCTCGTTCGGGACCAAGGGCGGCGAGATCG
>NZ_LZJR01000066.1 GCF_001667925.1 Mycobacterium sp. E2479 | reverse complement strand
TGCAGCTCACGCCGCATTTTGGAAATGTGCAAGCTCATTACGACTTGTCCGACGACTTCTTCCGACTGTTCCTGGATGCCACGATGGGTTACACGTGTGCCTATTTCGAGCGTGATGACATGACGCTCGAAGAAGCGCAGATTGCGAAGTTCGACCTGGCATTGGGAAAGCTGAACCTCGAGCCCGGGATGACGCTGCTCGACATCGGTTGCGGTTGGGGCGGCGCGCTGAAGCGGGCTGTCGAGAAATATGACGTCAATGTCATCGGAATTACGCTGAGCCGCAACCAGTTCGAGTACAGCAAGAACAAGCTGGCCGGCCTGCCGACCAACCGCAACATCGAGGTGCGCCTGCAGGGCTGGGAAGAGTTCGAAGACAAAGTCGACCGGATTGTCTCCATCGGCGCCTTCGAAGCATTCAAGATGGAACGCTATTCCGCATTTTTTGAACGCGCCTACGACATCCTTCCCGATGATGGCCGGATGCTTTTGCATACGATCTTGATGTATCACTGGCAGGAATATCCCGCACTGGGCGTCACATTGACGATGAGCGATATTCGATTCGCGCGCTTCATCGGCCAGGAGATTTTCCCCGGGGGTCAGTTGCCGGCGCAGAAAGACATTTTCAAATTCGGCGAGGCCGCGGGCTTCTCGATCGAGCGGGTGCAGCTGCTGCAGGAGCATTACGCGCGGACCCTCAACATCTGGGCGGCGAATCTGGAAGCCAACAAGGAGAAGGCGATCGCTCTCCAGTCCCAGGAGATCTACGACAAGTACATGCACTATCTGACCGGGTGCGAGAACTTCTTCCGCAAGGGCATCAGCAACGTGGGGCAATTCACGTTGGTCAAGTAGCTCACAGCATTTCAGCGCACAACGGTGATCCGTTGGGGCTGAGTGCCTATGGTGAGCCGGTCACTTCTCCAACGTGAACTGGTTGACGTCGGTGTAGCCCTCCCGGAACAGCTTCGCGCAGCCGGTGAGGTACTTCATGTAGCGGTCGTAGACCTCCTGAGACTGGATGGCCAACGCCTGCTCGCGATTCGCCTCGAGCGCCTCGGCCCATAGATCCAGTGTCCTGGCGTAGTGCAACTGCAGCGACTGGACCCGGGTCAGGTCGAAGCCCGCCGTGACCCCGTATTCGCCGACGGTCTGCGGGGTCGGCAGCCAGCCGCCGGGAAAGATCTCGGCCAGGATGAATTGCGAGAACTGGACGATCTCGTGGGTCAGTTTCATGCCCCTGGCGCGGGCATCCCTGAACGACGGCCGAACGATGGTGTGCAGCAACATCACTCCGCCTGGCGGCAGCGCTTGGTAGGCCATCTTGAAGAAGCGGCCGTAGCGCTGGCGACCGAAGTGCTCAAACGCGCCGATCGACACGATCCGGTCCACCGGCTCGTGGAACTTTTCCCAGCCCTCCAGCAGCACCCGCCTGCTGCGGGTGGTGTCCATCTGATCGAACGACTTCTGCACGTGCTCGGCCTGGTTCCCGAGAGCGT
>NZ_LZJR01000065.1 GCF_001667925.1 Mycobacterium sp. E2479 | reverse complement strand
AGGCGGTGATGGAGTCTGAGTTCCAGCGGTCGGAGGCGCTGCTGGCCAACATGTTGCCGGGCAGCATCGCCGAGCGGCTCAAAAGCGCCGACCGAGACGTGATCGCCGACAAGTACGACGAGGCCTCCGTCTTGTTCGCCGACATCGTCGGGTTTACCGAACGCGCCAGCAGCACAGCGCCGGCCGACCTGGTGCAGTTCTTGAACCGGCTGTATAGCGCCTTCGACCAGCTGGTCGACAAGCATGGCCTGGAGAAGATCAAGGTCAGCGGAGACTCCTACATGGTGGTCAGCGGCGTCCCGCGGCCGCGGCCTGATCACGCCTCGGCCCTGGCCGATTTCGCGATCGATATGGCCAATGTTGCTGCTGCACTACGTGATCCGGATGGCCAGCCCGTTTCGTTGCGGATGGGCATGGCCTGTGGACCGGTCGTGGCCGGCGTGGTGGGTTCGCGCCGGTTCTTCTACGACGTGTGGGGCGACGCGGTCAACGTCGCGTCGCGGATGGAGTCCACGGATTCGGTGGGCCGGATCCAGGTCCCCGAGGCGATGTACGAGCGCCTGCGACACGACTTCGTTTTGCAAGAGCGCGGCCGCATCGAAGTCAAGGGTAAAGGCGTCATGCGCACCTGGTATCTCATCGGCCGTAGGGCTGGCGAAGAACCCACCGACCTGCGCGCCGAGCATCCCCGCACGGTCCACGTCTGACCAAAGTCCCTGTACCCCGGCCCGCGTTTGTGCCAGACTGCGGCCATGACTATCTCCCCTGGCTCTCCCGGAACCCATCCCGTTCCGAGCTTGCTGCCGCATCTGTGGAAATCCGCTCTGCTGTCGGGAATTCTGTCGCTCGCCCTCGGTGTCCTGGTATTGGTGTGGCCGGGAATTTCCATCCTGGTAGCCGCCGTCGCGTTCGGCGTTTATCTACTGATCACCGGTATCGCTCAGGTGGTCTTCGCGTTCTCGCTTCATGTCTCGGCCGGAAGCCGGATCCTGCTCTTCATCAGCGGCGCAGCATCGTTGATTTTGGCGTTGCTGGCTTTCCGTCATTTCGGGCAGGGATACGCAATCCTGCTGCTGGCCATCTGGATTGGCGTCGGGTTCATCTTCCGCGGTGTCGCAACAACGATCTCCGCGATCAGTGACCCGCACCTACCGGGTCGGGGCTGGAACATCTTCGTCGGCGTGATCAGCCTGCTCGCCGGCATCGTCGTTCTGGCGTCACCCTTTCAATCCATCGTCACCCTGGCGATCGTGGTCGGCGCGTGGTTCATTGTGATCGGCGTGTTCGAGATCGTTTCGTCGTTCGGAATCCGCAAGGCGTCCAAAACCCTCACAGGCTGAGCAGGGCGCAGGTAGCGTTGGCGCCGACTCATCTACTACACTCTGTCGTAGCCGTTGATCGGGCCTCCGCAGTCTCGGGAGATGACAGATGAACGTCGTCGATATTTCGCGGTGGCAGTTCGGTATCACTACCGTCTACCACTTCATCTTCGTGCCGCTCACGATCGGTTTGGCGCCCCTGATCGCGATCATGCAAACGGTGTGGGTGGCCACCGGTAATACCGCCTGGTACCGATTGACCAAGTTCTTCGGCAAGCTGTTCCTGATCAACTTCGCCATCGGCGTGGCGACCGGAATCGTCCAAGAATTTCAGTTCGGGATGAACTGGTCGGAGTACTCCAAGTTCGTCGGCGACATATTCGGGGCGCCACTGGCGATGGAGGGCCTGTTCGCCTTCTTCTTCGAGTCCACGTTCATCGGGTTGTGGATCTTCGGCTGGAGTCGCCTGCCGAAACTGATCCACCTGGCCTGCATCTGGATCGTCGCGATCGGCGTCAACGCGTCGGCGTTCTTCATCATCGCCGCGAACTCGTTCATGCAGCACCCGGTCGGCGCGCACTACAACCCGGCGACGCGACGAGCCGAGCTGGACGACATCTTCGCCCTGTTATCCAATAACACTGCGCAAGCGGCCTTTTCGCACACGGTGACCGGGGCGCTGCTGGTCGCGGGCACCTTCGTCGCCGCCGTCAGCGCTTGGTGGATGGTGCGGTCACGCAGGCTCGGATCGGCCGCGCCCGACGGACAAACCGATGCCCGCGCCATGTTTCGCCCGGCGGCCATCCTGGGCTGCGGGGTGGTGCTGCTAGCCACCGTAGGCCTGTTCTTCACCGGTGACCGTCAGGGCAAGCTGATGTTCGTGCAACAGCCGATGAAGATGGCGTCGGCCGAGGCGTTGTGTCACACGCAGACCGACCCCGACTTCTCGGTGCTGACCATCGGTACGCACAACAACTGCGGCAGCGTTGCCGAAGTCATCAAAGTGCATTACGTTCTGCCGTTTTTGGCCGAGGGCAAGTTCAGCGGCGTGACGCTGCGCGGGGTGAACGATTTGCAACAGGAGTACCAGCAGCGCTTCGGACCAGATGATTATCGGCCGAACCTGTTCGTCACCTACTGGTCCTTCCGGGCGATGATCGGATTTCTGGTGATCCCTGTGTTGTTCGCCCTGACCGTGCTGTGGGTTACCCGGGGTGGGCGAACACCCAAGAGCCGCTGGATGTCCTGGTTCGCGCTGCTCACCATCCCCATGCCGTTTCTGGCCAACATCTCGGGCTGGGTATTCACCGAGATGGGTCGCCAGCCATGGGTGGTGGCGCCCAATCCCACTGGGGACCAGCTGATTCGGATGACGGTGCGCGAAGGGGTGTCGAACCATGTGCCCGGCATGGTTATCACTTCACTGGCGACCTTCACCCTCGTCTACGCGGTGCTCGCGG
>NZ_LZJR01000064.1 GCF_001667925.1 Mycobacterium sp. E2479 | reverse complement strand
ACGGTGCTGCTGGGCAACTGCTCGTTGTCGACGGTCTACGCTGATTCCCAAGACGCCGCCGACCTGTTCAGCCGCGTGGAGGCGGTGCCGCACGAATACGTCTTCGGCGCACTGGATTCCAACCGAACGTGGTCGACGGCCGCGGAGTACATCAAGGCGATCGACGCCCTGCCGCTGGGTCCCAATATCGGTTCACTGCTTGGTCATTCGGACCTGCGGACCGCGGTGCTGGGACTTGATCGGGCCACCGACGCCGCGGTGCGGCCCACCGAGGCCGAGCTGGAGAAGATGGCCGAACTGCTGGACGAGGCCCTGGACGCCGGTGTCCTCGGCATGTCCGGAATGGACGCCCCCATAGACAAACTAGACGGCGAACGGTTCCGCTCCCGCGCCCTGCCGTCCACTTTCGCGACGTGGCGGGAGCGGCGCAAGCTGATCAAGGTCCTGCGCAAGCGCGGCCGAATTCTGCAAAGCGCCCCCAACGTGGCAAGGCCGTCGACCGGAATGCTCTTCTTCCTGGCCAGCAGCCGGCTACTCAACTGGGGCAAGGGCGTTCGGATGAGCATGCTGGTATCCGCCGACGCCAAGTCGATGCCGCTGTCGGTTTACGTGTTCGGCCCGGGGACTCGTCTGCTGAACAAGCTACTGGGCGCCAGCGTGCGGTTTCAGCACCTGCCGGTGCCATTCGAGTTGTACTCCGATGGAATCGACCTGCCGGTCTTCGAGGAGTTCGGCGCCGGAACGGCCGCCCTGCACTTGCGAGACCAGTTGGAGCGCAACGCATTACTGGCGAACAAGGAATACCGCCGCAAGTTCCGGCGCGAGTTCGACCGCATCAAGCTCGGGCCGTCGCTGTGGCACCGCGACTTCTTCGATGCCGAAATCGTGGCGTGCCCCGACCCGTCGGTGATCGGTAAGTCGTTCGGGCAGGTAGGTATTGACCGCGGCGGCCTGCACCCCGTCGACGCGTTCCTCGACCTGGTCGTCGAGCACGGCGGCGCGCTGCGGTGGCGCACCACCATCTCCAACCACCGTCCCGAGCTGCTCAAGAAGCTGGCCCGTGAATCAGGCGTCCAAATGGGCTTCTCGGACGCGGGAGCGCACTTGCGCAACATGGCGTTCTATAACTTCGGGCTGCGGCTGCTGCGCCACGTCCACGACGCCGAAAAGGCCGGCAAGCCGTTCATGACTATCGAGCACGCTGTGCACCGGATGACCGGCGAACTCGCCGACTGGTATCGGATCGACGCCGGC
>NZ_LZJR01000063.1 GCF_001667925.1 Mycobacterium sp. E2479 | reverse complement strand
GACCATCCTGCTGGCCGTGTCGCTGGTATTGCTGACCACCGCGATGGCCGGGCCGACCTCGGACGTCCGGATTCCGCTCAACCGCGCGGTCGTGATGCTGGTGATCGATGTCTCGGAGTCGATGGCTTCGACCGATGTGCCGCCCAACCGCCTCGACGCGGCCAAGGAGGCCGGCAAGCAGTTCGCCGACCAGCTGACCCCGGCGATCAACCTGGGGCTGGTGGAGTTCGCGGCCAACGCGACGCTGCTGGTGCCCCCGACGACCAACCGCGGCGCGGTGAAGGCGGGCATCGACAGCCTCAAGCCGATGCCCAAAACCGCAACGGGAGAAGGCATTTTCACCGCTCTGCAGGCGATCGCGACGGTCGGTTCGGTGATGGGCGGCGGCGACGGCCCACCGCCGGCCCGGATCGTGCTGGAGTCCGACGGCGCCGAGAACGTGCCGCTGGACCCCAATGCCCCGCAGGGGGCGTTCACCGCGGCGCGGCTGGCCAAGGACGAGGGTGTTCCCATCTCGACGATCTCGTTCGGGACCAAGGGCGGCGAGATCG
>NZ_LZJR01000062.1 GCF_001667925.1 Mycobacterium sp. E2479 | reverse complement strand
GTTATGTTCAACAGCACCATGATGTACTGCGGCTGCGTGGGCGCCCCGCCCATCGCGCAGATGCCGGCCGCGGGCTCGGGCACCCCACATACCCAGATGGCCCCCGCCTCCGCCAAGCCGCCCGAGGTGGCGAACCTGGCGACGAAGATGTTCCAGGCGCTGCTGCCGTCGCGGTCCGGCGCGATCCAGCAGCCCGCCGGGTCGCAGACCATCGGCCGGGCCACCGACAACGACATCGTCATCCAGGACGTGCTTGCCTCACGCCACCACGCCTTCTTGATTCAGACGCCGCTGGGCACCGAGATCCGCGACGCGCACAGCGTGAACGGGACCTTCGTCAACGGCGTGCGGGTCGGTTCGGCGGTACTGACCGAGGGGGACGTGGTCACCATCGGCAACGTCGACCTGGTCTTCACCGGCGACGGCTTGGTCCGGCGCACCGAGGCCGCGACACGCAGCGGCGGGCTGGAGGTCAACTCCGTCTGCTACACCGTCGACCACGGCAAGCAGCTGCTGGACCACATCTCGCTGACCGCCCGACCGGGGACACTCACCGCCATCATCGGTGGGTCGGGCGCCGGCAAGACCACCTTGTCGCGACTGATCGTCGGCTACACCAGCCCCACTTCGGGCAGCGTGACCTTCGAGGGCCACAACATCCACACCGAGTACGCGTCCATGCGCAGCAGGATCGGCATGGTCCCGCAGGACGACGTGGTGCACCGCCAGCTCACGGTCAACCAGGCGCTCAACTACGCGGCCGAACTGCGGCTGCCGCCCGATACCAGCAAAGAGGAACGGGCCCGCGTCGTCGCGCAGGTGCTCGAGGAACTCGACATGACCCAGCACGCGGACACCCGGGTCGACAAGCTCTCGGGCGGTCAGCGCAAGCGTGCCTCCGTCGCCCTCGAGCTGCTCACCCAGCCGTCACTGCTCCTGCTGGACGAGCCGACGTCGGGCCTGGACCCGGCGCTGGACCGTCAGGTGATGCTGATGCTGCGTCAGCTGGCCGACGCGGGCCGCACCGTCTTGGTGGTGACCCACTCGGTGTCGTATCTGGACGTGTGCGACCAGATCCTGCTGGTCGCCCCCGGCGGCAAGACCGCGTTCTGCGGGCCGCCCGACCAGGTCGAGTCCGCCATGGGGACGCGCAACTGGGCCGACATCTTCGCCAAGGTGGGTGCCGACCCGGACGAGGCCAACCGCAGGTTCAAGGAGCGCAACCAGCAGTCGTCGCGGCCACCGACGCCGGAGAGCCCGGCGGATCTGGGCGAACCACCGCAGACCGACCTTTTCCGGCAACTGTCCACGATCGCCCGGCGCCAGGTTCGCCTCGTAGTATCCGACCGCGGTTACACGATCTTCCTGGCGATTCTGCCGTTCCTCATCGGCGCGCTGTCGCTGACGGTGAAGGGCCCGCACCCGGGCCTCGGTCCGGCCGACCCGATGGGCCCTGCGCCCACGCAGCCGCAGTACATCATGGTGCTGTTGAACATCGGTGCCGTCTTCATGGGCACGGCGCTGACCATTCGCGACCTGATCGGCGAGCGCGCCATCTTCCGCCGGGAGCAGGCCGTCGGCCTGTCCACCACCGCCTATCTGCTGGCCAAGATCGCGGTGTTCTGCGTCTTCGCAACCGGCCAGGCGGCGATCGCGACCATCATCGTGCGACTGGGTAAGGGCGCGCCGACGGCGCATCCCCAGTTCTTCGGAAACTCGACGTTCTCGCTGTTCGTCACCGTGGCAGGCACCTGCGTGGCCTCGGCCATGCTCGGCCTGCTGCTGTCGGCCCTGGCGCAGTCCAACGAGCAGATCATGCCGCTGCTGGTGGTGTCGATCATGTCGCAGCTGGTGTTCTCCAGCGGCATGATCCCGGTGTATCAGCGCATCGGTCTCGAACAAATGGCGTGGCTGACGCCCGCCCGCTGGGGGTACGCGGCGGGGGCATCCTCGATCGACTTCCCGTCGCTGGTGAAGGTCAAGCAGATCCCGACCAACGACCCGATCTGGCAGCACTCCAAGCACATTTTCGTGTTCGACATGCTCATGCTCGCGGCGCTGTCGATCGGCTACACCGGCTTCGTCCGCTGGCATATCCGGCTGAAACGCTAGGCCGA
The DNA here is from genome assembly GCF_001667925.1 of Mycobacterium sp. E2479. Classification (GTDB taxonomy): domain Bacteria; phylum Actinomycetota; class Actinomycetes; order Mycobacteriales; family Mycobacteriaceae; genus Mycobacterium. The sequence continues at coordinate 78,476 of NZ_LZJR01000062.1, read as the reverse complement.
CCCCCCACCGCGACTTCTGGCCCTGGATGTGATGACTCGACCTGCGCAGCCCGTGCTGACGGCTCGATCCGACCGCTCCGAAGGTAGTTTCGCCGCCGGCCGCGACGTGGTGGTCGGCAGCGACCTGCGGGCCGACCTGCGCGTGGCACACCCGCTGATCGCCCGCGCGCACGTGCTGCTGCGCTTCGACCAGGGACGGTGGCTCGCGGTCGACAACAACTCGCTGAACGGGGTCTACCTCGACGGCCGACGGGTGCCGGTCGTCGACATCCACGACGGCCAGACGATCAACATCGGCAAGCCCGATGGCCCGCGGATCACCTTCGAGGTGGGCCAGCATACGGGCAACGTGGGCCTGCTCCCGCCGACCACGACGTCTTTCCCCATCATCAGCGCTCGGCCCGACGCCTCGGCGCCCGTGCGGGCGCAACCCACCGGCCCGGGACCCGCCGCCGCCCCGCCACGCCCGGCTGCGCGTCCGCCAAGGCCGCCCGCCGCGCCGCCGTCGCGTCCCTTCCCATGGCGAGACACACAGCGCACGTCGGCCGGCCCGAGCATCCCGCCGGCCGCCGCGACGCGCGCGGCACCGCAGTCCGGCGCGCTGAACCCGCCCACCGGCAGGAGCAGCGACGCCGGGGAGTTCCCGACCACCTGGGTCAGCGTCCCGGGAGGTGAATCCGAACGCCGGCCCGCCGCCGGCCGCGCCGCCTGGATCGGGCGCGCGCTCAACAACGACATCGTCGTTCACGACGTGCTGGCCTCACGCCATCACGCCTTCTTGAACCCAACCCCGACCGGCGCCGAGATCCGCGACGCGAACAGCATCAACGGCACCTTCGTCAACGGCGTCAGGGTCGGATCGGCGGCGCTGTCCGACGGCGACGTGGTGACGATCGGCAACGTCGACCTGGTGTTCCACGACGGCATGTTGGTTCGCCGCCACGAGGCGGCGACCCGCGCCGGCGGCCTGGAGGTGCGCGAGGTCAACTTCGGCGTCGACGGGAAGAACCTGCTCGAGCGCGTCTCGCTGGTCGCCCGGCCGGGCACCCTGACCGCGCTGATCGGCGGGTCGGGTGCGGGCAAGACCACGTTGTCGCGGTTGATCGCCGGGTATGCCACGCCGTCGTCGGGCTCGGTCACCTTCGAGGGGCACGACATCCACACCGAGTACGCCTCGCTGCGCACCCGGATCGGGATGGTCCCCCAGGACGACGTCGTGCACCGTCAGCTCACGGTCAGCCAGGCGCTCGGCTACGCCGCTGAGCTGCGCCTGCCACCCGACACCAGCAAGGCCGATCGCGCGCAGGTCGTCGCCCAGGTCCTCGACGAGCTGGGCCTGACCGAGCACGCGAACACCCGCGTCGACAAGCTCTCGGGGGGCCAGCGCAAACGCGCCTCGGTGGCGCTGGAACTGCTGACCGGTCCGTCGCTGCTGATCCTCGACGAACCGACCTCCGGCCTGGACCCGGCGCTGGACCTGCAGGTCATGACCATGCTGCGACAACTCGCCGACGCCGGGCGCGTGGTGCTGGTGGTCACCCATTCGCTGACCTACCTCGACGTCTGCGACCAGGTGTTGCTGATGGCACCGGGCGGCAAAACCGCGTACCTCGGCCCGCCCGGCCAGATCGGCGCGTCCATGGGAACCACCAACTGGGCGCACATTTTCGCCAAGGTGGGCGCCGACCCCGACGAGGCCAACCGCCGCTTTCTGGCCCAGAACAGACCCCCGCCACCCACGCGGACCGAGGCGCCCGCCGAGCTGGGCGCCCAGCCGCGCACCAGCAAGCGCCATCAGTTCTCCACGATCGCCCGCCGCCAGGTCCGGCTGGTGGTGTCGGACCGTGCCTACTTCGTGTTCCTGGCGGTACTGCCGTTCGTCATGGGCGCGCTCTCGCTGACCGTTCCCGGCAACGTCGGTTTCGGTTACGCGGATCCGGTGAGTGAGTCGGCCGGCGAGGCGGGGATGATCCTGACCCTGCTCACCATGGCGGCCGTGTTCATGGGAACGGCGCTGACCATCCGCGACCTGATCGGTGAGCGGCCGATCTTCCGGCGAGAACAGGCGGTCGGCCTGTCGAGCACGGCCTACCTGCTGGCCAAGGTCGCGGTGTTCTCCACGTTCGCGATCATTCAGGCGGCCATCGCCACGGCCATCGTGGTGCTGGGCAAGGGGCCGCCGACGCGGCCGGCGGTGCTGCTCGGTAACCCCACCCTCGAGCTGTTCGTCGGGGTCGCGGCGACGTGCGTGGCGGCGGCGATGATGGGTCTGCTGCTCTCGGCGCTGGCCCGCTCGAGCGAGCAGATCATGCCGCTGCTGGTGGTGTCGCTGATGATGCAGATGGTGCTCTCGGGCGGGATGGTGCCGGTCACCGATCGGATCTTCCTCGACCAGCTGTCCTGGCTGGTGCCGTCGCGGTGGGGTTACGCGGCGCAGGGGTCGACCGTCGACCTGTGGACGGTGTCGCCCGGCCCGCAAAGCCCGCGGGACAGCCACTTCGAGCACACGGCGGCGGCGTGGCTGTTCGACATGGGCATGCTCGCGGTGCTCACCGTCGCCTACGCCGCGCTGGTGCGCTGGCGCATCCGGCTCACCCGCTGAGCGCTGCTGGGTCAGCCGTCCAGCCGCAGCCCGTGGGCGAGCGCGAACGCCACCGCGTGGTCGACGTCGACGGGCAAGTCGCGGCCCTCGAATTCTTGGTCGACCCACCGCGTGGTCAATTGGCCGACAGGCTGGCCAGGGCGTATTCGCTGACCGCGATCAGGGCGTCGGTCGCCGACCTCCGATCCCTGGCGTCGACGGTGATCACCGGGATGTGCGTCGGCAGGGTCAGCGCCTCGCGCACCTCGGCGACCGGATAACGCGGCGCCCCGTCGAACTCGTTCACCGCGACGAGAAACGGCAGGTTGCGATGCTCGAAGAAGTCGACCGCGGCGAAGCTGTCCTGCAGACGACGGCAGTCGACCAGCACGACCGCGCCGATCGCGCCGCGCACCAGGTCGTCCCACATGAACCAGAAACGGCGCTGACCCGGCGTGCCGAACAGGTAGAGCACCAGGTCTTCGGCCAGGGTGATTCGGCCGAAATCCATTGCGACCGTGGTGGTCCGCTTGTCCGGGGTGGCCTCGAGCGCGTCGACACCCGTCGAGGCGTCGGTGAGCATCGCCTCGGTGCGCAGCGGCATGATCTCTGACACCGCACCGACGAACGTGGTTTTACCGGCCCCGAAGCCGCCGGCGATCACGATCTTCGTCGACGCATGAGCGCCGGAATCGCGCTGTACCTCAGAGTGCGCGTAGGCCACGCAGTGTCCTTCCTATGAGTTCGTGGCGCTCATCCCTGGTCGAACGCTCGGATAATGTCTTGTGCACTCGAACGTAGCCGGACAGGACCAGATCTCCGACCAGGACGCGCGCGACGCCCAGCGGAAGATCCAGCCGGGCCGAGATTTCGGCGACCGATGGGCTGTCGACGCACAGTTGGATGATTCTGCCTCGCGGATCGTTGAGCGGCCATCGGTGCGCCAGGCCCGGCTGCAGCGTCTGAATCGGCGCCTCGAGGGGAAGGTCGACGTTGGTGTCGGTCCGCCCCGACGTCAGTGTGTACGGGCGGACCAGATTTCCCTTACGGTGCGCCGGCCAGTTCTCGGAAGTGTCCATCGGATCTCACGAGTGCTGCTGCACGGCCGACCGGCGGGTCGACTGGACTACGCCGCCCACCCGCTCGACCAGGACGGCCATCTCGTAGCCGATCTGACCGATGTCGCACGACGCCACCGCGAGCGTCGCCAGGTGCGAGCCGTCCCCGACGCGCATCAGCAACAGGTAGCCATTCTGCATTTCGACCACCGACTGCAGCACCTGCCCGCCCTCGAACAGCTGCGCCGCTCCCACGGCCAGGCTGGACAGCCCGGAGGCCACGGCCGCGAGCTGGTCGGCGCGTTCCCGCGGGAGATGCTCGCTGGCGGCGATGGGCAGCCCATCGACGGACACCAGCAGCGCGTGCGCGACGCCGGGGACCTCGCGGGCGAACCTGGTAACCAGCCAGTCCAGGGAGTTGTCCGATGACGTCATTATTGGTCGGATCCTTGGTCGGTCTCACGGGCGTGCGAGCGTCCGGTGCGCACGCCGCCGAAATGGCTACTGAACGAGGCGCGAACCGCCTCGGGGTCCCGCGCTAAAGGTCCGGTGGCCGCGTGCTGCGGCTCCCGGTGCGACGGGGATCGGCCGTTCAGGCCCTGGTCTGCTTCGGCCGGCTCGTCCTGTTGGATGCCGTTGGCTCCGCCGGGCACCAGCCGGGCGCCGGGCGTTCGCACCGGCAGGCCGTGGTCGGTGGTGTGCGCCTCGACGGGCTTCTCCTCGGCCGCGGCCGCCAGCGTCCAGCCGCGATCCCAGACCGACTGCCAATCCAGGTCGGGGCTGTTGACCAGGTCGTGTGGGTCGCCCAGCATCTCCGACAGCATCCGTCGATAGATGACGTCGTCGTCAGTAGTGCCCGCTTGGGCCTTCGGTGCCGCCGGGACGGACGAGAACGGGGTCGGTTGCGCCGGCTGCTCGTGCCGGGACTCCGCGCGGCTGTCCGCCTCCCGGGAGCGCGCGGAGAAGAACGCCGAGGTGTCCGACGCCGCCCGGGCCGGCTGCGCCTCCGCCGGTTTCGGCTCGGGCGCCGATTCGGGCTCCGAAACCGGCGCGGACGCAGGCTCGGGGGCGTTCTCCCACCAGGGGGTGGCCAGCTCGCGGCGCTGGCGGCGGGGTTGCTGTTCGGCGGGTGGGGCCGGAACTTCGGTGATGCCGCTGGAACCCGGGTTGCGGCGGGGCAGCAAGGTGACCGACGGCCCGGAGGCCTCCGCTGCGGTGCGCGCCGCCGGCTCCTGCGCGCCGCCGTTTTGCCCGGCGTCTTCCGCGGCGGTGGCGTTTGCGTTCGCGAGCTTGACGCTCGGCGAGGAGACCGCGCGGATGTGGCGGGGCGCCGTCGACTCGGCGACGGCCGAGCCGGCGAGCACCGTCGGCGGTAGGTAGACCTCGGCGGTGGTACCCGAGCCCTTTTCGTTGGGCGCCGGGCCGCGCAGGCCTACCCGGAGCCCGTGCCTGGCCGCGATCCGGCCGACCACGAAAAGACCCATGTGCCGGGCGTTGTCGGGGCTGACGTCGCCGCCGGCCTGCAGCCGCATGTTGGCCATGCGCCGGTCGGCGTCGTTCATGCCCAAACCGGCGTCGGCGATCCGCACCACGACGCCCCCGTCGCCGCCGCGCGACGCCGAGACGCGGGCAGAGGTCGCCGGCGGCGAGTAGCGCAACGCGTTGTCGATCAGCTCGGCGAACAGGTGGATGGCGCCGCCGGCGGCCGCGCCGATCAGCGCACAGTCGGGCAGCCCGGCGAGTTCGACCCGGCGGTAGTCCTCGACTTCTGACACGGCGGCGTTGATCACGGTGGCCAGCGGCACCGGGTCGCGCTGGTCGCGGGCGAGCGGCGCACCGGCCAGCACCAGCAGGTTGGCGCTGTTCCGGCGCAGCCGTGCCGCAAGGTGGTCGAGCCGGAACAGGCTGTCGAGCCGGTCGGGGTTCTCCTCGTTGCGCTCCAGCCGGTCGATGAGCGCCAGCTGCTGGTCCACCAGCGTGCGGTTGCGCCGCGACATGGTCTCGAACATGTCGTTGACCAGCAGCCGCAACCGCGCCTCGTCGCCGGCCAGCAGCAGCGCCTGGGTGTGCAGCTCGTCGACCGCGTGGGCGACCTGGCCGATCTCCTCGGTGGTGTACACCGGCAACGGGCTCGGAACCGGTTCAGCCCCACCGGCTTTCACGCTCGCGATCTCCTCTTCGAGATCGGTGTGGGCGACTTTGAGGGCGCCGTCGCGCAGGATGCGCAGCGGCCGCACCAGGGCGCGCGCCACCAGCAGCACCACCAGGAGCGCGACCACGATGGCGGCCAGCACCAGCACGGCGTCCAAGATCGCGGCCGAGCGGCGCTCGGCGGCCTGCGCGTGCACCGACTTGGTGACCGACGCGGTGGAATCCTTGATGACCTGATCGGCGATGTCGTCGGTGGTCTGGATCGAACGCAGCAGATCGGCGTTGTCGACGAGCACGCTGGCCGGATCGGACATGATCGCCATCCGGTTCACCATCTGCTGTTGCAGCGTCTTGGCCTCGGGCGATCCGGCGCCGAGCACTTCGCTCATGCCGAACAGCGTCGACGGTTCGGTGCCGGCCAGGGTGATCATCGACGTCCGCAGCTGCGGCTCGGGAAGCTCGGCCCCCCGGGTGATCAGGATTTTCTGCATCGTCATCTGTCCGCGGGCCCCGACCGCCCGGCTCAGGCCCTGCGCCTGGGCGCGGATCTTTTCGTCATCGACGCGGACCGAGGCGTTGATGACGTCTTCGGCCGTCAACAGGATCGGCGCGTAGAGCGTCACCCGCTCCCGCAAACCGAGTCCCGGGTCGGACGCCTTGCTCACCAGCATCTGACCGCCATCGAGCAGGTTGCTCACTCCCGAGCTGACCTCGGGGCTGACGTCGGTGTCGTCCAGCCTGCTCTGCAGCTCGTACTTGCGCGCCTCATAGTTCTTCTTGGCGCCCTCGGCGTCGCGTCCGGTGGAGCTCGCCAGCAGCGCGACGTCCAGTGCCGACATGTACTTGGTGATCACCGGCACCATGTCGGCGCGGGTGGCGGCCAGCCGCAGGCCGGCCGCGTTTGCCATGGCGCCGTGGATGCGCAGCGTACCGAACACCGTCGCCAATACCAGCGGGACCAGCACAATCGCCAGTACCTTCCAGCGCACCGGCCAGTTGCTCAGCGACCAGGTCGGCGGGCGTTTGGCCGACGCGGCCTCGGCACCGCCGTTGGGTGCCGGCTCTACGACATCCGCCCCGGCCGGGTTGGCCGGGCGGGTGAACATGGTCACGTCATCGCGGCCGTGCTACCGGCCGCTGAGCTGACACCGAGCGTTGAGAGAAACGAGAGGCTCATGAAACTTCCTGCTTTATTTGGCCCCGCCCCGCGCCAAATACGCGTGTGCGTGTAGGTGTGGCAATCCGACGAGTATGACAGCCCACGGCGCATGCCACCAGAATCGTTACTGAGCAGACAGGTCCCTCCAAGGTGGCGTCGCACCCGCGCGGTTAAGCCTGGCAAACACTTAGAGCGCGAGAGCCTAGGCCGGCCGAAGGAGCGCGACGAGGAAATCGGAGTCGTCGGTGAACGGGCGCATATCCCAGGTCGACAGCAGCAGATCGGGTGCGAAGCCCGCGTCGGCCGCATCGTTGAGAAAGTCGGCGAACTCGTATTCGCGGTAGGCGCCGAAGCCGATCGCCGCGCGGCCATCGTCGGCAATGTGGGCGCGTAGCCGGCTCAGCACCTGGACCCGGGTGCTCGGGGCAAGGAACGTCATGACGTTGCCGGCGGACACGATCACGTCGAAGGGTTCGGCGATGCCGCGGGCGGGCAGGTCCAGCTCGGCGAGGTCGCCGACCAGCCAGCGCGGGCCCGGATAGTCCTGCTCAGCCGCCGCGATCAGCGCCGGATCGACGTCGACACCGACCACGTCGTGACCGGCCTTGGCCAGATACCCGCCCAACCGACCGGGCCCGCAGCCGGCGTCGAGAATCCGCGCGCCGCGCGGCGCCATGGCGTCCACGAAGCGGGCCTCGCCGGCCAGGTCGTCGCCGGCGCGGGCCATGGCCCGGAAACGCTCGATATACCACTGCGAATGCCCCGGATCGGCAGTGACCTTCTGCATCCAGATGCTCTGCTCGACCATGGGACCATTATCCCGTTGTGTTCAAGCTGATGTTCTACGCGCCGCGGATCCCGCCCAACACCGGCAACGCCATCCGGACGGCGGCGGCGACGGGTTGCGAATTGCATCTGGTCGAGCCGATGGGATTCGACCTGTCCGAACCCAAACTGCGCCGGGCGGGCCTGGACTACCACGACCTCGCGTCGGTCACCGTGCACGCGTCGCTCGCGGCCGCCTGGTCGGCGCTGTCACCGCGGCGGGTGTTCGCTTTCACCTCGCAGGCGCCGACCTCGTTCGCCGACGTGCGCTACCACGACGGCGACGTGCTGATGTTCGGTCCCGAACCCACCGGGTTGGACACCGCGACGCTGGCCGACCCGCACATCACCGCCCAGGTGCGAATCCCGATGCTGGCGGGCCGGCGCTCGCTTAATCTCTCCAACGCCGCGGCGGTCGCCGTCTACGAAGCCTGGCGGCAGCACGGCTACCCGGGCGCGGTGTAGCGACGAGTTCTGCATCACAGAAGAGTCAGCATCAATATGCCCATCTTCATCACGATCGGTTACGGCAAAAGGCCGGATACCGCCTTGACATTGAAGCGGCAATCGAGCGGGTGAGCCAGACGCCGTGTGCGGTCGCGCGCGGGATCGTCGAGGTTTGGCCTCTTCAGACCTGATTACCAGGCATTCCAGTGAGTGAGCTGCTCGGCGGGCAGCCGCTTGGCCCGGCGGAAGTCGGTGCCCTTGGTGTAGGCGATGGGAAACAGTCCGCCCTGGCTGTATGTGTCGTGCGGGATGCCGAGCACGTCCGCGACCTGCTGTTCACCGTCACCGAGCAAGTGCAGCGTCGTCCAGCAGGACCCCAATCCCCGGGAGCGCAGCGCCAGGCAGAAGCTCCACACGGCCGGAAACAGCGAAGCCCAGAACGAGACCCCGCCCAGCGGCTGCTTCTCCTCCCGGCCGAAGAGGCAGGGGATCATCAGCACCGGCGCCTCGTGCATGTGCTCGGCGAGGTAGCTCGCGGAGTCGCGGACCTTGTCCATCCGCTCGCCGCGGGCGTCCCCTTCGCCGTACTCCGGGGTGGGCGAGGCGAGGTAGGCCCGCGCGTTCTTCAGGTAGACGTCGGCGATCGCCTTCTTCTTGTCCGCGTCCTCGACGAACACCCATTGCCAGCCTTGTGAATTGGAACCGGTCGGCGCCTGCAGCGCCAGTTCGAGACATTCCATCAGCAGGTCGCGGCCGACCGGCTTGTCGAAGTCGAGACGCTTGCGGACCGAGCGGGTGGTGGTGAGGACTTCGTCGACGGACAAATTGAGGGTCATGCAGTGGACACTACCGAGGCGGCCGGGCGCCGCCGAACGTGCACTCACGGCGAAGTTTTCGCGAATTTCTCGCCGTGAGTGCACGTTCGGCGCCGGAATCAGCGAAAGTCACGAGACTTCGAGCCGACGGACAGCGAAATGCGGCCCAACCGTTCGGCGACGACAGTGATCGCGCCGCTGGCGTTTTGCACCTGCCCGCGCACCAGCAACGCCGGGGCCGAGTTCGCCAGCTTGCGGTGCCGCGCCCAAACCCCCGGCGCGCAGAGCACGTTGATCATCCCGGTTTCGTCCTCGAGGTTGATGAACGTGACCCCCTGGGCCGTGCCGGGCCGCTGCCGATGGGTGACCGCGCCCGCGATCAGCACGCGGTCGCCGTCGGGCACCGAGCCCAGCTTCTCGGCGGGCACCACCCCCATCGCGTCCAGATCGGCCCGCAGGAACTGCGTCGGATAGTTGTCCGGGGAGACCCCGGTGGCCCACACGTCGGCGGCGGCCAATTCCAGCTCGCTCATCCCGGGCAGCGCCGGGATATGCGACGACGATCCCACCCCGGGCAGGCGGCCCGGCCGCTGGGTGGCCGCGGCCCCGGCCGCCCACAACGCCTCGCGCCGGGACATGCCGAAGCAGCCAAGAGCCCCCGCCGTCGCCAGCGCCTCGGTCTGCGGCACCGAAAGCTGCAGCCGGGTCGTCAGGTCCAGCACAGAAGCGAACGGGCCGTTGGATTTTCGCTCGTCGACGAGTTGTTCGGCCAGGTCGTCGCCGATATGTCGGACCGCCCCCAGACCGAGACGCACCTCGGTTCCTCTGGCTTCCAAGGTGGCGTGCGCCAGGCTGGCGTTGACGTCCGGGCCGTGCACCGTCACGCCGTGCCGGCGCGCATCGGCCACCAGCGACTGCGGCGAGTAGAACCCCATCGGCTGGGCGCGCAGCAGCGCGGCGCAGAAGGCCGCCGGATGGTGCAGCTTGAACCACGACGAGTAGAACACCAGCGACGCGAAGCTCAGCGCATGGCTTTCGGGAAAACCGAAATTGGCGAAGGCTTCCAGTTTTTCGTAGGTGCGGTCTATCACCTCGTCCGGGGCGCCGTGCAGCGTGCGCATGCCCTCATAGAACCGGCCGCGCAGCCGTCGCATGCGTTCGGTCGAGCGCTTGGACCCCATGGCGCGGCGCAGCTGATCGGCCTCGGCGGCCGAGAATCCGGCACAGTCGACCGCGAGCTGCATCAGTTGTTCCTGAAAGAGCGGAACCCCCAGCGTCTTTCGCAATGCCGGCTCCATCGACGGGTGGTCATAAACCACTGGATCCAGGCCGTTGCGCCGCCGGATGTAGGGATGCACCGACCCGCCCTGGATGGGGCCGGGACGGATCAGCGCGACCTCCACCACCAGGTCGTAGAACACCCGCGGCTTCAGCCGCGGCAGCGTGGCCATCTGCGCGCGAGACTCCACCTGGAACACGCCGACGGAATCGGCGCGGGCCAGCATCTCGTACACCGCCGGTTCGGAGAGGTCGAGGCGGGCCAGGTCCACCTCGATCCCCTTGTGCTCGGCCACCAGGTCGATGGCATAGTGCAGCGCCGAGAGCATCCCCAGCCCCAGCAGGTCGAACTTCACCAAACCGATTGCCGCGCAGTCGTCTTTGTCCCACTGCAGGACGCTGCGGTTCTCCATGCGCGCCCACTCCACCGGGCACACGTCGGCGATCGGGCGGTCACAGATCACCATGCCACCGGAATGAATTCCCATGTGCCGCGGAAGGTTCCGGATCTGGTTGGCCAGGTCGACCACCGGTTCGGGGATGCCCTCCACATCGGGTGAGTCGGCCAGCCCGTTCCAGTGGCTGATCTGCTTGCTCCACGCGTCCTGCTGCCCCTGCGAGAAGCCCAGGGCGCGGGCCATGTCGCGCACCGCGATCTTGCCCCGGTAGGTGATGACGTTGGCGACCTGGGCGGCGTAGTCGCGGCCGTATTTGTCGTAGACGTACTGGATGACCTTTTCGCGCTGATCGGATTCGATGTCCATGTCGATGTCGGGCGGCCCGTCGCGGGCCGGTGACAGAAAGCGCTCGAACAGCAACTCGTTGGCCACCGGGTCGACGGCGGTGACACCAAGGGCGTAACAGACCGCGGAGTTGGCGGCCGATCCCCGGCCCTGGCACAGGATGTTGTTGTCCCGGCAGAACCGGGCGATGTCGTGCACAACCAAAAAATAGCCCGGGAACGCCAGCTGGGCAATGACTTTCAGTTCACGTTCGATTTGGGCATACGCGCGCGGCGCGTGCTCGGCCGACCCGTAACGGTCACGCGCCCCGGTCATGGTCAACTGCCGCAGCCAGCTGTCCTCGGTGTGCCCGACGGGCACGTCGAAGGGCGGCAACTGCGGCGCGATGAGCGCCAGGCCGAACGCGCACTGCTCGCCCAGCTCGGCGGCCGCGGTCACCACGTCGGGCCGCTGCCCGAACAACCGGGCCATCTCCTCACCCGAGCGCAGGTGCGAGCCGCCCAGCGGGGCCAGCCATCCGGCGGCCGAATCCAGCGACTCCCGCGCCCGGATGGCGCCCATCGCCATGGCCAGCCGGCGCCGCGACGGCCCCGCGAAATGCGCGCCGGTGGTGGCGACGACACCGACACCGAAGCGTGGGGCCAGCGCGGCCAGCACCCCGTTGCGTTCGTCGTCGAGCGGTTGGCCGTGATGGGTCAGCTCGATGCTGACCCGGTGAGCCCCGAACCGGTCCACCAGATTGGCCAGCGCCCGCTCCGCCGCCGATGGGCCGCCTTCGGAAAGTGCCTGGCGGACATGCCCTTTGCGGCAGCCCGTCAGGATGTGCCAGTGCCCGCCGGCGGCCTCGGTCAGCGCGTCGAAATCGTAGCGCGGCTTGCCTTTCTCGCCGCCGGCCAGATGGGCCGCGGCCAGTTGTCGCGACAACCGCCGGTAACCCTCCGCGCCCCGGGCCAGCGCCAGCAGGTGCGGGCCGGGCGGATCCGGCTGCTCGGTGCGGGCACCCGGGCCAAGCGACAGTTCGGCGCCGAACACGGTGCGCATGTCGAGCTCGGCCGCCGCTTCGGCGAACCGCACCGCCCCATACAGTCCGTCGTGGTCGGTGAGCGCCAGGGCGCGCAGGTCTAGCCGGGCCGCCTCCTCGACCAGCTCCTCGGGTGTGCTCGCCCCGTCCAGAAAGCTGAACGCCGAGTGCGCATGCAGTTCGGCATAAGCGACGGATGAGCGGGACGCCCGGCCGTCATCCGGCGGCTGATACGTCGCTCGCCTGCGCGACAGCGGGCCGTCGGATTCCGGGCCCGCCGACTCCCCGGCGTGGCGGGGCTTGCTGTCGAGCACCCGCTCCATTTCCGCCCAGCTCGGCGGCCCGTTGAACCAGCCCACGAGTGCGAGTATATCGAACTGGTGTTCGATTTAACCGAGGCTCAGCACAACGGTTGTTAAGCCGAACTTCAACTCCTAAACAAGCTCTTAACGTGCGCGTACTACCGCAAATCACTGGGTCGACAGATACTGGCACAAGTTCAACAAAGCGGACTAGCGGGAGCCGGCATGGCACAGACACTGGATACGGCATTTCTTCAAGCCCACGATCCGGACCGGCATGCGAGCTTGGCGATCGGCGCGGTCGCCATCGTCGACGGCACCGCCCCCGATTACGAGCGGCTCAAACGCCTTCTGGCGGAACGCATCCAGCCGATCACTCGCTGCACGCAGCTGCTGCGTGCGCATCCGCTGCACCAGGAATGGATCGACTGCCCGGACTTCGACCTGGCCCACCACGTGCGCCGGGTAGCCATTCCCCACCCCGGCGACGAGGCCGAGCTGTCCCGGGCCATCGCCTACGCCCTGGAACGCACCCTCGATCTGAACCGCCCACCGTGGGAGTGCTGGGTCATCGAGGGCCTGCAGGGCAACCGGTGGGCGATCCTGATGAAAACCCATCACGGACTGCTCGACGGCAACTCGGCCGCCCGCCTGATCAGCAGGCTGTGTGACGACGCCGACGCGGATGTCTTCGCCAACAGTGCTGCGGCAAAACAGGTTTCGTCACCGGTCGCAGGCAAGCCTGGCTGGGTCGACGCGCTGTGGCGGGCTTCGTCGACCGCGGGCAACATCACCGGCGCCCTGGTCGACGCGATGTGGCCGGGGATGCGGACCGAGGCGGCCACCGCCCTGCGGCGCTACAGCACGGTACGCGTGCCGATCGCGGACGTCGACAGCGTCTGCCGCAAGTTCGGGGTCAGCGTCAACGACGTCGCGCTCGCCGCCGTCACCGAGGGATTTCGCACGGCGCTGCTCGGGCGCGGCGAGGAACCGCGGGCGGACTCGCTGCGCATCCTGGCGCCGATGCCGGTGCGCTCGGCGATGCTTTCACACCTGCCCGTCGAACACGACGATCCGGTGCGGCGGTTGCAGACGGTCCATACCAGGTGGCAGGCCAAGCAGACAGCTCAGCCGCGACCGGCCGGCATCGTAGAATCGATGATCGGCTGTTTGCCAACCACGTTGCGTAGCAACGTGTTACAACTGCTCTCCCACCTCCCGCAGCGCGCCATCGTAACCTTGGCCACCAACGTGCCCGGGCCACGCCGTCACCTGCGGGTGATGGGCCAGACCTTGGAGCGGCTGCTGCCGATCCCCCCGACCGCCGCGGCGCTGCACACCGGTGTGGCGGTGTTGAGCTACGGCGACGAACTGGTCTTCGGAATCACCGTCGAACAGGGCGACGCGTTCGACGTCAAGCAGCTGGCCGCAGGCATCGAGTTGGGCATGGAGCGCCTGGTGGCCCTAGGCGACGATTCCGTGTTGTTGTTCGCGCGCAAGCCTTCCGCGCGCCCGGTGGTCCGCCCCGTGCCGCCGACCCATCCCTCGGCGCCGGGTCGCGCGCGTCACTGACCCAGTCTCCGCACGGCGGACCACCGTGAGAAGGTGGGTCAATGGGCAAGTCCGGGCCGGTCATCATCGACCCGCGCCGCCACGACGCGGTGCTGTTCGACATCGACACCGCGCCGGGCTCCACACTGGCCGCACACCTGCGCGAAACCGGGGTGAGCAGCACCGTCATTTCGGCGGACGGTCCGGTGCAGGCGGCCAACCGCCTGGGGGTACGGCCCGGCCGTTGCGTCGTGGTCGCCGGGCACGCCGAGGGCGTCGAGGCCGCGCGCGCCGCCGGCTTCGCGCTGGTGATCGCTGTCGATCCGGCCGGGCACGGCGACGCGTTACGCGAGGCGGGGGCCGACGCGGTGGTCGCCGATCTGGACGACGTCACCGTGCGGACCGGCGATCGCCGCATGTCGCAGCTGCCCGATGCGTTTCAGGCCTTGGCCGACGGGCTGGCCGACAGGCGACCGGCAGTGTTCTTCGACTTCGACGGCACGCTCTCCGACATCGTCGATGACCCGGACTCGGCGCGGCCAGTCGCCGGGGCCACCGAGGCGCTGGTAAATCTGGCCGCGCGGTGTCCGGTCGCGGTGCTGTCCGGGCGCGACCTCGCCGACGTCACGAATCGTGTTGGCGTACCCGGTCTCTGGTATGCGGGTAGCCACGGTTTCGAGCTGACCGCCCCCGACGGAACGCACCACCAGAACGACGACGCGGCCACCGCCATCCCGGTGCTCGAGCAGGCGGCCGGTCAGCTGCGCGACCAGCTCGGCGCGATTGCCGGTGTTGTGGTGGAACACAAGCGATTCGGGGTGGCCGTGCATTACCGCAATGCCGATCGCGACCGCGTCGGCGAGGTGCTGGCGGCGGTGCGCGCCGCGGGTCGCCGCGACGAGCTTCGCGTCACCACCGGCCGCGAGGTCATCGAGCTGCGCCCCGACCTGGACTGGGATAAGGGAAAAACGTTGCGCTGGGTGCTTGATCACCTGCACGACGCCGGGTCGGTTGCCCTGACGCCGGTGTACCTCGGCGACGACATCACCGACGAGGACGCGTTCGACGCGGTGCGAGCCGATGGCGTGCCGATCCTGGTGCGGCACGGCGACGACGGAGACCGCGCCACCGCAGCGCTGTACGCGCTGGACGGTCCCGCTCGGGCAAGCGAATTCACCGCCCGGCTGGCGGATCAGCTGTCGCGCTAGCGACGGTCGCAAGCGCGGCGAAGCCGCGCGCAGCGGGCCGGCGCCATCAGCGCCAGCGACGGTCGCAAGCGCGGCGAAGCCGCACGCAGCGGGCCGGCGCCATCAGCGCCAGCGACGGTCGCAAGCGCGGCGAAGCCGCGCGCAGCGGGCCGGCGCCATCAGGACTGGGCGTATTCCACGGCGCCGTCGTCGAGCACCACCCGGGTGTCGGCCCCGTCCGGACCGGACGCCTCGGTGCGGAACACCGCCTTACCTTCCTCGGTACGCCAGATCAGCGTGGTCAGTGTCTCGCCGGGGAACACTGGCGAGGTGAACCGTGAGGCGATCGACGTGATGTTGGCCGCGACGCCCTGGCCCAACTCGGCGACCAGCGCGCGGCCCGAAACCCCATAGGTGCATAACCCGTGCAGGATCGGCTTGGGGAAGCCGGCCAGTTCCCGGGCGAACCACGGGTCGCTGTGCAGCGGGTTGCGGTCCCCGGAGAGCCGGTAGATCAGCGCCTGGTCTTCGCGGGTGGGCAGCGCGACGCGCGCGTCGGGCTCGCGGTCCGGGAATTCCGGTGCGACCGGCCGCTGACCCGGCATCCCCCCGAAGCCGCCCTCGCCCCGAATGACGAGCGTGGTGAGCGTCTCGGCGATCAGCTGCCCGGATTCCGGGTCGGTGCCCCTGCCGCGCAACACCAGGATCGCGTTCTTGCCCTCGCCCTTGTCCTGGATGTCGGCGACCTCGGAAACCACCGAGAGCCTGCCCGCGGGCGGCAGCGGTGCGTGCAGCCGGATGCTCTGCGATCCGTGTAACAGCATGGCCCAGTTGAACTTTCCGACCAGGCCGGCCGCTCCGAAGGCCGGGCAGCAGATGACTGCATAGGTGGGCAGCACCTGCTGGTCGATGTCGTGGCTGTTCTCGGTGGTGAATGCCAGGTCGTCGACCCCGGCTCCGACACCGAGCGCGTAGAGCAGCGTGTCCCGGTCGGTCCATTCGAACTGCATGGGCTCGGTGACCGCCCCGACGGCACTCGGATCAATCGCCATGGAAGTCTCCTGATCGTTGGTAGGGATCCTCGGTCCACTCTGGCATCTGACGGAATCGCGGCGCGAAAGGCCCGCGACTCGGGCGACGGCGGACGTTCCTTGCCGCCCGGCGCCGCGTCGATCATCGCGCGAGCCGGGCTGGCCGAGGCCGCGCGGTAACAAACCGTCGCAAACCCTTCCCACCGGAGGCGTCGGCAGGGCAGGCTATCGACATGCCCAAGCGCAGCATGATCCGGAAAACCGCGGTAGCGCTCGCCGCGCTCACCGCCACGATGATCGTCGCCGGCTGCGGTGGTTCACCGCAGGCCAAGTCCATCACCGTGACATTCATCCGGCACGCCCAGTCCGAGGCCAACGTCAGCGGCACCATCGACACCGAGGTGCCGGGGCCGGGGCTGACCCCGGAGGGCAAGGGGCAGGCCGAACAGCTTGCGCACCAACTGGGCCGCAAGGACTACGACAGCGTCTACACCTCAACCATGACGCGTGCTCAGCAAACCGCCGCGCCGGTGGCCGCCGCGCTGGGCAAGCAGGTGGAGGTGCTGCCCGGCATCCAGGAGATCAACGCCGGCTGGTTCAACGGCAAACCCGAGTCGATGGCGAAGTCGACGTACATGCTGGCGCCGGTGGACTGGATCAACGGCGACGTCTCCAATAGCATCCCCGGCTCGGTCAGCGGCAAGGAGTTCAACGACCGGTTCACCGCGGCGATCAACAAGATCTACAACAGCGGCCACCACAACCCGGTGGTGTTCTCGCACATGAACGCGATCATGGTGTGGACGCTGATGAACGCGCAGAACGCCAAGAACAGCCTGATGAACAGCCACCCGATCCCCAACACGGGTCGCGTGGTGATCAGCGGTAACCCGATGACCGGCTGGACGCTCGTCGACTGGGACGGGATCCGCGACTTCCACAATTAGTGGCGATCGCAAGGGCGGCGTAGCCGGGCGCGGCGGGTCGCCACCATCGGGACGCGTGGCGATCGCAAGGGCGGCGTAGCCGGGCGCGGCGGGTCGCCACCATCGGGACCGGTCGCGCTGAAGATCACAGTTGACGTGTGCGGCTGCCACCGCCACCATGTCTTCATGCGGTATGTCGTTACCGGCGGTACCGGGTTTATTGGTCGCCGAGTCGTGTCTCGCTTGCTGGAATCCCATCCCGATGCGCAGCTGTTCGTGCTGGTCCGACGGCGGTCACTGGGCCGCTTCGAGCGGCTCGCCGAACACTGGGGCGAGCGGGTGAAGCCGCTGGTCGCCGAGCTGCCGGAGCTGGAGCTGAGCGACGAGGTCTTCGCCGAGCTGGGCGAGATCGATCACGTGGTCCACTGCGCGGCGATCTACGACATCACCGCAGGTGAGCCCGAGCAACGGGCCAGCAACGTCGAGGGCACCCGTGCGGTGATCGCGCTGGCGCAGCGGCTGGACGCGACGTTGCACCACGTGTCGTCGATCGCGGTGGCCGGCGATTTCGCCGGTGCATACACCGAGGACGATTTCGACGTCGGCCAGCAGCTGCCGACGCCGTATCACCAGACCAAGTTCGAGGCCGAGCTGCAGGTGCGCTCGGCGCCCGGGCTGCGTTATCGCATCTACCGCCCGGCGGTGGTGGTGGGCGATTCACGCACCGGCGAGATGGACAAGGTGGACGGGCCGTACTACTTCTTCGGCGTGCTGGCCAAGTTGGCGGTGCTTCCGTCGTTGACCCCGATCCTGTTGCCCAACACCGGTCGCACCAACATCGTCCCGGTCGACTACGTCGTCGACGCACTGGTCGCGCTGATGCATGCCGACGGCCGTGACGGACAGACATTCCACCTGACCGCCGAGAAGACGATTGGGCTGCGCGGCATCTACCGCGGCGTGGCCAAGGAGGCCGGGCTGCCGCCGCTGCGCGGTTCACTCCCCCGCTCGGTGGCTGCCCCGGTGCTCAAAGTGCGCGGACGCGCCAGGGTGCTGCGCAACATGGCGGCCACCCAGCTCGGTATTCCGGCCGAGGTGCTCGACGTCGTGGATCTGGCTCCCACCTTTGTCAGTGAGAAGACTCGAAAAGCACTGCGGGGCACCGGCATAGATGTTCCGGAGTTCTCCAGCTACGCACCCAAGCTGTGGCGGTACTGGGCGGAGCACCTCGATCCGGACCGCGCCCGGCGCGACGATCCGCAGGGACCGCTGCAGGGCCGGCACGTCATCATCACCGGCGCATCCAGCGGCATTGGCCGGGCGGCGGCGATCGCGATCGCCGAGCGGGGCGCAACCGTTTTCGCGCTGGCCCGCAACGGCGAGGCACTGGATGCACTGGTCGATGAGATCCGCGCCAATGGTGGTGCCGCCCATGCGTTTACCTGTGATGTCACCGATTCCGCGTCGGTGGAACACACGGTCAAAGACATCCTGGGGCGCTTCGACCACGTCGACTACCTGGTGAACAACGCCGGACGGTCGATCCGCCGCTCGGTAATCAACTCCACCGACCGGCTGCACGATTACGAACGGGTGATGGCGGTCAACTACTTCGGCGCGGTGCGGATGGTGCTGGCGCTGCTACCGCATTGGCGGGAGCGCCGATTCGGTCACGTCGTCAACGTGTCGAGCGCCGGCGTGCAGGCACGCAATCCCAAGTACAGCTCCTACCTGCCGTCCAAGGCAGCGCTTGACGCGTTCTCCGACGTGGTGGGTTCGGAGGTGCTGTCGGACCACATCACCTTCACCAACATCCATATGCCGCTGGTGCGCACCCCGATGATCGTGCCATCCCACCGGCTCAACCCGATGAAGGCGATCAGTCCCGAGCGCGCGGCGGCGATGGTGGTGCGCGGCCTCGTGGAAAAGCCGGCCCGCATCGACACCCCGCTGGGCACGCTCGCCGAGGCCGGCAATTACTTCGCGCCGAAAACGTCGCGGCGCGTTCTGCACCAGCTCTATCTCGGCTATCCCGATTCGGCCGCGGCGCGCGGGCTCGCCGCCGAACCTGCGCCGACGCCGGCTACGCGGACTGCGCGGCGCAAGCCCAGTCGGCCCGTGCGCGCCGCCACCCGGGCCATCCGGGCACCCCGTCCAGTCAGGCGGCTGGTCCGCCTGGTGCCCGGTGTGCACTGGTAGTCATTTCTGCAGTGTGAACTGGTTGACATCGATGTAGCCGATCCGGAATGCGTCGGCGCAACCGGTCAGGTATTTCATGTACCGCTCGTAGACTTCCTCGGATTGCACCGCGATGGCCTCTTCCTTATGGGCCTGCAGTGCGGCGGCCCATAGGTCGAGCGTCTTCGCGTAGTGCGGCTGCAGCGACTGCACGCGACTCACCGTGAAGCCGTTCGCGGTGGCGCGCTCTTCCACCATCGGTATCGACGGCAGCCGCCCACCCGGAAAGATCTCGGTGACAATGAATTTGATGAATCTGGCGAACGTGAACGAGATGGGCATGCCGCGCTCGGCCATCTCCGTCGGGTGTAGCCCGGTGATGGTGTGCAGCAGCATGATCCCGTCGTCGGGCAACAGGTCGTGCGCCAGGGTGAAGAACGCGTCGTAACGCTCGTGCCCGAAGTGCTCGAAGGCGCCGATGCTGACGATCCGGTCTACCGGCTCGTCGAACTGTTCCCACCCCTCCAGCAGGACCCGGGCCGAACGCGGGCTGTTGGACTCCTCGATCAGCTGTTCGACATGTTCGGCCTGGTTGCGGCTCAGGGTCAGGCCGACGACGTTGACGTCGTACTTTTCCAGGGCACGCATCATGGTGGCGCCCCAACCGCAGCCGACGTCGAGCAGCGTCATGCCCGGCTGTAGGCCGAGCTTGCCGAGCGCGAGGTCGATCTTGGCGATCTGCGCCTCTTCCAGCGTCATGTCCTCGCGCTCGAAGTAGGCGCAGCTGTACGTCTGGGTCGGGTCCAGAAACAGCCGGAAGAATTCATCCGACAAGTCGTAGTGGGCCTGCACATCGCCGAAGTGCGGCGTTAAATCAGTTCCCTCGGGGGGTTCCGACGTCGTTGGCATCGTGCCAGCCTAACCGCCGGTATCTTGGAAACAATGAGCGCGCCCGTTTTCGTCGACGTCGATACCGGCGTGGACGATGCGCTGGCGCTGATGTACCTGTTCGCCAGCTCCGACGCCGATGTGGTCGGCATCGCCTCGACCGGGGGAAACGTTGGGGTGGACCAGGTTTGCGAAAACAATCTGGGCCTGCTGGAGCTGTGCCAGCGCACCGGCGTCCCGGTTTCCAAGGGCTCCGGACAGACCTTGACCGGGCCGATGCGACTGCCGTCAAAAGTCCACGGCCCCAGGGGATTGGGCTACGCCGACCTGCCACCGGGCACCCGCCGGCTCACCGACTACGACTCGGCCGGCGCCTGGATACGCGCAGCACGCGCGGCTCCCGGTGAACTCATCGGCGTGGCGACCGGGCCGCTGACCAACCTGGCGCTGGCGCTGCGCGCCGAGCCCGAGCTGCCGACGCTGCTCAAACGGCTGGTGATCATGGGTGGTTCCTACGATCACCGGGGTAACACAACCGCGGTGGCGGAGTGGAACATCAGTGTGGACCCCGAGGCGGCGGCCGAGGTGCTGGCCGCATGGCGTCCGGAAACCGTTGGGCGAGGGCGGCTTCCAATCCTGTGCGGACTGGATCTGACCCGTAAGGTTGCGATGACGCCCGATCATCTGGCGCGGCTGGCAGCGGCCGCGGAGTCGACGACGACACGGCTGAGCGAACACGACGCACCCGGCACCCGGTCGGCGGCGTCCAACCCGCTGATCAGGGTGATCGAGGACGCGATGCGGTTCTACC
Source organism: Mycobacterium sp. E2479 (assembly GCF_001667925.1). Classification (GTDB taxonomy): domain Bacteria; phylum Actinomycetota; class Actinomycetes; order Mycobacteriales; family Mycobacteriaceae; genus Mycobacterium. The sequence goes on along the minus strand of NZ_LZJR01000062.1, from coordinate 57,524 downwards.
TGGAGGCCTATCACGAACTCGGCCATGGGTATCGGGCGCACATGCACGATCCGCTGGCCGCCGCCGTCGCGCTGGATCCCGAACTGGTCACGACGCGCCCTGCGACGGTGGACATCGAGCTGACCGGAACGCTCACCCGCGCCATGACGGTGACCGATTGGTCGGACCGTCGAGAACCCAACGCGCTCATCGGGATTGACGTGGACGCGGCGGCATTCTTCGATCGGTTCATCGAACGGGTGGGACCGTTTGCGCGTCAATTAGGAGGTCTCTGATGAAGATTCGCGTGATCGAAGTGGTCCGGGCGCTGTGGGGCTCGGCGCTGCTGGTCGCCCCGGCCGAGGTGCTCCACCACATTCACGGGGTGCGGGTCGACCGCAAGGCGCTCGTCGTCACCCGGATCCTGGGCGCGCGCCACCTGACCCAGGCGCTGCTGTCGGGAATCAATCCCAGCCCGGAGGTGCTGGCGGCTGGGGTCTGGGTCGACAGCGTGCACTCGGCGACAGCGCTCGGCCTGGCCGCGGTCGACCGGGAGCGCGCTCGCGGCGGGGTGACAGACGCCCTCGTCGCGGCGTCGTGGGCGATACTGGGCTGGCGACACCTACGCACCGGCAAAGCCAGGACCGACGCCGTGCGGGGCCGCGACCGGCTGGCCCGTACCGTGGTGGGCGCGTTGCCCGGTGGCCGGGGGCTGATGGCGCGAGCGGAGGCGGTCCGCGCCGAATAAGGCCAGGTGAGCGCGCGATTGCCGCAAAACGAAAGGTGGCCGTCCGACGTTTGCAGCGTTGGGGACAATGCACATTGTGTTTTCATGGTTCGGTGGGGAGTGGGCTCGACGTCCTGCGTTGGCAGCTCTCGAGTGTGAAAGGTTTTGCAAGTCATGACGGAGTTGGTTACCGGGAAAACGTTGCCCAATGTGGTGGTCACTGGCGTCGCCATGACGACCGCGTTAGCTACTGATGCCGAAACCACCTGGAAGTTGTTGCTGGACAGCCAAAGTGGTATCCGCAAGCTCGAGGATTCGTTCGTCGAGGAGTTCGACCTGCCGGTGCGCATCGGCGGGCACCTGCAGGAGGAATTCGACGCCGGACTGACGCGCGCCGAACGCCACCGGATGGGTTATCTGCAGCGGATGTCGACAGTGTTGAGCCGGCGGGTCTGGGAGAACGCCGGCTCGCCCGAGGTCGACAGCAACCGGCTGATGGTGTCCATCGGCACCGGCCTGGGGTCTGCCGAGCAGATCGTGTTCAGTTATGACGATTTGCGGGCTCGCGGTATCAGGGGGGTCTCACCGCTCGCGGTGTCGAAGTACATGCCCGACGGCGCGGCCGTCGCGGTGGGGCTCGAGCGGCATGCCAAAGCCGGCGTGATCACCCCGGTGTCGGCGTGCGCGTCGGGTTCCGAGGGCGTCGCGCAGGCGTGGCGCAACATCGTGTTCGGCGAGGCCGACATCGCCATCTGTGGTGGCGTCGAGGTCAGGATCGAGGCGGTCGCGATCGCGGCGTTCGCCCAGATGCGCATCGTGATGTCGACCAAAAACGACGACCCGGCCGGGGCGTGTCGCCCGTTCGACCGCGACCGGACCGGCTTCGTGTTCGGCGAGGCCGGCGCGCTCATGGTCATCGAAACCGAGGAACACGCCAAAGCACGCGGCGCCAACATCTTGGCCCGCATCATGGGCGCCAGCATCACTTCCGACGGGTATCACATGGTGGCCCCGGACCCCAACGGCGAACGCGCCGGCCACGCGATGAGCCGCGCCATCCAGCTCGCCGGGCTCATGCCGTCCGACATCGGCCACGTCAACGCCCACGCCACCGGCACCTCGGTCGGTGACGTCGCCGAGGCCAGGGCCATCAACAACGCGCTGGGCAGCAACAAACCCGCCGTCTATGCCCCCAAAGCCGCACTCGGCCACTCGGTGGGCGCCGTGGGTGCCGTGGAATCCATCCTGACCGTGCTCGCCCTGCGCGACCAGGTGGTCCCCCCCACGCTCAACCTGGAAAACCTCGACCCCGAAATCGACCTCGACGTCGTCGCGGGCAAACCACGGCCGGGCACCTACGAGTACGCGATCAACAACTCGTTCGGGTTCGGCGGACACAACGTGGCCATCGCCTTCGGGCGTTACTGATAGACCGCGGGGTCTGATCCTCGAGCGCTCGTTTGGTGATGCAAGCACGGGGAAGTCAGCGACTATGGCTTTCGCCGAGTATCAAAACGAGTTGTACGACCAGTCGCTGCATGGCAATCAGCCGCAGTACCCGATCAGGTTCGAGGAGCTGGAGAAGAAGGCGTCGGCGGCGATGACGCCGAAAGTGCTGGGATATGTGGCCGGCGGCGCGGGTGATGAGCACACTCAGCGCATCAACTGCGAGGCTTTCAAGCGGTGGGGGTTGTATCCGCGCATGGGGATCGCCCCCGAGCAGCGCGATATGTCGGTCGAGCTGTTCGGCATCGAGTTCGGTTCTCCGATATTCATGGCGCCAATCGGCGTCATCGGGGTGTGCGACCCGAACGGCCACGGGGACATGCTGTGCGCGCGGGCCTCGGTCCGCACGGGTGTGCCGTTCTTCGTGGGGACACTGTCGGCCGACCCGATGGAAGACCTCGCCGCCGAGCTCGGCGATACCCCGGCGTTTTTCCAGCTGTACACGCCGCCGGACCGCGAGATGGCCACCAGCCTGGTGCACCGGGCCGAGGCGGCCGGCTTCAAAGGCATCGCCGTCACCCTGGACACGTGGGTCACCGGCTGGCGCCCCCGCGACCTGAAGGGCGGGAACTACCCGCAGGTGCCCAGTGGCTGCCTGGCCAACTACACCAGCGATCCGGTTTTCCGCGCCAATCTGAAACCGGGTGAAGACGCCACCGAGGCGGCGGTGCGCAAGCTGCCGATCTTCGGTGGGCCGTTCCGGTGGTCGGACCTGGAATGGCTACGGTCCGAGACCAGCCTGCCGCTGATGGTCAAGGGCATCTGCCATCCCGACGACGTTCGGCGCGCCAAAGATATTGGCGTGGATGGCATTTACTGCTCCAACCACGGCGGTCGGCAAGCCAACGGCGGACTGCCCTGCTTGGATTGCTTGCCCGCGGTGATCGAGGCCGCCGACGGGATGCCGGTGCTGTTTGACTCGGGCGTGCGCGGCGGCGCCGACATCATCAAAGCCCTGGCGCTGGGCGCGACCGCCGTGGGGATCGGTCGGCCCTACGCCTATGGTCTGGCCGTCGGTGGCGTGGACGGCATCGTGCATGTGCTGCGCTCGCTGCTGGCCGAAGCGGATCTGATCATGGCCGTCGACGGATATCCCTCGCTCAAAGATCTGACCCCCGACGCGTTGCAGCGCGTCGAATACGCTGAAGCGCAAAGTTACTCGTAGCTTCCCTCGAGGTACCAGCGCCGCCGGCGGTAGCACAGCAGAAAGGCCCGCTCGTCCTTTAGCAAGACCTGGGCGCGGGCGGTGCGCCCCTTGCTCAATTCGGGATCCCACCATCGCTCGTCGACCGGCCAGGGCCCCGACCACCAGCACAGCCGATCGTCGCGGCCGTGGGCGATAATGCGCGCGGGGTCGGCGGAGAACAGCCCCCGGATGGTCACCCGTATCGGGTTCCCTTGGGCGTCAAGCAGTTCCACCGGGTCGTCAAGCAGGACCGCCGGTGACGGCTCGGGCAGCCGCCCTGGCCACGGCGGATCGGGATCGGCCCGCGGCACCGGCTCGTCGCCGAGCGGGATCAGCGTGATCCGCTCGGCCGGGCCACGTCCGCCGGACAGCACCGGCACTCGCACCGCCTCCGGGCCGAGCAGGCCCTGCACCCGCACCAGCGCCCGGCGAGCCCGCAGCCTGTCCTCCTCGCCCAGGCCACCCCAGAGCGGCAACTGCAGCGCTTCGGCGGATACCACTTCCACCGCCTTGACCCGCAACAGCGTCACCGCAGCGGTGGGACGGGGATTGTGCGCGGTGCGGCTGGTCAACCATCCGTCGAGCTGCCAGCGCACCCGGTCGGCGGTGGCGTCCTCGGTCAACGGCTCGGCGCACCGCCACACCCGGTGCAGTTCTTCGCCGTTGGCGGTGACGGCGTGGATGGCCAGCCGGGTGCATCCCACCCCGGCTGCCATCAGCGTCTGATGCAACCTGCCGGCCAGCGAACGCCCGGCGAACGCCGCGGCATCGACCCGGTCGATCGGCGGATCGCAGTCCAGCACGGCCTCGAGTTCGGTCGGCGGCTCCCGGCCCGACGGCGGCCGTTCGGGTTCGCCGCGGGCCAACCGGTGCGCGGTCACCCCGTCGGCGCCGAACCGGGAAGCCACATCACTGCGCGATAACGCGGCGAACTGCCCTATGGTGCGAATCCCCATCCGCCACAACAGGTCCGTCAGCTCTTCGCGACCGGCGCCGGACAGGCTCGGCTCGGTGGCAAGTTGGCGGATGGACAGCACCGACAAAAACTTCGCGTCACCTCCTGGCTCGACGACACGGCCCGCCCGCGCCGCGAAGACCGCGGTGGACAGCCGGTCGGCGACCCCGGCCTGACACTCGGCGCCGGCGGCGGCCACCGCGTCGATCAGCCGCTCGGCGGCGGTGGCCTCGGAGCCGAAATAGCGGGCCGCCCCGCGCACCGGCAACACCAGGAGCCCGGGCCGCAGCACTTCGGCGCGGGGCACCAGGTCGTCCACCGCGGCGATCACCGCCTCGAAAAAGCGGGCATCGCGGTCCGCGTCGGCGGCGGTGACGTGCAACTGCGGGCATCGGGCGGCCGCCTCGCGGCGTCGCAGCCCCCGCCGCACCCCCGCCGCGCGGGCGGCCGACGAGCAGGCGATCACCCGGTTGGCCAGGGTGACCGCGATCGGGGCGGTCGCGGACAGACCCGCGGCCGTGGCCGCCGCGACCGCGGGCCAATCCATGCACCAGATCGCCAGAACCCTTGAGCCAGAAGGGGATACCACGGTGCTACCCGGCCCGCGATTGGGTCATCACCCGTCGTCCCGCGCACGTACCGCTGACCTGCAGCCGCACCTCGCCGATCCGGCCGAATCCGGGACGGCCGTCTGCGGTGATCTCATAACCACAGACCCGGGCGGCAAGGCGCGTCGGGGCCCCCTGCCAATCGCCGCCGGTGACCAACAGGGTGCAGCCCTTGTTCCGGGCGCGGGCCACCACCGCCCGCGCCCGGGTGTGCGGCACGTGGCGCCCGCCCAGCCCCAGGACCACCAGATCCATGCCGTCGACGAGCACCGCGGCCACCTCCACCGGATCGGTGCCGGGATCTGGTATCACCGCGAGGCGGCTCAGATCCGCCCCCATCTCCGCGGCGGCCAGCAGCCCGATGTCCGGCTGGCCGACGATTGCGGCGTTGCCGCCGGCCGCCGTGACGGCGGCGACCATGCTCAACAGCAGCGACCGGGCACCCGAGAGCACCGCGACCGATCCCCGCGGTACCGGCACGGGCAGCAGTTCGGCCAGCCACGGCGGGAGGGCCAGCTGGGATTCGGAGTTCGGTAGCAGGTCCTCGGCGGGCGCGGCGGCGGCCGGGGCGGCCTTCTTCCCGGAGATGCTCGCCATCCGCCGGCGAAGCGATTCCAGCTGCTCAGCACGGGTTTCCCGGCGGCGACTGGAGGCAAAGGCCGCAGTCATGACCCAGCCTCCTATCACCAGCTTTCAGCGAGTGTATTCGAATGTATGTTCGATACATTTCGAAGTAAACACCCGCCCTCTGACAACCGTCAAGCGACGTGAGGGACAGTGTTATGCGATCGGTACTGGTGTGGCAGATGGGTGCAATGTGGCCGCATTTTCGCGACGGCCGGCTACTCCCACTCGATGGTGCCGGGCGGTTTGCTGGTGATGTCCAGCACCACGCGGTTGACCTCGGCCACCTCGTTGGTGATGCGGGTCGAGATGCGCTCGAGCACCTCGTAGGGAACCCGGGTCCAGTCGGCGGTCATAGCGTCCTCACTGGTCACCGGCCGCAGCACGATCGGGTGCCCATAGGTGCGATTGTCGCCCTGCACACCGACCGAGCGGACCTCGCCCAGCAGCACCACCGGGCACTGCCAGATCAGGGTGTCCAGGCCCGCCGCGGTGAGTTCCTCGCGCGCGATCGAATCCGCACGCCGCAGGGTGTCCAACCGCGGCGCGGTGACCTCCCCGACGATACGAATTCCCAGGCCGGGGCCCGGGAAGGGTTGGCGCGCAACGATTTCCTCGGGCAGACCCAGCTCGCGACCGACGGCGCGAACTTCATCCTTGAACAGCAGCCGCAACGGCTCGACGAGCTTGAACTTCAGGTCGCCGGGCAAGCCGCCAACGTTGTGGTGACTCTTGATGTTCGCGGTGCCGCTGCCGCCACCGGACTCCACCACGTCCGGATACAGCGTGCCCTGCACCAGGAACTCAACGTCAGAATCACTGTCGCCCACGATGTCTCGCACCGCGCCCTCGAAGGCCCGGATGAACTGGCGGCCGATGATTTTGCGCTTGCCTTCCGGATTGGTCACTCCCGCGAGCGCATCCAGGAAGGTGTCGGCGGCATCGACGGTGACCAGGTTGGCGCCGGTGGCGGCCACGAAGTCGCGTTGCACCTGTGCGCGCTCTCCGGCGCGTAGCAGCCCGTGGTCGACGAAGACACAGGTCAACCGGTCACCGATGGCCCGCTGCACCAGCGCGGCGGCCACCGCGGAATCCACGCCGCCGGACAGCCCGCAGATCGCCCGACCATCGCCGATCTGGGCGCGCACCTGCTCGATCAGCACACCGGCGATGTTCGCGGCGGTCCAGTCCGCGCCCAGCCCGGCGAAGTCGTGCAGAAAGCGGCTGAGCACCTGCTGCCCGTGCGGGGTGTGCATGACCTCGGGGTGATACTGCACGCCCGCCAGGCGCCGCTGCCGGTTCTCGAAGCCGGCCACCGAAGCGCCGGAGCTGCGGGCCACCACCTCGAACCCGTCCGGTGCGGCCGTGACCGCGTCGCCATGGCTCATCCACACCGGTTGCGAACTCGGCAATCCCGAATGCAGCTCGCCACCAAGAACTTTCAGCTCGGTACGGCCGTATTCGCTGGTGCCGGTGTGCGCGACGGTCCCACCCAGGGCCTGAGCCATGGCCTGAAACCCGTAACAGATGCCGAATACCGGAACCCCGAGATCGAACAGGGCCGGATCGATCTGGGGCGCGCCGTCGGCGTAGACGCTGGACGGCCCGCCGGAGAGCACCAGCGCCAGCGGATCACGGGCCTTGATCTCCTCGACCGTCGTGGTGTGCGGTATGACCTCGGAGAACACCCGCGCCTCACGGACACGGCGGGCGATCAGCTGCGCATACTGCGCGCCGAAGTCCACGACGAGCACGGGTCGGGCCGGCGCTCCGGACGCATCGGACACCTCGATTTCAGGGGTTTCGGTGGGGTCGGCCACGCACGCGAGTCTAGTGGCTACCTGCGTCGTCTCCGCCCCGGACGGCTATAGCCCAAACGCGGTGCGCAGCGCGCCGACGGCCGCGGCGTCGCCGTCGAACTTGATTCGCCGCAGGGCGGCGTTGCGGTCGCCTTCTTCGGCCCCGAGCCGGGCGGTGACGAGATCCGCGGCCACGGCCGTGCAGGTGACCGCGGGCTCACCGCGAGCCGGACCCAGGCGGCCCTGCGTGACGGCGAATTCGAAACGGCGACCGTCGATCTCGACGCGGTACGTCGCCTCCAGCCCCGCCGCCGCACCGGAGTTGAAGCCGAGCAGTATCCCGGCCAGAAACCCGTTGAGCGGTGAAACCGGCGCGTCGCCGATCGGGTCCAGGTGGTCCACCCCGAACCACGCGAGACCCTGCAGGATGGGCAGCACCCGCTGCCAGCCCAGATCACTGAGCGTGTAGACGGTGCGACCGATCGGCGCCGGTAGGTCGGCCCGCTCGACGAGCCTGGCATCCTGCAGCTCCTTGAGCCGCTCGGCGAGCAGATTTGTTGCGATACCGGGCAGTTCGGCCCGCAGGTCGCCGTAGCGACGGGCTCCGCCGACGAGCTCGCGCAGGATCAGCAATGTCCAGCGCTCGCCCAGGACATCGAGGCCGCGCGCGATCGGGCAGTTCTGGTTGTAGTTCCTGCGGGACGCCACCCCGTCACTTTAACCGCTGCCAGACATATTTTTCAACCTAGTACTTGATTTATTTGTCTATCAAATTTACTGTTTTGTCCATGCGCACCGACCCGACCCTCCGGACCCACCCCATCGCTGCCCTGAGCGTCATCTGCCTCGGCGTCTTCGTCATCAGCGTCGACGCCACCATCGTCAACGTCGCGCTGCCCACCCTGTCGCGTGAACTCGGCGCCGACACCGCACAACTGCAATGGATCGTCGACGCCTACACCCTGGTGATGTCGGGACTGCTTCTCTCGGCGGGCAGCCTTTCCGACCGCTACGGCAGGCGAGGCTGGCTGAACTCCGGGCTCGCACTGTTCGCCGGCACATCTGCGGTTGCCGCACAGATGCATTCGGCGGACGCATTGATCGCGGCGCGCGCGGCCATGGGCGTGGGCGCCGCGGTCATCTTCCCGACCACGCTGGGGCTCATCACCAACATCTTCACCGACCCGATACCGCGAGCCAAGGCGATCGGGCTGTGGGCGGCCATGGTCGGCGTCGGCGTCGCCGTCGGGCCGATCAGCGGCGGATGGCTGCTCGAACACTTCTGGTGGGGCTCGATATTCATGGTCAACATTCCGATCGCGGCGCTCGCCATCATCGGCGCCGCGCTGTTCGTACCCACCTCGCGCGACCCTGCGGCGCCCCGCGTCGACGTCCCCGGCCTCATCCTGTCCGCCACCGGAATCACCACACTCGTCTACACGGTCATCGAGGCGCCCACGTGGGGCTGGACCGACGGTCGGACCGCAGCCGGATTCGCCTTCGCCGCAATCTTTCTCGGCGCTTTTGCGCGCTGGGAACGGCGCTGCACCCATCCGATGCTCGACGTCTCTGTGTTCTTCAACCGCCGGTTCTCCGGCGGCAGTCTGGCGGTGACCGCCGGATTTCTCACCCTGTTCGGCTTCATCTTCGTCATCACCCAGTACTTCCAGTTCATCAAGGACTACACCGCGTTTCAGGCCGGCGTGCGCCTGCTACCCGTCGCCGCATCGATCGCCCTGGCCAGCGTGCTGGGGCCCCGACTGGTCGAACGCGTCGGCACCACCGCCGTCGTCGCCGCCGGACTTACCGTGTTTGCCGCCGGCCTGGCCTGGGCGTCCACCGCCGACGGAGCCACGCCGTACAGCCAGATCGCCACACAGATGCTGCTGCTCGGTGGCGGACTAGGGCTGACCTTCTCGCCGGCCACGGAGGCCATCATGGGATCGCTGCCGGTCGACAAGGCCGGCGTGGGTTCGGCCGTCAACGACACGACTCGCGAGTTGGGCGGCACCCTCGGCGTCGCCATCGCGGGCAGCATCTTCGCATCGGTGTACTCCGGGCACCTCGGCCCGTCCGCGCTGCCGGGATTGCCCGCCGACGCGATGCGCCACTCGATGGCTTTCGCGCACACAGTGATTCAGCGCCTGCCCACCCAGCAAGCCGGCCAGGTGCGCGCCGCCGTCGACCGCGCGTTCCTGGACGGCCTGCGGGTCAGTTCGCTGGTGTGCGCGGGCATCGCGCTGGGCGCTGCGGTCGTCGTCGGCTGGCTGCTCCCAGCCAGGGAACAGGCGCGTCAACGAGAAAGGGTTGCAGCACGATGAGCAACGCACCACAAGGCAGCACCTACGTCTTGGGCCACGCCGACGCGCAGGTGCAGCGGCTTCTCCTGCAAGGTCGGCTGTACGACCACTACACCGAGCACGCGCTGCGACTGGCCGGGCTGCGGCCGGGCATGCTGGTGCTCGATATCGGGTCAGGGCCCGGCGACGTGTCGTTCGTCGCCGCGCGGCTGGTCGGTCCGACGGGGACCGTTCTGGGTGTCGACGCCGCGCCCGCAATGGTCGAGTTGGCCCGCGCCCGCGCCCACGAAAAGGGCTTGTCCACAGTGTATTTCATCCAGGACGCGGTCGACGAGATCTCGCTGGACGAGCCGGTGGATGCGGGCCTGGGCACCCCGCGCCTCACCCGGGGGACGCCGATCGGTACCGCCGCCGACACCGAGCTGTTGGCCTGTGCCGCGGAAGTCTGGCGACTGGTGTCCCCGGTCGCTGAACAACACGGTTTCGCATCGAAATCGACATCGACACTTTCATCGGACAATTCCGTCGAGAAGCGCTCGAGGCCAACGCCCTCATCGCGATGCCCCCGATAATCACCGCATGGGTGCAGGTGCGGAAATGAGGAGCATCGAAAACCAGTACTCGACCGGGCTTTCGCGGCCCAACATCGAGCGGGCCCTGATCGACGCCGGTAAGGATCTCGAGCGCCTTGCGCCCGCGGACCTGGCGCCGCTGGAGGACTTTCACACCATGGGCCGCTTCGCCACCGCACAGTTGGTGGAGGTTTGCCGGGTCACCGATGACGACAGGGTCCTCGACGCGGGCAGCGGGATCGGCGGCAGCGCGCGCTACCTCGCCTCCACCTACGGCTGCGCGGTCAGCGCGGTGGATCTCACCGCCGAGTATTGCAACACGCAACGCTGGCTCAATCGACTTGTCGGGCTTGATGATTCGATCACCGTTGCGCAGGGCGACGTCACCGCCTTGCCCTTCCCCGACGGCTCCTTCGACGTCGTTGTCAGCCAGCACGTGCAGATGAACGTGGCCGACAAGGCGCGCCTGTACAACGAGGCCCGCCGCGTGCTCGCGCGGGGAGGCCGGCTGGCCTTGTGGGATCTGACGATTGGCGATCACCGCAGGCTCGATTTTCCGCTGCCCTGGTCCGACGCACCCGCCAACAGCCACCTCGTCAGCCCTGGCGAGCTGCGCGCCCTGGTAACCACCGCCGGGTTCGCGGTCAAGGAGTGGAACGACCTCACCGAGCAGGCCAGCGCATTCATGCAGGCATTGCTGAGCCAGCCACCCCAACCACTCGGCCTGCACGCGTTTGTCTCCGACTTTCGGCGCAAGGCCCAGAACCTCACCCGAGCGCTGGCCGATGGGAGACTTCGCGCGATTCAGGGGGTTGCGACGGCAATCGGCGCGTGAACCTGGCGACACGCATAGCGGGCGTGGTGAAGTGGGTATCGGTTAACCAGCCCCGAGACCAGGAAGCGAGGACCGCCGGTGAGCTCAGCGCTGGGTCTGCCCGAGAAAGTCCGTGCCTGCCTGTTCGATCTCGACGGTGTGCTCACCGACACCGCCAGCGTGCACACCAAAGCCTGGAAGGCCATGTTCGACGCCTATTTGTCGGACCGGGCAAGGCGCACCGGAGATGAGTTCGTTCCCTTCGACGAGGCGGCCGACTACCGCGAATACGTCGACGGCAAAAAACGCGAGGACGGCGTCCGCTCGTTCCTGGAAAGTCGCGGCATCCACCTGCCCGACGGCAGCCCCGACGATCCCGACGACGCCGAGACGATCTACGGCCTGGGCAACCGCAAGAACGAAATGTTCCAGAAGGTCTTGAAGGAGGACGGGGTCAAGGTGTTCGACGGGTCGCGGCGCTACCTCGAGGCGGTGTCGGCCGCGGGGCTGGCGATCGCGGTGGTGTCATCGAGCGCCAACACCCGCGACGTCCTCGAGATCACCGGTCTGGACCGGTTCGTGCAGCAGCGGGTGGACGGCATCACTTTGCGCGACGAACACATCGCCGGCAAGCCGGCCCCCGACTCCTACCTGCGCGGGGCCCAGCTGCTCGACGTCCCCGCCGACGCCGCGGCCGTGTTCGAGGACGCCCTGTCCGGGGTGGAAGCCGGCCGGGCCGGTAACTTTGGGTTCGTGGTAGGTGTCGACCGGGTGGGCCAAGCCGAGGACTTACGCCGCAACGGCGCCGACGTGGTCGTCAAGGACCTCGCCGAGTTGCTGCAGTCATGATCACCGACGAAGCGTTCCCCGTTGATCCCTGGCACGTGCGCGAAACCCAGCTCGACCTCAACCTGCTGGCGCAGTCCGAATCCCTGTTCACCCTGTCCAACGGGCACATCGGGCTGCGCGGCAACCTCGACGAGGGCGAGCCGTACGGCCTGCCGGGCACCTACCTGAACTCCTTCTACGAGATCCGGCCGCTGCCCTACGCCGAGGCCGGTTATGGCTACCCCGAAGCCGGGCAGACGCTGGTAGACGTCACCAACGGCAAGATCATCCGGCTGCTGGTCGAGGACGAGCCGTTCGACGTCCGCTACGGCGAATTGCTCTCCCACGAGCGGAATCTGGACCTGCGCGCCGGAACGCTGACCCGCACGGCGCACTGGCGCTCGCCCGCGGGTAAAGAGGTCAAGGTGGTCTCCACCCGGCTGGTCTCCCTGGTCCAGCGTGGCCTGGCCGCCATCGAATACTGCGTGGAAGCGATCGACGAATTCGTTCGGGTGACGGTGCAATCCGAGCTGGTCACCAACGAGGACCAGCCACAGACCTCCGGCGACCCGCGGGTGGCGGCCATCCTGGAAAACCCCCTCGAAGAGGTCGCTCACGAAAAAACGGACACCGGAGCGGTTCTCATGCACCGGACGCGCAGCAGTGCGCTGATGATGGCCGCCGGTATGGATCACGAGGTCGACGTGCCCGGACGCGTCGAGGTCGGCACCGATGCGCGCGCCGATCTGGCGCGGACCACCGTCATCTGCGGCCTGCGCGAGGGACAGCGGCTGCGCATCGTCAAATACATCGCCTACGGCTGGTCGAGCATGCGTTCGCGCCCGGCACTGCGTGACCAGGTCGCCGCCGCGCTGCACAGCGGTCGTTACAGCGGCTGGCAGGGGCTGTTGGATTCCCAACGCAGGTATCTGGACGATTTCTGGGATTGCGCCGACGTCGAGGTCGAAGGCGACTCCGAATCCCAGCAGGCCGTACGTTTCGGGCTGTTCCACCTGCTGCAGGCCAGCGCCCGCGCCGAACGTCGCGCGATCGCCGCCAAGGGGCTCACCGGAACCGGGTATGACGGCCACGCCTTCTGGGACACCGAGGGTTACGTGCTGCCGGTGCTCACCTACACCGCACCGCACACCGTTGCCGATGCGCTGCGCTGGCGCGCCTCCACCCTGGATTTGGCCCAGGAGCGGGCGGCCGAGTTGGGCTTGGAAGGCGCCGCCTTTCCGTGGCGGACCATCCGCGGGCAGGAGTGCTCGGCCTACTGGCCGGCCGGCACGGCGGCATGGCACATCAACGCCGACATCGCGATGGCCTTCGAGCGCTACCGCATCGTCACCGGGGACCAGGACCTGGAAGCCGAGTGCGGGCTGCAGGTGCTGGTCGAGACCGCCCGGCTCTGGCTCTCGCTTGGGCATCACGACCGGCACGGCGTCTGGCACCTCGACGGCGTCACCGGCCCCGACGAGTACACGGCGATAGTGCGCGACAACGCGTTCACCAACCTGATGGCCGCGCACAATCTGCGCGTCGCGGCCGAAGCCTGCAACCGCCACCCCGATGTGGCCAAGGCGCTGGGAGTCACCACCGAGGAGACGGCGTGCTGGCGCGATGCCGCCGAGGCCGCCAACATTCCGTACGACTCCGGGCTTGGGGTGCATCAGCAGTGCGAGGGATTCACCACCTACGCCGAATGGGACTTCGATCGCAACACGACCTACCCGCTGCTGTTGCACGAGGCCTACGTGCGGCTGTACCCCGCGCAGGTGATCAAGCAGGCCGACCTGGTGCTGGCGATGCATTGGCAGAGCCACGCGTTCACGCCCGAGCAGAAGGCCCGCAACGTGGACTATTACGAGTCACGCATGGTGCGTGACTCGTCACTGTCGGCCTGCACGCAGGCGGTGATGTGCGCCGAGGTCGGGCACTTGGACCTCGCGCACGACTATGCGTATGAGGCCGCCCTGATCGATCTGCGGGACCTGCACCACAACACCCGTGACGGCCTACACATGGCCTCGCTCGCGGGTGCCTGGACCGCGCTGGTGGCCGGCTTCGGCGGCCTGCGCGACGACGAGGGCATTCTGGCGCTGGATCCCCAACTGCCCGACGGTATTTCGCGGCTACGGTTCCGGCTGCGGTGGCGCGACTTCCGGGTCACCGTGGACGTCAACCACGCCGAGGTCACCTACACGCTGCGCGACGGCCCGGGCGGCGAACTGACAATTCGGCACGCCGGCGAAGAGCTCGAGCTGAGCACCGACTCCGCGACGACAGTCGCAATACATCCCCGCAAACCACTGCTGCCGCCGCCGCACCAGCCGCCCGGCCGCGCGCCCATGCACCGACGGGCGCTCTCGCGTCGTCACTAAGGGTCGGAGGGCTCGAGAATCCGTTGCACCTCGGCGCCGACAGCCTGGCGGAGTTCGGCGTCCGTCAGGCTGTCGATCCCGGTGGCCGCGCGCAGGATTGGCGCGAACAACCGCCAACCGAATTGCAGGGCAAGGGCATTGGCGACCGCGACCCGGGCCTTGACCTCATCGTCGTAATGTGGCCGCACGCCGTCGAGCAGCGTCGCGATGTTGGGAAAGCGTTTCTGTAGCTGGCCCGCCGGATAGCCGTCCAGCACGGTCCGGGCCATCACCCGCATCTGCCGGTCCAGAGAACTCTCCAGCACGGCCGCGGGCGCATCGGTGCCCAGCAGGGCGCTCAGGTTCGCGCCGAGATGATCGAGCACGGCACCGACCAGTTGCTCCTTGGTGCCGAAGTGGCGGAACACCAATCCGTGGTTGACGTTGGATCGCGCGGCGATGTCGCGGATGGACGTCGCGGCGGGACCGCGCTCGGCAAACAGGTCGGTGGCGGCCTCCAGGATCGCCGCGGCGACTTCCGTGCGGCCGGTGGGCGTTTTCCCGCGACCCGTTGCGGAAGCTGTAGTCATCTGACTACACTACCAAATGTAGTCACGTGACTACAGCACTTTGATCCAAGGAACGAAAATGACAGGTCAGATAACCGTCACCAAGCTGGGCAGCCGCATCGGCGCCCGGGTGGACGGGGTCCGTCTCGGCGGCGAGCTCGACCGGGACGCGGTCGAGGAGATTCGCCGGGCGCTGTTGGCCCACAAGGTGATCTTCTTCCGTCACCAGCACCACCTCGACGACGAGCAGCAGCTCGCGTTCGCCGGGCTCCTGGGTACGCCCATCGGCCACCCGGCCGCCGGGGCGCTGGCCGCGCCTACCGTCCCGGTGATCACCCCGATCGACTCCGAGTACGGCAAGGCGAACCGCTGGCACACCGACGTGACGTTCGCCGCCAACTATCCGGCGGCGTCGATCCTGCGTGCGGTCAAGCTGCCGACGTACGGCGGTTCCACACTGTGGGCATCGACCGCGGCCGCCTATCAACACCTGCCCGAGCCGCTCAAATGTCTGGTGGAAAATCTCTGGGCGCTACACACCAACCGCTACGACTACGTGACCACAGAGGCGGCCTTGTCGATGAGCGACACCCAGCGGGCGTTCCGGCAGGCGTTCGAAAAGCCGGACTTCCGCACCGAGCATCCGGTGGTGCGGGTGCACCCGGAGACCGGCGAGCGCACCCTGCTGGCCGGTGATTTCGTGCGCGGGTTCGTCGGCCTGGACAGTCACGAGTCCACCGTGCTGCTGGAACTGCTGCAGCGACGAATCACCTTGCCGGAGAATACAGTTCGCTGGAACTGGGCGCCGGGCGATGTCGCCATGTGGGACAACCGCGCGACCCAGCACCGGGCGGTCGACGACTATGACGACCAGCCCCGGCTGATGCACCGCATCACCCTGATGGGCGATGTACCGGTGAACGTGCGCGGGGAGCGCAGCCGGGTTATCAGCGGCGCACCGCTCGAGGTGCTCGCGAGTTGATGGTGACGACCCGCAGCGCCGGGCTTCGCCGCGCTCGCGATCGTCACGAGCTAACTGGCGTCGGCGGCGGAGTTGATGTGATTGCTCGGCAACCAGCGCAGCGCGCCGGGCGCATCGGCCGGGACGACGGGCGCCTTGGGCGCGATCGGCTCCAGCCGGCGATACGGCTCGCCCTGCGCTGGGCGCTGGTCGGCCTCGCCGTTGTTCGGCCACAACGACGCGGCACGCTCGGCCTGGGCGGTAATTGACAACGAGGGGTTGACGCCCAGGTTCGCCGAAATGGCCGCGCCGTCTACCACGAACAGCGTCGGGTAGCCGTAGACCCGGTGATACGGGTCGATCACGCCATGGTCGGGATTGTCGCCGATCACGGCGCCGCCGAGGAAATGCGCGGTCAGCGGGATGTTGAACAACTCTCCCCAGGTGCCACCGGCCACGGCGTCAATCTTGTCGGCGATGCGCCGGGTCACCTGGTTGCCGACCGGGATCCAGCTCGGGTTCGGCTCGCCGTGTCCCTGCTTGCTGGTGTACCAGCGGATGCCCAGCCTGCCGCGCTTGGTGTAGGTGGTGATGGAGTTGTCGAGGTGCTGCATCACCAGGGCGATCAGCGTGCGTTCGCTCCACCGGCGGGTGTTGAGCAGCCGGAGCATCCGCTTCGGGTCCTCGCGAGCCTGGTCGAACAGCTGCTTCCAGCGCGGCACGTCGGTGCCCTCGGGGCCATGGCCGTCGGTCATCAGCGTCTGCAGCAACCCCATCGCGTTCGAGCCCTTGCCATAGCGGACCGGTTCGATGTGGGTGTCCGACGTCGGGTGGATCGACGACGTGATCGCCACCCCGTGCGTCAGGTCCAGGTTCGGGTCGACCTCGAGCTTCCCGGCGCCGACGATGGACTCGCTGTTCGTGCGGGTTAGCACGCCAAGCCGATTCGAGAGCCGGGGCAGCAGACCCTGATCGCGCATGTTGAACAGCAGATGCTGGGTGCCCCAAGTTCCGGCGGCCAGGACCACGTGCTTCGCGGTGTAGGTGCGCCGGTCGCGGCGCAGCCAACTTCCGGTGCGCACGGTGCGGACCTCCCACAGCCCATCGGGACGCTGCTGGAAGCGCTTCACCGTGGTCATCGGGATCACCTGCGCGCCAGCAGATTCCGCGAGGGCGAGGTAGTTCTTCAGCAGGGTGTTCTTGGCGCCGTAACGGCAGCCGGTCATGCAGCAACCACACTCGAGACATCCGGTGCGTTCCGGCCCCGCGCCACCGAAGTACGGATCCGGCACGGTCTTGCCCGGGGCCTTGGTGCCGTCGGGGCCGAAGAACACGCCGACCGGTGTCGGAACGAACGTGTCGCCACAACCCATCTCGTCCGCGACCTCTTTAACGATCCGGTCGGCGTCGGTGAAGGTCGGATTCTCCACCACGCCGAGCATCCGCTTGGCCTGCTCGTAGTGCGGCATCAGCTCGTCGCGCCAGTCGCTGATGTGCTTCCACTGCGGGTCGTTGAAGAACGGGTCGGGCGGCACGTACAGCGTGTTGGCGTAGTTCAGCGACCCGCCGCCCACCCCGGCCCCGGCCAGGATCAACACGTTCTTCAGCGGGTGGATGCGCTGAATCCCGTAGCAACCCAGCTTCGGCGCCCACAAGAACTTACGCAGATCCCAGGACGTCTCGGCAAAATCCTCGTCGGCGAACCAGCGCCCGGCCTCCAACACGCCGACGCGGTAGCCCTTTTCGGTCAGCCGCAACGCGCTGACGCTGCCCCCGAAACCCGAACCGATGATCAGTACGTCGTAATCCGGCTCCATCGCACCAGTATGGCCTTACCGGCGGGTAAGGAGCCAGCGGCCCTCGTCGCGCTAGCTACCGACGCTCAGGCCGACCTTCTGAAACTCCTTGAGGTCGCAATAGCCGGCCTTGGCCATCGACCGGCGCAGCCCGCCGACCAGATTGAGGCTGCCGAACGGGTCGTCGCTCGGTCCATTGAGCACCTGGTGCAGCGGTGGGCGCTCGCCGACGGCGATCTGCAGCAACGCCCCGCGCGGCAGCGACGGGTGCGCCGCGGCGGCCGGCCAGAACCATCCCTCACCCAGCGCCTCGGCGGACTCGGCCAGCGGCGTGCCCAGCACTACCGCGTCGGCCCCGCAGGCGATGGCTTTCGCGAGCTCGCCCGAGGTGTGGATGTCGCCATCGGCCAGCACGTGCACGTAGCGGCCGCCGGTCTCGTCGAGGTACTCGCGCCGCGCGGCGGCGGCGTCGGCGATCGCGGTGGCCATCGGCACGCTGATGCCCAGCACCTCGTCGCTGGTGGTCACCCCCCTCGTCGCGCCGTAGCCGACGATGACGCCGGCGGCGCCGGTGCGCATCAGGTGCAGCGCGGTGCGGTGGTCTTGCACACCGCCGGCTACCACCGGGACGTCGAGTTCAGAGATGAAGGTCTTGAGGTTCAGCGGTTCGCCGTCGCTGGCGACGCGTTCCGCCGAGATTATGGTGCCCTGGATGACCAACAGGTCGATGCCGGCCTGCACCAGCACCGGCGTCAGCGCCTGGGCGTTCTGCGGGCTGACCCGCACCGCTGTGGTGACCCCGGCCTCTCGGATTCGCGCAACCGCGGAGCCCAGCAGGTCCGGATTGAGCGGCGCCGCATGAAATTCCTGCAGCAGCCGGATCGCCGCCGACGGTTCCGGCTCCTTGCTGGCGGCCTCGACCAGCTGCGCGATCTTGGCCTCGACATCGGCGTGCCGCCCGATCAGTCCCTCGCCGTTGAGCACGCCCAGACCGCCGAGTCTGCCGAGTTCGATCGCGAACTCCGGCGACACCAGCGCATCGGTCGGATGGGCCAGCACCGGAATCTCGAAGCGGTAGGCGTCCAGCTGCCACGCGGTCGACACGTCCTGCGACGAGCGGGTGCGCCGCGAGGCCACGATGCTGACTTCGCTCAGTTCATAGCTGCGACGGGCGACGCGGCCCATCCCGATCTCGACCATCTCCGGCCTCAGCGTGCGTAGTAGTTGGGGGCTTCGACCGTCATGGCGACGTCGTGCGGGTGGCTTTCCCTCAAGCCGGCCGCCGTGATCCGGACGAACTGCGCCTGCTGCAGCGCCTCGATGCTGGGCGAGCCGGTGTAGCCCATCGCCGCGCGCAGGCCGCCGGTCAGCTGGTGGATCACCGACGACAGCGGGCCGCGGAACGGCACCCGTCCCTCGATGCCCTCCGGCACCAACTTGTCTTCCGAGAGCGCGTCGTCGGCGAAGTAGCGGTCCTTGGAGTACGACTTTCCGCTGCCCGAACCGCGGCCGGCCATGGCGCCCAGCGACCCCATCCCGCGGTAGCTCTTGAATTGCTTGCCGTTTACGAAGATCAGCTCGCCAGGGGCTTCGGCGGTGCCCGCCAGCAGCGAGCCCAGCATGGCCGTCGACGCGCCTGCGGCCAGCGCCTTGGCGATGTCGCCGGAGTACTGCAGTCCGCCGTCGGCGATCACCGGCACACCCGCCGGACCGCAGGCCGCCACGGCCTCCAGAATCGCCGTGATCTGCGGTGCGCCGACCCCGGCCACCACCCGCGTAGTGCAGATCGAACCCGGACCCACGCCCACCTTCACCGCGTCGGCGCCGGCGGCGACCAGGGCCGCGGCCGCCGAGCGGGTGGCGACGTTGCCGCCGATCACTTCGACCTTCTCGCCCACCTCGGCCTTGAGCTTGCCGACCATGTCGAGCACCAGCCGGTTGTGCGCGTGCGCAGTGTCCACGATCAGCACGTCAACCCCGGCGTCGACCAGCATCATCGCGCGCACCCACGCGTCGCCGCCGACGCCGACGGCGGCGCCCACCAGCAGCCTGCCGTCACTGTCCTTGGTGGCCAGCGGATGTTGTTCGGTCTTGACGAAATCCTTGACGGTGATAAGACCGGTCAGTCGGCCGTGGCCGTCGACGATGGGCAGCTTCTCGATCTTGTGGCGCCGCAACAGGCCCAGCGCCGCGTCGGCGGACACGCCCTCCTGCGCGGTGATCAGCGGGGCCTTCGTCATCACCTCGGCGACCTTCTTGGTCTGGTCGACCTCAAAGCGCATGTCGCGGTTGGTGATGATGCCGACCAGCGCGCCCGACTCGTCGACCACCGGCAGCCCCGAGATCCGGAACCGCGCGCACATTGCGTCGACCTGAGCCAAGGTGTTGTCCGGACGGCAGGTGACGGGATCGGTGACCATGCCGGCCTCCGAGCGTTTGACCATCTCCACCTGGCCGGCCTGTTCGGCGACCGGCAGGTTGCGGTGCAGCACACCCATGCCGCCGGCACGGGCCATCGCGATGGCCATCCGCGACTCGGTGACCGTGTCCATCGCCGAACTCACCATCGGCACTTTGAGCCTGATCTTCTTGGTCAGCTGGCTGGAAGTGTCCGCGGTCGCGGGCACGACGTCAGAGGCCGCGGGCAGCAGTAGCACATCGTCGAATGTCAGGCCGAGCATGGCGATCTTGTGCGGGTCGTCGCCTCCGGTGGGCACCGGGTCATCGATCAGGCCACCTACCCGCACATACGCACTGCCGACGAGGTCAGAACTGTCTTCCAGGTGGGACGTGCCACGGGTCATCAGTGGGGCCCTCCATACGGTGCGTGGTGAGAGATCCATCCTATCGGCTTGTTCCCGCCGCAGTTCGCTTGCTCGGGCGCGCCGCGCGCGCGAAAGGGCAGGGAATGAAGGGTGGGTTCCCTGCTGGCGTTATCCCGGGCGGGCTGCGTAGGCTAGGGGCGTGCGCGACCACCTCCCACCGGGTTTGCCGCCCGACCCTTTCGCCGACGACCCCTGTGATCCGTCGGCTGCGCTGGAAGCCGTCGAGCCGGGCCAGCCCCTGGACTCCCAAGAGCGGATGGCCGTCGAGGCCGACCTCGCCGATCTGGCCGTGTACGAAGCGCTGCTGGCGCACAGGGGTATTCGCGGACTTGTGGTCTGCTGCGACGAATGTCAGCAAGATCACTACCACGACTGGGACATGCTGCGCGCCAATCTGCTGCAGCTGCTGATCGACGGCACCGTGCGTCCGCACGAGCCCGCATACGACCCCGAACCGGATGCCTACGTCACGTGGGATTACTGCCGGGGCTACGCCGACGCGTCGCTCAACGAGGCGACGTCGGACGCCGACGGTTTGAACCGCCGGCACTGATCGCTCACTGATTCGGACTCAACGGCGCCACCGGGGGTGGCGTCTTTCCGTGATGGTGATGCTTGCCCACTGATGGACTTGGTGGCACGCTCGGCGGGCTGAGCGGCGCAGGCGTTGCCGCCTTGGTCGGTGCGACCGACGCGGCGGGCGGCGGCGCCGGAATCGCAGTGGCCGGCGCGGGTGGCGCCGCCGGGGGCGGAGCGACCGGCAGCGTGGCGTTCGGATCGCGCGCGTCGACCTTGGCGTTCAACAGCCTCAGCTGGTTCGTCAGATCTTGTTTGCTGGCCGGGTCGTTGATCGACTGCACCAGGCTGCTCACCTCGGTCAGCTGTTGCTTGGCCTGCTCCCACTGACCGCGGTCGATCGATTCCTGGACCTTCGCCAGGTCGGCCTTGGCGGCCAGCATCTCCTGACTTCCGTGTAGCTGGGGCTCATCGAAGAACATCGCGTGCAACCCGTACAGGGTGCCGCCGGGCTGGGCCTCGACCACCATGGCGCCGAAGCCGCTGAGCGCTATCAGCGCCGCAGCGACCGATCCGACGACAGCCAGGCCACGATGGCCCCGCCGGCGCTCGGCCAGTCCGGCGCGCAACGCATTGACCGCCTCTTCGGGTGTCACCAGCGCGCTGGCCGGCGGCCACCTCAGGTTGTCGCGCCAGTCCTCGAGCAGGGTGGTCAGCACGTCGACGTCGGAATCCTCGACGTCCACCGGCCTGCGCTGGGAGAGCGCATCGAGCAGCAGGTCGGTGCGGGCAAATTCATCTAGGGATTCAGGCACAGTCACCTGCCGCGATCATTTCGGACTTCAACCGCGACAATGCGCGGTGCTGGGCGACTCGGACCGCCCCGGTGGTACTGCCGACCGCGGCGGCCGTCTCCTCGGCGGACAGCCCGACGACGACACGCAGGATCAGGATCTCGCGCTGCTTGGCGGGCAGGATCTCGAGCATTTCGCTCATCCGGCTGACCGAATCGGCTTCGATCGCAACCTGTTCCGGTCCCGCGTCGTTGGACCACCGCTCGGGGATCGTGTCGGTGGGATAGGCGAGATCGCGCCCGGCGGCCCGGTGCGCATCGGCGACCTTGTGGGCCGCGATGCCATACAGGAAGGCCAGGAATGGACGTCCGCGATCGCGATAACGCGGCAGTGCCGTGATAGTCGCCAAACACACCTCCTGTGCCACGTCATCCGCTGACAGGCCACCCCGATCGACCGTGCCGACACGCGCTCGGCAATATCGCACGACGATCGGACGGATGGTCTCCAGCACCTCCCTCAATGCGTCGTGGTCTCCGGTGACGGCCTTGGCGACCACAGCGTCGAGACGTTCCCCTGCTGGAATTGTCATCGACTGTGATATCTCCAACGTTACGAAGCGGACACATCGCGGCCCAACCGGGCTAACTTACGGAATGACAATAACGGGCAGAGGGCCGTTTCAAGCGGAACGCCACGTCCCACCGGCGCGCCGCACCTGGCCTGCGCAGACATCTCGGATTTCGTGCAGCTGATGTGCTGTAAACGTGACACTTTCGATATCGATCAGCAAGCAAGCCAGCGCCCAGCGAAGGGGCAGCAGCCCTAGCCGGCCGGTGGTCTGCAGTGTGGCGTCCGCGACAGTGCGGGCGCGCTCGAGATCACCGGCGCAGCACAGCGCGGCGGCCAGCACCACTTCGCTTTTGGCCCGGTGCCGCGGCGATGCGACGGCCATGGTTGCGGCCAGCTCCACCCCTTCGCCGGCAAGACGGACGGCGGCGTCGCCCTCGCCGCGGGCCATCGCCAGCTCGGCGGCCACCCACCGTCGACGCACCGGGAGCCGGTCGGGCACTGGGGGGTTGGGCGATGCCAGCAATGACTCAGCGCGCGCCAGCAGCGTCTCCGCCGCCGCGAAGCGGCCGACACCCAGCGCGTCGGCCGCCAGCCCGATGAGGGCGTCGGCGCGCGCCTCGGGATCGCCGGCGGCCAGCGCGAGGGCGCGCCCGTCCCAGCCCCGAGCCAAAGTGTGCCAACCGAGTTGGCGCAAAAACGACCCCTGCGTGCTCATGCCCAGCGACACCAGCCGTCCGGCCGACGCGCTGCGGCGCAGCACCGCGAGGTCGCGGAAGGCAGCGCCGTAGCGCCCCTGTGCCCCGGCCGCCACGGCGCGCAGCCACAGTTCGGCCGGCGTCGTCGCCGTGGGCAGCGGCCAGCTACCGGGCCGGTCCCCGAAGGCGGCGTCGGCCAACTGCCGCCCAATCAGGCAAGTGTGACGAGTTTCAATCACAATGATGTAGTAAACAGTTTGTGGTCTTCATGTTACCGAGCCGTTAATCACTATAGCCCATGGATAAATTCGCCTTAACGCTCTGGTGGGCACTGAGCTGGGAAATCGCGTTTCGGCCAACTGCCTGGTAGCACGGTTCGGGATTCACATTTTCAATCGAGATGAACGCAACGTTAATTCTGCTCCAACAGGCACATACTTTGCCGGGCTAAGTGGCTATTGACGGAAATTCGCCGTCGCCCCTAACGTCTACGCATGACGGGTAGTCATCGGTGACCCCACTCCACTTAATTTAAGTTGCACCCAGTCGCTTTCATGAACCTGATCTCGAGCGGACGGTGCAGAGAGGGAGCAAGCCAATGCCACAGCCGGAACAGCTACCTGGACCCAACGCCGACATCTGGAATTGGCAACTGCAGGGCTTGTGCCGCGGCGTTGACTCATCGATGTTCTTTCACCCCGACGGAGAGCGGGGGCGGGCCCGCATGCAACGCGAGCAGCGCGCGAAGGAAATGTGCCGGCAGTGCCCGGTGATCCAGGAATGCCGCTCGCACGCCCTCGAAGTCGGTGAGCCCTATGGGGTTTGGGGCGGTCTGTCGGAATCGGAGCGCGACCTGTTGCTCAAGGGCGACATCGGGCGCGCCATCCGCCGCTCCGCCTAGCCCCTCATTCGACCCGTCCGCCCCGGTCGCCGATGAACGATCCTCGGTGCCAATCCGTGTCTTAGTCATGGACTAGGCCGGCCAGGCCGCGGTCCTAGTCGACGCGGCGTCGAACCCGTTGCGTCACGCCGGCTCTCGCATACACCGGAGGGGCCATGGCGAATCGGGGGCATTTCAATCGGATCCGCAGTACCGGGCCTGCGGTGCGGACAATCCTGGGGCGACAAGCTTGGCTGGATCGTCCCAGCTACCGGCTCGAGCACGCCTTGACCCTTTTGTTCGCGACCCTGGGCCGCAACCGCGATCGGGTCAGCGACGCATTGCACGGCACCTGGCTCGGCCATCCGCTGCATCCGGCTTTGACGTCGGTGCCGACCGGCGCGGTGGCGACGACGCTCGTCATGGATGCGGCCAGCATGCTGCCCGGCAGCACCACCCGACTGTGTGACGGGTCGAGGTACGCGTTGGGCGTCGCACTCGCAGGAAGCGTCGGCGCCGCCGCGACCGGCGTGACGGACTGGCAGCACACCCACGAGCAGTCGCGTCGGATTGGCCTTGTGCATGGCGCGCTGAACGCGATCGCGACGGGGTTGTACGCGGCGTCGTGGTGGGATCGGCGCCGCGGCCACCACCGGCGCGGGATGGCGAGCAGCGCACTGGGCTATGGCCTCACCCTCGCCGGCGGCTACCTCGGCGGGGATTTGGTGTTCGGTGCGGGCACCGGGGTGGACCGGTCCGGCGCCCTGCTCAGAGGCAACCGCTGGATGCCGGTGCTGCCCGCGGCCGCGCTGGACGGCCGGCCGCAGCGGGTGGCGGTCGACGGCGTCGGCGTGGTTCTGTATCGCACCGACGACCAGGTGACCGCGGTGGGTGAGCGCTGCCCGCACCTGGGCGCGCCGATGAGTGACGGGTGGATCGACCGCGGCCGAATCGTATGCCCGTGGCATGGTTCCCGATTCGCGTGCGAATCGGGTGACGTGCTGCGCGGACCGGCGACAGCGGCGCTGCCGAATTACCCGGTGCGGATTCGCGACGGGCTAATCGAAGTGCACGGTGTGCCGAAATGAACGCCTACGAGGTGCTTTTCGAACACCACACGCTCTTACGCGAGCTCTGCACCAAGATCACCGGTACGCCGGTGGACAGTGACGAGCGGCAAGAGGCGCTCGATGAGCTGTTGATCGAGCTGGACATCCACATGCGCATCGAGGACGACCTGTTCTACCCGGCGGTAGCGGAGGCCAGCGCACTGGTCGCCATCGCCCATGCCGAGCATAGGCAGGTGTGGGATCAGCTGGCGGTGCTGCTGCGCACGCCGCCTACGGCGCCCGAGTACGCCGACGAATGGCATTCGTTCGTCACGGTTCTCGACGCCCACGCCAGCGAAGAGGAGCGCGACTTATGCCCGCCCCCAGTAGATTTGAGTGAGGACATGATCGAGGCGCTGGGATGCCGAATGAGCGAGCGCATCGCGCGGTTACACCTATCCCCCATCAACAAGTTCCGCGTCCGCAGCCGCAAAACCCTGCTGAGCTCCCTGCGGGGCTAGGCTCCGTCGCCCACCGCCGGGCTCGCCCGCCGAAGGATTATCTAAAAGCGTCAGAACGCGCCATCAACAACGCCTTTGAGGCGGTGAACACGACGGCGACGCACCTCGGGCGCATCATGGGCCTGGTCGCTGGCGCGCCGCGCCGCGCCGCGCGGGAAATGGTGGATTTGGTCTGGACTACCGCGACCTGGCCGATGAGGTGCGCAAGCCCGCCCGGTGGTTCGCCGTTTCGGCACGGGCCAATGTGGGTAGCTACCGCAAATGAATAAGGCCGCATGTTTTGCGGTCGCGGCGCTCACCGCGGCCGTCGCTCCGCTAGCCGCCTGCGCGAATCAGCAAGGCAGTCAGCCCAACACCTCGCCGCTGACCAGTCCGACCTCCGGGGCGGAGAGGCTGACCACCCAGTTGAAGACCGCCGACGGCACCCCGGTCGCCAATGCCACCTTCGAATTCGCCAACGGGTACGCGACGGTGACCGTGGAGGCGGGCCCCAACCAGGTGCTCAGCCCCGGATTCCACGGGCTGCAAATTCACGCGGTCGGCAAGTGCGAGGCCAGTTCGGCTGCTCCGAACGGCGGCTCGACGGGCGACTTCGACTCCGCCGGGAGTGTCTACCAGGCGGCCGATCACACGAGTTACCCAGCCAGCGGCGACCTGACCGCGCTGCAGGTGCGCTCCGATGGCTCGGCGAAACTGGTGACCACCAGTAACGCCTTCACCTCGGCCGACCTGAGGAACACCTCGGGCACCGCGCTCATCATCCACCAGACTGCGGACAATCTGGGCACCACCGCCCCAGCGGGTGAATCGGGCAAGCGGCTGGCCTGCGGTGTGATTGCGGCGCCGTCCGCGACGACGACGTCGTCGACAACCAGCGTCACGACGAGCACCACCACCACCGTCGTGCCACCGGCCACTACCAGCACCAGCACCAGCACCGTGACGGTCACCGGCACCCCGACCACGACGTCCACACCGACCACGACCATGACGACTCCGTCTTACTATCCGCCCGGGCGCTGACGCTCAAGCCACCATGGAGGGGAACGCCCCCACCCGCAAGGGAACGGGGGTGTTTCGCAAGCTCGGCGCTTCCGTGCCGGCGGTGCTCACCGCAACGCGCCAGTCACGCTTCATTGATGGCAATGACTCGAATCTCGACGCGCATCTGCGGACTCGCCAATGCGGCGACCCCGATGCATGTCCACAGGGGCGCGCGGTCGCCCATGCGCCGGCGGAACTGGTCGACCATGGTGTCCAGGTGCTCGGATCCGATCTGGCCGTCAGGGTCTGGCAGGTGATACGAGTGCACGTGCACTACGTCGCGCCAGGAGGCTCCGGCTGTTGCCAATGTTCGGTCGACATTGTCGAAGGCCTGAACGACTTCGTCGCGAACTGACTCGGGATAGCGCCAGCGCTCGTCCCAACCTCCTTGACCGGCGGTCTCTATCCGGTCGCCGTATCGAACAGCTTGTGAATAGTGGAACTTCCGCAGTTGGTGGTCGCCATAACCAGGAGTGACGGAAAATATCGGCCTACCCATGTGGGCCATCTTCGTCGCCGACGGCATCGCGGGCATGCGCTTGACTGGAATCCATGATGCGCCCGACCGCACGGCCCTACTGTGCAGACACTCTCGGCGGGGCATCGCCTTCGTCGTCGTCGGCCTCTGACGGCGTGCTATAGCGCGTGTACGTCCGGCGTGCGGACATGCTCGGGACGAAAACCGCGCCCGACGAAAAGCGGCGGAATCGCCTGCAGCGGGCCGAATCCCACAATCTTCGGAACGCGAATGGTGGACAGGTCACCGCTCAAATTGGGCGCGACCACGTTGTCCTGCACGAGCACCTGAAAAGCCTGGATGATCCGAGTGGGCAGCTCGCGGCGCCGCTGCACCTTTGCGAGATCGTGGTCGGTCACCCGGCCTTGGCGCAGCGGGGCGCACAAGATGTTGGCCGCGGCCACCGCATCGGCGACAGCAAGGTTGATGCCGACGCCGCCGGCCGGCGACATGGCGTGCGCGGCATCGCCGATGCACAGCACCCCGGTGCGCCACCACGTCTCGAGCCGGTCCACCCGCACGTCGAGCTCGCTGGTGTCGTCCCAGGAACTCAGGTCATTGACATGCTCACGCAGCCGCGGCTGCGCGATGACCATCCGCTCCTTGAACTCCTCCAATGATCCGCCCCGGGGATTTGAGCCCTTCGGCATCAGATAGGCGACTTGCCAATAGTCGCCCCGGTAGATCATGACCATCATCAGGCCTTTACGGGCCACGCCGAAGAGTTCCTGAGGGTCGCCGGGCCGCCACTTCAGCCGAAACCACAGGACGTCCATCGGGGAGTGCGCGGCAGCGGTCTGTAGCCCGGCGGCAGCGCGCACCGCGGACTTGCGCCCGTCGGCGGCGATGACGAGCTCGGAGCGCACCTCCAGATCCGGCGTGCGCACCCCGGTCACCCGATCGCCGTCGAATGTCAGGCCGGTGACCTCCGCGTTGCGGACGAGCGTGAATTCCGGGTAGGCGGAGGCCTTTTCGGCGATGAAGTCGAGAAAGTCCCACTGCGGCATCATGGCGATATAGGGCTGTCTGAACCCGAGCCGCTTGAGCACTTTGAAGTTGCCGAAGGTGCGAATCGAGCCATCGGTATCGAAGGCGACGCGGTCGATCTTGGTGTGCGGTAGCCGCAGGAACTCGTCGATGAACCCCAGCTCGTCCATGATTCGCAGGGTGGTCGGGTGCACGGTGTCGCCGCGGAAGTCGCGCAGGAAATCGTTGTGCTTCTCCAGGACGATGACGCGGATTCCGGCCCGCGCCAGCAGCAGCGCGTGAACCATGCCGGCGGGACCACCGCCGGCGACGCACACCTGGGTCTCCATCACTTGCGTCATGGTTCTGAACCCCTCGTGGAGTATGGAATACAATTACAGGATACCTCAAGTAATGTATCACGATGATGGAGGAGGCGGAATGGCTCGCCAGGTGTCGACGCCACAAGTGGTGGAGGCCGCGCTGCGCGCCGCGGAAAAGCTGGGCAAGGATGTGGCCGACGTTCCCGTCGCATCGATCGCCACCGAGGCCGGGATCTCGCGCAGCACCCTGCTGCGCCGCTTCGGCGGCTCACGCACCGCGTTGAATGACGCCGTTCGTGCCGCCGGAGTTGACCCCGGCGGGCTGCCCCCCGTCCGCATTCGGGCGGTAGCCGCCGCTGCATCGTTGATCGGCGAATCCGGCCTCGCCGCAACGACGCTGGAGGCCGTCGCCGACCGCGCAAGTTGTTCGGTGTACAGTCTCCACGCCGTCTTCGGCGGGCGCGACGAGTTGATGCGCGCCGTCTTCGAGCAGCACAGCCCCGTCGGCGACATTGAGGAATACCTCTCGCGCCCCAGCGGCGACTTTCCCGAAACCGTCCGGGGTTTCTACCGAACCGTGGCCAACGCGCTGAGTCGCGAACCCCGCATTGCCCCCGCGATATTCGCCGAAGCCTTCGCACGCCCAACCAGTCCCGCCGTGCAATCCCTCGCGGCCTACGGCATGCCGCGCATGCTTGGTGTGCTCGGCCGCTGGTTCGATACGGAGATCAGCGCCGGACGAGTTCGCGACCTGCCCATGCCAGTGCTGGCGCAACAACTGTTGGGTCCCATAATGGTCCACTTGCTGACGCGACCGGTCTTACCGGAGGTGCTCGCGGCCCCGCTGCCCGACATCGACACGGTGTGTGACGTCTTCGCCGACGCGTTCGTGCGCGCCGTCGCCGAGACTTCACCCGCACGACCGCGGTGACTTGAATCTGGACACGCGCGTCGGCGGACCCGCATGTTCGGCGACACCAATGCATGCCCGGGCGAACCATGTCGCTCGCCATTAGCTGACGCAGGGCGGTAAACGCGGACCAGAACGGCCCCGGGCTTTGGAAGCCGGGGCCGCTCCTCGTGATTGACTCAGCGGTGGTGACAGCGGCAATTACGGTTTGGGTGGTCCTGGACTGAGGCCTAGGCGTCCCAGCTTGTCAGGTCGCGGGCCGGGATGCCTTGGCTGGCACAGTAACTGGTGTAGCGCTCGACGGAGGTTTTGTGGTTTTCCTGCCACAAGATCGTGTTGTTCTCATCGATGAACAGCAGCTCGCCGACGATGAAGAAAAACACCTCGGTGTCTTGCAGACTCTCTGGCGTGTGCCTGGAGCCGGCGACCTCGTAGACCGTGTCACCTGCGCGGGAGATCCAGTTGTTTTCCTGGTAGCGCCATGCGCCGGCGACGGTGTGTCCGACCACGATGCCCGTGTGGTAGTGGGGAGCCAGTTCCAGTCCGGCCGGAAACTTCATCGAGACGACGATCTCGCCGCGAACGGGGTCGACCTTCCAGTACTTGAGAAACACCTGGTCGCTGAGCGGGGTGAACGGAATCCAGGGATTGTCGGCGCCGCTCATGTAGTTGACGTCGAGCTCTTGCATGGTCTGCATCGGAGTCTCCTTGCTTTTGATGGCTGGTGGCCGGTCGGCCAACTGCTTCAAACGGTAGGGCGGACGACTGCTGATTCCTTGGCGCGCGGCGCCAACGTTGGTGGTCAGGTTTGTACTGGCGTCACAGTGCGAACGGGTAGGGCCACAAATCCGGTCACCCTTCGGGGATACGGCGCTGTCGGACGAGCCCCGGCAGCGTGGGCAGCAGTACCAACGCCACCGCGAGGTCCAGGCTGTCGGTGTCGATGCTGCGACCGAGGATCGTCTGGGCTTGATCAACGCGGTAGCTGACGGTGTTGGGATGCACGCTGAGCCGCCGCGCGGCGCGCGCGCGGCTACGGTTCTCTTGTAGGTACACCGCCAGCGTCGTCGCGACCCGGTAGGTCGCCTCATCGTCCGCGGCGAGCGGGCCAAGGACCCGTTGAACGAACGACGCCGCGTTCTCGGCGTCGCAACTGGCCAATGCGGCGACTGCCACATCGCGGTAGCGCGTCAAAGGCGTGGCGTGCTTTCCAGCCAACGACGCCACCCGGCGAGCGCTCTCAGCTTGGATATGGCTGCAGCGGAAGCCCTTCAGGCCGTGTCCGGGCTCGCCGGTACTGACCTGAACGCCATCCGGGAGTTTCGGCCGACGCGCCGCGGTGTCAGCACCGAAATCGATTGCGGCAAAATCGCTTGTGCGACTCAACCAGCCGAACGCCGCCAGAGAGCCGGCGGGGTGAATGAGGATTGACTCGCCGCCGATCTCGCGGGCGAGGATGGTGAGCGCCTCAGTCAGCGATCTCTGGGCGTCGCGGTCTCCCGGGACCGAATCAACCCACGCGACAGCACCGACATGGTGGCGGTTGACCTCATAGCGCAACCGTCTGGAGGCGCGCTGCTGATCGCATTCTCGTTGCGCCACAATGTCATCGATAGCATCGGTCCGGGCCGCGGCCGTATTCCGCAGCCAGATTTCACGTTCGGACTCATAGGCCAGCTCGGCGCGGTTCAAGGCCGCATCGACGTAGCCGAACATAAAGCCGGTGGCAAGGCGAAGCGCCGCCGCTTGCTGCGTCTGATCCGCCGCGGCCGCCGTGATTCGTTCCCACATCCACTGCCACAGCAGCTCTTGAGCCACCCGGTAAAACCGCATAAGGCTGGCCAGGGGAATCTGACGCTGTACTCCGGTGCGAGCGATGGCCAGCGTCGGCGCCGGCAATTCGGCATCACGGGGATCGCCGGCCACGTCGATGATGTCGGCGAGTTGGCGGATCCCCGCCTCGGTGCTGACGAGGTTTTCCTTGACGGACTGCGGATCGGGAAACAGCACTGGCATCTCGACTTGCAGGCGGGCGACGGCCCGTTCGGCGAGTTCGGATGCACCCGACCGTAGTTCGGCGGCGATCGGACGCAGCAGCTTCTCCCAGACCTTCAGGGCGTCTGGCTCACGCAATGGTTCCCACGCGAGCTCCATGGCCGGTGAACATACTCCGTTGTGACGCCGTCACAACGGACATCGGCGATATTGGGCCGCCGGCACGAGCCACCCCCAGCGGTGGGCGCCTACTTTGCTCAGACCAGCAACGCCACCAGCCACGCAAGGACAAGCCATGAACCTGATCTCACCGGTCGAGTCGATGATGTTGCTCGCCGAGTCGCCCCGCCACCCCATGCATGTCGCCGGGTTGCAGCTATTCGAGACGCCGCAGGATGCCGGGCCGGATTTTGCCGGCCAGTACTACGAGGCGCTTCGCGCCTCCGACCAAGTGCAGACCCTCTTCCGCAGACATCCGGCGACAATCCCTGGAGGCCTGAGCGTCGGCTGGTCCTCGGCGAGCGATATCGATCTCGATTACCACGTGCGGCATTCGGCACTGCCGGGTCCGGGTCGGGTAAAGGAATTGCTCGAACTGACTTCGCGGCTGCATTCAAGCATGCTTGATCGGCAACGTCCGCTGTGGGAGACGCATGTAATCGAAGGGCTGACCGACGGACGCTTCGCGGTGTACACCAAGATTCACCACGGCCTCGTCGATGGGATAGCGGCGATCAACTTACTTCAGGGTTCGCTCAGCGCCGATGCACTCGACGCGGAGATCCGCGCCCCATGGGCGGTGCCGAACCGCGCCGACGGTCACGCCGCTTCGTCGCCGCTGCAGAGTCTGGCCGGGTCCATCAAATCGATTCCACGCGTTGGCGTCGCGACGATGGGCTTGGCGCGCTCGGCTCTGCTCGAACAGCGGCTGGCATTGCCGTTTCGAGCACCGCGCACCATGCTGAATGTCCCGATCAGCGGTGCCCGGCGCTGCGCAGCGCAGTCTTGGTCGCTGCAGCGCATCAAGGACGTCAAGAACGCCGCCGGCACCACCGTCAACGACGTGATACTGGCAATGTGCGCCGGCGCTCTGCGTGCGTATCTCACCGATCAGAATGCGCTGCCCGAAAAGCCGTTGGTAGCAATGGTTCCGGTTAGCCTACGCACCTCCGACAACGCCGCCGGCGGTAATGCGGTCTCAGCTGTGCTGGCCGACCTGGCGACGCATATCGACGACCCCGGCCGTCGTCTCGCGACGATCAGCACGTGCATGCGGAACAATAAGGCGGTCCTCGCGCAACTGCCCAGACCGCAGGCGATAGCATTGGGGATGTCGTTGCTCTCGCCGGTCGTCCTGGGCGGAGTGACGGGAATGTCAGTCTCGCCGCCGCCGTTCAATATCACCATCTCCAACGTCCCTGGCGCCAGAACCCCGTTGTACGCTAACGGCGCTCGACTCCAGGGCACCTATCCGATGTCCATCGCGGCCAACGGCCAGGCTCTCAACATCACGCTGGTGGGCAACGGCGACACCCTTGACTTCGGCCTTGTCGGATGCCGCCGCGCCGTGCCACACCTGCAGCACCTACTGACCCACCTGGAGACGTCACTCAAAGATCTGGAGCGAGCTGTCGGGCTATGACTTCGGGTCAGCAATTGCCAACTCCGTAATGGTGATGGTGAGCGTGGCCGTGGTCTTCCTGCTCGGCCGGCGTGTCGACGACCACCGTCTCGGTGGTGAGCACTCAGCCATGTCATCGGCCGTCGACCGGAGTCACCGCCGAGTCGAACCCGAAGAGCTGTATCTCAGCCGACTTTCCTTTCAGAGCGTGAAATCCCCTGTCTGTCAGTCCGATTGGCCGGGAATGCAGCGCATCGACGGACTGCCGGGTGAGGAGGATCGCGTCACCGATGGTCTTGGTGAGCTGCTCGACGCGGGCGGCGACGTTGACGGTGTCCCCGATCAGGGTGAACTCCAGCTTGCTCCCACCGCCAATGGTTCCGGCGATCACCTTACCGGTGTTGATACCGATGCCGATGCGAAGCTCACCGTCGAATCGCTCCGCGACCAGACGATGAATCAGCGCTGCGGCGGCCGCCGCGGCGTCGGCGTGATTGGCGAGGTCGTTGGGGGCGCCGAACACCGCCAAGGCGCCGTCCCCGAGGAATTTGTTCACATGCCCACCGGCCTCGACGACGGCCGGCACGACGATCTCGAACAAGGCATTGAGCCGCGCGACGGTGTCCTCAGCGGTATTCGTCTCGGCGAATGGCGTGAAGTCACGGATGTCGACGAACATCACCGTCACCTCGCGGCGCTCCCCGGTGAACACATCATCGCCCTGCCGCAATAGCCGCGCCGCCAACGCCGGATCGACATACGTCCCGAACGCGCTCTGAAGTCGTTGCCGCTCAGCCAATCCCGCCTGCATGCGATTGAACGACGCGGCCAACGCGCCAAGGTCGTCGTCCTGAACCACCGGCAAGCGCTGACTGTAGCGGCCCGCCGCAACACGTTCCGTTCCCTCGGCGAGGTCGCGAATCGGCCGCAGGGACGGGGCGAACACTGCGCCGACGGTGATCGGTATGCCGAAGCAGAGGATCATCCCGGTCGCGATCGCGAGGGAGAGCAGCGCAAAGTGTCCAGACCGCGCGAAAACCGCCATCAGCAACGCACCCGAGAGGGCGAATACGAACGCGACCCCGAGCATCGAGGCTTTTGCCCATGTCGCAAAGCTCGGACGAGAGCGAGGCAGCGAGTCACCGATCCCGGTGCCGCCGGCGATAGCGGACCTGACCGGCCGTAGCGCGCCTTCTACGAAACTGTGCACGCCGATCAGTTGCACGCCAGTGCCGAGGGCGGCGCCCACGATTCCGTAATGGACAAGCCGCCAGCCCGTCGCCCCGGCGATGCCGCCCACGACGACCAACAACACGGCGGCCCAGACAGCGGTGCCCGCCACCGCTCGGGCGATGGTGCGACGAGCCCACCTGTAGGTGGAGTCCAACGCCCGGGCCGGATCGATATTCTGACCCGCCGCCCAACGATCTGCGAGCCGGCTCAGGCCCGCGCCGGGAAGCACGAGCATGTATACCAGCACCGGCCCGGCGACGACGTTCACAACGACGGTCTCAACATATCGATCAGACCCCTCGATCGCGACTACACAGAACGACGGGAGAAGGAAGATCGGCAGCATCAGGGGCAAGAGCACCGCGCCGATCGCCCACGAGTAGTGCGGGCCGTACCGATCCCACACCCATTGCCAGATACGGTCCATGGCGCGAGATTAAACGCGGTCACCGATGCCCGGGGAGCCTTCGCCAACCTCGGCCAGCAAATGAAACATCGCCCGCGCTAAACCGGGCAGTAAGCCTGTCATCTGTCCTCGGCCAGAGCCACTGCTGGGTCGAGCCCAAAGACGTTCACGGCGGCCGACTTGCCCTTCAGGTCATGCAACCCCTTATCGACGAGCCCGTGCGGTCGAGCAACCAAGGCGTCGATGGTCTGCTGGGTGAGAAGGATTGCGTCCCCGGTGGTCTTGGTGAGCTGCTCGACGCGGGCGGCGACGTTGACGGTGTCGCCGATCAGGGTGAATTCGAGCTTGCCTCCGCCCCCGATGGTGCCTGCGATCACCAGACCGGTGTTGACGCCGATGCCGATCCGAAGCGCACCCTCGAAACGCTCAGCGACGAGGCGATGAATCAGAACCGCTGCGGTCACCGCCGCTCCGGCATGATCGGCGAGATCGTTGGGTGCACCGAACACGGCCAGCGCGCCGTCGCCAAGGAACTTGTTGACGTGGCCCCCTGCGTCGACCACGGCGGGCACCACGATTTCGAAGAGGGCATTAAGCCGGGCGACCGTGTCCTCGGCGGTGTTCGCCTCGGCGAACGGGGTGAAATCGCGAACGTCGACAAACATCACCGTCACCTCACGGCGCTCGCCGGTGAAGACGTCGTCACCCTGCTCGAGCAGCCGCGCCGCCAGGGCCGGGTCGACGTAAGTTCCGAACGCGGCCTGAAGCCGCTGCCGCTCAGCAAGACCCGCCTGCATCCGGTTGAAAGACGCCGCCAGCGCGCCGAGATCGTCATCTTGCACAACCGGCAGGCGTCGGCTGAAATCACCAGCCGCGACGCGCTCAGTTCCGGCTGCGAGATCGCGAATCGGTTGCAGGAGCGGCGAATACGCGGCAAAGAGCGACGGCCCGATAAGGAGCACCAGTACACCACCGATCACCATGGCGAGGACCGGGCCGTGCCTGGCCACGTCTAACACGGCTCCCAGAATCGCGCCCGCGACGGCGAACGCGAACCCCACCCCAAGCATGGCCACGTTGGTCCACGTGCCGAACGCCGGGCGAGAGCGGGGCAGGGAATCGCCGATATCGGTATCGGCGGCGATCGCGGCCCTGGCCGGCCGCAGGGTCGATTCGACGTAGCTGTGCACAGTGATCAACTGGCCGGCAGTTCCGGCAATGGCGCCCAGTATCGCGTACTGGACGAGCCGCGGCCCACTCGCTCCGGCGATCATCCCGACACCGACGAACAGCGCCGCGATCGAGACAAAGGTGACGAACACCCCCCTCGCAATCACTTTGCGGCCATAGCTGTAGGTGGCGCGCAGTGCGCACTCTCGATCAACGCCGTCACCCGCGGCCCACCGCTCAATGAGGCGAGGATCCTTGCCGCCAGGAAATACCACCACGTACAGGTAGGCGAGCACGGCGACCACGGTCACCGCGGCCGCCTCGGTGTAGCGATCGGACTTCTCGAAAGCGACGATGCCCAACGACCAGGCGAGATAAACCGGGAGGGCCAGGGGGAGAGTCAGAGCCCAGCATGCCCACGAATACCTGGATTTGTACCGATCCCACACCGATTGCCAGATGCGATCCATGCCGATAACGAAACACCCCCGGCGGTGAGCCGGGGGTGTTTCTTCGGGACTACCTGGTGGCGGTGATGATGACCGTGGGCGCGGCCGTCTTCCTCCTCGGCCGGCAAGCCCGGGAGGGTGCCGATCAGCCGGGCGGGGCCGCCTCCAGATAGCCGGTCACACATACCTCGGCCTTGGCATATCCTGTGTTGTTCTCCAGCCCGATGAACCCGGAGCTGAAGGTGATGTGGTCGACGGGCCCGTTCACATAAAGCCGCGTAGGGGTGTGGAAGCCGAACCAGCGGTCCCTTCCCTTGTCCTCGAAATCCTCGCTGAGAAAGCTTTGGATCCAGGGGAAAAATGCCAACGGCGTATTGATGCATCCCAGCGGTTCATTGACCTCGCCGAGTGCCATCGGGGAAAGCATGCCTTTCTGATTTACAGATCGCGCCGACACGGTTTCGATCACCAACCGCATTCCCGCGGGTACTTTGCACGGAATCTTGATCACTAGGAAACCGGTCTTGCTGATCGTGCTGTTCCAGGTGACCTGCACGACGTCCCAGTGTTTCGGGATGTCTGGGATGGCCAGCACCTGCCCGACGGTGATCTTGTTGGGGTCGGCCAGCTGGTTGGCGGTCGCGATGAGACCGAACAACGTGGAGTCGCCGTAGTACCGCTGCGCGATCCCTGACAGTGTGTCGCCGGCCTGGACTTTATATGTTCTGCTCATGGCGCCTCCTAGGGGACAACTGCTGGTATGAGCGTGTCGCACACGTAAGTGACGCGAGCCACTGTGACTTCAGATGGCGATTGCGGCCGTCCTAGGCGCAGGGATACTGCCACCTCCACTGGCCGTTGTCGTCCCGGTAGATGCAGCCGCACGTTCCGCTAGGCCCGCAGATGATTTCTACGTCAACGTCCGGTGCACTGTGGGTTTTGGCGACGGGAGCGAACTTCCGCACGATGTCACCGGTAAGTGCGGTCCCGGTCACACGCGCGCCGATCAGCGCAATCTCCTCCAGCCGACTCCTGGTCTCTTCGTAGAGCCGTTCGATTCGGTACTGGTCTTCTGCGTTCATCGCATAGGAATTGGGCCGGTCGTCAGTTTGGGTCATCGTCAGCCTTCGTCTCGGGAAACGCCTCGCTGGGAGCTTTATCCCGATCTGCTGCGAAGTCAACGACCCGTTCTTCCGTGTCAGGCGGGACCTTGAACGGGCACTGTCGGCATCAACGATGCCACTGATGCCGGACCTCGGCGATGGCTCATTGCCCCGCCGATGATGGGCGTGCGGCAATCGATTACGACACGACGCAAAAGCCCCCGAACACAACGCTTTTCGGGGGCTTTTGCATCTACTCGGCAGAAATCAGTGCGCGTGGCCGTGGTGATGACCGTGGCCGTGCTCGTCCTCCTCCTCAGCAGGCTTGTCGACAACCGCCGTCTCCGTGGTGCGAGATGTACCACCGCCCAACATTTCCGTTCAACGCGCAGCGGTGTTTCGTCTAAGCGAGATCTAGGTGTATGAACTCGATCTGGATTCCATCAGGATCGACGAAGTCAAAGATGTGCGCGCGACCGTCCGCCGCTTCCCGAACGGCTGACCGCGCCACGCCGCGGACGTCGAGCCAAGTCGCCCACGCGTGCAACTCATCCAAAGACGTCGCCGTCAATGCGAAGTGATCGAGGCCGGTACGTGTTGGGTGGAACCGCTCTCCCCCGTTACCTGAATGTTCATAGAGATCAAAGATGCATCCGCCCAGGGAAAGGATGGCCATGCGACCGATAAACGACGCGCTCGTGCCGCCGTGCGGTCCAACCAAGAGATCCGCTCCCAGCACGTCGCGATAGAAGCCCATGCTGCGCTCGAGGTTCGTCACAGAAATCCCGAGGTGATGCAGTCCGGCCAGGTGCGGACGATCACGACCCACGACCTAAATGGTGCCATTGATGGCAGTGAGGTAAAACGAAAACCCCCGGCCGATAAGCCGGGGGTGTCTCGTTACCTACCGCTAGTGATAGTGGTGATGACCGTGGCCGTGGCCGTGGCCGTCGTTCGCCCGGCTCGGCGGGCTTGTCCACGACCGCCGTCTCGGTGGTGCAGGAAATACCACAGGCCCCGACAACCACGGTCACCATCACGACCACTGGGAGCACGCTGCACGAAACATCCCAGCCCTCCTCAGGGGTGCTTCCGTTTCACTTCAGCTTCGCAAACGGCAGCATCTTGATAAATTCGCTGAAACCACTTGCCAATCATCGTCGGAGTTTCCGACGTGCACCGGGATGATCCAATGAGCGACTCACCAGAATCGGTTGTCCGAAGGTTTTTTGCCGCCTGGTCTGACCCGAAAGCAGATGAATTGGGCAGCTTCTTCAACGAAGATGCCCAATGGGTCGACGGTCCGCAAGGAATCCGCGACGGCGCGGAGGCCATCAAGGTCGAATTGGCGGCCCAGCTCACTGCAGTGGGAGGCGTGAAGGTTGATATCAAGACGCTCGTCGGCCGTGGGCGGACCGTCATGGTCGAACAGGTCTCGAACTCGATTGTTCGCGGCAGCCTCATTAGCAGCGTTGTCATGGCAGTCTTCGAGTTGGGTGAAAGCGGGCGAATTCAGCAGTGGCGGGAAGCTTACGATCTGAAATCGGCGACCGACCAGATCGCAGCTGCCGCAAAATCTTAAGGCGTCGGTCACGCCACGCTGCCTTGCAGCAGAGTTGAAACACCCCCGGACCAATCATGATCCGGGGGCATCTCGCTGGAACTACTCAGTGGTGGTGGTGCCCGTGGCCATGGCCGTGGTCATCGTCGGCCTCGGCCGGCTTCTCGACCACCGCGGTTTCGGTGGTGAGAACCATCCGGGCCACCGACGCCGCGTTGAGCACCGCCGAGCGGGTGACCTTGACCGGGTCGATGACGCCGTCGGCGATCAGGTCGCCATATGTCAGCTTGTCCGCGTTCAGCCCGTGCCCGTTGGGCAGCTCGGTCACCTTGTGCACCGCGACCGCGCCGTCGAGCCCGGCGTTGGTGGCGATCCAGTACAGCGGCGCCGCCAACGCCTCGGAGAAGACGTCGACGCCCAATGCCTGATCGGCAGTCAGGGACTTGCGGAGCTCGTCCAGCGCCTTGCGCGTCTGCAGCAGTGCCGAGCCGCCGCCCGCGACGATGCCTTCCTCAACAGCCGCTTTCGCGGCTGCGACGGCATCCTCGACGCTTTCCTTGCGTTCCTTGAGCGCGGTCTCGGTGGCCGCTCCCACCTGGATCACGGCCACGCCGCCGGCCAGCTTGGCCAGGCGCTCCTGCAGCTTCTCGCGGTCCCAGTCAGAGTCGCTTGCCTCGATCTCGGCGCGCAGCTGCTTGACGCGGTTGGCCACCGCCTCCTTGGAGCCGCCGCCGTCGACGATGACGGTGTCGTCCTTGCTGACCACCACACGGCGGGCCGAGCCCAGCACGTCCGTGCCGACCTCCCGCAGCAGTAGGCCCGCGTCGGGGTTGATCACCTGGCCACCGGTCACCACCGCCAGATCCTCCAGGAACGCCTTGCGGCGGTCACCGAAGAACGGCGCCTTGACCGCGACGGCCTTGAGCGTCTTGCGGATGGAGTTCACCACCAGGGTCGCCAGCGGCTCGCCCTCGATGTCTTCGGCGATGATCAGCAGCGGCTTGCCCGATTCGGCGACCTTCTCCAGCATGGGCAGCAGGTCGGGCAGTGAGCTGATCTTCTCCTGGTGCAGCAGGATCACCGGGTCGTCCAGTACGGCCTGCTGGGAGTCGAAGTCGGTGACGAAATAGGCCGACAAGAAACCCTTGTCGAAACCGACGCCCTCGGTGAACTCGAGCTCGGTGCTCAGCGTCGAGGATTCTTCGACGGTCACCACACCGTCGGTGCCGACCTTGGTCATCGCCTCGCCGACCAGCTCACCCAACAGCTGGTCGCGCGAGGACACGGTCGCCACCTGCGCGATCGCGTCCTTGCCCGAGACCGGGGTGGCCGACGCCAGCAGCGCCTCGGACACGGCGTCGGCGGCCTTGCTGATCCCCGCGCCCAGTTCGATGGGATTGGCGCCCGCGGCAACCAGCCGCAGGCCGCCCTTGACCAGCGCCTGTGCCAGCACGGTCGCGGTCGTGGTGCCGTCGCCCGCGACGTCGTTGGTCTTGGTCGCCACCGACTTCACCAGCTGGGCGCCCAGATTCTCGAACGGGTCTTCCAGCTCGATCTCACGCGCGACGGTCACACCATCGTTGGTGACAGCCGGGCCGCCGAATGCCTTGGCCAGCACCACATGCCGGCCGCGCGGCCCGAGCGTCACCCGCACCGCGTCGGCGAGCGTGTTCACGCCCGCCTCGATGGCACGGCGCGCTGTCTCGTCATATTCAATGATCTTGCTCATCAGGCTCCTTCACCCAAACGCATGCCGCCCCGGAAATCGCCCGCGCAGGACGCGGGGATCGCCGGGGCGGAACACGGTTCTTACTTGGAGACGACAGCCAGCACGTCGCGTGCCGACAGGATCAGGTACTCCTCGCCGCCGTACTTGATCTCGGTGCCGCCGTACTTGCTGTAGATGACGGTGTCGCCTTCCGAGACGTCCAGCGGGATGCGCTTCTCGCCATCGTCGTCCCACCGGCCGGGGCCGACTGCGACGACGGTACCTTCCTGCGGCTTCTCCTTGGCGGTGTCAGGAATGACCAGACCGGACGCGGTCGTGGTCTCGGCCTCGTTGGCCTGCACGAGAATCTTGTCCTCGAGTGGCTTGATATTCACCTTCGCCACGATTGGAGCCCTCCACTGTTTGGGTCGGGTCCGGGACGCGCCCGGACCGGAGTTGACGGCCGATACGGGTTGGCCCCGAACCGGTCGAGTTATCAGGTGTTCGGCATCCGTCCTTGCCCGAGCGCCGTCGTCGCGGGTGCCGGCACAGGGCTTGGCCGATTGCCACCTAGCACTCTATACATGAGAGTGCTAGCACTCAAGGGCGCCCTGCTGCTTCCTATGTGAGCCGCGGTCGTCGCGGCGAGTCACTTTGCGTAAATCGGCCGAAGTGAATAATAAATCTGTGCACTTGGGCATCTGGCGGGCCAATGGCGCGGCCGCGGCTCTGGCAACCTCCATGGCGCTCTTAGCGGGCTGCACCGGGTTGACCGGGGCAGCTCACGCCGACCCGAACGGCCAGATGTACGGGAACCCTCAGGCCGCGGCGCCCTATTGGCGCTATCAGATCGGCGAAGACTGCGGCCTGATGGCAGTCGCCGACGTGGTCGGACAGGTTTCCGGTAAAGAACCCAGCCAGGTCGGCATCGAGCTACGCGGCGTGTTCACCAAAAGCGAAGTGCACCACGGCGGCGTCTACCTTTTTGACGGGACCTCGCCGCAAGACATGGTGCTGCTCCTGAGCAGGTACGGCGTGCAATCCCAGCTGACGACGGGCAACACGTTGCAAGGAATGGAGCGGGACCTGGCCAGCGGCCGCAAGGTGATCGCGGCGATCAACGCCGAGACCATCTGGAACTACCCGCCAGGCAAAGGACAGCGGACCAACGCCGACCACGCCGTCGTCGTCACCGGCGTCGACACCCGCAACAACATCGTTCATCTCAACGACAGCGGCACCCCCAGCGGCCGCAACGAGCAGATCCCCTTGGCCACCTTCACCCAGGCCTGGGCTACGAGCGACAACCTGCTCATCGTCGCCTAGGCCACCACCTGGCCGCGGACCACCGGCAGCCCGGGGTCGCTGGGCACGTCCAACGGTGACTCTGGCGCCCCGGCGGCCACCAGGTGAGCGGCGAAGGACGCGATCATTGCCCCGTTGTCGGTGCACAGCCTGGGCTTGGGGATCCGCAGGGTCAGCCCGGCCGACGCGCTGCGCTTCTCCGCCAGCTCGCGCAACCGTGAATTCGCGGCCACTCCACCCGCGATCAGCAGCGTCGAGACCCCGAGGTCGGTCGCCGCGCGCACCGCCTTTCGGGTCAGCACGTCGGCGACGGCCTCCTGGAACCCCGCGGCGATATCGGCGTTCACCGCGTCCGGGTGGCTTTCCAGGTATCTCGCGACGGCCGTCTTGAGCCCGGAGAAGCTGAACGCGTACGGGTCGTCGCGCGGCCCGGACATACCGCGCGGGAACGCGATGGCGTCGCGATCACCGGTACGGGCAAGCTCATCGAGGACCCTGCCGCCCGGGTAACCCAGGCCCAGCAGCCGCGCCACCTTGTCGTAAGCCTCGCCGGCGGCGTCGTCGACCGTACTGCCGAGCTCGACGATCGGCTCGCCGAGTGAACGGACATGCAACAGGTGAGTGTGGCCGCCGGAGACCAGCAGCGCCACACACTCGGGCAGCGGCCCATGCTCGTAGACATCGGCGGCCAGGTGTCCGCCCAGATGGTTCACCGCGTAGAAGGGCACCCCCCAGGCGGCCGAATACGCTTTGGCCGCAGCGACTCCCACCAGCAGGGCGCCGGCCAACCCGGGCCCGATGGTGGCCGCGACGACGTCGGGCCTCTTTAGGCCGGCGGTCGACAGCGCGCGGCGCATGGCGGGCCCCAGCGCCTCCAGGTGTGCGCGTGAGGCGATCTCGGGGACCACGCCGCCGAACCGCACGTGTTCGTCAACACTGGAAGCCACCTCGTCGGCCAGCAGCGTCACGGTGCCATCGGCGTCCAGCCGCGCGATGCCGACTCCCGTTTCGTCGCAAGAGGTTTCGATCGCGAGG
Source organism: Mycobacterium sp. E2479 (assembly GCF_001667925.1). Classification (GTDB taxonomy): domain Bacteria; phylum Actinomycetota; class Actinomycetes; order Mycobacteriales; family Mycobacteriaceae; genus Mycobacterium. Next base: position 14,738 of record NZ_LZJR01000062.1, on the reverse strand, counting down.
ACAGTTGTCATGAGCGCTCCACGCTTCGCTTGGCATCGTCGTCCACGCGTGTCACAAGGCCTCCCTGCGCATCGTGTACGCGTCGGCGCCGCTGACGCGGTAGTAGCGGCGGCGCAGGCCGATCCGCGCGAACCCGACGCTGGTGTACAGCCCGATGGCCGCCTCGTTGTCGGTGCGGACTTCCAGGTAAACCGCGCCGCCGTCAGCGAAGGTCAGGAGCTCGTCGAGCAGCCGGCGGCCGATCCCCCGCCCCTGGTATGCGGGATCCACGCCGATGGTGTGCACCTCGTACTCGTAGGGCGGGGTGCGGCCGAGCCGCGAGATCCCAGCGTAGCCGACCAGCGTCTCGCCGACCCGCGCGCCCACGTAATGGTTGTGCACACTGGCCAATTCGCGGTGGAAAGCTGCGGCGGGCCAGGGATCGTCTCCGTCGAAGAGCTCCGCCTCGAGCTCGCCGCAGCGGCGCGCGTCTGCGCGGGTCAGTGGGCCGACCGTCACGGCCTCGCTGTGGGCGGTCATTGCCGTGCCGCCAACGGTTTGGCGTCGGGCCGACGCAGATACAGGGCCACCAGTGGCGGCGGATTGGCGGACCAATCAGCTACCGCTGCAACCAATCCGGCCGGGGTGGGGCAGCGCGGCCCGCACACCGGCAAACCGAACAGGCTGGCGTGCTCGGGTGATCCTGCAACGGCCGCAGCGGTATCCGGGTCGACGTCGGTCGCGGCGTTGACCGCGGGCCCGTAGGTGCGCACGCCGTCGCGGTAGCGGGCCCAGTAGACCTCGCGCCGACGGGCGTCGGTGACCACCAACGTGTCCCCGGGGGTTCGCACGCCGATGGCGTCGAGGCTGCACACGCCATACACCGGAATGTCCAGCGCGTGCCCGTAGGCGGCGGCGGTGGCCATCCCGGCTCGCAGGCCGGTGAACGGCCCCGGGCCACAGCCCACCACGACGGCATCGAGGTCGGCCATCGTCAACTCCGCATGAGCCAGGGCCGCACCGACATTCGGGGTGAGCCGTTCGGCGTGAGCGCGGGCGTCGACGGTGACCCGTTCGGCGAGCACGCACAGGTCTTCACGGCGCACGAGTCCGGCCGTCACGGCAGGGGTGGAGGTGTCGAGCGCGAGGACGATGCTCATGCCCACCTCCAGGTGGCGATCCGCACATCGGATCCGGTGACGCGCTCCAGCCGGATATCCAAATGATGCTCGGCCAGCCGCTCGACCAGACCCTCGCCCCATTCCACCACGACGACAGCGTCGTCGAGATCGCTGTCCAAGTCCAGCGAATCGAGCTCGCCGAGCAGGTCTGCTCCCTGGTGGCCGGTCTGGTCGAGCAACCGGTACATGTCGACGTGAATCAGCGTCGGGGCGCCCGGGCACCGCGCCGGATGCACCCGCGCCAGCACGTAGGACGGTGAGGTGACTGGCCCGTCGACATCCATTGCCACGGCAATTCCCTTGGCCAGCACGGTCTTTCCCGCGCCGAGCGGACCGGAGAGCACCACCACGTCGCCCGCCCGCAGCTGTTGCCCCAGTCGCGACCCCAGCGCCATGGTGTCTTCGACGTGCTCCAGCGTCGCGGTGCCCTCGCCCTGCGGCGATCGCGAGCGCGGCACCGCCGGGCGCGGCGGGTCGCCGCCACCGGACTTAGCCACGGCGCCGCAACCATTCTCGCAGCCGTCGCATCCGCAGCGCCACCTTGCCCGGGGTGGCTCGCCTGACCAATCGGACCAGCCCGCCGTTGATGGCGTCGGGCTTGTCCAGCAGCGCCAGATGGCTGGCCCCCGCGACGATGACCAGCTCGGACTGCGGCAGGCTGGCGGCCATCTTTCGCGAATACTCGTCCGGGGTGAGCAAGTCGTGGTCGCCGCATGCGATGAGGGTCGGGACGCGCAGCAGCGTCCACAGCCCGGCGGTCTCGTCATGCTTTTCCAACGCGTCCAGGAAACCCACCATGGTGGGGATGGGGGTGCTGTTCATCATGCGCTGGGAGAACGCGTCCAGGCTCCGACTGACCTGCAGGTCGCTGAAGGAGGCGGCCCGCAGCACCGGGCCGATCAACGACCGGGACACGTTGCGGCCGCGGTGCATCAGCTTGGGCGCGGACCGCGCCGCAACCCGGACTGCTTCCAGCGCAGGGTTTTTGAGTATCTCACCAAGTGGTGACCTCGCAACACCCTCGGCCGCGGAGGAAATCAGCGCGCCGCCCACTATTCGGCGCCCGTACTGCTCGGGGAATTGGCGGGCATGCGACAACACCGTCATGCCGCCCATCGAGTGGCCCACCAACACGATCATTCCACGCGGCGCCACCACGTTCAGCACGGTCTGCAGGTCCCTGCCGAGTTGGGTCAGCGTGTAGGTTTCGGGGTCCGCCTCGCCGGATCTGCCGTGTCCGCGCTGGTCGTAAAAGACCATCCGCACGTCGGGTCCCAACTGATCGGGCAGCCGCGTGCGCTGAAAATGAAAGGCGCCCATCTGCAAACAGAATCCGTGAACGAACACGATGGTCAGCGGTGCGTCGGCCGGACCGGCTTCGCGGACCGCCAGCGGAATCCCGTCGGGAGTGGTCACCACCACGCTGGTGTCGTCTTCGAGCCTGTTGAAATCCTCATGGGCATACAGGTCTTCGACCGCGGAGCGCTGGGTGATCGACCGGCGCGCCGACGCCCCGATAATGGTGGCGACGGCCGTCACCCCCGCACCTCCCGCAAGCCAGGCCCTGCCCTTGCGGCGCCTGCGGGATTTCTCAGGACTCAACGGTTCGCGCCTCGCGGTAGGTCCTGGTGATCCGGCCGCGGGGGCTGGTCACCACTTCGTAGTGGATGGTGCCGAGCAGATCGGCCCAGTCCTGTGCCGTGGGTTCACCACTGACGCCCGGCCCGAACAGGATCGCCTCGTCGCCTTCGGCCACGTCGGTGCGTCCCGGGCCGAGGTCGACGACGAACTGGTCCATGCATATCCGCCCGACGCCCGGTCGCCGCCTGCCGTTGATCATGACCTCCAGCCGACCGCCCAACGACCGGAAGACGCCGTCGGCGTAGCCGACCGGGATCAGCGCGAGGTTGGTGTCGCGCTGGGCGGTCCAGGTGTGGCCGTAGGATACGCTCTCCCCTGCGCCAATCGACTTCACCAGGGCAACAGTGCATTTCACCGTCATCGCGGGCACCAGACCCATATCGCCGCGCTCGGGCACCGGACTCAACCCGTATATCGCGATGCCGGGGCGCACCATGTCGAAGGCCAAGTCGGGACGAGACATCGTGGCCGACGAATTCGACAGGTGTGCGACGTCGAACCGCACACCCTGGTCACGCGCCTGCGCCAGCATGTCGCCGAATCGTTGGGCCTGAAGGTCATTCACTGGGTTGGCGGGCTGGTCGGCGTAGACCATGTGCGACATCAGCCCCCGCAGCGTGATGGCCTCCTCGGCGACGGCTCGGCGCAGCGCGGTCAGCATCGACGGGTATTGCCCCGGCGATACCCCATTGCGGTTCAGCCCGGTGTCGACCTTGACGGTCACCACCGCGGTCCGGCCGGTGCGGCGCGCCGCGTCCAGCACCTCCTCGAGCTGGCGCTCCGACGACACGGCGATCTGAATGTCGGCCAGCAGCGCGGGCCCGAAGTCGATGCCGGGCGGGTGCAGCCAGGCCAACACCGGCGCTCCGATTCCGGCCGCGCGCAGAGCCAGACCCTCGGCGACGGTGGCGACACCCAACTCGGTGGCCCCCGCGGCCAGCGCGGCGCGCGCCGTCTGGACGGCTCCGTGGCCGTAGCCGTCGGCCTTGACCACGGCCATCACCTGCGCGCCGCCGGCCTGCTCGCCCAGCAGGCGCACGTTGTGCTCAATCGCGCCCAGGTCGACCAGGGCCTCGGCGAGGACGCCCGGTGTCAGGGATATCGGCGTAACGGCCAAAAAAGTCGCGCTCCCGCTCTCGTCTGTCTGTTGGTTGGCTGTCTGCCAGTTCGCAGCAGCCATTGTCCCAGAACGGGTCGGACACATCGTTCGCCGACGGCGGGCGGACCGCAACGGGCCAGGATGGCTTCGTCGCAGTAATCACAGGCGTCACACGCGCCCCGCCGGGAATCTGACCGACGATTGCCCGCCTTTCAGCGACAAATCGCGACGTCAATGGCCCATGGGCTCGTTGTCGCTGTGAGGCGGGCAATCGCGCACATGACTTCCGCCGCCACCGCTGTGGCCGCCGTGACTCATTCGGCGGGACGCATCCGTGTGACACATCCCGTGCGGCGCCACCGATGTGACACAGCCGGTGTGACAACCCCGTAGGACGGGCTCAGTGCGCGAAGTGCTCGGCCCTGTAGTGGCCGCCCGGCTTGAGCTTGTCCAACGACGCCAGCGCGGCACGGGCATCGTCGTGCAGGGCCCGGGCCAAGTCGGCGGACAGTCCCTCGCGCACCACGATGCGCAACACCGAAATGTTGGTGGCGTTGTCCGGCATGGTGTAGGCAGGCACCTGCCAGCCGTAGCCGCGCAATTCGTGGGAGACGTCGAACTCGGTGTACCCGCAGTCCCTCGAAAGCCGGAAGCTGACCACCGGGATCTCCGAACCGTCGGAAATCAACTCGGCGTGTTCTCCGCTGCGCAGCTGCTCACCCAGCCAGCGCGCCGTCGACGACAGCGTCTGCATGACCTGCGTGTAGCCCTCGCGGCCCAGCCGCAGGAAGTTGTAGTACTGGCCCACCACCTGGTTGCCGGGCCGGGAGAAGTTCAGCGTGAACGTCGGCATGTCGCCGCCCAGATAATTCACGTGGAACACCAGATCGTCGGGCAGGTACTCCTTGCCGCGCCACACCACGAACCCGACGCCCGGATAAGTCAGCCCGTACTTGTGGCCACTGACGTTGATCGAGACCACCCGGGGCAGCCTAAAGTCCCACTTCAGCTCGGGGTGCAGGAAAGGCACCACGAATCCCCCGCTGGCGGCGTCGACGTGGACCGGAACGTCCACCCCACCACCGGCGGCCAGCTTGTCCAACGCCGCGCAGATCTCGGCGATGGGCTCCAGTTCGCCGGTGTAGGTGGTGCCCAGGATCGCCACCACCCCGATGGTGTCCTCGTCGACGGCGTCGATGACCTGCTCGGGCGTGATGACGTAACGCCCCTCCTCCATCGGCAGGTAGCGCGGTTCGACGTCGAAGTAGCGACAGAACTTCTCCCAGACCACCTGGACGTTGGACCCCATCACCAGGTTGGGGGTGCGCGTCTTCCAGCCGTCTTTTCCGGAGCCGACCTTTGCCCGCCACCGCCACTTCATCGCCAGACCGCCCAACATCACCGCCTCGCTGGACCCGATGGTGGATACCCCGCACGCGCTGGACGGGTCGTCGTCACGCAAGCCCTCGGCGTGGAACAGGTCGGCCACCATGGACACACAGCGCTGTTCGATGGCCGCCGTCGCCGGATATTCGTCCTTGTCGATCATGTTCTTGTCGAACGTCTCGGCCATCAGCCGGCCCGCCTCGGGATCCATCCAGGTGGTGACGAAAGTGGCCAGGTTGAGCCGTGAGCTGCCGTCGAGCATCAGCTCGTCGTGGATGAAGCGGTACGCGGCCTCCGGGTCCATCGACTCGTCGGGCATCCGCAGCGCCGGTACCGGCGCGGTGAACAGGCGGCCGGTGTAAGCCGGGGCGATTGAGTGTGCGCGCATAGACGGGTGTTGGGGCACAACGAAATCCTTTCAACGACTCCTACAGGGCGGCCAGGGCGGCTCGGATGTGCGGCACCATGCGCGATGCCGAGGTGGGCGCTTCTCCGGGACCCGGGTCGGCGGCCGACAGCGCCGCCGCGCGCGCGTGCACGAAGGCGGCGGCGGCCGCCGCCTCGACCGGCGGCAAACCCGACGCCAGTAGCGCGCCGATCATGCCGGACAACACGTCACCGGAGCCGGCCGTGGACGCCCACGACTGCCCGGCCGGATTGAGGTAGACCGGGCCGCCGGGATCGGCGATGACGGTGACGTTGCCCTTGAGGAGAACCGTGGCGCCGAACATGTCGGCCAGCTTGCGGCACGCACCCACCCGGTCCTCACCGGGCGGGTTACCCGCCAGCCGGGCGAATTCACCCGCGTGGGGAGTCAGCACCGTCGGGGCGGTGCGGTTGACCACCAGCTCGGGATGGGCCGCCAGGATCGTCAGCCCGTCGGCGTCCACGATCACCGGCAGGTCGGTCTCCAGCGCGAACCACAGCGCCGCGGCCCCGACGTCGTCGGTGCCCAATCCGGGCCCGACGACCCAGGACTGCACCCGTCCGGCCGATGCGGGGGTGGGCGAGGCGATCACCTCGGGCCAGTGCGCGAGCACCTCGCGGTGCGCGCTGCCGGCGTAGCGGACCATGCCGGAGGTGGCCGCGACGGCGGCGCCGGTGCACAGCACGGCGGCACCCGGATACGTCGACGAGCCGGCCATCACGCCGGTGACGCCCTGGGTGTACTTGTCGTCGTGGGGCCCGGGCACCGGCCAGCGGGCGGCCACGTCGGCGGTCTCGAAGCCCCGCACGTCGGTGTTCGCAAGAGCGAGCCCGATGTCGATCAGCCGGACCCGCCCGCAGTCGGCGAGTGCGTGCACGGGTTTGAGCCCGCCGAAGGTGACGGTCAGCACGGCGTGCACCGCGGGGCCGGTGATCGCCCCGGTCGCCGCGTCGATGCCGCTGGGGATGTCGACGGCGACCACCGGGATTCTCGCGTTGTCGACGGCGGCGAACACCTCGGACGCGGCGGGTCGCAGCGCTCCGGAGCCTGAGATCCCCACCACACCGTCGATGACGAGATCTGTTGTCGGGGAGACACCTTCGACGATGCGGCCGCCGGCCCGCAAAAACGCCGCCATGCCTTTGCGATGGGTGCGCTCGGGGTTGAGCAAGATCGCGTCCGCGGCCGCGCCGCGGCGGCGCAGGAAGGTGGCCGCCCACAGCGCGTCACCGCCGTTGTCTCCAGAGCCGACGACCGCGCACACGCGTCGACCCGCTACCCCACCGGTACGGGCGGCTAACTCGCCGAGGATTTCGGTGGCAAGCCCGTAAGCCGCCCGGCGCATCAGCGCACCGTCGGGCAGGCTGGCCAGCAGAGGCGCCTCGGCCTGGCGGATCGCGTCTACGGAGTAGTAATGGCGCATCAGAGTCAGATTACGTGTCCACGTGGCGGTGGACAGCCGCGCTCGGCAGGCCTGCGTCCACGGCGACCGGCACCGCTGCGGAGTGGCTTGGCGCCCACGGTGTTTCGGTGCCCTCCGGTGCCGGCATCAGGTCGAGGGCTTTGGCGGCACGTTGCGGCGCGCCATGGCCTGCAGGCGCGCGGGGCTCAACGGGCTGTTGCGCCTGGAGCGCGTGCGCGTCATCGGGTAGAAGCACAAGCCGATGAGGATCGAGGTGAAGTGCCCGATGGCGGTGAAGTTCAATTCGCTGCCCATCGTGATCAGCGGGAAACCGAAGATGATGCACAGGACCCCGAGATATCCCCAGCGCCACGGCCGGGCGATGTGGTAGCTCAGCACGGCCATCACGCCGACGAGGAAATAGCTGACCCCGATGTCGCGGGCATGCACCAGCCGTTGCGGGGCGTCGTGTTCCTCGATCGCGAAGTAGAGGATGCCTTCGCTGATGTAGGTGGCAAGGATGTGCGAGCTCAATCCGACAGTGAGCCAGCGCAGCTGGCCGAGCCAGTGTTCGGCCGGCGCGAGGAACAGGGTGAACAGCAGGAGGTAGGGCTCGAATTTTTTGCCGTCGATCCACAGCAGGCTGGAGAACAGGACGGCGAGCGGGTCACTGCCGAGCTCGTGAATGTTGGTGGAGCGGTGCAGCAGTACCGAGTGCAGTTCCTGGCCGGTGAGATGGTTCTGGATGAACGTCGTGATCATCAGCACCAACAGCCAGCCGTAGGTCAGCGGCGCGGTGATGACGAAATGCCAGACCACCAGCGTCATGCTGCGCACTCGACTGCGAACCGATGGATGCGCCACGACATCAACCTTCGCACGCTGGGCAGTCCGCCGGACGACTTCGGCGGCAAACACGCCACCGACGATCGGCTACTCCTCCGGCGGCGAGGCGACCGGATCCGCCGGTGCGGGGGTCGGACCCGCCGCGGCGGGCACCGGGCGCAAATGCCGCCACCAGCAGCCGATGTACAGGATCATCGAGATCGCCAGCGCGAGCAGGACCCAGATGACGACGGTGATATCGACCCAGCTGCCGAAGGGCGGCGAGCCGGGTAGCGCGTTTCGCAGCGGCACCACCGCGAACAACATCGCCGCGTACCACGTCGTCATCGGTGGCTGAAACGGCCGCCGATTCCGCGCCGTCTGAATCGCCACGACCAGAGCCAGGCTGGCGATCGTGATGAGCACGCCGAGGATCACGACGGCGAACGCCGCGGTGCTCAGCGAGCGCCGCACGTTCAGTCGGTAGGGGCCGTCCGCCTGGGATCTGGTGGCGGATAGCCGCCATCCCGAAAGGTGATCGACGAAAGTGACCGGCACACGCTCGGGCGCCCGGTCGGTGTCAGGCCCATGGAAGATTTCGACCTCGATCGGCCCCGACCGGTATTGATCGAAGGGCCAGCGCTCGATCTGGCCGGCGATGGTCAGCGGGACGGCCATCAGGCCGGGAAGCATGCCCTTGGTCCAGGTGTGCCGGGAGGGCATCGCGGCGGACCTGACGCGCAGACTCAGATCTTCCTTGAGGTGGCGGGTTTTGGGGTCCAACAACGCCGATCCGGGATTGAACGCCAGATTGACCGCGAGCACGCTGTTGTTGGATTGAATGTCTTCGACGTTGACTGTCGCCGACGGCTTGTCGCCTTCGACCGTTGGGGCGGCAACATCCAGACGCCGGCCAGTACCGCTTTGCGCGTACATCGCGACGGCCACCACGTATGCCGCGAGGATCAGGACGACAAGGCCTACGGCGCCGTATTTCGTGCCGGCCGCTCGCATAGTTGCTCCCGCCATCCCACCTGCCGCGAATCCTGCCCCAGGGCAATGTAATGGATCGGCTGGGTGTCCGCCGGTGATAGGGGCGAAGGGGCGCGAGCTATGCGCGCCTATTCAACGGTGACGGACTTGGCCAGGTTTCGCGGCTTGTCGACGTCGTAACCGCGGGCCTGGGCCACCGACGCGGCGAACACCTGCAGCGGGATGGTCGACAGCAGCGGCTGCAGAAGCGTTGACACGGACGGAATCTCGATCAGGTGGTCGGCGTACGGGCGCACGGTGTCATCGCCTTCTTCGGCGATGACGATGGTTACCGCACCGCGGGCCTGGATCTCGCGGATGTTGGACAACAACTTGGCGTGCAGCACGGCCGATCCTTTGGGGGACGGCATGATGACGATGACCGGCAGATCGTCTTCGATCAGCGCGATGGGGCCGTGCTTGAGCTCTCCGGCGGCGAATCCCTCGGCGTGCATGTACGCCAATTCCTTGAGTTTCAGCGCGCCTTCCAGCGCCACCGGGTATCCGACGTGGCGGCCCAGGAACAGCACCGTCGGGGACTGGGCGAATTGATAGGCCAAGGCGGCCACCGGTTTGATCGTCGCGATGACCCGCGCGACGAGATCCGGCATCGCCTCCAGCTCGTGGTATTCGCGCTGTACCTCGTCGGGGTACTTGGTCCCGCGGGCCTGCGCGAGGGCCAGCCCGACCAGATAGTTGGCGGCGATCTGAGCCAGGAACGTCTTGGTCGAGGCCACCCCGATCTCGGGGCCGGCACGGGTGTAGAGCACGGCGTCACACTCACGGGGGATCTGCGAGCCGTTGGTGTTGCAGATCGCCAAGACCTTGGCCTTCTGCTCCTTGGCGTGCCGGACCGCTTCGAGGGTGTCCGCGGTCTCGCCGGACTGCGAGATGGCGACCACCAGGGTGCTGCGGTCCAGAACCGGGTCCCGGTACCGGAATTCGCTCGCCAGCTCGACCTCGACCGGGAGCCTCGTCCAGTGCTCGATCGCGTACTTCGCCAGCAGGCCGGAGTGATACGCCGTCCCGCAGGCCACCACGAACACCTTGTCGATCTCGCGGAGTTCCTGATCGGACAGCCGCTGTTCGTCCAGGACGATCCGGCCGTCGACGAAGTGTCCCAGCAGGGTGTCGGCCACCGCCGCGGGCTGCTCGGCGATCTCCTTGAGCATGAAGTACTCGTAGCCACCCTTTTCGGCGGCGGCCAGATCCCAATCGATATGGAACTCGCGGTATGCCGCGGGTCCCAGGTCGTCGTTGCCGTCGAAATCGGTGATCCGGTAGCCATCGGCGGTGATCACCACGGCCTGGTCCTGGCCGAGTTCGATCGCGTTGCGGGTGTGCGGGATGAAGGCCGCCACGTCGGAGCCGACGAACATCTCCCCGTCGCCGATGCCGATCACCAGCGGGGTGGAGCGGCGGGCGGCGACGATGGTGCCGGGGTCGTCGGCGTTGGCGAACACCAACGTGAAGTGGCCGTCCAGGCGGCGCAGTACGGCGAGCACCGATGCGGCGAAATCGCCTGCGGTGGGGCCATCCCGGTACGCCTGCGACACCAGATGCACCGCCACCTCGGTGTCGGTGTCGCTGGCGAACTCCACGCCCTGAGTCTCCAGCTCATGACGCAGGCTGGCGTAGTTCTCGATGATGCCGTTGTGGACAACCGCGATCCTGCCGGCGGCGTCGCGATGCGGGTGGGCGTTGCGGTCCGTTGGGCGTCCGTGGGTGGCCCATCGGGTGTGGCCCAGGCCGGTGGTTCCGGTCAGCGACGACGCCGGTATTTCGGCGATCGCCTCTTCCAGGTTGGCCAGCCGGCCGGCACGACGGCTGACCGTCAGGGTGCCTGCCGAGGGGCCACTGCCATCGACCAAGGCGACGCCCGACGAGTCGTAGCCCCGGTACTCCATCCGACGCAGCGCGGACATGACGACCTCACAGGCGGGCCGCTGCCCGACATAGCCGACAATTCCGCACATTCTGAACAGGGTAGTGCAGGTGCAGCACCGGCCCCGCACTCCGAGGTCATGGTTAGGCCGCCCACCTGCACGAAAGGCTTGTTTGACCGACCCTACCGCCAGTTCTCCCTCCGGCTCGCCGAGCACATCGGAGCCGTGGTCATGTTTGTGCAGCGCACCTACACCTTCACCGGAACGCTCGAGCAATGCGAACGCGCGTATCGCGGTGCCCAAACCCACAGCTTCCTGGCCGGTTGGCGGGGCGTATCCCGCAGCAGGACGCTGACGTTCATTCACTCCCTCGTCACAGTAATTCACCTGATGTATTCGAAACATTGTTATTCGCCACGACATCTGCCGCGCGCATCACTTTAATCTTCCAAATATCAGCAAATACCGTAAAAACCTCAAACCTCGGAAGGACCGTCTGCAATCAGGGCTTTTGTCGGCTACGGGTCGGACATATCAGCTACCTGAGATCGCGCTTTTAGCTGAGCCATGAATTCAATTGTCAGTAATTGTTGACGGGGAGTTGTGCACCGGGTCGCATTGAGATGCGTAACTTTCTCCGACCGCGACCGGGCGCCATCAGGAGGCAGAAATGACCGCAGTTCGCTACGACGATCTGGTGCCCGCCCCCATCGCGCCGGCAACCCCGCAGAAACCCAGGCCGCGTCCTGGGGCGTCGGCAAACTCCGGCAACCCCTTGACGGATATGACCGCCCAACTGCTGTCGGTCCCGCTGCGCCAGCTTTACGCGGCCCTGTGGCGAATGGGCGTCATCGAGGTCACGAGTTAGCCGGGGCTCCGCGCACCGGCGTTCGCAAGCCGGGCGGCGTTCCTTCTCCCCCGGCGCCTGATTGCGATGCGCTAACGTCGACGCGTGGCCCGTACCCGCAAGCTCGTCGCAGCTCTCAGCCGCCGTGGCCCCCATCGGGTTTTGCGTGGCGACCTGGCCTTTGCGGGTTTGCCGGGGGTGGTGTACACCCCCGAGGAGGGGATGAATCTGCCCGGCGTGGCGTTCGGCCACGACTGGCTCACCAGCGCGGCCCGCTATTCGAACTTGCTCGAGCATCTGGCGTCATGGGGCATCGTGGCCGGCGCCCCCGACACCCAGCGCGGCCTGGCTCCCTCGGTGCTGAACTTCGCGTCCGATCTCGGCACCGCCCTGGACATCGTGTCGGGCGTGCGCCTGGGCCCCGGCAAGATCAGCGTGCACCCGGCCAAGCTCGGCGTGGCCGGTCACGGCTTCGGCGGCTCGGCGGCGGTGTTCGCCGCGGCCGGGATGCCCACCAAGCCCGCCGCAGCGGCGGCGATCTTCCCCAGCGTCACCAGCCCGCCGGCCCAGCAGCCGGCGGCGACGCTGAATGTTCCCGGGGTGATCTTCACCGCGCCCGGCGATCCGAAAACGTTGTATTCCAACGCGTTTGCGCTGGCCAATGCCTGGGACGGGGCGACGCTGCGCATCGTCAGCAAGGCCCAACCCGGTGGGCTGATCGAGGGCCGACGGCTGACCAAGGTGCTGGGGCTGGCCGGTGCGCACCGGCGCACCCAACGGTCGGTCCGGGCGTTGTTGACCGGCTACCTGCTCTACACCCTGGGCGGCGACGAAGAATATCGCGATTTCGCCGATCCGCAAATGCACCTGCCCGGCACCGATGTGATCGACCCCGAGGCCGAAGCGATTCCACTGGAAGACAAGATCGTCGCGCTGCTGAAGTGAGGCGGCACGGCCGAGGGGGTAATCGCCTTCTATGTCGACCGTGCAAGCGCTCTACGACCGCTGGATCATCGAACTGTGGAACGGCCAGCCCATCGCGGCAGAGATCGTCACCGACGACTTCGTAGGTCACTGGCCCGGCCGCGAGGTGTGCGGACCCCAGGAGCTTGCGCAGATCATTGAGCAAACGCGAAACATGTTCTCGGAATTGAGTTTTGCCGTCGAGATTGGTCCACTGTCCGACGGCGACCTGGTTGCCGGGCGCTGGGTGGGCACCGGTCTCGGTCCGGACGGACCGGTCTCGTTCACCGGCAACGACATCCTTCGCCTTGCCGCCGACGGCCAACGGTTCGCCGAATACTGGACGGGCACTTCGGCGGGCTGAGCGCCCCGGCCCGCGCGACAGCGTGGTAAGTGTCATTCATGCGAATCGGGATCGCGCTGAATTATTCGGGTGGCTTTCACGAGGCCGTGCACCGCGTGGTCGAACTCGAAAAATCGGGTATCGAAGTCGTGGTGGTGGCCGAGGCGTATGCCTTCGACGCCATCAGCCAACTGGGCTATCTGGCCGCCAAGACCAACACCGTCGAGCTGGCTTCCGGGGTGCTGCCCATCTACATCCGCACGCCGTCGCTGCTGGCGATGACCGCCGCGGGGCTGGACTACGTGTCCGACGGGCGATTCCGCCTCGGCATCGGCACCTCCGGACCGCAGGTGATCGAGGGATTCCACGGCGTCGCGTTCGACGCCCCGATCGGCCGCACCCGCGAGATCGTGGAGATCTGCCGCAAGGTGTGGCGCCGCGAACGCGTGCGATACGACGGCAAGCATTACCAGCTGCCGCTGCCCCCGGATCGCGGGACGGGTCTGGGCAAGTCTCTGCAGCTCATCAATCACCCAGTGCGCGAACGCATTCCGGTCAGCATCGCCGCGCTGGGCCCAAAGAATGTCGAGCTCACCGCCGAGATCGCGGAGGGCTGGCAGCCGGTCTTCTACCTGCCGGACAAGGCCGCGTCGATCTGGGGCGAGTCGCTGGCGGCCGGTGCCGCCAAGCGTGATCCCGCATTGGGGCCCCTCGATGTGATGGTGCACGCGTCGTTGGCCATCGGGGATAACGTGGACGATCGCCTGGCGTGGGTCAAGCCACAGCTGGGCCTCTACATCGGCGGGATGGGCGCCAAAGGCCGCAATTTCTACCACAATCTGGCGACGCGGTATGGGTTTGGGGAGGTCGCCGACCGGATCCAGGAGCTTTACCTGTCCGGACGAAAGCAGGAGGCCATCGACGCGGTGCCCGACGAGCTGGTGCGCGGCATGTCGCTGATCGGCCCGCCCGGATATGTCGCCGAACGCATGGCCGCCTTCGCTGAGGCGGGAGTGACCACGCTGTTGGTGAATCCGCTGGCCGCCGACCGCGCCGAATCCCTGCGCTTTGTCGAAGAAGCGCTGAAGTTGCAGCCCTGAGCGGTCACTGCCCCGCCTGCGGAAGCTGGTCGGCGGCAATCTCGCACGGCGTCGATCCCTGGTCGGCCGCGGGTGCCGGTCCGGCGACGGGACCAGCGGTCGGCGCGGGCCCTACGGTCGGCGCGGGCGGTGCAGGTGTGGTCGCCGGCGGTGGGGCCTCGTCCGGTTGGATCGTGTCGTCGGGCTCGGCCTGAGGTTCGTCGGTTTCGACGGGCCGGTTGGTTTCGACGGGGTCGTCCGGATCATCGGGGGTCTTCTCGGCGACCAGGTTCTCACGATCGTCTGCATGGAAGGGTGTTTCGTCGACAGGGTCCTCGCCCTCGTTCAACGGATCCGCGCCGTCCAGGCCGTCACCGGCCGATCCGATCAGCCCGCTTACCGCGTCGACGATCCGGCCGGCCAGCCCGAGCAGACCGCCGCCGCCGAGTCCGCCACCGCCGCCGGTCGCCGCCGTGCCGCCGGGGGACTGGGGAACTGGGCTCGGTGAAGCCCCCGGCATGCCGGTGGGCGATCTGGGTGGGTTCGGCGGTGGCGATCTCGGTGATGGACTCGGCGGTGGCGGACTCGGCGAAATCGGTGCGGCGCTTTCCGAATCGGGCGCAGCGGCCGGCAGCGTCGCAGCGGTCT
>NZ_LZJR01000061.1 GCF_001667925.1 Mycobacterium sp. E2479 | reverse complement strand
GCCGTCGACTCGTGCATCAGATGCTCGCCGGACATCGCGCCGTGCATATGACCGGATACCATGCCGAAATCGATGCCGCTGATCTGAGCGGCGGCAATAGCGACCTGGAAAAGGCCCACGCCGATCAGGCCCCACCGCCGGTAGTGCGTTCGCAGCCAGCGCATCCGAGCTCGGTGTCCGGTCGGTTGCTCGCCGATGCTGGCCATGATCTTGTCGACCAGGTCGGGCCCGTCGCCGGGGTTCACCGAGGCCAGCCGGCGCGTCTGCGCCGCCGCACCGATCAGCCAGGAGCGGCAGCTGCGGCAGGATTCGAGATGGGCATCGATTTCGGCATGGTATCCGGTCATATGCACGGCGCGATGTCCGGCGAGCATCTGATGCACGAGTCGACGGCGTGGTTACTGGCGTTGGGGCTGGCCATGATCGCCGCCGGCGTCTGGCCCGCCTCCGCCTCGGGGGTGGCGGCGATCACCGGTGTGTATTCCGTTGCGCTGCTGGGTTATGTCATCGTCGACGCCTTCGACGGCGAGGTAACCGCAACCCGCATCGCCAGCCACATGCCCCTGTTGCTGGGCCTCGCGTTCGCGTTACTGGTGGCGCGCGAACGGGTGGGCTCGCACCGCCGGCGCGGCTCCGATTCTTCGGACGACGCCGACTTCCCCGCGTGGGTGGCGGAATCGCCCGGTAATCGGCGGCGTGGGCACTTGCGGCCGATCAATCACACGGCCAGCGACCCCACGGCATCGTCTACGACGACCCGTCGTAGGATCGGAACACCCGCACAACGAAGGTGGTTGGGCATGACCGCGCTGAGTGACGACGAGACCGTAACCGAACTCGCGTTGTCAGCCGCCCGCGGGAACTCGCGAGCGCTCGAGTCGTTCATCAAAGCCACCCAACAAGACGTGTGGCGGTTCGTCGCCTATCTGTCCGATACGGGCAACGCCGACGATCTGACCCAAGAGACCTTCCTGCGCGCCATCGGCGCCATCGAGCGATTCTCCGGGCGCTCCAGCGCGCGGACCTGGCTGCTCTCGATCGCCCGCCGCGTCGTGGCCGACCACATTCGCCATCTGCAATCGCGGCCTCGCGCCGCGCTGGGTGCCGATCCTGAGCACGTGGGGCGCGGGGACCATCACGCCCGCGGATTCGAGGATCTGGTCGAGGTGACGACGATGATCGCTACCCTCAATGCCGAACAGCGCGAAGCGCTTTTGCTCACCCAGCTGCTTGGCCTGCCCTACGCTGACGCGGCCGCGGTCTGCGGCTGCCCGGTGGGCACCATCCGCTCACGTGTCGCGCGCGCCCGCGATGCGCTGTTGGCCGATGGCGAGCGCGGCCACCTAACCGGCTAGCGCGCCGACCCATTCCGCTGCCTCGCGCACGGTGGCGGCGGTCAACGCCCCGGCGGGTAGCGGCGGCCGCGCCACCATCACCACCGAAACATCGAGCGCCGCAGCGGCATCCAGTTTCGCGCGGGTCATGTCCCCGCCGCTGTTCTTGGTGACCAGTGCATCGATGCGATGGGCGCGCAACAGCGCCAACTCGTCGTCGTAACGATACGGTCCGCGGGAGAGCACGACCCGGTGATGGCGGGGCAGCGTCGACGCATCCGGGTCGGTGACCGCTCGGATTAGAAACCAAGCGTCGCTGTCGGCGAAGGCCCGCACGCCCGATCGGCCGGTGGTGAGAAATATTCGGGAATACCCTTGCCGGGCAACGGTTTCAGCGGCGACGGCGTCTGACTCGACGACGATGGCGGTGCCGGGATCCCAGGCCGGACGGGCCAGGATCAGATGCGGGATCGCCAGTTCGCCGCACGCGGTGGCGGCGTGCGCCGTCATGGTCGCCGCGAAGGGATGGGTGGCGTCGACGACGGCGCCGATGTGTTCGTCGCGCAGCCAGCGTCGTAACCCGTCGACGCCGCCGAAGCCGCCGATGCGTACGGGGCCGACCGGCAGGGCCGGATCCGGAACGCGACCGGCCAGGGAGCTGATGATGTCGACCCGCGGGTGCAGGGCATTCGCCAGGGCGCGCGCCTCGCCGGTGCCGCCGAGCAGCAGGACGCGCATCAATGCCTGCTCCCCCGGGCTCGCCCGGTCGAGTACAAGTAGCTGTCGGTGAATCCCCCCGCGGTCAACGCGTCGCCGACGACGATGACCGCGGTCTTGGTGATGGCGGCCTGATGCATTTGTCCGGCGATGTCGGCGAGCGTGCCGCGCAGCACCGCCTCTTGCGGCCAGCTCGCGAAAGCCACCACAGCTGCTGGCGTTTCGGGTCGATAGCCGCCTTCGAGAAGTTGCGGGACGATGGCATCGATTTGGGCGGCGGCCAGGTGCAGGACGAGGGTCGCACCGGATTGGGCCAAAGTCTTCAGGTCTTCACCGGGCGGCATCGCCGTCGACAGCGTTGCCACCCGGGTCAGCGTCACCGTCTGCGCCACCCCGGGAACGGTGAGCTCGCGCTTCAGCGCGGCCGCCGCGGCGGCGAATGCTGGTACGCCAGGTACGATTTCGTAGTCGATACCCAGGTCGTCGAGTCGTCGACACTGCTCGGCCAGCGCGCTGAAGAGCGATGGATCACCGGAATGCAGCCGAGCCACATCCCGTCCGGCGGCGTTCGCCTCGCTGAGCTCGGTGACGATCTGCTCTAACGTCAGCGGCCCGGTGTCAACGACTTTCGTGTCGGGCGGGCATAACGCCAATAGGTCGTCGGGCATGATCGAACCTGCGTACAGGCATACTCGGCATGTTTGCAGGAGTCGCTGGCCGCGCACGGTGATGAGGTCGGCAGCGCCCGGGCCGGCTCCGATGAAATACACCGTCACTTGCTCACCACCCACTGGGTGACCGGATACTGCGGGCGCCAGCCGGTGAAGGCGCCCAGCGGCTCGCCTTGATAGTGCTGAAAACGTCGCAGCCGGCCGCCCAGGCGCTGATACGCTTGCGCCAAAACGACTTCCGACTCGGTCGTGACCACGTTGGCGACGAGTCGCCCGCCGGAAGGCAGGTTATCCCAGCATGCGTCGAGCAGGCCGGGCTGGGTCACCCCGCCTCCGATGAAGATCGCCGACGGCGGTTCGGCGCCGTCGAACGCGTCGGGGGCGTCGCCACGCACATCGATGCTGACGCCGAAAGCCTCGGCATTGAGTTCGAGGTTGCCGCGTCGTCCGTCATCCCGCTCGAATACCACTGCACTGCAACCTCGCCCACTCAGGCACCACTCGACACTGATGCTGCCCGAGCCGGCTCCGACGTCCCACAACCGCTCCCCCGGCCGCGGGCCCAGGGCGGCCAGTGTCACCGCGCGGATGCCTTGTTTGGTGATCTGCCCGTCATGCGTGAACGCGTCGTCGGGCAATGGTGACACGCGTTCGTCGGGCAGGTAGCGCACGGCAATCACGTTGAGGTCGTCAAGGTCTTTGTCCTCGGCCCAGTCGCGGGCGGCCCCGTCGCGACGGTGCTCGTCTGGGGCGCCGAGGCGTTCGAGAACGGTGAACTCGGAATCGCCACGACCATGGGTGGTCAGTAGGGCGGCGAGTTCGTGCGGGGTCGATTTGCTTTGCGACAGCACGATCGCTTGGCCGCCGCGGCGGACCGCGGTATGCGGCTGCGCGGTGACCAGACTGATCACCTCGGTGTCGTGGACGTTCCAGCCCATTCGCGCGCACGCCAGCGTCACCGACGACACGTGCGGTAGCACCCTGACGTTGTCGCGGCCGTGCAGGCGGATCAGGGTGCTTCCGATGCCGTGCAGCAGCGGGTCGCCGCTGGCCACCACGTGCACGTCGTCGGTGTGCTCGTCGAGCAACGTTTCCAGCGCGGGCAACATCGGCGACGGCCACTGCCGCCGAGGCGCCGGCACCGTGTCATCAAGCAGGTCGAGTTGACGCTTGGATCCGTAAATGACTGTAGCTCTTCGGAGTTCGGTGCGCGACGCTTCGCCGAGTCCGGCCACGCCGTCGGCGCCGATGCCGACCACGACGATCATGTGCACTGCTCCTGACCGCTTCGCAGTGCATCGTCAGCGGCCCGGATCATCGCGGCATCCTGCGCCAGATGAATTGGGGTAGCAGTCGCATCACGGCTGCCGCAGGCCCCAGCGCCCACGGGATCCACACCGCGCGGCGACCTTTGGCGAGCGCACGCGCGGTCGCGGCGGCCACCTGCGCGGGCGTGCTCGCCAGCGGCGCGGGGGTCATGCCCTCCGTCATACGGCCGATGACGAATCCGGGCCGAGCGATCAGCAGCCGAACCCCGGTGCCATGCAGAACGTCGGCCAGGCCGCTGGCGAAGCCGTCCAGGCCGGCCTTGGCCGAGCCGTAGACGTAGTTGGCGCGGCGCACGCGTGCCCCAGCGATCGAGGAGAACACCACCAGTCGGCCTTGGTCGGCGTTGCGCATGGCGGTGGCCAGGTGGGTGAGCAAGCTGACCTGGGCGAGGTAGTCGGTGTGCACGACGGCGACCGCGTGCGCGGCGTCCGTTTCGGCGCGGGCCTGATCGCCCAGGATTCCGAACGCCAGCACCGCGGTGCCGATGGGGCCGTACTCGGCGACGAGCGAGGCGACCAGCGGGCCGTGGGAGGCCAGGTCGTCGGCGTCGAATTCTCTGGTGTCGACCGCAGCGGCGCCGGCGGCTTTGAGGGCACTGACCTGGTCATCCAGCCGGTCGGCCCGACGGGCGGCCAGCACCACCGTGGCGCCCGGCGCCAGGAGGCGCGCCAGCTCGATCCCGATCTCGCTGCGACCACCCAGGATTAGTACTGGACCTGCGCCCGTGTCGTCCACGGCTGCGATTATCACCTGCGCTAGCGTTGGCGGTGATGGCGAATACCACTACCCGGCTCACCGACGACGCGTTGGCGTTCCTGTCCGAACGGCATCTGGCCATGCTGACCACGCTGCGAGCCGACAATTCGCCGCATGTGGTGGCGGTCGGTTTCACCTTCGATCCCAAAACCCACATTGCCCGGGTCATCACCACCGGGGGTTCGCAGAAGGCCGTCAACGCCGATCGCGGCGGAGTGGCCGTGCTCAGCCAGGTCGATGGCGCGCGGTGGCTGTCGTTAGAGGGCCGGTCCAAGGTCAACAACAACGGCGACGCGGTGCGCGACGCCGAGCTGCGATACGCCCAGCGCTACCGCACGCCGCGACCCAATCCACGGCGCGTCGTCATCGAGGTTCAGGTCGAGCGGGTCCTGGGGTCGTCAGATCTTTTGGATCGCGGCCAGTAGCGAGCCTTACTCATTCATCAACAGCCGCTCGCGCCATCAACGTGATGCGGTGACGTCCGGGCGACACCGTGACGGTCGGCCCGGCCGGTTCCCCGTCGAGCTGCACGTCAACCGTGGCGGGCAAGCCACCGAGCATGATCCGGGCGGCGACGTCGGTTGCCACCGTGATGGTCGAGGTCGGCAACGCGGCCAGCCCGGCACGCGCGATATCGACCCGCAGACTGGCTACCCCGTTCAGGCGCAACGTCAGATACGGCAGCGGGTCGACGGGCCGTCCCACCTGCCAGTCCAGTTCGCTGTACAGCCCGGGCGTCGGCTCGAGGTGCGGGATGAATCCGCGCTGGTGCCGGACGGTGTGCGCGGGGTCCGGCCGCGCGTACGAGCGCGCATCGACTTCCGCGATGGCCCCGCGCCGCGCGGTCACCTCGGGATCGGCGGCCAGCTCCGACAACCACCACACCTGGTGCGGCCCGATACCCAGATCGGCGCGCACCAGCTGCGGGTACCAGGCGAACGTGATGTGTCCCGGATCCGCTTGGCGCAGAGCGGTTCCCATGTGGGAGATCGGATCCTCGAATTCGTCCTGAAACACCCAGGCGATGTGATCCTCGAGGGGGTAGACACTGAACCGGTGGCGGTAACCCAACCGGTCCAGTTCCAGCACCTGCTCGGCGGCCGAGGCGAACGGCACCAGTTCGTCAAGTAGCCCATGGGCGATGACGTACGGCAGCCATCGGGCATTCACCAGCAGCTTCCAGGTGTCACCCTCACGGGCACAGGGCGAGTCCGGGTCGAGGTCGGCGGGGAGGTCGACGTGGGGTAGCAGCCGGACACCGCACGTCGGCGGCCCCGCCAGCACCACCGCTTGCGAGAACACCTGCGGGTAGCTCAGCCCCAGCTTGTACGTCGCGTACCCGCCCATCGAATAGCCGGAGATCACAGTGCGATTGGGATCGGTACCCAGTTGTTCGGCGACTCGCGCCCATACTTCCCAGACATCGAGCTCGCCGGTGTCGAAATACCAGGTGGATGGTCCCCGCGCCAACGGCGTGACCACGACCGAGTCGCGGCCATCGCACATCTCGTGCAACAGTCGCGGGTCGATCGCGGCGAACTGGCTCTGGCCGAGTGAAAGCGAGTGCAGCAGCAACGTCAGCGGCAGCGTGCGACCCGGGGCGCAGCTCGACGGCAAACAGATCGAATACGGTTGCACCCGGCCGAGGAATTGCGGCTTGGTACTCAGGATGTCGTTGGCGGCCCAACCTTGTTCCAGGCCCTGACCGAGTTCGATCGAAGACACGTACCACCTGCTGGACGGCCCGGTGATCACCGGCTCGGGAGTGGTTTCGCGGGCCGCCAGCTGAGCCCACAGCACAGTCACCGCGAACTCGGAGACATCGCCATGTGTCAGGGCGGCGGCCTGGGCGGCATCCGACCAGAAGTTCAGATGCGGCGGCTCTTGGTCGTTGGTGCGGAATGCCACGTTGTAGACGTTGGGTTGGCCGGGCAGCGCGCCGTGCAGGGCAGGCACGTCGGCGAAACCATCCCCCGCGGCGTTGGCCAGCCCGGCGACCAGGCGGACCGTCCAGCTTCCAGTGGGTTCCGCCAGCGACCGCGGGACCTGCGCCACGAACGACCGCGACTGCATGTCGATGCTGTGCGCGACGGGCGTCCTGGCCTGGGTGGTCAGGTCGATCAGCGCGGCGCCACTCCCAGAAATCAGCAGGCCCATGTCAATGCCCTTCGAGCGCACGCCGGCTCCTGCGGGCCACTTTTCGTCCGACGTTCGGGCGGGGTCGGTGTCGAAGGTGAACAGCGCAATGGGCACCGAGGCGTCCAGCAGGGTGTTCCAGTCGATTCGCCACCACGTGTGGGTCTCGCCAAGGCCGATGCCGACGCGGAAGATGTCGGCGCCGTTGCCGGCCGCCGGCCCGTCGGGGTAGACGTAGGTTCCGCGCGGGGGCGCCTGAATCTTCAGATCGCCGACCGGGATGCCGGTCGCGCCGTGGTCGTCGTAGAGGAAGTCGGTCCAGAACAAGGCACCGTCGGCCACTCGGCCGGCGCCACACGTGCGCGGGAATTGTTCGCCAAACGGCCATCCCGCAGGCGCGGGCAGTTTGGGCTCTGGGCGCCGCGCTGCCGGCGGCACCCCTTCGGGCATCCCGTCGACCACGATGAGTTCAGCCGGCGGAGCGGGTGCCGGTGTGGCGGGGTGTAAGACCGCGTCGACGACGTGGCGTGCGATGCGAATCGGAAGCAGCGGGAGATCCAGGATTGACACCATCCCCAAGCTACGCGGAGGCAGGGTCGCGCCGGTTACCCCACCGGCACCACGATCAGTTCGTGCGGGCGGCTGTTGACGGCTAGGGCACCATCTGCGGTCACGATGACGATGTCCTCGATGCGAGCGCCCCATCGGCCCGGGAAATAGATCCCCGGCTCGATCGAAAACGCCATGCCCTCGACCAGCGGCAAGCGGTTTCCGGCGACGATGTAGGGCTCTTCGTGCACCGACAGCCCGATACCGTGGCCGGTCCGGTGCACGAAATACTCAGCGAGTCCTTCGGCGGCCAACACGTCGCGGGCGGCGGCGTCGATCTGTTCGGCTGTCACGCCCGGGCGTACCGCATCAACTGCCGCGCGCTGGGCGCGTTGCAGCACCGAATATTGTTGAGCTACTTCTGGATTCGGATCGCCAATGCTGTAGGTGCGCGTGCAATCGGAATTGTAACCGGGTTCATAAGACCCGCCGATATCGACGACGACCATGTCTCCGACCTGCAGTTCGCGATCCGAATACCCGTGGTGCGGGTCGGCACCGTGCGGCCCGGAGCCGACGATGATGAATGCCACCTCCGAATGCCCTTCGTCCACAATGGCTTTCGCGATGTCAGCGGCGACGTCGGCCTCGGTGCGGCCTGGGACCAGCAACTCCGGCACCCGGGCGTGCACCCGATCGATCGCCGCACCGGCCTTGCGTAACGCGTCGACCTCGCATTCTTCCTTGACCATTCGCAGCGTGCGCAACACGTCGGTGGCCAGCATCGGCAGCACACCGAGCACACCGGCCAGCGGCAGCAGGTGCAACGCCGGCATGGCATCGGTGACGGCGGTCGCGGCGGGGGTACCGCCCAACGCGGAACCCACCAGATCGTACGGATTGTCGCCGTCGACCCAATCCCGCACCGCCAGTCCGAGTTCGGCGATGGCAGACCCCTTGAGCGAGGCCAACTCCAGCCGCGGCACCACCACCGTCGGATCGCCCGACGCGGGCAACACCAGCGCGGTGAACCGCTCTAACGTCTGCGCACGCGACCCGACGAGATAGCGCAGGTCATACCCCGGCGTGATGACCAGCCCGGCCAGACCTTCCTTGGCGGCCGCGGCGGCCGCCGTCGCCAGCCGGCGTTCGTATACTGCGGCGTCGAAGCGGTGAGACTGCATGGCAGCCAGGCTAATGCGCAATCCCGCATCGACTCGCCGCGACGTGAGACCATAACCGGCATGCCCGCACCCCACGCGCCGTTCGTGCTGCTTGACGGCGCCAGCATGTGGTTTCGCGCGTATTTCGGGGTGCCATCCTCGATCACCGCTCCCGACGGCCGCCCGGTCAACGCCGTTCGCGGATTCATCGACTCCATGGCCGTGGTGATCACCCAGCAGCGGCCCAGCCGGCTGGCCGTGTGCCTCGACCTCGATTGGCGGCCCCAGTTCCGCGTGGACCTTGTCCCGTCGTATAAGGCCCACCGCGTCGCCGAAGAAGAACCGCGGGACGAGCCGGACATCGAGGAGGTCCCCGACGACCTGACGCCTCAGATCGACATGATCGCCGAACTTCTTGACGCGTTCGGGATTCCGACGGCCGGAGCGGAGGGGTTCGAGGCCGACGACGTGCTGGGCACCCTGGCGGCCCGGGAACGCAAGGATCCGGTGGTGGTGGTCAGCGGTGACCGCGACCTGTTGCAGGTGGTGTCCGACGATCCCGTCCCGGTTCGGGTGCTCTACCTCGGCCGCGGGCTGAGCAAGGCCACGTTGTTCGGGCCCGACGAGGTGGCCGAACACTACGGCGTGCCTGCGGATCGGGCCGGGCCCGCCTACGCCGAACTCGCGCTGCTGCGCGGCGATCCGTCCGACGGCTTGCCCGGTGTCCCGGGCATCGGTGAAAAGACCGCGGCGACGCTGCTGGCCCAATACGGCTCGCTGGAGCAGATCCTGGCCGCCGCCCACGACCCGAAGTCGAAGATGGCCAAGGCTGTGCGCAAAAAACTGCTGGCCGCGCTGGATTACATCGAGGCGGCGGGCAAAGTGGTGCGGGTGGCCGCAGACGCTCCCGTCACGCTTTCGACCGCCAGTGACGAACTACCGCTGGCCGCCGCCGATCCGCGACGCACCGCCAAACTGGCGACCGAGCTGGGTGTGGGCTCGTCGATCGGGCGCCTGCAAAAGGCGCTGGACGCGCTGCCGAACTGACGGGCCTACTGCGGCCGGCCGACCTCGTAGGTGCCCTTGTTGTCCTGGAACGTCACGGTCACGTGCTTGGGCGCGCCGTCGATGCTGACGTCGCAGTCGAACGTGGCGCCCTTTTTGACCGTCGGGTTCTGGCCGTGGTTGCACTTGACGTTCTGGACGTTCTTCGCGCCGTAGCCGTTGGTTTCGTCGCTGAGGACCTGCTGGACCCCGGCCTGCGCCTTGCTGACGTCCAGCTTGGTGGTGACGAAGAACCCGGGCTGCCAGAAGCCCAGCACCAGCACGACCGCGATGAGCAGAAACGCGATCGCGCCGCCCACGCCGGCGATCAGGCCGACCGGTCGCTTCTTACCCGGTTGCTCGTAACCCGGGTACTGCTGCGGGTACTGACCCGGCTGGCCGTACTGACCCGGTTGGCCGTACTGCCCCGGCTGGGCGTACTGCCCCGGTTGGCCGTATTGGCCGGGTTGACCGAATTGCCCCGGCTGCGCATAGCCCGGCTGCTGCTGAGGGTACTGCTGCGGGTACGCCTGCTCAGTCGGCTGTTGGTACTGCGGGTAGTCGGCGGGCGGCGTGTATGCCGGGGCCTGCCAAGCCGTTTCCTGGTTCGACTGATCCTGCCAGGTCGGTGCCACCTGGGTCGGGTCTGACGAGTGATCGCTACCTTGACCTTGACCGGGCGGCTGCCACTGCTGGTCCGATCCCTGCGGTCCGCTCATCTTTCTCCCTCAGCCTCTGTTGTCCTGGCATGCTCTCGGCGCTAACGGTAGCTCCGGCCTAGCCTACCCGGCGTCAACTGCGACGACGCCGCGCCGAATGTCGTTGATCGCGCGTTTGGCGGTGTCCCGTAACTCGGGGTCCGGAGCGGCGTTGCGGACCTGGTCCAGCAGATCGAGGACCTGGCGGCACCAGCGCACAAAATCCCCGGCGAGCAGGGGTGATCCGGTGCCCGCCGGGTCGGCGGCCGCCAGCGCCGCGGCCAGATCTCCGGTTCTGGCCCAGCGGTAGATGACGTTGACGAAGCCGTCGTCGGGTTCGCGGCTCGGGGCGATCCGGTGCATTTGCTCATCGGCGCGCAGCGCCATCGACAGCCGCGACGTCTGCTGCAGCGCCTGCCGCACCTGCTGGGTGGGTGCGTCGGCCGCGAAGGCGGCCCCCGGCGCCTCGCCGCCCCGGGTTTCATACAGCACCGCCGACACCACCGCCGCCAGCTCGGCCGGCTTCAGCCCCGACCACGCGCCGGTGCGCAGACATTCGGCGACCAGCAGGTCGCTTTCGCTGTAGATGCGCGCCAGCAGCCGACCGTCGTCGGTTACGCAAGGATCGCCGTCGCGTCCTTCGATGAAACCGCGTTCGGTGAGCAATCCGACGATCCGGTCGAAGGTCCGCGCCAACGAATTGGTGGCCGCCGCGACCTTTTTCTCCAATTGCGCATTGTCGCGTTCGATCCGCAGATAGCGCTCGGCCTGCCGAACCTGCGCTTCCAGGCCGGGCGTGTTGTGCGACGGGTGGCGGCGCAGCTGGTCGCGCAGCGTCGCCAGCTCCGGGTCAGGGAAAGCACCGAAGGCGCCGTCGGAGTCCCCGCGACCACCTCGATGCCGGGCCGGGAGGGTCAGCCCGGCGGCAGCCGATCGCAGCGCCGACGCCAGATCGCGCCGGACCCGTGGCTGACGGTGTTCGACGCGCTTGGGCAGCGACATCGAACCGACGCGCGCGGACGCCCCCGAATAGTCGGCCGACGATATCCTGCCCGCCCACCGGTTTTCGGTGAGCACCAGCGGTCGCGGATCGGAGCTGTCGCGGGCGGATTCCAGCACGACGGCCAGCCCACCGCGCCGGCCATGGGTGATGTTGATGATGTCGCCCCGGCGCAGCGCGGCCAGCGCTTCGCTGGCGGCCAGCCGTCGTTGCAGCCGGGACGCGCGCGACTGCGCGCGCTCCATCTCGGTGATGCGGGCACGCATCCGGGCGTATTCGAGGATCGGGGCCTTGGGACCGCCCACCTCGGCGGCGATCTCGTCGAGCATCGTGGTGCCCCGCTCGATGCCGCGAACTAGCCCCACGACGGAACGATCGGCCTGATATTGCGCAAATGACTGTTCCAACAACCGGTGTGCCTGCTCTGGACCCATCTGCTGGACCAGGTTGATCGTCATGTTGTACGACGGGGCGAACGAGCTGCGCAGCGGGAAGGTGCGGGTGGAGGCCAGCCCGGCCACCGCGGACGGCTCGGTGGTTTCCTCCGTCGGATTCCACAGCACCACCGCGTGGCCCTCTACGTCGATGCCGCGCCGCCCGGCGCGACCGGTGAGCTGCGTGTACTCCCCCGGCGTCAGCGCCACGTGCTGCTCGCCGTTGAACTTCACCAGCCGCTCGAGCACGACCGTGCGCGCCGGCATATTGATCCCGAGCGCCAGGGTCTCGGTGGCGAACACCGCCCTGACCAATCCCGCGGTGAACAGCTCTTCGACCGTGTGGCGGAAGACGGGCAGCATGCCGGCATGGTGGGCCGCCAAACCGCGCAACAGTCCCTCGCGCCACTCGTAGTAGCCGAGCACGCTCAGGTCGGCGTCGGCGAGATCGCCGCAGCGGTGCTCGATCACCTCGGCGATCTGTGCGCGCTCCTCCTGGGTGGTCAGTTGCAGCGATGAACGCAGGCATTGCTGGACGGCGGCGTCGCAGCCCGCACGGGAGAACACGAACGTGATCGCGGGAAGCAGCCCCTCGGAATCCAGGGTGGCGATCACGTCCGGGCGTCCCGGTGTCCGGTAGAAGCGGGGACGCGACGGCCGCCCTGCGCTTCCCCTTCCCGCGTGCCGCCGGCGGGGCTGCCAATCGGTCATCCGATCCGCCTCGCGACGGTGCGCAATGTGGCGGAGCAGTTCGGGATTGACGCGCGGTTGGCGATCGGCGGCCGGCTTCTGGTTGTCGTAATCGAACAGATCCAGCAGGCGCTTGCCCACCAACACGTGTTGCCACAGCGGCACCGGGCGGTGCTCGTCGACCACGACCGTCGTATCGCCGCGCACGGTCTGGATCCAGCCGCCGAATTCCTCAGCGTTGCTCACCGTCGCCGAGAGACTGACCACCCGAACCTCATCGGGCAGGTGCAGGATCACCTCCTCCCACACCGGACCCCGCATCCGGTCGGCGAGGAAATGCACCTCGTCCATCACCACATACGAAAGTCCGTGTAACGCTGGTGAATCCGCGTAGAGCATGTTGCGCAGCACCTCGGTGGTCATGACCACCACGGGCGCATCGGCGTTGACGGACATGTCTCCGGTGAGCAGGCCGATGCGGTCGCGGCCGTATCGCGCCGTGAGATCGGTGTGCTTCTGGTTGCTCAGCGCTTTCAGCGGCGTGGTGTAGAAACACTTGCCGCCGGAGGCCAGCGCCAGGTGCACGGCGAATTCGCCGACCACCGTCTTGCCGGCGCCCGTCGGCGCGCAGACCAGCACGCCGTGGCCTCGTTCCAGCGCCGCGCACGCCCGATGCTGAAAGCCGTCCAGCGCGAAGGGCAGTTCGGCGGTGAACCGGGTGAGCTCCACGAGCTCGGCCACGTCATGAGGCGGCGACGGCTCAGGTGACATCGTCGTGTTGCCCGGCGGTGAACGACGGCTCCGGTATATCGGTGGGCGGTTCGATGACCGATGCTTCGTCGTCGGGAATCACGGCCTGGGCTTCACGCTTGGCCTTCCGTCTGTCGTGCAGCCGGGAGATCTGGATGGCGAACTCCAAGAGGATCGACAGCGCCAACCCGAGCGCGGTCATCGAAAACGGGTCGGATCCGGGCGTGAAGACCGCCGCGAACGCGAACATCGCGAAGATCAGGCCGCGCCGCCACGCCTTGAGCCGCTCGTAGGGAAGGATGCCGATGGCGTTCAACATCACGATGAGCAGCGGAAATTCGAAGCTGACGCCGAAAACGACGAGCAGGTTGATCAGGAAGCCGAAATATCGGTCCCCGGATAGCGCGGTCACCTGTACGTCGCTGCCGACGGTCAGCAGAAAGCCCAGCGCCTTGGCCAGTACGAAGTACGCGAGCACCGCGCCGACCACGAACAACACCACGGCGGGAAGCACGAATGCGACCGCGAAGCGGCGTTCCTTCTGATAAAGCCCGGGCGTGATGAACGCCCACAGCTGGTAAAACCACACCGGACAGGCGAGCACCACTCCGGCCGTCAGCCCGACCTTGAGCCGCAGCATGAACTGGTCAAACGGCGCGGTGGCCAGCAGCCGGCATTGGCCACCCGGGCTGATCTCCGCGCGCGCCGACTGCGGCAGCGAACAGTAGGGATGACGTAACCACTCGCCCAGGCTTTCCAGCCCGAAGATTGAATGCGAATACCAGACGAACCCGAAAATCGTGGTCAGCAGGATGGCGGCCAGCGAGATCAACAGCCGGGTGCGCAGCTCGGTCAGATGGTCGACCAGCGACATGGTCGCATCCGGATTGGTTCGGCTGCGCCGGTTACGAGGGTTGAGGCGTCTCAGCAGGCCGGAAGTGCGCGCTGAAACCTTGAAGACTTTCACGATGCTCGGTCAGAGGCGCTCGGGCAGCGCGACGAAATGATGGCGGCTACGCCGGACGCGCTTCGCTGTGCCCCTGCTCGCTGGGCGCCGGCGCGTCGACCCGCTGCGACTGCACGGGAGTCGGGTTCGCCGCGGAGGACTCGCCTTGGGTCCCCAACGCCGACGTCTCCGCTTTGTTCTCCGTCTGCATTTCGCGAATCTCGGACTTGAAGATCCGCATCGACTTGCCCAACGAACGCGCCGCGTCGGGGAGCTTCTTGGCACCGAACAGCAAGATCACCACGACCGCGAGGATCGCCCAGTGCCACGGACTAAGACTGCCCACTTTGATTACCTCCAGACGTTCACCCGATGCTACCGCAGTAGTGCTCTGTGGCGGCGGGCGCGCGCCGCCCCCTGGCCCATGTCGCCTGGACTTTTATGAGCTCAGGGCTTCGTAAGATGTCACGGCCGCCGTCGCGGCATCTTGTACCCGCTGCGCGAGGGACGCAGGCTGCAGCACCTGCACGTCGAGCCCGAAGCCCAGCACCAGCCGCGTCATCCAATCCTCGGAGGCGTAGGTCATGACCGCCTCGCAAGATCCGTCCGGCAATTCGCGCACCTCACGCATCGGGTAGTACTCGAACATCCAGGACGCCGCGGGCGCCACCCGCAGCTTGGCCGACGGCAGCGACGGATCGCCGTCGAACAATGAGGTGTCCGGCGGCGCGTGCAGCGCCGGCTCCGGTGGCGCGGCCGGCTCGTCGAGCTCGGTGGCGTCCACGATGCGGTCGAAGCGGAACAACCGCACGCCCTCGGCCTCGCGTGACCAGCCCTCCAGGTAGCTGTGACCGCCGATCAGCAGCACCCGGATGGGGTCGACGACCCGGCTGGTCAGGGTGTCGTGCGAGGCGGAGTAGTACTCGATGGTC
Organism: Mycobacterium sp. E2479; assembly: GCF_001667925.1. Lineage (GTDB taxonomy): Bacteria > Actinomycetota > Actinomycetes > Mycobacteriales > Mycobacteriaceae > Mycobacterium. Next base: position 10,256 of record NZ_LZJR01000061.1, on the reverse strand, counting down.
AGCGCGTGCCTGGACTGGACGGCTGCGCGCACCGCGGCGGCGGCCCGGTTCTCCACCGGCGCGGGCTCGTCGACGGCCGAGCCCACGTGGGACGCGTCGTGTCCGAGTGCCCCCGCGGCATCTTCGATCTTGGCGATGGCGCTGCGCGCCGCCTGCGGGTCGACGACGCCGGGGACGTCGGCCAGCGCCCGCAACGCGACCAGCAGACCGGTGGCCTCCGGCGAGGTGAGCTTAAGTGGGCGGTCGATCCCCGCGGAGAACGTCACCTCGATGGTGTCACCGGAGAATTCGAAATCGATGAGGTCGCCCGGAAAGTAACCGGGCAGACCGCACATCCACAGCTGGTTGAGGTCTTCTTCCAGCTGCTTGACCGAGACCCCGAGGTCGGCGGCGGCCTTGGATCGGGTGACCCGGGGATTGGCCTGGAAATACGGCACCATGTTCAGCAGCCGGATCAGGCGGGTGGAGACGGGAGTCACTGGCGCCACTCTCCCCCGCAAGCGGGAGGTGCCCCCACCTCATCGCTGCGTTCTGCATCGTCGCTGGCGCGTGTCATGCGGAGACTCCCCCGCGGCCGGGTGGTTGCCCCGCAACGACGGCGTCCACACCGGCATGCGCGCGCAGCCGGGCCAGCACGTCGTCGCGCAGCGACTGCGGTTGGAGCACCAGGGCGTCGGCTCCGTAGCCGGCGATGTCACGTGCCAGCTGGTCCGCGGACCTGATGTCGAGTTCGATCACCTCGCCGTCGCGACCCCCGAGTCGACGCGTGTCGACGGATCTGCCGGCGCGCCGCAGCGCCGTGGCCCGCCCGTCGGCCACCCAAACCCTCGCCTGTCCGAGGGTCGGGGTCGCAGAAACGTCGGTGACCGTCTGGGCCACGATCTTGCGCAGGTCAACATCTTTCGGCACGGCGACGGCGCCCGTCGGACCGATCGGCGTGACGTTCGAACCTATCCGGGAAAGTCTGAAAGTGCGGGTGGCGTTGCGGTCGCGATCGTGGCCCACCAGGTACCAGCGGCCCTTCTCGGTGACCACACCCCAGGGCTCGACCGTGCGAGTGGTGTATGGCTCGGCTCGCGACGGCCGGTGCGGAAACTGCACGGCCTGCCGGGAGTCGATGGCGGACAGCAGGACTCCGAGAACTTCCTCCGATCCGCGCAGGCCCGGAACCCCGGCCGGCGATGCGATGGCGACCGGCGCGTCCGGATCGACGTCAACCCCGGCCGCGCGCAGTTTGAGCAGCGCGCCCTGGGTCGCCGTGATGAGCTCGGGCGACTCCCACAGCTGCGTTGCGACGGCTACCGCGGCCGCCTCGTCGGCAGTCAGGTCGACCGGGGCGAGCGAGTAGGCGTCACGGTTGATCCGATAACCCTCGGTGGGGTCCCACGCCGACGCCCGGCCGACCTCGAGCGGAATGCCAAGGTCGCGCAGTTCGTTCTTGTCCCGCTCGAACATGCGCGAAAACGCCTCGGCGTTGGGGCTGTCCGAATAACCCGCCACGCTCGACCTGATCTTCTCCGCCGAGATGTAGCCGCGGGTGGACAGCAGGGCGATGACCAGATTGACCAGCCGCTCGACTTTTGACGTCGCCATTGCCTCCAGATTATTCGATGGTCTTCGTCTGGCGCTTTCACCGGTCGTCCGCGTCGCGCTATTGCCTAACACCAACTTCGGCCGCGAGTCGCGCGCTAGCGGTGGCTCTACTGTGCTGGCGCCGCGCTAGCACGTCGGAAAGTCGCGGTTTGATGCCGTGCCGTCGAGGCTGACGTGCGGACGAGCCGACGCGCGGCTACATGCTCGCGATCAGGCGCTTGACCCGCTCGTCGACCGCCCGGAAGGGGTCCTTGCACAACACGGTGCGCTGGGCTTGGTCGTTGAGCTTGAGGTGCACCCAGTCGACGGTGAAATCACGGCCGGCTGCCTGGGCCGCGCTGATGAACTCGCCGCGCAGCCGCGCCCGGGTGGTCTGCGGCGGGTTGTCGACCGCCTCCGCGATGTCCTCGTCGGTGGTGACGCGCGCGGCCAGTCCCTTGCGCTGCAGCAAGTCGAAGACGCCGCGCCCGCGCTTGATGTCGTGGTAGGCCAGATCCAGCTGGGCGATCTTCGGGTCGGACAGCTCCATGTTGTAGCGGTCCTGGTAGCGCTGAAAGAGCTTGCGCTTGATCACCCAGTCGATCTCGGTGTCGACCTTGGCGAAGTCCTGACTCTCGACCGCGTCGAGCTGACGGCCCCACAAGTCGACGATCTGCTCGATCTGCGCGTTGGGTTCCCTGGTCTGCAGGTGCTCGACCGCACGGCTGTAGTACTCGCGCTGGATGTCCAGCGCGCTGGCCTGACGTCCGCCGGCCAGCCGCACGGGCCGACGGCCGGTGGTGTCGTGGCTGACCTCGCGGATGGCGCGGATGGGATTGTCCAGCGAGAAGTCCCGGAACGGGACGCCGGCCTCGATCATCTCCAACACCAGCGCCGCGGTGCCCACCTTGAGCATGGTGGTGGTTTCGCACATGTTTGAGTCGCCGACGATCACGTGCAGGCGCCGGTACTTCTCGGCGTCGGCGTGCGGCTCGTCGCGGGTGTTGATGATCGGCCGGCTGCGAGTGGTGGCTGAAGAGACGCCCTCCCAAATGTGCTCGGCGCGTTGCGAAAGGCAGAACGTTGCCGCCTTGGGCGTCTGCAGCACCTTGCCGGCGCCGCAGATCAGCTGGCGGGTGACCAGGAAGGGCAGCAGCACGTCCGAGATCCGGGAGAACTCCCCGGCCCGCACGATCAAATAGTTCTCGTGGCAGCCGTAGGAGTTGCCCGCCGAATCGGTGTTGTTCTTGAACAGATAGATGTCACCGCCGATGCCCTCATCGGCGAGCCGCTGCTCGGCATCGACCAAAAGATCTTCCAGCACCCATTCCCCGGCGCGGTCGTGGGTGACGAGTTGGACCAGGCTGTCGCATTCTGCGGTGGCGTACTCGGGGTGGCTGCCGACGTCCAGATACAGGCGGGCGCCGTTGCGTAGGAAAACGTTGGAGCTTCGGCCCCACGACACGACGCGGCGGAACAGGTAGCGGGCCACCTCGTCCGGGCTGAGCCGTCGATGGCCGTGGAATGTGCAGGTGACCCCGAACTCGGTCTCGATGCCCATGATTCGCCTCTGCACGTAATCGAGGGTACTTGTTGTCCCACCGGGACGGTGAGCATGCCGCGCTTATCAATTCGACGAAGTGTTTCGACGACCCTCCGCGGGGGCCACCCAGGGCACGCGGAGGCGCACTTCGACGCGCGCCGGCGTGGCGGAGACTTGTTAGCTCACCAGCACCTTGGGCATCACCAGACCCATCAGCACCGGCGGCTGTGGCGCCGCCGTCCCGGGCCTGATCGTGTTAGTCCGACGGACCGCCGTCGGTATCAGACGGTTCACCGTCGCTCCCCGAGCCGTTGGAATCCAGCTCGCGCAGCAAATTCTCCAGGGTCGGGCGGTTGATCCGCCGGAAGGCCCGTCGTGGCCGACTGACGTCCAAGATCGCAACTTCAAGACTGCCCACGTCGAGCGTGGACTGGTCCCCATTTGAAGCCTCGCTGCCGGCCCTCAGCGCCTTGACGGCGATGCGCGTGGCTTCCCGCAGATCGGCGTTCTCGGCGTACGACTCCTTGAGCGCCGTGGCGATCGGTTCGGTGGTACCACCCATCACCACGAAGTGCGGCTCGTCGGCGATCGATCCGTCATAGGTGATCCGGTACAGCTCAGGCGGTTTGGTCTCGCCGTAGTGCGCAACCTCGGCAACACACAATTCCACCTCGTAGGGCTTGGCCTGCTCGGTGAAGATAGTGCCCAGCGTCTGCGCGTAAACGTTGGCCAATTGCCGGCCTGTCACATCGCGACGGTCGTAGGCGTAGCCGCGAGTGTCGGCGAATTGGATTCCACCGCGGCGCAAGTTGTCGAATTCGTTGAACTTACCGGCGGCCGCAAAGCCGACACGATCATAGAGTTCGCTGATCTTCTGCAACGACCGTGACGGGTTCTCCGCCACGAAAAGCACACCACCGGCGTAGACCAACGCGACCACGCTCTTGCCCCGGGCGATGCCTTTGCGCGCGAGCTCGCTGCGCTCGCGCATTGCCTGCTCAGGCGAGATGAAATAGGGAAAGCTCACTTCTCACCACCATCGGGACCGAAAGTGTCGGCGCGCGAACGGCTTTGGATCACTTCTCGGGCCAATTCGGCAATGCGGCGTTCCGGCACTTCCAGCGCTCCCTCGGCACCTATGGTGACCGCGGTGGGATAAATGCCCCGCACCAGATCCGGTCCGCCGGTGGCGGAATCGTCATCGGCCGCGTCGTAGAGCGCCTCGACCGCGACACGCACCGCGGAATCGGCGTCGGTGACCTGTGAGTACAACTTCTTCATCGACGACTTCGCGAAGATCGAGCCTGACCCCACCGACTGGTAGCCCTCCTCTTCCAGGTTCCAGCCGCCGGCGGCATCGAAAGACACGATGCGGCCGGCGCCTTCGGGGTCGGGCGCATCGATGTCGTAGCCCACCAACAACGGCAATGCGATCAGACCCTGCATCGCGGCCGCCAAGTTTCCGCGCACCATGATCGCCAACCGATTCACCTTGCCGGCGAACGTGAGTGGCACGCCTTCGAGTTTCTCGTAATGCTCGAGTTCCACCGCGTAGAGGCGAGCGAACTCCACCGCGATCGCGGCGGTGCCGGCAATGCCGGTGGCGGTGTAGTCGTCGGTGATGTACACCTTCTTGACGTCGCGCCCGGCGATCATGTTGCCCTGGGTCGAACGCCGATCGCCGGCGAGCACCACCCCGCCGGGGTATTTCAGCGCGACGATGGTGGTGCCGTGCGGCAGCTGCCCCGTGGCGGTATCAGATTGCGAGCCGGACAGGCTTGCCGGCAGCAACTCCGGCGCCTGGCGTCGCAGCAGGTCAGCAAACGACGAGAGGTCTATTGCGGGATTTCCCGGAAGTGCCGGGCCCGGAAGTGCGGAATTAGTGGACAGGCGATTAGGGAAAGGCCAGGTCACTGTCCGCCCTTTTGGACATACGCGCGAACGAAGTCCTCAGCGTTCTCTTCGAGGACGTCGTCGATCTCGTCGAGCAGATCGTCCGTGTCCTCGGCTAGCTTCTCCCGGCGTTCTTGGCCCGCGGCCGTGCTGCTGGCGATATCGTCGTCATCGCCACCACCACCGCCACGCTTGGTCTGCTCCTGAGCCATCGCCGCCTCCTGCGTTGTGTGGGCCCTTTGAATGACTTTCGCACCGATCAAGCCACACTGCCCGTTGGTCTTTCCTAGCCTACCGGTCGACCCCGACGTTCCCGCGGTTAACCGGTACCTAGCTGGTCAGTTGTTCCACCAGTTCGGCGGCGCTGTCCACCGAGTCCAGCAGCGCCCCGACATGCGCCTTGCTGCCGCGCAGCGGCTCCAACGTCGGAATGCGGACCAGGGAATCACCGCCCAGGTCGAAAATCACGGAGTCCCAGCTGGCCGCGGCGATGTCGGCGCCGAACCTGCGCAGGCATTCGCCACGGAAGTATGCGCGGGTGTCCGTCGGCGGTTTGTCGACCGCCTCGAGCACCTGGTGTTCGTTCACCAGACGCTTCATCGAGCCGCGCGCCACGAGCCGGTTGTACAGCCCCTTGTCCAGCCGGACGTCGGAATATTGCAGGTCCACCAAATGCAGCCGCGGTGCCGACCAGCTCAGATTTTCGCGCTGCCGGAATCCTTCGAGCAGGCGCAGCTTGGCCGGCCAGTCGAGTATCTCGGCGCACTCCATCGGGTCCCGCTCGAGTTGGTCGAGCACGTGCGCCCAGGTTTCGACGACATCGGCCGCGCGCGGATCTGGGTCGCGGCTGTCGACCAGCTTGGCCACCCGATCGAGGTAAACCCGTTGTAGCGCAAGCCCGGTCAGCTCGCGACCGTCGGCCAGCGCCACAACGGCACGCAGCGAAGGGTCACGACTGATCGCGTGGACCGCGTGCACAGGCCGCGCCAGTGCCAGGTCGCTCAGGTCGATGCCGTGCGCGGGGCCCTCTTCGATCAGATCCAGCACCAGCGCCGTGGTGCCCAGCTTCAGATAGGTCGACGTCTCGGCGAGGTTGGCGTCACCGATGATGACGTGCAGGCGTCGGTACCGGTCGGCGTCGGCGTGCGGTTCGTCGCGGGTGTTGATGATTCCGCGCTTGAGCGTGGTCTCGAGGCCGACCTCGACCTCGATGTAGTCCGAGCGCTGGGAGAGCTGAAAACCGGGCTCGTCGCCCGAGGGCCCGATGCCGACCCGGCCGGAGCCGGTGACCACCTGACGGGAGACCAGAAAGGGGGTCAACCCAGCGATGATCGCGGAAAAGGGCGTCTGCCGCGACATCAGGTAGTTCTCGTGCGACCCGTAAGAGGCGCCCTTGCCGTCGACGTTGTTCTTGTAGAGCTGCAATTTCGCGGCCCCGGGCACGCTTGCGACGTGACGCGCGGCGGCCTCCATCACCCGTTCGCCGGCTTTGTCCCAGATCACTGCGTCGAGCGGGTCGGTGCACTCGGGCGCGGAGTATTCGGGGTGCGCGTGGTCGACGTAGAGCCGCGCCCCGTTGGTCAGGATCATGTTGGCCGCGCCGACCTCGTCGGCGTCGACCACCGGGGGCGGCCCGGCTGAGCGGCTCAGGTCGAAGCCGCGGGCATCCCGCAACGGCGATTCCACCTCATAGTCCCAGCGGGTGCGCTTGGCACGCTGAATGCCCGCTGCCGCCGCATAAGCCAAAACCGCCTGCGTCGATGTGAGGATCGGATTGGCTGTCGGGTCCGATGGCGATGAAATGCCGTATTCGACCTCCGTCCCGATAATCCGTTGCATGGGCTAAGCGTAGGCCGCGCGACGAAGCGGCCCGCGCAGCGGGGCGCGAAGGAGCCGGCCAATCAAACACACGCCGCGCGACGAAGCGGCCCGCGCAGCGGGGCGCGAAGGAGCCGGCCAATCAAACACACGCCGCGCGACGAAGCGGGGCGCGACCCCGAACTGCTCACCGAGTGGACCCACACGACACGAGCAGTGCGACGGTGCTCGGATTCACGTTGCCGGTGCCCGATTCGCTGATTCACATGACGCTGGTTCTCGGCGCAGTGACGTTCATGTGCATCAGCGCCCGCGCCGCAGGCGAAGCGGAATACCGGTCCACGGTTCTCGACCCATTGATCGACGACCTGGACACCACTCTCGTGGCGCGCAGTCGCTACCACGGCGCCGCCGGGTGACCCTCGGTCGTGTTGACGGCGCCGACACCAGTGATTAATTTCACCGTGTGTCCGCCCCCGAATCCGGCCGCGCCGTCGGTAAGCACGCACTCGACCTTTCGGGGAAGCGCTACGGCGAGGTGCTCCTCGTGACACCCGGCGAGGCGGGGCCGCAGGCAACCGTATACAACAGCTTCCCGCTCAACGACTGTCCCGAAGAGCTGTGGTCGGCGCTGGACGCGCACGCCATTGCCACTGAACACGGAGCGGCCGCGGCCCTGCTCAACGGTCCCCGGTATTGGCTGATGAACGCCATCGAAAGACCCACCCAGGGTCCGCAGATCACGAAGTCCTTCGGCGGGATCGAAATGATCCAGCAGGCCACAGTGCTGTTGTCGTCGATGAACCCGGCGCCCTACATCCCCAACACGGTCACCCGCCACACCGTGTTCGTCTTCAACGCCGGCCAAGAGGTGTACGAACTCATCGATCCCCAAAACCGGCACTGGATCATGCAGACCTGGAGCCAGGTCACCGACGCCACCTTGTCGCGCGCCGACCTACCGGGCCTTGCCGACCGGCTGGACCTGCCCGCCGGGTGGGCCTACCAACCGCGCGTGCTCACCGACGAATTGCGCGTGGATACGACACAGCGCGCCGCCCAGGTGCTGCAGGACAACCTGACCAACAGCTATTCGTTGGTGACCGACTGACCGCCGGCGGTGCCGAGATATAAACCACGCCCACCCGCGGAGCGGCGTGTCGTGTGCGTGGTTTGTATGTCGCGCAAAAGCAACCTAGATCTACAGGTACTGACCCAGGTTGGATTCGGTGTCGATGGCCCGCGATGCGCTCGAGCTCTTGCCGGTGACCAAGGTGCGGATGTAGACGATCCGCTCACCCTTCTTGCCCGAAATCCGCGCCCAGTCGTCGGGGTTGGTGGTGTTGGGCAGGTCCTCATTCTCGGCGAACTCGTCGACGATCGAATCCAGCAAGTGCTGGATGCGCAGACCGGGCTGGCCAGTCTCCAACACGGACTTGATCGCGTTCTTCTTCGCCCGGTCGACGACGTTCTGGATCATCGCCCCGGAGTTGAAGTCCTTGAAGTACATGACTTCTTTGTCACCGTTGGCGTAGGTGACCTCCAGGAATCGGTTGTCATCGATCTCGGCGTACATCCGCTCGACGACCTTTTCGATCATCGCCTTGATGCAGGTGGTGCGGTCGCCGCCGAATTCGGCGAGGTCGTCGGCGTGCAGCGGCAGCGACTCGGTCAGGTACTTCGAGAAGATGTCTTGCGCCGCTTCGGCGTCCGGCCGCTCGATCTTGATCTTCACGTCCAGGCGCCCGGGTCGCAGGATGGCGGGGTCGATCATGTCCTCACGGTTGGAGGCGCCGATCACGATGACGTTCTCGAGCCCCTCCACACCGTCGATCTCACTGAGCAGCTGCGGAACCACGGTGGTCTCGACGTCCGAGGAAACCCCGGTGCCGCGGGTGCGGAAGATCGAGTCCATCTCGTCGAAGAACACGATCACCGGGGTGCCTTCCGAGGCCTTCTCACGGGCGCGCTGGAAAATCAGCCGGATGTGCCGTTCGGTTTCACCGACGAACTTGTTGAGCAGTTCCGGACCCTTGATGTTCAAGAAGTACGACTTGGCTTCGCGGGCGTCGTCGCCGCGCACCTCGGCCATCTTCTTGGCCAACGAATTGGCCACGGCCTTGGCGATCAGTGTCTTGCCGCACCCGGGCGGACCGTAGAGCAGCACACCCTTGGGCGGCCGCAGCGCGTACTCGCGGTACAACTCCTTGTGCAAGAACGGCAGCTCCACCGCGTCGCGGATCTGCTCGATCTGGCGAGTCAGGCCACCGATATCCAGGTAGCTGACATCGGGCACCTCTTCAAGCACCAAGTCCTCGACCTCGGCCTTGGGGATGCGCTCAAAGGCGTACCCGGCCTTGGTGTCGACCAACAACGAGTCGCCGGGTCGCAGCTTGCGCGGCCGGGTGTCGTCATTGAGCGCGTCAGGATGGCCTTCCGGCAGGTTCTCGGCGACCAGCGGCTCGGCAAGCCACACAATGCGTTCCTCATCGGCGTGCCCGACGACCAGGGCACGATGCCCGTCGGCCAGCAGTTCACGCAACGTCGATATCTCGCCGACCGATTCGTAGGTGCCGGCCTCAACCACCGTCAGTGCCTCGTTCAAGCGGACCGTCTGGCCCTTGCGCAGCAGCGAAACTTCGATGTTCGGCGAGCACGTAAGCCGCATCTTGCGACCGGAGGTGAACACGTCGACGGTGTCGTCCTCGTGGGTGCCGAGCAGGACGCCGTAGCCGCTGGGCGGCTGCCCCAGCCGATCGACTTCCTCACGCAGCGCCAGCAGTTGCTGGCGGGCCTCTTTAAGGGTTTCCATCAACTTCGAGTTCCGTGACGCAAGAGAGTCGATACGCGCTTCCAGCTGATGCACATCGCGCGCGGAGCGGGCGCCGCCATGCGCGCCGACGGTCTGGTCGAGTTGCTCGCGCAACATTGCCGCCTCGCGGCGTAACTGTTCCAACTCGGCCTCGTCGCCGCTGGACCGGTCCGGTCCGTGGGGGGTCCCGTAAGCTTCAGAACGCTCTGAGCTACCCATCTTGCGCTCCTTTCCCGCACCGAATTGGTACGGCGGATACTTCAAAGCTACCGGCGATTGCCGACTGATGTACGTAGTCAAATACCCACGAAAAGTTAAGATTTTCGTCACGCTGGTAATCTCGGCCACTAATCGTGATGATCGAAAGGGCCCCGGGAGGTGGCAGAGTGACCGCAAAAAGCCTCGCCACAGCCTCGGCCCGCCGCGCCGGCGTAGCCCTCGGTGTGACTTCAGTTGCACCCATCGGCCCGACCTTAGCGACACCTTTCCTCCGCGCAGCGGCCAGAGCCGCCTAGCCGGCCGACCGACGGGATGAATCGGCCCCTGTCCGTAGCGCTGAGCGCCGCCACCGCCCTGGCGGCGGTCGGGCTCGCTGCGTGTTCGTCGCCTCACCCGAAG
>NZ_LZJR01000060.1 GCF_001667925.1 Mycobacterium sp. E2479 | reverse complement strand
CCCACCCAGACCTACAGCTGCGCGTACTTCGAGCGTGAGGACATGACCCTCGAGGAGGCGCAGATCGCGAAGATCGATCTGGCGCTGGGAAAGCTCAAGCTCGAGCCTGGGATGACTCTGCTGGACATCGGCTGCGGCTGGGGGGCCACCCTGCGGCGAGCCGTCGAGAAATATGACGTCAATGTCATCGGAATTACGCTGAGCCGCAACCAGTTCGAGTACAGCAAGAACAAGCTGGCCGGCCTGCCGACCAACCGCAACATCGAGGTGCGCCTGCAGGGCTGGGAAGAGTTCGAAGACAAAGTCGACCGGATTGTCTCCATCGGCGCCTTCGAAGCATTCAAGATGGAACGCTATTCCGCATTTTTTGAACGCGCCTACGACATCCTTCCCGATGATGGCCGGATGCTTTTGCATACGATCTTGATGTATCACTGGCAGGAATATCCCGCACTGGGCGTCACATTGACGATGAGCGATATTCGATTCGCGCGCTTCATCGGCCAGGAGATTTTCCCCGGGGGTCAGTTGCCGGCGCAGAAAGACATTTTCAAATTCGGCGAGGCCGCGGGCTTCTCGATCGAGCGGGTGCAGCTGCTGCAGGAGCATTACGCGCGGACCCTCAACATCTGGGCGGCGAATCTGGAAGCCAACAAGGAGAAGGCGATCGCTCTCCAGTCCCAGGAGATCTACGACAAGTACATGCACTATCTGACCGGGTGCGAGAACTTCTTCCGCAAGGGCATCAGCAACGTGGGGCAATTCACGTTGGTCAAGTAGCTCACAGCATTTCAGCGCACAACGGTGATCCGTTGGGGCTGAGTGCCTATGGTGAGCCGGTCACTTCTCCAACGTGAACTGGTTGACGTCGGTGTAGCCCTCCCGGAACAGCTTCGCGCAGCCGGTGAGGTACTTCATGTAGCGGTCGTAGACCTCCTGAGACTGGATGGCCAACGCCTGCTCGCGATTCGCCTCGAGCGCCTCGGCCCATAGATCCAGTGTCCTGGCGTAGTGCAACTGCAGCGACTGGACCCGGGTCAGGTCGAAGCCCGCCGTGACCCCGTATTCGCCGACGGTCTGCGGGGTCGGCAGCCAGCCGCCGGGAAAGATCTCGGCCAGGATGAATTGCGAGAACTGGACGATCTCGTGGGTCAGTTTCATGCCCCTGGCGCGGGCATCCCTGAACGACGGCCGAACGATGGTGTGCAGCAACATCACTCCGCCTGGCGGCAGCGCTTGGTAGGCCATCTTGAAGAAGCGGCCGTAGCGCTGGCGACCGAAGTGCTCAAACGCGCCGATCGACACGATCCGGTCCACCGGCTCGTGGAACTTTTCCCAGCCCTCCAGCAGCACCCGCCTGCTGCGGGTGGTGTCCATCTGATCGAACGACTTCTGCACGTGCTCGGCCTGGTTCTCCGAGAGCGT
>NZ_LZJR01000059.1 GCF_001667925.1 Mycobacterium sp. E2479 | reverse complement strand
CGCGACTCATCAGGCATCGACACAGATGTCACCCATGACCCGACTCATCTGTCACCTATGTCGTGAACTCAGACACCTTCGGGCGCGCTCGGTGTATGACCCCGGCTGATGCGTGACATTTCGTCGTCGGGTGATGCGTGACAGTGTTTCGGCTGATGCGTGACAGTTGTTTCGGTTGATCGGTGACACTCCCTGGATGAAGAAGTTCAGCGTGGCCGAGCGGCGATGAAGGTCATGGGGAATCTTCGTCGGTGGCGGAATCGTCGTCGTTGGCCAGGTGCCGCAGGACTCGTTCGTTGAGGGCGGCGAGCATGTCGAGCTCAGCCGGGCTGAGCAGGTCGATGAAGTTCCGGCGGACGTCCTCCACGTGCCCGGGCGCCGCCTTCTGGATGGCGGCCCGGCCGGCCGGCAGTAGGCAGATCATGGTGCTCCGGGCGTCGTCGGGGTTGGGCTCGCGGCAGATCAGCCCGTCCTTCTGCATGCGTCGCACTTGGTGGGAGACACGGCTCTTCTCCCAGCCCAGCGCTTTGCAGAGGTCTCGTGCGGGCATGCGGTCCCCGTCGTGACCCGAGAGCACCGCCAGGATCTCGTAGTCGGCGCCGGACAGGCCCGATTCCTGCAGACCGCGATTCAGGTGCACGTCGAGTTGATGATGCGCATGCTGGAACGCCCGCCAGGCGCGGTCTTCGCGAGGATTCAGCCAGTTCGGTTCCATTAACCGCCATGTTACGGGATTAGTTGACGCATCAACAAATGATGCCTAAGGTTGAATCGTCAACCTTTTCGATTCGATAGTCAGGATGTGACACCTCATGAGCAGCATCAGCATCATCGGCACCGGGAACATGGCCCGCGCGATCGGCGCGCTGGCGGTAGCGGGCGGAAACACCGTCGAGGTCATCGGTCGCGATCGGTCCAAGGCCGCTGAACTGGCCAAAGCTCTCGGCGGCGGCGCCACGACGGGAGAGTTCGGCGACGTGCCGGCCGGGGACATCGTCATCGTGGCAGTGTTGTACGCCGATGTCGTTCCGGTGGTCGCCCAATACGGCGAGGCCCTCGCGGGCAAGGTCATCGTCGACATCAGCAACCCCTTCAATTCCACCGCCGACGGGCTCGCCATCCCCGATGACACCTCGATCGCGCAGGAAGTCGCCAAGGCGGCCCCGGCCAGCGCCCGCGTGGTGAAGGCCTTCAACACGATCTTCGGTGTTGTCCTGGCCCAGGGCCGGCCGCTGGACGTCTTTATCGCCGGCGACGACGCGCGCGCCAAGGAGGGCGTCGCGGAGTTCATCGAGAGCCTTGGGCTGCGCCCGCTGGACGTCGGCGGCTTGAACATGGCGCACTGGCTGGAGGGAACGGGCCTGGTCGTCATGGGTCTCGCCAGCCACGGGGTGGGGAACTACGACTTCGCCCTCGGCGCCGCCGTTCCCGCATGACCGCCCGCCGTGGGTCCAAGCAGCGAACGAGCAGGGGCGCCGTGCGTCACGAAAAATGGTTGATCGATCATCGAAAGGATTGTAGCGATGAAGCTTGGTTTCGCACTTCCCATCGTCGGGCCCGCTGTCAGCGGCGCCGATGGTCTGAGTGCGTTCTGCCGCGGACTCGAGGACCTCGGCTATGACACGCTGTGGGTCGGCGATCGCCTGGTCACGCCGGTCGATATGCGCAGCACCTACCCGGGCAAAGAGCAGCCGTACCCGCCGCAGATGACCCGCTACCTCGATCCGGTGCTGCTGTGGACGGTCGCCGCGACGGCGACCAGCCGGGTGCGGCTGAACGCCAGCACGCTCAGCACGTTCTACTACGAGCCGGTGCACCTGGCCCGGCTGCTGACCACGCTCGACGTGCTCAGCGACGGCCGCCTCGACGTTGGCGTGGGAATCGGGTGGATGAAGGACGAACACGACATCGCCCGCGGCGCGGACTGGCGCCGCCGCGGGAAGATGCTCGATGACCTGCTCGCGTTCCTGCACGAGTGGTGGACGACCACCCCGGTGTCCTGGGACAGCGAGTTCTTCTCACTGCCACCGGTCCATGCCGACCTGCGCCCGGTCCAGGCCGGCGGTCCGCCCATCTGGATCGGCGGTGCCAGCGAGGCCGCGATGCGTCGGGTCGGCCGCAGCGGCACCGGCTGGCTCGGGGTCGAGGGGCTGCAGGACGAGGTCACCGACCACCTGTGGTCGATTGCGCGCCGCGCGGCGAAGGACGCCGGCCGCGATCCGGATGCGCTCAAGTCGGCCATGCGGATCAACCTCGAACCCGGCACGTCCGTGGACTCTGTCGCGGATAAGCTCGAGCGCCTCGCCCGGTCCGGTGCCGATGAGGCGATCGTGGATGCCTTCGCAATGTTCCACACGCTTGACCAGATGCTTGATTTCGCCGGCCAGGTAATCGCCCGGTGGAGTGGTCGTGGGAAAGCTTGACGGCAAAGCACGGCGTCGGTGGTGGCGGCTCGGACTGTGTCAGTAGGTCAGTCCTGGTCGGAGATGAGGCCCAGCGCCCGCTCGAAGAGATGAACCGTGGCCGCGTGCAGTTGGTCGCCGACCTCCTTCTCCGCCTTCCCGGCGCAGGCCCGCGCTAGCGTCCCCTCGATCACGATCCCGAGCTTGAAGCACGCCAGCACGGTGTACCAGGCGATGTGGGACAGGTCGCGGGTGGTGTTGGCGGCGTAGCGCTCGAGGAGTTCGTCGGTGGTGGCCAGACCGCCCTGCCCGCCGAGGGCGTGGCTGAACACGCTGGAACCGTCGGGCTGGCGCCAGGTGGCCAGCAGCCAGCCCAGATCCAGCAGTGGGTCACCGATCGTGCACATCTCCCAGTCGACGATCGCGACCACGTCCGGGCCGGTGCGGGAGAACATCACGTTGGCGGCGTGATAGTCGCCGTGCATGATGCCCGGCGTCCAGCGGGCCGGGCGGTGGCGCTCCAGCCAGGCCGACACCTCCTCGATGCCCGGGATGTCGGGTCCCGGGTAACCCTCGTACTCGTTGTAGGACGCCAGCTCCGAAAGCCAGCGCGGCACCTGGCGTTCCAGGAAGCCCTCCGGCTTGCCGAAATCGGCGAGTCCCACCGCGATATGGTCGACGGCACCGAGCTTCGCCAGCGCGTCGGCCATCGACAGGCCCATGCCGTGGCGCACCGTGGCATCGCCGGCGTGTAGGGGCGGCAGGCCCTCGCCCGCGTTGAATCCGTCGACCGGGTCCATCAGGTAGAACACGGCGTCGCCCAGCACGCTCGGGTCCTCGCAGGCTGCGATCAGGCGGGGGTGGGGGACATCTGAACCAGCCAGTGCGGCAAGGACTTTCGTCTCACGTAGGATCACAGTGTTGCTGCGCGGACGTAAGTGTCGTGGCCCGCGGCGCAGCACATAGGGCCGGCCGGCCCTGGTGAAGCGCAGCATGACGTTCTGGGTCCCACCGGTGACATTGGAAACGTCCTGCAGTGGTCCCTCGCCGAGTCCCTGTCCGGACATCCACTGCGCCACCGCTTCCAGGTTGACGTGATCCACTCTTCAGCCCTTCGGGTGCGCCGTATACCGGACGGTCTGCGCTCGGATCATGCCGTCGCGAAACACGAAGGTGTCAACGCCGTCATCGACCCGATTGACGGCCGAGTCGGCGGACCACTCGAGGAACAGCACATCCTCGTCGAACAGCTGGGTCCTCAAGTCCCAGTTCGCATCCGGCAGATCGGCGAGCAACGCCGCGAATACTCGACGGATGGCGTCCTTGCCGCGAGCGATGCCTGCGGGGCTGAGCAGCACGGAATCTTCGGCGTAGTCGACGACAATCTCGTCAAGATCGCCCGCCGCCAGGGCACTGCCGTGGTGGGCGAATACCTCCCGCGGCGTACGTGGCGGATTGGGCGTCATGGCACTCCCTTGCAACCTGTGGACCGTCTGGGAAAAAGACTAGGACAGGGCCGACGGGCGGCCTCGGCGGGCGGCGGCTGGAAGAATAGTGTGCATAACTTACTTTCTGGGGAAGGAAATTGGCGATGCCGCGGACCGACGATGACTCCTGGGAAATCACTCAAAGCGTCGGGGCCACCGCGCTGGGTGTCGCGGCGGCTCGCGCGGCCGAAACCGAGAGCGAGAACCCACTGATCAATGATCCTTTCGCGCGCGTGTTCGTCGACGCCGCGGGCGAGGGAATGTGGAGCATCTACGCCGACCCGGCGCTGCTGGTCAAGGCCGGCGGCATCGAGCCGGATCTGCGGAATCGGCTACAGCTGATGGTCGACTTCATGGCCACCCGGACGGCGTTCTTCGACGAGTTCTTCCTCGGCGCCGCGGACGCCGGGGTTCGGCAGGTGGTGATCCTGGCCGCCGGCCTGGACGCACGCACTTGGAGGCTCCCGTGGCCCGATGGCACCGTCGTCTACGAGCTCGACCAGCCCAAGGTGCTGGAATTCAAATCCAACACCCTGAGCGAGCACGGGGCGAAGCCCAAGGCGCAGCTGGTCAACGTCCCGATCGATCTCCGGCAGGATTGGCCGAAAGCGCTGCAGGAAGCGGGCTTTGACGCCTCCAAGCCCGCCGTGTGGTCGGCCGAGGGCCTGGTTCGTTACCTGCCCGCACAGGCCCAGGACCTGCTGTTCGAGCGGATCAATTCGCTCAGCGCCGTGGGCAGCTGGGTGGCGTCCAACGTGCCCGACTCGGGCTTCACCGACCCCGATCGTGTGCAGCGGCAGCGCGACGAGATGCGACGGCTGCGGGCCGCGGCCGCCCAGCTGGTCAACGCCGAGATCACGGACTTCGACGATCTCTGGTACCCCGAGGAGCGCACGCCCGTCGGCGACTTCCTGAGTGACCGCGGTTGGGACGTCACGACGGCGTCGTTCTCGGAGTTGATGGCGCGGTATGACCGCAGCGTGCCGAAGGGCTCGGAAGACTCGATGCCGCCCACTCTCTACGTATCCGCGCAGCGGACGGCGGACTAACCGCTGGACGGGTCGCTGCGACGATCAAACGTCAAGTACCACAACATCTCTCGCCAGGATGACGAGCGGTGCCGGACGGACGGTACCCTCGTCGTCATGGCCGCTCGACGCGCCCGGTTAAGCGACGTCCATGAGATCGCCGCCGCCATGCCGCACGTCCAGCGCCTGGAGGGCCCGAAGGGCAATGCGATCTACCAGGTGGGCGGGAAGTCATTCGTCTTCTTTCGCACGCCTCGGCCCGACGCGACCGATCCGGACACCGGCGAGCGCTATACGGACGTGATCATGCTTTGGGTGGAGTCGGAAAGCGACAAGTTGGCGTTGATTTCCGATCCCGTTTCGCCGTTTTTCACCACGGACCACTTCGACGGGCACCCGTCGGTGTTGGTGCGGGCCAGTCGGCTGGCGGAAATCAGCAGAACCGAATTAGCTGAGCTGATCCAGGACGCCTGGTTGTCCAGAGCGTCGAAGAAGCGGGCCGCCACCTGGCTCGCCGACCACCTGTAACGTCCAGGCCGCACCGACAAGCGCTGTTGCATAACCTATTGCATGTTTAGACACGAGTTGAATGGGTAATTTCACGTCCACGAGAAACTCCTTCTCGTCCACATTGGAGGTCACGATGCGTGGCAGCGGGATCATCGGAACGGTTGCGTTGGTGTGGTTGCTGATCGGAGTAATCGCGGCGTGGCAGCGCGACTACTTCAAAAACGACAACACATCATGCGCCTCGGCGGGCACGGTTGCGGTGACCGTGATCGCTGGACCCTTGAATTATTTCGGTGTCAATCCGAAAGTGACGGATTGTCATCTGCCGCAACCAAGTTCAATGCAATCGATAAACCTCTAACCACTCACTCAAAGGAAAGTCGAAAATGGTTATCTTAGGGATCATCCTGCTTATTCTGGGATTTTTCTTCCACGTACCTATCCTGACCACGCTGGGCGTTGTGCTCCTTGTCATCGGCGTGATCCTCTGGATTCTGGGCTCGGTCGGCCGCCCGGTGGCCGGTCGCCGCTACTGGTATTAACGGCTTAGACCGAATGCGGATCGCGCGGCTGCTCAGCAGTCGCGCGATCCGCTTCACAGGACACACATAGGTTTGCCATAGTCTCGGCTCAGTCCGCGGCGGATACTGGAGGTTGTGACGCAGCCCCGAGCCTCGGTCGAGCGGGTTGTTATGTGTCGTGCAGACGGCAACCCCATCAACGTTCTGGTCGTAGACGACGAATCCGTGCTGGCGGACATGGTGTCAATGGCACTGCGGTACGAGGGTTGGAACATCTCGACCGCCGGCGACGGGGCATCGGCAATCGCGACCGCTCGCTCCCAGCGACCCGACGTGGTTGTGCTGGACGTCATGCTGCCCGACATGAGCGGGCTCGACGTCTTGCACAAACTCCGCGAGGAGAACCCGCAGTTGCCGGTGCTGCTGCTCACCGCCAAGGATGCCGTCGAAGACCGTATCGCCGGACTGACGGCCGGTGGCGACGACTATGTCACCAAGCCGTTCAGCATCGAAGAGGTGGTGCTGCGCCTGCGAGCCTTATTGCGCCGCACCGGGGTGACGACGGTGGACAGCGGCGCACAACTGGTGGTCGGAGACTTGGTGCTCGATGAGGACAGCCACGAGGTCACCCGCGCGGGTGAGCCAATTTCGTTGACCTCCACCGAGTTTGAACTGTTGCGATTCATGATGCGCAACTCCAAGCGGGTGCTGAGCAAAGCCCAAATCCTGGACCGGGTATGGAGTTACGACTTCGGGGGCCGGTCCAACATCGTCGAGCTCTACATTTCCTACCTGCGCAAGAAGATCGACAACGGCCGAGAACCGATGATCCACACGCTGCGCGGTGCGGGTTATGTCCTCAAGCCGGCCCGCTGATACCCGAAGGGTCTGGTCCCTTCGCCTGCGGCTGCTGGTCGGTCAGATCGTCGTGTTGGCGTTCGTCTGCGTCGGCATCACCGCCGCGACCGAACTGGCGCTGCTGCACCACTTGGTGGCCCAGCTCGACGGGCAGCTCGCCGGCACCTCCTACCGCTCGGCCCTCATGTACCCCGAGCAGCCCCATTCGGGCTGGCGGCATCGGCACGTCTATCCGCGACCGGGCCCGGGCCCGCGATTCCTGGATGCCCCGGGCCAGCCGGCGGGCATGGTGGCGGCGGTGGTCAGTCACGGGAACACCGTGGACGCCGGCTACACGACGAGCAGCGGTGACCGAGCCGAGCTGACCCCGGCCGCCCAGCAGCAGCTGTCCGGGATCGCCGGCAGCCGCAAGCCGGTGACACTCAACCTCGACGGGCTGGGTCGCTACCGGGTGATCGCGGCGCCGAGCCGCAGCGGCGGCGACGTCATCGTCACCGGCTTGTCGATGGCCAACATCGACGCCACCCTGATGCGGATGCTGGTCATCTTCGGAATCGTCACGGTCGTCGCGCTGGTCGCGGCGACCACGGCCGGTGTGATCATCATCAGGCGGGCGCTGGCGCCGTTGCGCCGCGTCGCGCAAACCGCGAGCGAGGTGGCCGGCCTGCCGCTGGCGCGTGGTGAGGTCGAACTGCCGGTACGCGTGCACGAATCCGACGCGAACCCCGCCACCGAGGTAGGGCAACTCGGTGCGGCCCTCAACCAGATGCTGGACCACATCGCGGCCGCGCTCTCGGCGCGCCAGGCCAGCGAGACGCGGGTTCGCCAGTTCGTCGCCGACGCCAGCCATGAGCTGCGCACGCCACTGGCGGCGATTCGCGGCTACACCGAACTGACTCAACGGATGGGCGACGATCGCGAGGCCGTGGCGCAGGCCATGAGCCGGGTGGCGTCCGAGACCGAGCGGATGACGCGCCTTGTCGAGGACCTGCTGCTGCTGGCCCGGCTGGACTCCGGCCGCCCGCTGGAACGCGAACCGGTGGATCTGTCCCGGTTGGCGGTGGACGCGGTCAACGACGCTCACGTCGCCGGACCCGACCATCAATGGGAACTCGACCTACCCGAAGAACCGGTGGTCGTTACTGGAGACGCTGCCCGGCTGCATCAGGTGCTGACGAACCTGCTCGCCAACGCCCGCGTCCATACCGGGCCGGGCACCGTCGTGACGACGCGGTTGAGCAGCGAGTCATCGCACACCGTGCTGCAGGTCATCGACAACGGGCCCGGCATTCCGGCGGCGTTGCAATCGGAGGTGTTCGAACGGTTCGCCCGGGGTGACTCCTCGCGCTCCCGCAAGGGCGGCAGCACCGGACTTGGCCTGGCGATTGTTTCCGCGGTTGTCAAGGCGCACAACGGAACTATCGCGATGGACAGCGCGCCGGGCCGCACGGAGTTCACGGTGCGGTTGCCACCCAATGGATGGCAACCGCCCGCTGTCGATCCTTAGGTCAGGAGCAAGTCGCGTCGATTTCGAACGGCTTGTTGACCGGCTGCATCGGGTTCGCCATGTCGACGCCGGTGGCAGTGCCCGTGACCTTGTACGTGTTGCCGTCCTTGGTCGCCGAGGCGTTGCCCTGGCCACCTTGCGCGTACTGAAGTGTCACGCCGTTGACGTTGCCGAGCTGGACTGCCTTCACCGCGAGCGGATCGGCGTCAGCGAGCACGACGCTGATCCCGGTGGTGTTTCCACCGACCGCAATTGAGATATTGCCGCCGGCCTTGGTGCAAATAGTGGTCCCCTGGACGTTCTGGTCCTTGCCGTCGATGATGACCTTCGAGGAGTTGTTGCCTCCGGCCGACACGGAGCCTCCCGGCACCGAGGTCGAAACGCCATTCGATTTGTTGCTCGAACATCCCGATATCCCTGCGACCAGAATTGCCGCTCCAGCTGCCGCGACAGTCAGTCCACGCTTCACCTGTTCTCCTTTGCCCGATTGTTGCGGACCTCGGCATTGAGGGCCGTCAAGGCAGTATGCGTGTTTGCCCAGTCGCGCACGAGGAGTTCGGCGAAAATTCCTTCCGAACGCCGGGAGCCACATCGATGGCAAAGTATTGGCGATGCAACACAAACCCCCCACCGCAGTCATCGAATCGGCCCATCGCGGCCACGTTCTGCCTTTTCATGACGAGACGGATTTCGCCGACGCCGACCGGGGATTCATTGCCGCGGAGTCGCCGTGCGTGATCACGGCGGCCGACGGGCGGGTGGTGTGGGACAACGACGCCTACTCGTTCTTGGCTGGTCCGGCTCCGACGTCGGTTCACCCCAGCCTCTGGCGACAGTCGACGTTAGCGGCCAAGCAAGGTCTTTACGAAGTGGTTCCCGGCATCTACCAGGTTCGCGGCTTCGACATCTCGAACATCACCTTCGTGGAATCCGACAACGGCATCATCGTCATAGATCCTTTGGTGTCCACGGAAGTGGCGGCCGCGGCGCTCGCGCTGTATCGCACCCACCGAGGTGGCGAGCGCCCCGTCGTTGCGGTGATCTACACCCACAGCCACGTCGACCATTTCGGTGGAGTCTTGGGTGTTACTTCGCAGGCGGATGTGGACACCGGCGCGGTGGCCGTCCTGGCGCCGGAGGGATTCATCGAGCACGCGGTGCAGGAAAACGTCTACGCCGGGCCGGCAATGACACGCCGCGCGACCTACATGTACGGCGCTTTGCTGGCGCGCGGACCGATGGATCAGGTCGGCTGCGGGCTGGGCCAGGCGCCATCCACCGGCGAGGTCGCCGTCATCGTGCCGACCATCGACGTCCGCACCACCGGTGAGACACACACCATCGACGGGGTCGGGATCGAATTCCAAATGGCGCCGGGCACCGAGGCACCCGCCGAAATGCATTTCTATTTCCCACGTTTCCGCGCCTTGTGTATGGCTGAGAACGCTACGCACAACCTGCATAATCTGCTGACCCTGCGCGGCGCGCTGGTGCGTGACCCGCACGCCTGGTCCGGTTACCTGACCGAAGCGATAGACACTTTTGCCGATCGCACCGATGTCGTGTTCGCCTCCCATCACTGGCCGACCTGGGGACGGCACCGCATCGTCGAATTCCTGTCGCTGCAGCGCGACATGTATGCGTATCTGCACGACCAGACGCTGCGATTGCTCAACCAGGGTCACACCGGCGTCGAAATAGCCGAAATGTTCCAGATGCCGCCGGCCCTCGAGCAGGCGTGGCACACGCACGGCTACTACGGGTCGGTGAGCCATAACGTCAAGGCGATTTATCAGCGTTATATGGGTTGGTTCGACGGCAACCCGGGCCGCCTGTGGCCCCATCCGCCCGAGGCGCTGGCGCCCCGGTATGTGGAGGCGATGGGTGGAATCAGCCGCGTCGTCGACCTCGCCAGGGCGGCCTTCGACTCCGGGGACTTTCGTTGGGCCGCAACGTTGCTGGACCATGCGATCTTCACCGATTCCGAGCACACGGCTGCACGCGCGTTGTATTCCGACACTCTCGAGCAGCTGGCCTACGGGGCCGAAAACGCGACCTGGCGCAACTTCTTCTTGAGCGGGGCGGCCGAACTGCGCGACGGCAACTTCGGCACCGCGGGCCAAGTTGCCTCGCCCACGATGATGTGCCAGCTGGCGCCGGAGCAGATCTTCGACGGTCTGGCGATTCGGGTCAACGGCCCGCGCAGCTGGGATCTGGACATCGCCATCGACATCAGCTTCGCCGATACCGCCGCCAACTATCGGCTCACCCTGCGCAACGGGGTGCTCGTGCACCGCAAGGTCGCGCCAGATCCTTCGACGGCGGCCGTTACGGTCGTATTGGACAACAAGATTCGTTTCTTTGCCGTGGCGATGGGCGATTTCAACTCACCCGGCCTGGAGCTCTCCGGCGATCAGGCTGCGCTGCAAGACCTGCTGCGTGTGCTGGACGGACCGGACCCGAATTTCAACATCGTCACGCCGTGAGACCCAGACTGTTACGCGACGTCGATCACCACCTTCCCCAGCACCTTGCGGTCGGCCACATGCCGTAAAGCCGCCGCCGTCTCGCAGAGGGGGAATCGCGCGCCGATGTAGGGCCGCACCGTGCCGTCGGCGAACATCAGAGCCAATTCCTTCAGATCGCGGACGGCATCGTCGGGGTGGTCGGTCATGAAGGTGCGAATCTCCATGCCCCGCACGCAGATGTCCTTGAGGAGAACGAGATTGAGGGGGATCGCGGGGATGGTACCGGCCGCGTAGCCCAACGTGACAAAGGTGCCGCCACGCGCGAGTCCGCGCAGTGCCGGCTCCGAATACGAGCCGCCCACCGGGTCCAGCACCACACGGGCGCTGTCACCGGTGAGTTCACGGATCCGCGTTTTCAGATCCTCGCGGTCGTAGTCCACGGTCGCCTCGGCCCCGCGTTGCCGACACAACTCGAGCTTCTCCCCGCTCGACGCCGCTGCAAGCACCCGGGCCCCCAGCGCGGCCGCGAGGTCGACCGCGGCCAGACCCACGCCGCCCGCAGCCCCGAGCACGACCACCCAATCTCCCTGTCCGACACCGGCCGTCGAGCGCAGCGCGTGATAGGCGGTGCGGTAGGTGACGCCGAACGCGGCGGCCGAGGCGAAGTCGGCGTCGTCGGGCACGAGCTCGGCCTGACTCCCGTCGAGCAGCGCCTGTTCGGCGAACGCCCCGAATGTGGTGCCGGAGACCCGCTGCCCGGGGCGAAACGACACGCCGTCACCCGCGGCGATGACCTCGCCGGCAATCTCATTGCCGGGGATGAACGGCGGCGGAATTTTCACCTGGTACTTGCCGGCGATGAAGAGCACGTCGGGGAAGTTGACCGCGGCCGCGCGGACCCGCACCAGCAGTTGGCCAGGAGCCACAACGGGATCGGGCACGTCGTCTATCACCAGGTCCTCCGGTGCGCCATAAGAACGACAGATCACCGCGCGCATCAACCGACCCCCAGTCCACGTAAACAGAAATGCGCTAGGTGTGCGATGTCGTCAGGACCGGGCTGCTCGGCCGAGCCGACATAGCGGCGCATGGTCGACGTGGTGCAGCTGAACACCGCCTCGACATCGCGTTCGACGTCGCTACTGCCCAGCGCCGCAACGGGTTCAACGAGAAGCTGACGAAGCGGCCGCATCAACGCCTGGTCGGCCGCGCGCCAACTGGCACCGGCCGACATCTGGCCGGCCGCCGCTCGGGTCATGCTGATCAGGTGCGGGTCGGCAACCTGCGCCAGAGTGCCCTCGATCCACCGCACGACCTTGGCGCGCGGCTCGGATTCCTTGGCCATCTGATGCTCGAGGTAGGAAACCACGATGGCCACCCCGCGCTCCATGACGGCCAGGATCAAATCGTCCTTACCGGCGAAGTAACGATAGAACGCTTTGTTCGACGAACCCGCCTCGGCGACGATATCGCTGACCCGAGGTGGTTCCGGCGCGACCCGTTCCATGACGCGCACCGCGGCGGCCAGGATGCGTTCCACTTCTTCGGTGGCCTCCCGCTGGCGGTCGTCCAGCGCGCGCTCGACGGCGGCGGCCACCCGGTTAGAGGTCAACGAGCTCACCGTATTTCGCACGTGCGGCCGCCCGCCGCACGTCGAGCATCTCGCTCGGCCAGTCACCTTCCTCGGCCTCGTAACCCTTCAGCAGCATCCGGGCCAGGTTCACCTTGTGTGCCTCGGTCGGCCCGTCCGCCAGACCCAGCGCAATGCCGCCCAGCAGCACGTTGACCAGTGGTAGCTGGTCGGTCAGCCCCAGCGCGCCATGCACCTGAATGGCACGCAGCGCAATCGATTTGAGCACTTGGGAGGCCAGGATCTTGCAGGCCGCGATCTCGGCTCGGGCGGCGCGTTCCTTGCCGTTGTCGATCAGCCATGCGGCGTGCAACACCGTCAGCCGGAATGGGATCAGCTCGGTGTAGGAGTCGGCGACGAACTCCTGCACCAGTTGTTTGTCGGCCAGCAGACTGCCCTGGGTGAAGCGGCTTTTCGCCCGGCGCGACATGATCTCGACGGCGCGCTGCGCCATCCCGATGGATCGCATCGCGTGATGCAGCCGCCCCCCGGCTAGTCGGGTCTGCAATATCAAAAAGCCCTGGCCGGGGTCGCCGAGCAGCGCGTCGGCGGGCACTCGGACGTCGTTGTAATGCACCAGCGAATGGCCCGGCTCGTGTGGGTCGGCCCCGACCAGATGGTGGTTGGCTTCCAGAGCCAGCCCCTCGGCGCCGGCCGGGATCAGGAAGGTCGAAGCGCCGGTATGGACCGGTACGTCGGGATCGGTGATCGCGACGACGATGAAGAACGACGCGACGGAGGCGTTGGAGGAGAAGTACTTTCGTCCGGTAATGACCCACTCGTCGCCGTCACGGACGGCGCGGGTGGTGAAGACCCTCGGGTCCGCGCCTCCCTGCGGCTCGGTCATCGAGAAGCACGAGAAGATCTCCCCGGACAGCAGCCCAGCCAGATAGCGATCCTTCTGCTCCTGGGTTCCGAAGCGGGCGATGATCTCGGCGTTGCCGGTGTCAGGCGCTTGCGTCCCGAAGACGATCGGTGCCCACGGGCTGCGACCCAGAATCTCGTTGATCAAGGTCAGCTTGACCGCGCCGAATCCCTGCCCGCCCAACTCCGGCCCAAGATGCGGTGCCCACAAACCCTTGTCGCGCACCTGCTGCTTGAGTGGGTCGACAATGCGGCGCCGCTCGTCGTTCAGCGGCAGAAACTCGCAGCCCGGAAACAGCACCTCGAGCGGTTCCACCTCATCGCGAACGAACACGCGGATCCACTCGAGCTTCTCCTCGAACTCGGGCTCGGTAGAAAAATCCCAGGACATTCGAACACTCCTTTCATTGGTGGCGACCCGCTGCGCCCGGCTGCGGGTCGCTTGCGATCGCCACTGGACCGATGGTGGCGACCCGCTGCGCCCGGCTGCGCCGCGCTTGCGATCGCCACTGGACCGATGGTGGCGACCCGCTGCGCCCGGCTGCGCCGCGCTTGCGATCGCCACGTCAGGGGATTCCGCCGTCGGCCCGCAGGATCGAGCCGGTGGTGAAGCTGGACGCATCGGACGCCAAGAACAGTGCTGCGCCCACGATTTCACGCGGGTCGCCAGCGCGCTGCAACGAAAGGTGCTTGAACGGTTTCTGTTCGGCCGACCCGAGATTCCACGCCTTGCTCACGTCGGTGAGGAACGGCCCGGCCATCAGCGTGTTGACCCGCACCGCTGGGCCGAACGCCTTCGCCAATGCTTCGGTCATGGCGTTGAGACCGGCCTTGGACGCGGCGTAGGGGATGATGTCGGGCGTCGGCCGAAGTGAGCCGGCCGTACTCACGTTGATGATCGAACCCCGGCCGGCTGCCACCATGCGCTCACCCACCAACGCCGACAACCGGAATGGGCCCTTGAGGTTGAGGTTGACCACGGCGTCGAACAGCTTCTCGGTCACATCGGTGAGCTTGTCGTACAACGGGGACATGCCCGCGTTGTTGATCAGTGTGTCGACCTTGCCGAAACGTTCGTAGGTCGCCTCGACCAGGCCGTCGAGCTGATCCCAGCGTCCCACGTGCACCTGATAAGCCATCGCGGAACGGCCGGTCTCGGCCTCGATCTCTTTGGCGGTTGAGACGCAGTTGTCCATGTTGCGGCTCGCGACCACGACGTCCGCACCGCAGTGGGCCGCGCCGAACGCCATCTCGCGCCCCAGCCCGCGGCTGCCACCGGTGATCAGGATGACCCGGTCGGTGAGGTCGAAAAGTCTGTCGGCGTAACCCATTTCAGGACCCCTCGTTAGACCGGGCGAGTTCGGCCGCCGTGGCGATGAGCTGCAGAATCATCGGACCGAACGCGTCGGTGATCTTGGGGTCGACGTTCCCGGTGCGCACCCCGGCCGCATAGGTCTTTTCCAGCACGATGCCCAGCTTCCAGTTGGCCAGCACCAGGTAGTAGTCGATGTTCTCGGTCGGCAACCCGCTGACGGTCTCGTAGTGCTCCAACAGCTCGCTGCGCGTAGGCATGCCGCGCATGTCGAGATAAAAGCCGTCCTCGCGCGGCTTTTCACCGTCGTAGCCCAGTAGGCACCATGCCAGGTCGAGCAGCGGATCGCCGACGGTGGTCATCTCCCAGTCCACGATCGCGGCCAAACGTGCCGGGCTGCCGTGCGCGAACATCACGTTGGCGAACTGGTAGTCGCCGTGCATGATGCCCGCCCGGTAATGGGCGGGACGGTTGCGGCGCAGCCAGTCCGATGCGACGTCCAGACCCGGCAACTCGCGGACCCGGTAGGCGTCCAAAAACGCCAGCCAGCGATCGACCTGCCGCTCGTGGAATCCGTCGGGGCGGCCGAAGCCTTCGAGTCCTTGCTTGGGCCAATCCACGCGGCCCAACTTGGCCGCGCCGTCGACCAATTGGAAGGCCAGGCCGCGCCGGGCGTCGAAGTCGGTGTCGAACGGGGGTTGCCACCCGCCGTCCATCGGGCTCCAGCCGTCGATCGCCTGCATGACGTAAAACGGCATCCCGAGCACGGCGCCGGTTTCATCGGCCGCGATCAGCGCCGCGTGCGGGACGTCGGTGCCGGACAGCGCCCGAACCAGGCGAATCTCTCGCAGCAACCCGTCGATGCGGGCGGCGTCGGCCCGGGCGCCGGGCATTCGCAACACCATCCGCACGGGGGCTTCCGACGGGCCGCGCTCGATCAGGTAAAGGGTGTTCTGCGAACCTCCCGTCAGCTCGGTCAGCCGCGGCCCTTCTCCATCCCCCGGCGCGCCATTGGCATCCAGCCATCGGGCGAGCACGCCCGCGTCCAGTCCCGAGTCGGCCACGCTTGTCACCGTCCAACCATCACTGCACACCCCAATCTCAGGATGGAGAATAGCATTCTCCATGCTCGCCGCGGCCACTGCGGCTCAGTCCGGCTTGTGCGCGGCCAATAGAAATCCGGGTGCCATGAAGTGGCCCTCGTCATCGTGCTCCAGGTGCGAAAGCGGACCGTCCGGCGATCCGAATGTGTCGTCTGTGCCGTACACCTTCGCGGGGCGAACGTCGTCAACCCGCCAGAGCGTCGCGACGGCATCGTGCAATTCGGTTTCGGTGAAGCCGGGCGGGCCAGGCCGGTCCGAATGGGCGTCGTCGAGTGCCCCGGCGGCGAAGGCCAGGATGTACAGCGAGGCGCCGGGGGCCGCGGCGCGGAAGATGGATTGCACATAGTCCTGGCGCCGGTCGGTCGGCAGCGCATGGAACAGCCCGCTGTCCAGGATGGTGGAGAAGCGGCCGTCATAGCCGCCGAAGGTGGTGACGTCGGCCTGGGCGAAGGTCGCCGTGGTGAGCCCTTGCTCGGCGGCCGCGGCGGTGGCCGCGGCAATCGCGGTCGCGCTCGCATCCAGGCCGACGACGGTGTGGCCGAGTGCGGCAAGCGTCAGCGAGAGCGCGGCGTGGCCGCAGCCGGAGTCCAGCACCTCGCTGCGCACCTTGCCTTGGTCGATGAGCTGCGCCAGCGCCGGCTGGGGCCGGCCGATGCTCCACGGCGGCGGAACGGCTTGCCGGTAGGCGGCGTCCCAATCCCGGTCCGGTTCGGTCATCCGTCCTCCTTGCCACTGGAGCGCATTGAGTTGGGTACAGCGATGCTTGGGTACAGCGATGTCATTGTGCACGCCGTGAACGACGGAGAGCGGGCGATGAGAGACTTCGGACCGGCATAACGTTCGATAAGACGGGAAGACATATGCAAGTGCTTCTGGTCCGGCACGCGCTGCCGCTGCGCAGCGAGCACGGTCAAGGTTCCGACCCGGACCTGTCGGACGAAGGGTTGGCCCAGATCCAACGACTACCTAAGGCGCTCGCCAGGTTTCCCATTTCGCGCGTGGTGAGCAGTCCGCAGCGGCGGGCCATCCAGACCGCCGAACCGGTCGCGGCGAATCGCGGCCTGACCGTCGAGATCGACGACCGTTTCGCCGAGTACGACCGCGACCTGCCGGTGTACATCCCCGTCGAGCAGATCCGCGCGGAGATGCCCGAAGAGTGGGCGCGACTGGCTCAGGGGCATCTGCCGAGCGCGGTCGACGAGGATGCTTTCCTTGCCCGGGTGCGCGCCGCGGTCGACGACCTCGTGGCCACCGCCGACCCCGACGACACCGTCGCGGTGTTCAGCCACGGCGGGGTCATCAACGTCCTCCTGCACGAGATTCTGGGTACCGCGCGACTGCTGTCCTTTCCCGTCGACTACGCGTCGGTCACCCGGCTGTTGTTCTCCCGGTCCGGTCAAGCGACGGTCGCCGCGGTCAACACCACCGAACACGTCTGGGACCTGTTGCCGCGGAACCAAAGGATGCTCGACGAGGACGCGAGCCGCGGCGCGGGCTGAGCGCAAGACCGGCACATCGCAGGTGGTGCACCGGGTCGGGGTCGGCGATGGTAGACAAGTTCGGTGACTTCAGCTGACCAACTCGAGGGGCTCGACCTGGCCTCGTTGGACTCCTACCTGCGTTCACTCGGGATCGGGCGCGACGGCGAGTTACGCGCGGACTTCATCTCGGGTGGCCGCTCCAATCTGACGTTCCGTGTCTACGACGACAGCACCAGTTGGCTGGTGCGGCGACCGCCGCTGCATGGGTTGACCCCGTCCGCGCACGACATGGCCCGCGAGTATCGCGTCGTTGCCGCGCTGCAGGACACGCCGGTTCCGGTGGCGCGCACGATCGCGCTCTGCGAGGACGATTCGGTGCTCGGCGCCCCCTTCCAGATCGTCGACTTCGTCGCCGGGCAGGTGGTGCGCCGTCGCGCTCAACTCGAATCGTTCAGCCACACCGTCATTGGGGGCTGCGTTGACTCGTTGATCCGGGTGCTTGTCGACCTACACAACGTCGATCCCAATGCCGTCGGTCTGGCCGATTTCGGCAAGCCCAGCGGTTATCTGGAGCGTCAGGTGCGGCGATGGGGCTCGCAATGGTCGCTGGTGCGGTTGCCCGAAGATCGGCGCGATGCCGACGTAGAACGCCTGCATTCCGGTCTGAGCGAGGCTATTCCGCAGCAGAGCCGCACGTCGATCGTGCACGGCGACTACCGGATCGACAACACGATCCTGGATGCCGAGGATCCGACGAAGGTTCGTGCCGTCGTCGACTGGGAGCTCTCCACGCTGGGCGATCCGCTATCCGACGCGGCCCTCATGTGCGTATATCGCGACCCGGCGCTGGATTTGATCGTCAACGCGCAAGCCGCTTGGACATCGCCGTTGTTGCCGACGGCGGACGAACTGGCCGACCGGTACTCGTTGGCGGCCGGTACACCGTTGGCGCATTGGGAGTTCTATATGGCGTTGGCCTACTTCAAGCTCGCCATCATCGCCGCGGGCATCGACTTCCGCCGGCGGATGTCGGATCAAGCCCGCGGCATGGACTCCGACCACGCACCAGAGGTGGTGGCGCCGCTGATCTCCAGGGGTTTGGCCGAACTGGCCAAGCTGCCCGGCTAGCGCGCGGCGGCCGCGTGTTGCCTTTTCGCCGCGCGACGCAGCTGCAAGATCCGCGCGGTTCCGACCGCCACCGTGATCAACCCGCCGACCACGGCCGCCAGTAAGATCGCGACGCCCTTGGGCTGGCTCCAGTGCCAGCCCAAGAACTGAAAGTCCGTCGGTGTCGTGTTCTGGGTGATGAAGATCAGCAACAGGATCAGGATCACGAAGCCGGCGATCAGCGAGGACCACAAGGCACCGGCGCGGGTGAACCCGATGGCCGGTTCTTTGGCGGGTGCGCCGGTCTTGGCCGCAGGGGTGGGCTCGGGGGGCGGCTGCCCGGGCGAGGCAGGGGTTTGGCTGCTCATAATGCCATCTTTGCCCTATCCGACGCAGATTGAAACCGATTCGGGCAACCGTTCTCACGTGCCCCCGCCCGCGAGGTTCGGGAGTTAGGGTCGGCGGTATGAGGACACTCCCGCGCCCGCGGGGCGCGATCGCGCGCGCGGCAGCGTTTGCGATCGCGATGTCCGTCGTTGCGGCGTGCAGCAATTCCGATCCGCTGGGAGCGCAGGTTCGCAGTCCCAACTCCATTGTCATTGGTTCCGGTGACTTCCCCGAATCGCAGATCATCGCCGAAATCTACGCACAAGCGTTGCAGGCCAATGGTTTCGAAGTGGGCAAGCGAATGGGTATCGGTAGCCGGGAGACGTATATTCCTGCGCTCAAAGACCATTCCATTGACCTGGTGCCGGAGTACATCGGCAATCTGCTGCTCTATGTCTGGCCGCAGTCCAACGCCACCACCTTGGCGGCCGTCGAGCGGGAGCTCGACCAGCGCCTGCCCGCTGACCTGTCGATTCTGACGCCCGCCCCGGCCACCGACACCGATACGGTCAGCGTGACTGGGCAAACTGCGAACTCCTGGAACCTGAAGGCGATCGCCGATTTGGCTCCCCATTCGGCGGACGTGCGATTCGGGGCGCCTTCGGCCTTCGCGACACGGCCTGCGGGCCTGCCGGGGCTGCGGCAGAAGTATGGACTCGACATCAGGCCGGGCAACTTCGTCGCCATCGACGACGGCGGAGGTGCGGTAACCGTGCGCGCGCTGACGGAGGGAAGGGTGAATGCCGCCAATATCTTCACCACATCACCGGCCATACCGCAGAATCATTTGGTGGTCCTCGACGACCCCGAGCACAATTTCGTAGCTGGAAACATTGTGCCACTACTTAATTCGGAAAAGCGATCCGATCGTCTGAAGGTGGTGCTGGACGCGGTCTCAGCGAAGCTGACGACTTCCGGTGTCGCCGGACTCAACGCCGCGGTGTCGGGAAACTCGGGCATCGACCCCGACGATGCGGCGCGAAACTGGGTACAGGTCAACGGCTTCGACCATCCGATCGGAGGATGACTTGATCATCTTCGACAACGTCAGCAAGGCCTTCGCCGACGGCACCACCGCGGTGAACCAGCTCAGCCTGAGCATCCCCAACGGCAAGCTGACGGTATTCGTCGGGTCCTCCGGCAGCGGTAAGACCACCGCACTGCGCATGATCAACCGGATGATGGAGCCCACCTCGGGCACCATCTCGATCGACGGCGTCGATGTTTGTACCCGCGACCCGGTAAAGCTGCGCCTCGGCATCGGATACGTCATCCAGCACGCCGGACTGATGCCCCACCAACGCGTAATCGACAACGTGGCAACGGTTCCAGTTTTACGAGGGCAGCCACGCCGGGCCGCTCGCAAAGCCGCCTACGCGGTGCTCGAACGGGTGGGGTTGGACGCCAAACTCGCGACCCGCTACCCCGCGCAGCTCTCCGGCGGAGAGCAACAACGGGTCGGCGTGGCGCGCGCGCTTGCCGCCGACCCCCCGATCCTGTTGATGGACGAGCCGTTCTCCGCCGTCGATCCGGTGGTACGCCACGACCTACAGGACGAAATACTGAGTCTGCAAAGCGAAATGCACAAGACCATCGTCTTCGTCACTCATGACATCGATGAGGCGCTGCGGCTCGGCGAACGGGTGGCGGTGTTCAAGGGCGGTTCGTTGCAGCAGTACGACGAACCCGGGCGGCTGCTGTCGCGGCCGGCCAATGATTTCGTGTCGAGGTTCATCGGCCTGGGCCGCGGTTATCGATGGTTGCAACTGCTCGACGCGGCTGGTCTGCCGCTGCACGACGTCGAACGGATCACTGCCGAGAAGTTGTCAGAGGCAGAGCTTTCCGACGGCTGGGCGGTCGTCATCGACGATGCCGGTGCGCCCCTCGGCTGGATCGACGAGGCGGGACTGCGTCGGTACGGCGAGAATCTGTCGTTGTCCGAAACCATGAGCGGGGTCGGATCGCTGTTTCGACCGCGAGGCAATCTCAGCCAGGCGCTGGACGCGGCGCTGTCGTCTCCGTCGGGGATCGGCGTGGCCGTTGACGACGGCGGCAAGGTGATCGGCGGTGTGCTTGCCGCCGACGTGTTGACCGCCGTCCAGGCCCAACGACTGGGTTCACCGGAACCTCAAGGGACTTAGCCGATGCGCTATCTGCTGACCCATCTCGATGACGCCCGGGCGCTGACCGTCCTACATCTGTGGCTGTCGTTGATACCGGTGCTGATCGGGCTCACGATCGCGCTGCCGCTGGGCATGCTGGTGCAGCGCACGCGAATCGCCCGCCGGCTGACGACGGCGGCCGCCAGCGTCGTGTTCACCATTCCCTCGCTGGCGCTGTTCGTGGTGTTGCCGATGCTGATCGGAACCCGCATCCTCGACGAAGCCAACGTCATGGTGGCGTTGACGGCTTACACCGCCGCGCTACTGGTGCGGGCGGTGCTCGAGGCGCTGGACGCCGTGCCTGCCCAGGTACGTGACGCCGCTACCGCGGTCGGCTACTCGCCGATCACGCGAATGTTGAAAGTCGAACTGCCACTGTCTATTCCGGTGCTCATCGCCGGTTTGCGGGTGGTCGTGGTCACCAATATCGCGATGGTTTCGGTCGGTTCGGTGATCGGCATCGGCGGCCTGGGCAGCTGGTTCACCCAGGGTTACCAAACCAACAAGAGCGATCAGATTCTGGCCGGCATCATCGCGCTGTTTCTGCTGGCGGTGGTCATCGACGTGCTCATCGTGCTGGCCGGCCGGCTGGCCACGCCGTGGGCACACGCCACCCGCGCCACCGGCCGCCGCTCGGTCGTGGCACCCGTGGTGGGTGGCGCACGGTGAACTTCGTCGAGGCGGCGATCTCCTATGTGCTGACCGTCGACAACTGGACCGGCCCGGTTGGACTCGCGGCCCGCGTCCTCGAGCATCTCGAGTACACCGCCCTGGCGGTGGGTGCCTCGGCGCTGATCGCGATTCCCGTCGGGCTGATCATCGGGCACACCGGCCGCGGCACGCTGCTGGTGGTCGGCGCCGTCAACGGCTTGCGTTCTCTGCCGACGTTGGGCGTGTTGCTGTTCGGGACGCTGCAGTTCGGGCTGGGCCTGGGTCCGTCGCTGGTGGCGCTGATGCTGCTGGGTGTGCCGGCGTTGCTGGCCGGCACCTATGCCGGGGTTGCCAATGTCGAGCCGACGGTGGTCGACGCCGCCCGGGCGATGGGTATGACCGAGGCCCAAGTGTTGATGCGCGTCGAAGTGCCGAACGCCTTGCCGTTGATCCTGGGTGGACTGCGTAACGCGACGTTGCAGGTGGTTGCCACCGCGACGGTGGCCGCCTACGCCAGCCTTGGTGGTCTGGGCAGATACCTGATCGACGGGATCAAAGAACGCGAGTTTCATCTCGCCCTGGTCGGCGCGCTGATGGTGGCCGGGTTGGCGCTGGTGCTCGACGGACTGCTGGCGCTGGCGGTGTGGGCTTCGGTGCCGGGGACCGGGCGGCTGCGCCGAACATACCGGGCACTTCCGCAGCGGTTGGCGGGCACGTCTTACGGTAGATGAGTGAACGCAGCCCCCTCTGAACCGTCGCGCCGCGTGTGGCAGGCGATGCTCACCTGGCGCGCACAGGATGCACCCCGGATGGAATCGGTACGACTCCAGGTGTCCGGCAACAGAATCAAGGCCAACGGCCGCATCATTGCCGCCGCAACCGAGGCCCATCCGGCGTTCGGCGCCTATTACGATCTGCTGACCGATGAGACCGGCGCCACCAAGCGGCTGGGCATGACCGTGACCCTGGCCGAGCGGGAACGCGTGTTCTCCTTCGCCCGCGACGAAGAGAACATGTGGCTGGTCACCGATCATCAGGGCGAGCACCGCGCGGCCTACAACGGTGCGCTCGACGTCGACGTGGAGTTCAGCCCGTTCTTCAATGCGCTGCCCATCCGGCGGCTCGGGTTATACGAGCGGGCGGCCTCGGTCACGCTGCCGGTGGTCTATGTGAACGTGCCGGACATGTCGATCACCGCGGATACCGTGAGCTACAGCAGCACCGGCAGTCTGGACGAGATCAAGTTGCACTCGCCGATCTCCGATACCACGGTCAGCGTCGACGATGAGGGATTCATCGTCGACTATCCAGGCTTGGCAGAGCGGATCTGATCACCCCGCCGGCCCGGCCCGCCGCGGCCAGTTCCTGACGCCAGTCCTCCGCGCCGATGACAACGTGGAAGATGTCGCTGCGCGGAAAGCTGTCGTACCGCGTGCGGGCGGCATGGCCGGCCTCGATGAGGTCGGCGACCGAGTTGTGGGAAGCCAACGATTCGCGGGCACGGTTCAGCAACTCGATGGCGCGATCAACGGTGGGCGCCAATTGGTCGGAGTTGCCTTCGCACATCGCCCGGACCAGGTCTGGGGCGGTGCCCGCCACCCGGGTTCCGTCCCGGAATGACCCCGCTGCCAATGCGAATGCCAACGGGACATCTCCAGCCACGATCGCCAGCGCCTCCGCGAGCAGGTGGGGCAGGTGCGAGATGGCCGCCGCGGCGGCGTCGTGTTCGTCGGACCTGGCCGGCACGACCACTGCGCCGCAGTCCAGCGCCAACGTCATCACCATCGACCAGACCGAGGCATCGACATGATCGTCGACGCTGACCACCCATGGGGCTCCGGTGAACAATCCGGCGTAGCCGGCGGTCCATCCCGAATGCGCCGTGCCCGCCATCGGGTGGCCCCCGACGAAGCGCTCCTGCAGACCTGCCGCGACCACCTGATCGAGCACCGCTTGCTTGACGCTGGTGACGTCGGTCAGCGGACACGCCGGAGCCGTCTCTTTGATGTGGGCGAGCATGCCCGCCATCGCCGGCATCGGCACGGCCAGCACGATCAACGCCTCGGAGTCGGCGGCGCGAGACAGGGTCGCGATCAGATCGGTGTCCGCGTCGAATCCATCGGCGGTAGCGGCCTGCGCGCCCTCGACCGAGCGGTTGTAGCCGAATACTTCACGGCCGGCCGCCGTGGCGGCCCGCATAATCGAGCCACCGATCAGCCCCAGCCCGAGCACACACACCGGTGTCTTAGAACGAGGGCTTGCCACACTCCAAGGTTGGCACATTCGGCCGGGAATGGCGCCGTCAGACCTCGCGGCTACCAGGCGCCATCTGGTCAGAGGCCTGGTCAGGGACTACCGTAAGCGGCCATGGGAGCACAACGGGCCTCCGCCCAGCGCCTGTCCGCCGACACGCCGGACGGTTTCGGCGTTGCGGTGGTGCGTGAGGAGGGGCAGTGGCGGTGTGCTCCGATGGCCCGGAAGGCGCTGTTGAGTTTGTCGGCCGCGGAAACGGAGCTGCGTGAATTGCGCAGTTCCGGGGCGGTGTTCGGCCTGCTGGACGTGGACGACGAATTCTTCGTCATCGTGCGGCCGGCTCCGTCGGGGACACGGTTGTTGCTCTCCGATGCCACCGCCGCGCTGGACTACGACATCGCCGCGGAAGTGCTCGACAAGCTGGACGCCGACATCGATCCAGAGGATCTCGAGGACTCAGACCCTTTCGAAGAGGGCGACTTAGGGCTGTTATCCGACGTCGGGCTGCCCGAGGCGGTGCTTGGGGTAATCCTCGACGAGACCGATCTGTACGCCGACGAACAGTTGGGCCGGATTGCCCGTGAGATGGGCTTCGCCGATGAGTTGTCGGCGGTGATCGACCGCCTCGGTCGGTGATCGCAAGCGCGGCGGTGGCGATCGCAAGCGCGGCCGAGCCGGGCGCAGCGGGTCGCCACGAATGACCGAGCCGGGCGCGGCGGGTCGCCGCCATCAGGACCATCGGTGACCAGCGACGAGGACCTGATCCGCTCCGCATTGTCGGTTGCCGCGACGGCGGGTCCGCGTGACGTGCCGATCGGGGCGGTGGTGATTGGCGCCGACGGAACGGAACTGGCCCGCGCGGTCAATGCCCGCGAGGCATGCGGAGACCCGACTGCCCACGCCGAGATTTTGGCGCTGCGTGCCGCGGCCGAGGCGCTCGGGGACGGGTGGCGGCTGGAAGGCGCCACGCTCGCGGTCACGGTCGAGCCGTGCACCATGTGCGCGGGCGCGCTCGTGCTGTCCCGCATCGCGCGGCTGGTATTCGGTGCCTGGGAGCCCAAGACGGGAGCGGTCGGGTCGTTGTGGGACGTGGTCCGCGATCGGCGGCTCAATCACCGCCCGGAGGTGCGCGGTGGTGTGCTGGCGCAGGAGTGTGCCGCGCCGCTGGAGGCCTTCTTCGCCCGCCAGCGATTGGGGTGACCGGCCCTCGGTTGGGTAAGCTGCTCGGCGGTGGCGTGTCCGAGCGGCCTAAGGAGCACGCCTCGAAAGCGTGTGACGGCTAAAACCGTCCGAGGGTTCAAATCCCTCCGCCACCGCCATACTTGATTCGCCATCACAAGTCACGGACTTCTGGGCAAAGATCGGTCAGTGCGCGCGACCTCCGGTCCAGCGATACCCGGCAGGTCGATGCTTTCGTGACCAGCGCGCCGGTAATCGCAGACCGCCGACCGTCCGCGAGCAGCACGGCGTCGCTCTTACCCAGACCCGGTGCCATCTCTTCAACTTGGGTCAGGTAGCTAGCTTGGCCTTGGCCGCCCTCGCCCTGGTTGGGGTCTGCGTGGGCCGGGACGGCGCTCAAAACCGCGTCCATTACAGCGACGGCTGTGATCAGGGTTCTCATGGACGCCTTCACCGATCGTCGTTGGATCCATGTAGTGCCAGCCGCTCGGCGTGTTGGCCGTCAGTAGCTGTGTCCTTTCTACGAGCTTGCAGTCAGCTCGCCGGGGGCCGCCGCCAGTTGGCCGTTTCGCTCCACGCGCGACCGGTGCGGTCGGCGTCGGCGCCGTCATACATCCAATTGGTGGGCGGTATCGGATCGAAGGTTTCCGTCGGCGCATTCGCGGTGGCCGCATACCCATGTGCGCCGCGTGGATGCTTCCACACCCAGGCTGCGATCCCGCTCAGGGCGGCCAGCACAGCAGCTAGTCCGCAGATAATCCACGGGACGAGGTTGCGGTGGCTGGCGGCCAGGGGAGTCACCTGCGTATTGACGTACTGCTTGCCGTCGTTCCACGGACTGACACCCGGCAGGGGTTGGGTCTGCTGCACCTTCACCTGCGGCGGCCCGCCATCAGGCGCCGGAGTGACTTGGCCGCGGGCCAGGGTCGAATCGTTGATAGTGAATACGTCGCGCTGGCCTTGCGGCAGGCTGTCATCGTGACCGACCATCGTGACTCGGTCCACCAACGCTGTCTGGCCATCGGCGTTGACGAAGTCGACCGGGACACTGTCGTACACGACCGGTTGATACGGTGCCCAGTCGTCGGGCGGCGGGCCGACCCACCCGTCAGGCGGGATAAACGCCCCGCCAATGAAGGTGGCCGCGGAGATGACGTCCCCGGCGACCACAGTGATTGGGTACACGCCGGCGATC
Source organism: Mycobacterium sp. E2479 (assembly GCF_001667925.1). Taxonomy (GTDB): domain Bacteria; phylum Actinomycetota; class Actinomycetes; order Mycobacteriales; family Mycobacteriaceae; genus Mycobacterium. The sequence continues at coordinate 74,368 of NZ_LZJR01000059.1, read as the reverse complement.
GCGGCGTCGAGTACAACGTTTCCACCCACCGGTACCACGACGGTGCGGTAGTCGCCACCGTAGAAGTATCTGAACGACATCTCGCTGGCCGTCGGGTTGAAGAAGCGGGGCCGGTGATATTCGTCGTAGTCGATGTAATCCCAGTGCCGCGGTCGGACGAATGACTCGTCATGGTCGACGTTAACCCGAATCGCGTGCTCGGTTCGGTCACGAAAGTCGACTCGCACGGGTGGCGGCGACATAGCATCGACCTTATTCGGCGGTGCGGTGCGAGCCGCCTCGACCGCTTCATGCGACGACGCCTCCACGCCTGGCGGGCTGGCCGCGATCGGTACTTGCTGCGTCCCGCCGTTGCGGTTTATCACCGTGGTTTGCTGACCGGGCTCGGAGTGCGCTGGTCGCGGCGCGTTATGCGGTCCTAGCGGCTCCGGCGAACCGCTGGGCATGGTCTGCCCGCCGACGCGGGGTAGGGGGCCGTCAGTCTGTGTGCCGGGACCGGTGTGTCCTGGCACCGGCCCGTCGGGCACGGTTACATCCGTGTGCGGGTCAGTCGAACCACCGCCGCGCGGCGGCATCGGCCCGTCGGTTTGGAAGCCAGAATCGGTGTGCTGTCCTGGTATCGCATCAGTCGGACCACCAGCGTGCGGCTCGCTGTTCGGGCCGCTGGGTTGCTTCTGTTGAGGTGCGTGTGCGGGGGGCGCGGGTTCCTGCAATTGCGGGTCGGGCTTGTTCACGGGTGCAGGTTCCTGATGCTGCGGCGGGTCCGGTTTGTGCACGGGTGGTGCAGGTTCTTCCTGCGGCTGCTGCTGCACGGACGGCTGCTGCACGGGCGGCGCTGGCGCTTCCTCAACAGGAGCGGGAGCGGGGTGCTGCACGGGCGGCTGATGCACGGGCGGCGCTGGCGCTTCCTCAACAGGAGCCGGAGCGGGGTGCTGCACGGGCGGTGGCGCCTGTACTGGTGGCGGTTGAACGGGTTGCTGCGGACGCGGGAACAGACCGCCGCCGGACGGCCCACCGCCGCCGAAGGAGCCACCGCCAAGCCCGCCACCGCTCGACCCGTGGCCGGGTTGCGGAGGATTCGGTGCTTGCGTGTGAGGTGACGCGATTGCAATGCCGCTGGCGGGGAGGGTTGCCGCCGCGACCGCGGCCAACGCCCCGACAGCGCGGGTCAGTTTATTCATCAGTCGTCTAGTGTCTTTTCCGATTGAGCGGGGGCGTAGCCGCACACCCGAATCGGCAGCGACGAGACTTTCGAGCCGAGCCTACTGCGAATACCGTTGGCTGTACGCCGTTTTGACAAATGAGACAGATGAGACCAATGGGGTGGAGCAGTCCAGCGACCATCTTCCGAAACCAGGGACAGGCTGTTCGTGAAACAAACGGCGAGGCCCAAACAACCCCCAGCGCTTACCCCTACGGCTGTAGCTGCAGGAACACAACCCCAGCTCAAGCGGCGATTGGAGCGTCTACCGACGGCGCACCACGTCGCGCCGTAGGGGTTCCGGTTAAAAACCGGCGCGGTGGTGACCTACGTAGTCAACCAAAGCGACCAGGCCCCAGCGCAACTCAGCGCTGTCTCGTATTGGGCGACATATGCGGATCTCGAAAGAGGTTGCAGCCTGGACCCACACAAGCGATTTCGGAAACCACGATCAGGCTCCATCGGCGAGTTTAGTCGGGCGTTGCGCCACAACAGGTGTGCTACGTGCGGCATGGCATGACACCAAGGCTCTTGGTTTCTCGGATGTTCCGACCTTCGTGTGGTGGGTGTCGTCCGCGAGCGGCGAGCTTGATTTTGGTCGAGTCCTGCGAGACCTTTTGGTACTTTCGTCTGAAAATTGCCTCCAGAACGTCGGCTCTCAAGCTAGCCTCCCTAGGGGTACTCGGGACTGCCACAACAGATCGTTGCAAGGGGACTCAGGGGAGTTATGCGAATGGTCCGTTCGGTGCTCGTTGGCACTGCAATTTTCATCGGAGGCACTATCGGTACGGCGCCCGTCGTCAGCGCACAACCGCTCTCGGTGGTGGCACCGCTGTCGCCGATGGCCCCATTTTTCGTCGTGCGGCGGCTACACAAATGCCAACGGGCAATGCGTGCCCTCGCCAGACCACACACGGAGCAACCTTCCCGACGCAGATGGCACATACAGCCACTCCCAACACAAGCAAGGGTCAGGCTCCTGGCACGGCGGGACAGGTCGGTCGAAATAGGTCACGCTTAAATGGATTTAGACACACGGCGTCGTATGCCGCCATCGTGTACACAGACCAATACCCGGCAGCGACAGCCAGTGACCTGAATACGGGTCACCTGCCGTACCTATATTTCCTCTGGGACCGCCAGCTTCAACACGACGAATGAACCCAACGGAACACTATGGGCGTGGGGCAGCAATGATGTCGGCGAGCTTGGAACCGGCGTGATCGGTGACAATGGGCCTGCCCGTGTGACGAGCATTGACCACGTCGTCGCATATGCCGCGGGCTCTGGCCACAGCCTTGCTATCGCCCATCAGAGCGGTTAATGACCGCACAAGTGTGGGGATTACTAGACGAGAGCTTCCCGGAGAACGGCGTCAAGCCGGTGCGGACCAGCTGGCGGTGCCAAGGTGGTGGACAAACCCGGGAGCGCCCTCGACGTCCGTTCCGCCCGTCGCGTTCATTCGGCAGCGATCCGCCACGTCTATCGACGGCAGCGGGGAACCTCAGCGGTTTCAGATTTGCTAGAAGCTGGCTGATCATTGTGTCTGCAAATTTATGTCCGGCACCGTCTGCGGCCGAAAAGTCGCGGTTTAAAAATCACACTTAAGGGAACACGGCGGCATGATTGCGCGTCACAGCTCTAGTTTCCTTGCTGCTGCAGTAGCCGCGGCGTCGAGTGTTGCCGCTGGGGTGCTCGTGTCCGCCGTCCCCACCGCCGTCGCAGATCCGTGCCCGGACGTTCAGGTGGTGTTCGCCCGCGGCACCGACGATCCACCCGGCCTCGGCCCGACCGGACAGGCTTTCGTCGACTCGTTGCATTCGAGCATTGGTGCTAGGTCGTTCGACGTATATCCGGTGGATTACCCCGCTACCCACGACTGGACGAACGCGGGAGAGGCCGGCGTCAGAGACGCGGGTGCGCACGTCGTTTCGATGGCGCATAACTGTCCCAACACCAAGATGGTGCTCGGCGGTTACTCCCAAGGCGCGGCCGTGATGGGCTTCGTCACCTCGCCTGTCGTACCGGACGGGATCGATCCCGCGGCAGTGCCCAAACCATTGGATCCGGAAGTGGCCAACCACGTCTCCTCCGTTGTCCTCTACGCCTTGCCCAACGAAAAGGCGATGAAGTTCTTCGGCGAGCCGCCCGTCGTCATCGGGCCGCTCTATGCGGCCAAGACCATCCAGGTGTGCGCTGCCCAGGACCCGATCTGCTCCGAGGGCATGAATTTCGCCGCACACGACACGTATTCGACCAACACGGCAGTGATCGGCCAGGGCGCAGCCTTTGCGGCCAATCTGCTTGGCGGAGGTCCAGGCGGGGCCGGATCGATGTAAGCCGGTGGCCCCGGCCATCTCCAGAACGACCGAACCATGGATCGGGGCGTCGACGATTGGCGCTGGATGACCGCGAGCCACTAACTTCTCTGAGGTGAAGATCTCCGCTGCTGGTGCAGTCGCGCGATGGATCGTCCCCTTGCTCACGGTTGCGGCCGTCACCGGCATTGCGCAATTCGGCGGCCCTGACCAGGTTCGTCCTGCCCCGGCGGTGCGCCTGGTTGCCGACGGGGATCCGTTGGCGGGGGCGCCGTTCTACGTCAACCCGACGTCGGCCGCCATGCGCGCCGCGCAGAGTGCCGATCCGCCAAGCCCCGAGCTGACGGCCATCGCCAACACACCGCAGGCCTACTGGATCGTCCCGGGCTCGTCGGCGGGAACGGTCGGGAAGTATGTCGGCGATGCCACCGCTGCGGGCGCCATCCCGATCCTCGCGCTGTACGGAATCCCCCACCGCGACTGTGGTAGCTTCGCCGCCGGCGGCATGAGGTCGGCCGATGACTACCGAGGCTGGATCGACGGCATCGCGTCCGGTGTGGGCGCCTCCCGGGTGGCGATCATCGTCGAGCCCGATGCGCTCGCCATGGCCGACTGCCTGTCGGGTGATCAGCGCCAAGAGCGCTTCGACCTGATTCGCTACGCCGTCGACACGCTGACCCGGGATCCGAACGCGGCCGTCTACGTCGACGCGGGTCACCTGCGCTGGCACAGCGCCGACGACATGGCCGCCAGGCTCAACCAGGCCGGTGTCGGCCACGCGCGGGGTTTCAGCGTCAACACTGCGAACTTCTTCACCACCGAGGACGAGATCGGTTACGGCGAGGCGATTTCCGGGCTCACGAATGGTTCGCACTATGTAATCGACACGTCTCGCAACGGTGCTGGGCCGGCGCCCGACTCCGACCTGAACTGGTGCAACCCCAGCGGTCGTGCGCTGGGCACCCCGCCTACCGCGGCTACTGCGGGCGCGCATGCCGACGCCTACCTGTGGATCAAACGTCCCGGTGAATCCGACGGGACGTGCGGCAAAGGTGATCCACCGGCCGGCAACTTCGTGAACCAGTACGCCATCGATCTAGTTCACAACGTCGGCCACTAGGAGCGGCTCGCGTCGGACACCGCGGTCATGCGCCATGTCAGCGGCGCCGACGGATTTGCGATTCGCCATCGTTCTTGGTTGACAACGGATAACATTTGGATACCAAAAGCAGTACAACGGGCGCATGGCACGAGGCATCATGGCCAGGAACGTCGAGAGCATCGCCGTCATCGCGATCTGTACTGCCTTCGTCACGACTCCCGGAACCTTATCCAACTTCCCAGCGCGCGCGGACGATTCGGGGACCGCGCTGTACAGCGGAGTCAACCAGCTTCGTCAGGGATGCGGGCCTATCAGTGACGATCCGCGGTTGGCCGAAGCGGCCCAGCGCCACGCCGACGACATGCTGCGCAGCGGGGTAAACGGACACATCGGCTCGGATGGCTCTTCGCCGCAGGCGCGCATCACGGATGCGGGCTATCGGAGCAGGTACTCGGGCGAGATCGTCTTCTGGGGCACCGGATCCGCCGCGAATCCCAACAAAGCCCTCGATATGTGGATGCAAAGTCCCCCACACCGTACGATCATCCTGAATTGTGCATATAACGCGGGCGGCTTCGCCACCGCCTGGGACGGCAATAAGATGACCGCCGTCGGTGACTTCGCGGCGTCGTAAATACGCTGCGCCAAGCCGTTTCGTTTCGCATCATCCGGGGCAGTAACGGTGTCTACGGAGTGGTCGGTGTGACTAGCCCGCCCACTCGTCGGTGAATGCGGCGACGGAGCGCGCGACCCGCTCCCGGGTAGCGCCGGGATCCGGCAGGGCGTCGGCGAGGCCGGCGACGGCCCGGTCGGCGCGGGGGCGCCATTTTTCGATCCAGCCGTCGATGACCGCACCGTTGGTGGAATTGGCGGTCAGCGCGTAGCGGGCGAGTGCGGCGCTCCAGGCTTGGTTGCGGGTGGTATCGACGCCGGATTCCTGCAGCAGCGCCGCCGTCAGGCCGTCGCCACGGTCGGTTGCCAGCGCGACGAACGCCTCTTTGAACAACGCGTCGAGCGCTGGTTTGACCACCAAGTTCAGCGCGGTGAAGGCCTCGCCCCAGTCGTAGGCCAGCAGCAGGCGTTCCAGCGTCTCGCGGGCGGGCTGCCAAGCCTGGTCGGTCTCCCAGGTTCGCCGTGTCGCTTCGGTATTGGCTAAATGCGTGCCGTGGGTGAGCGACAGCGACTTGGCACGGTAGGCGATCCACTGCAATGCCCGTAGTTCGTCGGCGGCTTGGAAGAACGCCGCGTTGGTGATGTACGCGCTCGGCGCGAGCTGTCCGACGTAAAGGCTGGTGATCTGCAGGACATGAAACAAGTAGCGGGCGGGCACGTAGATGCGGGCGAGGGTCTCGATCCAGGCGGGATCGAGCTTGCCGTCGCCGTCGAGTGCCTCGTAGTGGTCGACCACGCCCTCGGCGTAGACCTCGCGGTCGTGTTGCAGCGCGATGTAGCGGCGGTAGTTCAGCGCAGCCGGATCTCGGAAGCCTTCCCAGCTTTCGGCCTGCAGTGGTGAGCCTTCGCGATGTTTTAGATACCAGCGGTTGATGGCGCTGCCGGGATCGAGGTCGAAGGGAGCCGGCCGGCGGTTGAAGTGATAGTGGAATCTGCCGGTGACGGCTTCGTACTCGGTGGGTTTGCGCCGGGTGTCGCCGGCGATGCTCCAGGTCTTGAGTGGTCGGGTTTTCGCGGCGGTCATGTGTCAGTCCTCTCGATCCAGGTACCAGTGCAGTTCGTCGTCGCCGATGTAGCGGATACGGCCGGCGAATGCCACCAGTGCCGGCTCCAGGGTGGCCAGCGGGAACGGTTGGCCTGCAGCTGATTCCAGGCTCGCGCGGGTGACGCGCAGGAATCGCGGTGCGTGGATGCGGACATAGCCGCCGTGGTCCTCAATGGTGATGGCGGCGTTGGGATTGTCGGAGACGACGGCGTCGGCCAGGGCGGCGACGATGTCGGGGTCGAAACCGCGCACGACCGGACCGACGAGTTTGTCCTGTTCTGCAGCGGCGGTCATCGGTGGTCTCCTTCGGTGAGCGACACGGCGATCTGGTCGCCGTCGAGGCGAACCGGGTGGGTGTGCAGCCGGCAGTCGGCCGGGTTCACCCCGGCGCCGGTGGCGAGGTCGAATTCCCAGCTGTGGGCGCTGCACGTCAAGATGTCGCCGTCGACGTCGCCGTCAGCCAGCGGGAACCCGGCGTGCGGGCACAAACCGTCATAGGCGCGGATTTCTCCGCTGCGCAGGTGGGCGAGCAGGATCGATCGACCCCCCACCTGGAATTCCGCCACCTCGCCCTCCCAGAGATCATCGAGGGTGGCCACCGGGGTCCAGATGCTAGCGCTGGTCATAGAACACCTCGACGTGGTCCAGTGGCCCGACTCCGGACGCCCCGATTCCCGCTTTGGGGTCCAGCACGTTGCCGTTGTGCCGCAGCCGGATTGGGGCATCGCGTTCGGCGACGCGGTGACCGACCACGTGATGGGCGATCGCTGCGCTGACAGCTTCGACGCTGTCGGCGTCATCGACGGGGATGAGCAGTTCGAGCACGTCGCCCTCGAACAGAGCAGTCAGGGGAAGCAGCGCCACGATTGTCAGCCCTTCGATCCGTGGCGTGCACCGTTGCGTGCCCACCCGTAGTTGTCGGCGTCTTGGCCCTGTTCGTCGGCCGACAGCCCGAAGTACTGCAAGACGGTGCCGAGGTCGGGTGGGCTGATCTCGCCGGACAGGACCCGATCGATCAGCGACTGGTGGCCGGCGAACCGGTCGGGCCGTTGGGTGAAGATCCACCGGCACGGCTCCGAGCAGAACAGGTACTTGCGGTCGTTGTGCACGTGCGTCAGTGGAGCGGCATCGGTGTGCGCGCCGACGATCACCCCGGCGGCTCGCACGATCGGCAACTGGCACAGGTTGCAGGTGATCGGCAGCGTCTCAGGCAGGGTGGCGTCGATGTCGCCGTCGCGGATGTTGTCGGTGATGACATCCCACTGCTTGCCGAAATCGCGGTTCCAGCCCGGGTACTTCTCCTCCAGCCACAGCCGCTCCGCCTCGGAGACGCCCGCGTCGGGGTTCCACCACACGGTGGGCCGGTAGTACCACACACCCAAATGGATGGCATGGTGATACCAGGTCAGCTCGTCGATGAATTCCTGCCAGTACCAGGGGAATTCGAGCCCGTAGTCGCGGAACTGGTCGGCGAACTGCTTGACCACCCAGTCCTCGATGAATTCTTTGAAACTCATCCGCCGGCTCTTTAGCGGCGTGTAGTAATCCATCGACAGACCCGTCAGCAGAGCGAAGATGCGCCACGACCGCCAGAACATGTGGTCGATGAGGAACTGGCCCCACTCGGCCTCACCGTTGTCGGTGAGCACCTTGATCGTGGGCTCGCCCTGCTGGGCGTGGCGGGCCTCGTCGGTCTGGATGGAGCTGATCAGCGCGCCGAATTCCAGGTCGCCGACGTCGATGGCGTCGGCGGCCATGCCGAGGAACTGCAGGTTGGTGAACCCGGTCTCCAGGGTGAAGGTCAACTGCAGCGCGATCGACAACGCGTCGTTGGCCACGAACATGTCGTCGAACAAGTAGCGCACCGCGAGCACGATCCAGTTGTTGGTGTGAAACGCCTTGAGCGCCCAATCGCCTCGCGGCTCTTTGGCGAGTAGGCCGTAGGGGAAGAACGCCTGGATCTGGCCATGGCGGACCTCGTCGAGGGTGCCGAAGGTCGCGGTGTTACGCCAGGCCGCCGAGCGGCCGAACCTTCCCATCCGCGCTTCACCGATGGACGCCAGGTATTCGGGCATGGTGATGGCGCCGTAATGCGCCACGATGACCGACTTCCATCCCGGGTCGAGTTGCTCGAACAGCTTCGATCGTCCGATGGCGTTCTTCAGCGAGTACGTCGTGGTGTCCTTGGTGACCTGATTGTGCACGTACTCGCGGTAACCGACTTTGTATGGCTCGTCCCACTTGAGCCAGGCCTCCGAGGAGACCCGGTGCGTGCCCGAAAGCTCTTCGGGAAACACTTCGTCCTCGGTGACGTAGCGAAGCGTCCAGTTGGTGTCGCGAGCCAGGTCGTACCAATCGCTGCGGGAAAGTTTGGGCATATGTCGTCCTCGGTCGGGCTTGAGCCGCGTTGAACTGCGTTGATGACGCGAATGAGACCATGATGCAATAAACCCCAAGGAGTCCTAAGCGTTACGATCACGGTGATTCGCAACGTCGGGTGCTAGGCGCGCCCCAAATACGCTGCGATGGCGGACGCCAACTCGACGGCAAGCACCGAGGAAGAGGTCACAGTGATGGTCACCGGCGAATACCTGGCCGACAACGCCACATATGCGGGCACGTTCGACCCCAAGGATGACGTCCGCCAGTCGCTGCGCCGTATCGAGGCCGGCCCGTTCGTCACCAAGCACGAATCCGTATGTGGCTTCGTCTTTGACGTCGCCACGGACAAGCTGAGCGAGGTTGTGTTCTGAAATCCGACGGCGCACGCCACCGAAGCCTGGACTCCAAGATCGTCGCCGCGCTCGACCGAGTCGGCGGCGCTCTGCACGTCCTGGCCAGGCGGGCCGCCGAAATACATGATCTGTCGAGCACCCAAATGCGGGTGCTCAGTTGGCTTTACGTCGGACCGCCGCCTGCGGCACGTAGCACAGCGCTGGCCCGCGAACTCAACGTGGCCGATCCCACCGTCAGCGACGCAATCGCCGCACTGGTCCGCAAAGGCTTGGTGGTGCGCACCCCAGACCCCGACGACCGCCGCCGCCACGGCCTGGTACTCACCCCGGCCGGCCGCAAAACCGCGACCGAGCTGGCACGCTGGACCGCACCTGCCGAGATCGCCACATCCAAACTCGACCGCTCCGAAGCCGAACGGTTGCTCGACACGCTCCTCGTTGTGATGGCCAAACTCCATGACGCACAGATGCTTCCCGTCGTGCGTGCCTGCAGCACCTGCGTCCAACTCGAAACATCCCAGACCGGTGCGCGCAGCTACCGCTGTAAGTTCTATGACACACCAATGTCTATCTCGGACCTGCGAGTCGACTGCGCCGACCACGTCGCCGTCTAGCTGCCGGTGCCTCGTGGGACGTTTTGCTGCCGCTGACGGCGGTTGCGAAGGTGGTGACGCCCACGTGCGTTTGTCTTCTTTACGACGCAGCTTCTGAAGCTACCTCCACCACTTCTCCCAGGTCCGCCGCCCCGATCCCTGGGATGCCTGGGATACCGCCGGTCCCGGCGATCGGGCCCAGGTTTCTTGCCTCACCCGGCTTCAACGGGCTTTGCATCCGGGTGTCGACCGTTGTCCGGGGGTCGCAGCCGGCGGTATCCAGAACGTCCATCGACTTCCGCAAAGTGTCTGAGTAGGCGTTGCGGATTGCTCGGTTTGTGCGCCAAGGGATTTGGTCACCCCGCTGTACTTCATCGGCGTCCTTGATGGGATGGCCACCAGCATGTGGTTCCAAGATTCGGTGAAGCGTCTCTGGGCCTCCTCGAAGGCGCGGTCGGCCTCGGCGGTGTGCCGCCCCGCGCCATGAACGGTCTCCGCCAGCAGTGAAATCTGAAGGGGGCTGCCGGCCTGCAGGCTCTGGTTGATCGCCCACGGATCGCCCCGCCCGACGCGATGAGCTCGGCCTCGCTCAGGTTTATCAGCTGCATGGTGCCGCCCGCCGCCGACAAACACCGACGCGCATCGCCGCCCGCTTCTGTGCTGGTAGAACCCTAATACCGGAACGGCGGCGGCGAACTCACCTGATTCAGGTCTGGCTGCCGGCCAGCTTTCGAACCGTCAGCGCTTCGATGTCTTGGAACGGTCGCCCCTCGGGCCGGATCAGATCGTGGAACCACACTTTAGGGACCGAGGTGTAAGGGTGATCCCATGAATCCCAGGGGAAGTAGGTCTGCGTCTTGCCGGCCACCAAACCCCAGTTGATCGCGCCGACGTTGTGGCGCTTTGCCACCGGCAGAATTGATTGGACGGTGCTGCCCTGGGGTCGCGCCATGTATTCCGTGCACAGGATCGGCCGGCCCAACGGGGTGAGTTCGTTGATCCGGTTCTCGAACCCAGCTGGTCCCGCGTAGGAGTGGAAGGTGATCACGTCGGCGTTGGCGAGCTGTATGTCACTGATTGCGCTGCGTCCCTGCGGCTGTCCCCAATCACCCCGCCACACACCACTTGTCAGCGGCTGGCTGGGATCCACGGCCCGGGCCCAGCGAAAGACCTGGGGGAGCAGGTTTGCGACCAGTTGCTCCTTGTCGCTTCGTTCGGCATTGCGGTACTGGCGCGCGGGGTTGTCGGGTTCGTTCCACAGGTCCCAGCCCAAAATTCGGTCGTCGTTGCGGAATTGGGTCATCACCGCCGTGACGTAGTCACGCATGACCGGGACGTACTTTGGATCACCGAGGCGTTCGGCGCCCGGGCTCTGCGCCCAGCCCGAGTTGTGCACGCCGGGCCTCGGCGCCCGCTGGCGCCCTGCGCGGGGTTGCGGATCCCAGCAGGAGTCGAAGAAAACCAACAGCGGTTTGATGCGGTGACGCGCCGCGATGTCGACGAATTGCCCGAGGCGAGTTTGAAAGCCGCGCTGGTCGGCCGCCCAAAGCTGATCGTGAAGGAACACACGTGCGGTGTTGTGGCCGTAGAACTGGGCCCAGCCAAGCTCGGTATCGATGCGCCGCAGGTCGAAGGTGTCAGGCTGGAACATCTCGAGCTGGTTGATGGCGCTCGCCGGAATGTAGTTCGATCCAACGAGCCAGCCCTGCGCTTGATACCAACGATTGGCGCGCTCGGGTGACCATCGGCCCGCTTCCTCCGCGGCGGCCCGCGGCATCCGGGCAACTGCGGCGCCCGCGGCCAATAACAGAGGGATTTTCAAGGCCGTACGTCGTTCCACGATGTGACGATAAGTTTTCGGGGCGATTTCCCTGGGATTTGCTCAGCGCGTCGCGACGACTTCAGATGACGATCGTTATGGTGCCGTCATGGGCATCCTCGAGCGGTGACCTTCGCTCCTCATCGTGACCAATCCGTGACCATCGGCCATCGGCGAGCCCACAGCGTCATGCCTGCCGGTGAGGTTAAAATGCGCCCCGACTGTGTACCAAATACCTTGTCGGGCAATCGATCATGAGAAGCCCCTAGGACGGCGGGCTCTCGGATGCCTACCGCAGCTTGCGACCGTGATTGTCTTTGACGTTGCCGGTGAAGATCATGATCGCGTCGACGATGGCCCAAACGATGCTGCCGAGCAGAACCGGCAGACCGATTAAACAGAACACGCTGAAGAGAACTCCGAACAGCCCAAGGCATAGCTGCGCCACCGCAATCTGAGTCGAGTCGATGTAGAAGCGACCGATTCCGAACATGCCAAGGAAAAGCTGAAGCAAGCCGGCGGTGGTGGCGGACTTATCCGAAAGCGGCAGCCCGGTAGCGTGGTCGCGCCCAAAGGGCGCCTGCGGGTCAACATGGCTTGGGTAACCGGGATGGCCCGGATAGCCGGAGTATCCGGGGTAGGCCTGAGGGGGCGGATACCCCGGCGGCGGCGATGGGGTGTGCGGATCCGGCTGCGATCCGTAACCATGCGGCCGCCATCCCCAGGGCGGCTCACCGGGCCCATTTAGGGGTTGGTTAGGCGGTGTCGACATCGCTTCGAGTTAACACGCCCGATGCGCAGGCGTCCACACCGGCGGGCGCCGCTAGCCACGTCGGGAAAACCCGATCAAGGCAGTCGGCGGAATCGCCTCAAACTTCACCCCCGGGAGCGCAATACTGAACGGGTGCCTGATCGAAATGTGTTAGGCGGTCCGCTGGAACCGTGCAGCACAGACCCGCTGACCGGCTTCTACCGCGATGGCTGTTGCTCGACCGGCCCTCAGGACCTCGGGCGCCACACAATCTGCGCGGTGATGACCGCCGAATTTTTGGAGCACCAGCGCTCCATCGGCAACGACTTGTTGACGCCGGTTCCCGAGTATCGGTTCCCCGGCCTGCTGCCGGGCGACCGCTGGTGCGTGACCGCGCTGAACTGGCTACGCGCCCACGACGACGGTTGTGCCGCGCCGGTGGTGTTGGCGGCAACTCACGAGAGCACCCTTGAGGTGGTACCGCTGGAGGCGCTGCAAGAACACAAGGTCGACGTTCCCGACGACCTGGCCAACCTGTAGCGCGACCGCGAGCGAGGCGGATGAGCGACGCATCTGCGCCGCGTCTAGCGTCTCTGTCATATCTCTCACCTGACGCGTCAAAGAGGGGTCCCGGTGGGTTCTGTGGCGGACGACATCGACTTCGACGACTTGACCGCGCCCCAGCTGACCGACGTGCAGCGCCGGATCCTGGAATTCACCGAAGCCGAGCCCGTCGACCTCGACATCGACAGGATGGTCGCGGAGGCGATCGAGCAGGCCGGCTTGACACCCGCAACCGCCGACCTCGACGACGCCGATGGCTTCATTGACCGCCTGCGGATGCACGTCGCCTCGATCGAAGCCGACGAAGGCCTGCGCCAGCTCACCCGGGGCTCCCTGCGCCAACGAATCGTGCGCCTGCTGCGCAACCGGTTGTCACTTACCGAGCTCATTCAGCGGTACCCCGAGATCGAATCCATCCCGATCGAAAAACCGTTCATCGTCGTTGGGATGCCGCGTTCGGGCACCACACATCTGGTGAATCTCATTGCCGCCGATCCCCGCCGGCGTGCCCTGCCGTATTGGGAGAGCCAGGATCCCATCCCCGCCCCCGGGCAGGGCCCGGCTATCTGCGGCGTCGATCCCCGCTATGCGCGTGCCAAGTCAGAACACGATGCGTTGATGGCGAGCGCGCCGGTGGTAGCCGCCATGCATGACCGGTACCCCGAGGCGATCGAGGAGGAGGTCGAGCTTCTTGACCTCGATCTGGCCTCATACGTGCTGGAATGGCATGCCCGAGTGCCTGACTGGCGAGATTACTATCTGGGCCTCGACCAAACCCGGCACTATGCCTACATGAGGAAGGTGTTGCAGGCGCTGACCTTCCTGCGCGGGCCGCACACCTGGGTGCTCAAGAGTCCGCAGCACTGCGAGCAGCTCGGTCCGCTCATGGCGACTTTTCCCGACGCGACAGTGGCTTTCACCCACCGCGACCCCGGCGCGGTGATCCAGTCGGCGATCACCATGATGGCCTACTCGGATCGGCTGCGCCGCACCAGCATTGACCCGCAGTGGCTGCTGGACTATTGGAGTGACCGCGTGTACCGGCTGCTCAGCGCCTGCGTACGTGACCGCCAGCTGGTGGCGTCCGACCGCAGCATCGACATCAACTTCCACCAGTTGGGCGGCAACGAAATGGCGGTGCTCGAGCGGCTTTACCAGTGCGCGGCTGTCGACTTACCGCCCAAGGTGCAACAACGTTTTCAGCGCTACCTGGACGGTAATCCGCGCGGCAAACACGGCCGAATCCGTTATGAGCTGCAGCGGCATTTCGGCATCTCCGCGGACGAGCTCCGCAGTCGCTTCGACTTCTACTTCGACAAGTTCGACGTCCGTCCCGAATAGAGGAGCCACCAGCGATGTCAGAGCCTGTCTATCGGAACAGACCGGGCGCTGAGGCGATGCGCCCGGCGTCGGCCGAGCAGGCCGAACAGATCGCACCGGGCTTATGGTGCTCACCCGGCTTGTCCAACTCGTATCTGCTCACGACCACCGAGGGCCGGGTAATCGTCAACACCGGCATGGGCTTCGAGGGACCGGTGCATCGCGCCAACTTCGACGCCGTGGACTCCTCACCGGTGCGTTACATCATCTTCACGCAGGGCCATGTAGATCATGTCGGTGGCCTGGACAGCGTGCGCGATCCCGACACGACCGTTGTCGCGCAGGCGAATTGGAAGGCCTGGCGAGACGACAACGATCGGCTGATCCCGTACCGGGCCAGCCGCAGCGCTTTCGCCTTCAAGGACACCCTGGCCAGCGGTATCCACGCCATCCAACGGCGCTTGGGCACTACGCGGTTGCCCGGTCAGAGCGTGCCCGTCGTCGACATCGACTTCCACGACACCCTCTGGTTGGAGGTCGGCGGGCGGCGCATGGAGTTGATCTCCGTGCCCGGCGGCGAGACCACCGACTCGCTGGTGATCTGGCTGCCGGACGAGCGAGTCTGTCTGTGTGGAAACACGTTTGGGCCGCTCTTTGGCCACATTCCGAATCTCGTCACCATGCGCGGCGATCGCTATCGGGACGCGTTGGCGGCTATCGCCTCGGTGGAGAGGGTCCGCAGCCTGCAGGCCGAGGTGCTGGTGACCGGTCACTTCGAGCCGATCACCGGTGCCCAACGTATCGACGCGGAACTGACTCGGCTGCGCGACGCGATTCAGTGCATCCACGATCAGACCGTCGCCGGAATGAACGCCGGCAAGGACGTCCGCACCTTGATGCGGGAAATCGTCCTGCCCGCCGAATGCGAAGTGGGTCAAGGGTACGGCAAAGTGGCCTGGGATGTGCGGGCCATCTGGGAGAACTACTCGGGCTGGTTCCACCACGAATCGACCACCGAGCTATACCCCGTCGGATTCGATGCCGTCGCCGCCGACGTGGTCGAGCTTGCCGGCGCCGACGCGCTGCTGGATCGAGCCCGCGCGCACCTGGCCGCCGATCGCGCGTTGCATGCCATCCACCTTGCCGCGCTTGTCCCCGCGGACCATCCGGGGGCGCGCGAGGTGTTGCGGGACGCCCATGAAAAACTTCTCGCCAGCAGCACCAACTTCTGGGAAAGTGCCTGGCTTCGCAATCAGATAGCGAGGAACGCATGACGGCATTCGCACTACGGCCCGAGGACTTCTACCACACCGGCATCATCGTGCCCGACCTCGACGCGGCGATGGCCCGGCTGAGCGCGCTGGCCGGCTACCGCTGGATCAGCCCCGTGAGCTACACATTGCCGTTTCGCACGGTGAGCGGAACACAAGAGGTGACTTCGACTTTCGTCTACTCGCTGCAGCCTCCACACGTCGAGCTGATCAAAGAGGTACCAGGGACGGCGTGGACTGCGGCACCCGGCAACGCGATTCATCACCTCGGCTACTGGACGGACAACCTGGCCGAGAGTGCAAAGGTACTGGCGGACAACGGCTTCACCTTCGAAGCAACTGCCGACACCACACCGCCGGATTTAGCGCTATTCGCCTACTACGTGGACGCGGCGGGCACCCGCATCGAGATCGTCGATCGAGCACTGTTCCCGGACTTTCCTGCCTTCCTGCAGGCGGCGGCCGGGCCGGAAGCGTAGCGGAGCCGGACATCTTGTTGACGGTGCTGCGCTTCAACTTCGCGTCCCCGCACGGCGATCCACGCACTGAGGCCACGCTCTTGTCCGCCGCCCTTGAGCTCGGGGAGTGGGGGGAATCCCGCGGCATCACCTCGATCAGCGTCGACGAGCACCACGCGACCGGGCACGGGTGGAGCTGCAATCCGATCATGGCCGCGGCGATGTTCTTGGCCCGGACGTCGAAACTGATCGCCAGCGTCGATTGCGCACTGGGACCGCTGTGGAATCCCGTGCGGCTCGCCGAAGACATCGCACTCGTCGACAACATGAGCCGCGGCCGTCTGCACACCACCGTGGGACTCGGATATCGCCCCGTCGAATACGACTCCCTAGGAGTCGATTTCGGGCGGCGTGGCGTGCTGATGGATGGCCTGCTCGAACGCATGCTGGCGGTCTGGTCCGGCGCTGATGCGGAAACTGGAATCTGCACCGGCACCTGGACGCGACCGCATCCACCGCTGTACGTAGGTGGCGGCGCTCGTGCCACGGCGCGTCGCGCGGCCCGGTTCCGGCTGCCGCTCAGTTTGGCGGACCACTTGCCCGACATCGCCGATTACTACCGCGAGCTGTGCGCCGAGGCCGGCACGTCACCGTTCATCCTCATGCCGGGACCGGTCAACCGCGGAATGATCTACCTGCACGAGGATCCGGACAGGGCATGGGCCGAGCTGGGTGAACACATCCTCTGGGAAGCAGTCACTTACGGTCAATGGTCGACCGACCAGCGTTCGCTCATGCACTTGCCGGGTGTCCAGACTCTTGACCAGGTCAGGGCATCGGGACGATACCGCTTTCTCACTCCCGGCCAGCTGATCACGGAGGTGCGTGAGGCCGATGATTTCGGGCCGCTCGTCATGCACCCGTTGGTCGGCGGCATGCCGGTCGACGAAGCGTGGAAGTCGGTCCAGTTGCTCACGGACAAGGTCTTGCCCGCACTGACCTGACGCGTCGAAAGACGTTGGAATCAAGTGTGTTGGGATTCGCCTGTCAGGGGTCGAACGCGAGCGGGAGTGACGTCGGACCACTGATCCCCGCGGGGGGCTTCCACAGTGCAGGTCCGACCCGTCGAGGTTTGGCTATCCGTTGCGTGATCACCTGCAGCGCCTCGACGAGCTCGATTCGAGCCAGATGGACGCCGAGGCAGTAGTGGACGCCACCGCCGAAGGTAAGGACCGGCGCGGCGCCTTCGCGTGTGATGTCGAGGCGATCAGGGTCGTCGTAGATCGCCGGATCGCGATTGGCGGCGGCAGTGTTGACCATGACATATGCCCCTTGGGGCACCTGAACACCATCCAGGTCGACATCGCTGGTGGCGACACGCAGCGCGGCGAAGACGACCGGTGAGTAGCGAATGAGTTCGTCAACCGCCTTCGGTGCTAGCTCGGGATGGTCGGCCAGCAACGTCCATTGGTCCGGATGGTCACACAGCGCCTGCACCGCCGCCGCCAATTGGTTTCGCGTGGTGTCGGTGCCTGCGTTGAGAAGGATCGCAACAAGATTGACCAGTTCGTCGTGGGTGAGTCGGTCACCGTACTCTTCGACGCGGACCAGGTCGGAGATCAGATCGTCGCCAAGCGACCGGCGACGGCGTGAGATCAGTTCTTCGAGGTAAGCGTCGAGCTCCCGCCAGGCCCGCAGAATGGCATACTCCTCGGCCGCAACGTTGCCGTCGAACGCTTTGCTGAGGTCGTCGGCCCAGCGTGCGAAGAGTTGCCAATCTTCAGCCGGTGCGCCCACCAACGCGCAGATGATCGGAACCGGGTACTGCCTGGCGATGTCGCGGACCATGTCGCAGTGGCCGGCGGCGCGGTGCCGGTCGACCAGCTTGCTGATCACCTCGATGCACGCCCTGCGCATCCGCTCGGCCGCCCGGGGAGTGAAAGCCCTTGCCACCAAACAGCGCAACCGGTGATGTTGGTTTGGCTCTACCGACATGAGCGTCTGGCAGACCTTGTCCCAGACCGGTCCGGAGTTGATGCCCTGCACTACCAGGCTGATGCCGCGCGGTATGGCGAACCGCGAATCGCGCAGCACGGTGCGGGCCATCCGATAGTCGAGAATTTCGGGACCGAACTTACCGAGCGCGATCGGCGCCTGCCGGTGGGCTTGCCGGATGATGCGGTGCGCCTCGTCCGGGTCTGTCGCGTCGTGATACGCGAAGGTCGGCCACGTGCTGTCAAAGATGCTCGGTGCGGGAGTGGTGGTTGTCATGACGTCGACTATTGGTCGGCGCCGCCGCCAGTCCATCGGGCGAAATACCTAATTACTCTCGGGGTTAGACACCCACCTGAACATGGCCGCCAGGGAACATCAGCAATTTTGCTGATGTTCTGCGATCCGCAGCACCGCATGCTGGCTAGCATGAGCGAGACTGAGTGGAGCGACCTGGCCGTGAGCGAGCTGCCGACCGGAACCGTGACGTTGCTGCTGGCAGACGTCGAGGGCTCCACGCGCCTGTGGCAGACCCAGCCGGACGAAATGGCGGTTGCTGTCGCGCGGCTGGACCAGACGCTGACGGACGTGGTGGCGGCCCACGACGGAGTCCGCCCGGTCGAGCAGGGCGAGGGCGACAGCTTCGTGATCGCCTTTGCTCGCGCGTCCGACGCGGTGGCCTGCGCCCTGGACCTGCAGCGGGCCCCGTTGGCGCCGATTCGGCTGCGCATCGGCATCAACACCGGGGAAGTGCGCCTGCGCGATGAGGGCAACTACATCGGTCCCACGATCAACCGCACCGCCCGACTGCGCGATCTCGCGCACGGCGGACAGACGGTGTTGTCGGGTGCAACGGAACTGTTGGTCATCGATCAGCTTCCGCCGGACGTGTCGCTGGCCGACATGGGCAGCCATCCGCTTCGGGACCTGCCCCGTCCCGAAAGGGTTGTGCAGCTGTGCCACCCAGACCTGCGCAATGACTTCCCGCCACTGCGTACACCAAAAGCTCATGTCTCTCATAATCTTCCAACCCAACTCACGAATTTTGTTGGGCGCCAGTGGGAAATCCATGGCCTATGCGAAACACTGGCGACCAACCGTCTGGTCACCCTCACCGGAGCCGGCGGAGCGGGCAAGACGCGCCTAGCCGTGCAGGTCGCGTCGGCCCTCGCCGAGCAGTACGGCGACGGAATCTGTTACGTCGATCTGGCGCCCATCACCCATCCCAATGTCGTGCCGGTCGCCGCGGCACGCGCGCTGGGGCTGCCCGACCAGCCCGGTCGATCCACCATCGACACGCTGCAGCAGCATCTTCGCGACCGCCACATGCTGCTGCTGGTGGACAACTGCGAACATCTGCTCGACTCGTCCGCCGCGATGGTCGCTGGCCTCCTCGGGTCCGCACCGCGGCTGACCGTGCTCGCCACCAGCCGTGAGCCGCTCGGTGTGACGGGCGAAGCCGGTTGGCAGGTGCCCTCGCTGTCACTGTCCGACGACGCCATCGAGTTGTTCGCCGACCGTGCGCGGTTGGTTAGAAGTGGCTTCACCGTGAACGACGACAACGCCCGCGCGGTCACCGAGATCTGCCGGCGCCTGGATGGGATGCCATTGGCGATCGAACTGGCCGCGGCGCGCATGCGCGCGTTGTCGGTTGATGAGATCCTTGGCAGCCTGCACGACCGCTTCCGTCTGCTCACCGGAGGCGCGCGAACGTCGGTGCGTCGACAGCAGACGTTGCGCGCGTCGGTGGATTGGTCGCACGCCCTGCTCACCGATACGGAGCGGATCTTGTTCCGCAGGTTGGCAGTGTTCCTGGGTGGTTTCGACCTGGACGCAGCGCAGGCGGTCGCCGGAGTCGATGGTGTCGAGCGTTACCAGGTGCTGGACCAGCTCACGTTGCTGGTGGACAAATCGCTGGTGGTTGCCGAAAACAGCGGCGGAAGAACGCGATACCGGCTGCTCGAAACCGTGCGCCAATATGCGCTGGAGAAATTGGGGGAGTCGGGCGAGGCCGACGTGGTCCGGTCGCGGCATTGTGACTACTACACGGCGATGGCGGCGCTGCTCGACGCGCCGGCCCGCACTGACTACGCGCAGCGCCTAGATCAGGCGGAAGCCGAGATGGACAACCTGCGCAACGCGTTGGGATGGAACCTGGAGACATCCGATACCGAGCGCGCGCTATCGCTGGCATCCTCGCTCCAACCACTTTGGCTCACGCGTTTACGCGTGCTGGAAGGCCGGGCATGGTTCGACACCGTTCTCGGAGAGCGCGATTTGAACACTCTCGAGGTGTCCGCCTCGGTGCGTGCCCGGGCGCTCGCCGACGCGGCGGTGTTGAACATGTTTGTCGGCGGCAGCTTCGATCGGGCCGAGCGCGGGCTGGCGATCGCTCGCGAAGTCGGTGACCCGGCCCTGCTGGCAAGGACGTTGACCGCCTGTGGCTGGATCGCGGGCGCCGTCCATTACAACGCGGAGGCGGCCGCAAAGTACTACGCAGAGGCAATGGTGTATGCCCGCAGTTTGGACGATCGATGGAGCCTGAGCCGGATCCTCGCCTGGCAGGCGAACACCTGGGTGAGCGTGGGCGACCCGATCGCGGCCCGCACCGCCGGTGAAGAAGGTCGCGATATCGCGGATGCGATTGGCGACCGGCCCAACTCGCGGATGTGTCGCCTGTACCTCGCGTGGGTGCAGTTGATGGACGGCGACGTTGCCTCCGCCGTTGCCCGATTCCAGAGGGTAATCGCCGAGTGCGAAGCCGATCACGACGAGTTTCTCAAACCAATCGCAGGGATGGGTCTGGCTATGGCACTGGCACACCAGGGTGACGTCGATACGGCGCGCGCTGTGGTAGATAAGGCACTCGAGACCGCGTCGGACATGGATGAAATTTTCAAGGGAATGGGCCACGCGGCGTCGTCGGTGGCGGCGCTGGCCGCGGGCGACGTCCGCGCCGCTCATGACGCGAGCGAGCGGGCCTCGCACCACATCGGTGTGTCCCAACCCCAGATGGCAGTGGTGCAACGTGCCTTCAACACCATTGAAGTGGCGCTGGCGGAGGGCGACCTCGTGTTGGCGCGCAGTTTGGCCGACGAAGCGGCTTCGGTGGCGACGGGGTGGCACCTGGTGGCGGCGCTACTGGCCCGCGCTCGGGTTGCTATCGCAGAGCGCAGTCGAGGGAACGCAGAACGTGACGCCCATGATGCGCTTGCCTGTGCCGCCAGCTCTGGGGTTTATCAACCGCTTGCCGGCATCCTTGAATGCCTCGCCGAACTGGCCAGAGATATCGACACTCAGCAAGCCGCGCGCCTCTTCGGAGCCGCCGACGCCTTCCGCCAGCGCACCCAGAACGTGCGGTTCAAGGTCCATCAAGACAGCTACGATTCGTCGGTTGCGGCGTTGCGCGACGCGATGGATGAGGCGGACTTCGACGCGGCGTGGGCCGAAGGGGCGGCGTTGTCGACCGAGGAGGCGATCGCCTACGCGCAGCGTGGCCGCGGCGAGCGCAAGCGCCCGTCCAGCGGCTGGGCGTCGTTGACACCTGCCGAGCACGATGTCGTGCGCCTCGTCTGTGAAGGGTTGGGCAACAAGGACATTGCCAAGCGGCTGTTCGTCTCACCCAAGACCGTGCAAACACACCTCACCCACGTGTACACGAAACTCGGGCTCACGTCGCGCGTTCAACTGGCTCAGGAGGCGGCGCGCCGGGCGTGACCGCACGCTGCTCCAGCCGGTCGGCGAGCGAGCGTCCGGCGTCCAGCACGTGTCTTTCGGCGATGGTGCGGGCCCGTTCGGCGTCTTTGGCACCGAGCGCGTCGAGCGACTCCTGATGTCCGTCAAGCGAGTGCTTCTCATGCTCGGGGAACAAGATGAGGAAATTGCTCGGCACCACCCGGGCGGCCTGCTTGATCTGATTCAACAGCCCCGGCGAGTTTCGCCAACGAGGTCTACGCGCCGACCGCCGACGAAATCGCCAGGGCCGAAGCCAATGTCGCTGCGTACCGGGAATCCGAGGCCAACGGACGCGGCGCGACCGGCGTGAACGGTGTCCTGGTCGACGCTGCCCACGTGAAGCAGGCGGAGCGGACGCTGGCGCGCTCGGCGCTGATCAACGGCAGGCGCGCTTGACGGCGGCGATCGCCGCTAGTCGATCACCACCAACAGGTCACCGCCTTCGACCTGTGCCGTCTGCGAGACCGCGATTCGTGCGACCTTTCCGGACTTCGGGGTGGTGACGGCCGCCTCCATCTTCATCGCCTCGATCGTGGCGATCGTCTGACCGGCTTCGACTTCCTGGCCGACGTCGGTGGTCACAGTCACGACGCCGGCAAAAGGCGCCGCGATGTGATCCGGGTTGGCACGGTCGGCCTTCTCGGCGGCGGGCACGTCCGAGGCGACGCTGCGATCACGTACCAGGACGGGTCGTAATTGACCGTTGAGTATGCACATCACGGTGCGCATGCCGCGTTCGTCCGCGTCTGAGACGGCCTCCAGGCCGATCAACAGCTCCACACCGCGCTCCAGCTCGACGCGGTGTTCATCGCCCTGACGCAGTCCGTAGAAGAACTGGTTGGCGCTCAGGCGCGAGGTGTCCCCGTACTGTTCGCGATGGTCCTCGAGCTCCCTGGTCGGCCCGGGGAACAGCAGCCGGTTCAGCGCCGCCTGCCGCTCGACGCCCGGGGTGGCCAACGCCTTTTCGTCGTCGGCCGACAGCGCCTGTTCGGGTTTCGCCGGGCCGCGCCCCTCTAATGCCTTGGTGCGTAACGGCTCGGGCCAGCCGCCCGGTGGGTCACCGAGTTCTCCGCGCAAAAACCCGATCACCGACTCCGGGATGTCGTACCGTGCGGGATCGTCGGCGAATTCTTGCGCGCTGACGCCCGCTCCCACCAGTGCCAGCGCCAGGTCACCGACCACCTTGCTGGAGGGGGTGACCTTGACGAGGTGTCCAAGGATGGCATCGGCTCCGGCGTAGGCGTTTTCGATATCCTCGAAACGGTCACCGAGTCCCAGCGCGATGGCCTGCTGGCGCAGGTTCGATAGCTGGCCACCGGGGATCTCGTGGTGATAGACGCGTCCAGTCGGGGCGGGTAGCCCGGATTCGAAGGGCGCGTACACTTTTCGGAGCGCCTCCCAATACGGCTCCAGGTCGCAGACGGCTGAAAGCGATAAGCCGGTGTCGAAGGTCGTGTTGGCCGCGGCGGCCACGATGGACGACAGTGCGGGCTGGCTGGTGGTTCCCGCTAGGGGGGCCGCGGCGCCGTCGACGGCGTCGGCCCCGGCGTGCCACGCCGCCACGTAGCTGGCCAGCTGACCGCCCGGGGTGTCGTGGGTATGCACGTGTACCGGTAGGTCGAATCGCGACTTGAGCGCCGAGACCAGCGTCGCTGCCGCCGGCGCACGCAGCAACCCAGCCATGTCCTTGATCGCCAGCACGTGGGCGCCCGCGTCGACGATCTGTTCGGCCAGCTTCAGGTAA
This sequence comes from Mycobacterium sp. E2479, assembly GCF_001667925.1. Taxonomy (GTDB): domain Bacteria; phylum Actinomycetota; class Actinomycetes; order Mycobacteriales; family Mycobacteriaceae; genus Mycobacterium. The sequence goes on along the minus strand of NZ_LZJR01000059.1, from coordinate 51,048 downwards.
TAGTCGAGCGTGTAAAGCTTTTCGGCCGGATCGCTCACATCCCCGGTGTAGGACATCGCCACCTCGGCCACCGCCGCGCCGGTTTCGCGCACGGCGTCCACCGCCGGCCGCATGGAGTCGACGTTGTTCAACGCGTCGAAGATCCGGAAGATATCGATGCCCGTCGCCGTCGCCTCCTCGACGAACGCCGTCGTCACCGTCTCCGGATAGGGGGTGTAGCCGACGGTGTTGCGCCCGCGCAGCAGCATCTGCAGACAGATGTTGGGCAACGCCTCGCGCAGCGTCGCCAATCGTTCCCACGGGTCTTCTTTCAGGAACCGCAGCGCCACATCGTAAGTCGCCCCGCCCCAGCATTCGATCGACAGCAGTTGCGGTGTGGTCCGCGCGATATAGGGCGCCACCTTGATCAGGCCGCTGGTGCGGACCCGGGTGGCGAGTAGGGATTGGTGCGCGTCGCGGAACGTGGTATCGGTGACGCCGACGCCGGCCGACTGGCGCAACCAGGCCGCAAATCGCTCCGGCCCGAGTTCGGTCAACCGCTGTTTGGAACCGTCCGGGGGCTCAACAGACAAATCGATGTCTGGCAGCTTGTCGTGCGGGTACACCGTCGACGGACGCTCACCGTGCGGCTTGTTGACGGTCACGTCGGCCAGATAGTTGAGGATCTTGGTGCCGCGGTCAGCGGAGCCGCGCGCGGTGAGTAGCTGCGGGCGCTGTTCGATGAACGATGTCGTGATGCGGCCGGCCTGAAAATCACGGTCGTCCAGGACCGCTTGCAGGAACGGAATATTCGTCGACACACCCCGGATCCGAAACTCCGCGACCGCGCGTCGTGCCCGGCGCACGGCCGTCGCGAAATCGCGGCCCCGGCATGTCAATTTGATCAACATCGAGTCGAAGTGGGCGCTGATATCGGCGCCCAGCGTCGTGCCGCCATCCAACCGGATTCCCGCGCCGCCGGGCGTGCGATAGGCGGTGATTCGGCCGGTGTCCGGGCGGAAACCGTTCGCCGGATCCTCAGTGGTGATCCGGCACTGCAACGCCGCGCCGTGGGGGACGATCGAATCCTGGGTCAAACCAATGTCTTTTAGGCTCTGTCCCCCGGCGATGCGCAGCTGCGCCGACACCAGGTCGACATCGGTGATCTCCTCGGTGACCGTATGCTCCACCTGGATTCGGGGATTCATCTCGATGAACACGTGATTGCCGCGTTCATCGAGTAGGAATTCGACCGTGCCGGCACACGTATACCCGATGCTCCGCGCGAATGTCACCGCGTCTGCGCAGATCTGTTGGCGCAGCTCTGGGTCCAGATTCGGTGCCGGCGCAATCTCGACGACCTTCTGGTGGCGGCGCTGCACACTGCAGTCGCGCTCGTAGAGGTGCATGACATTGCCCTGGCTGTCGGCCAGGATTTGCACCTCGATGTGCCGCGGGTCGATCACCGCCTGCTCGAGGAACACCGAGGCATCCCCGAACGCTGATTCGGCCTCGCGGCTGGCGGCCTCGATCGCCTCGGGCAGCGAGGCGGTGTCGACCACCCGGCGCATCCCCCGTCCGCCGCCACCGGCGACCGCCTTGACGAATAGCGGGAAGGTCATCGACTCGGCGGCCGCCAGCAGCTCGTCGACCGACGTCGAGGGTGCCGAAGAAGCCAGCACCGGAAGGCCGGCTTCGCGCGCCGCCGCGACCGCCCGCGACTTGTTGCCCGTGAGCTCGAGCACCTCTGCGCTCGGGCCGACGAAGGTGATGCCCGCCGCCGCGCACGCCGCCGCCAGGTCCGGATTCTCCGACAAGAAGCCGTAGCCGGGATAAATCGCGTCCGCTCCGCAAGCCTGTGCCGTCGCGACGATGTCGTCGACCGATAGGTATGCGCGAACCGGGTGGCCCTCCTCGCCGATCTGATAGGACTCGTCGGCCTTGAGCCGATGCACGGAATTGCGGTCCTCATAGGGATAGATCGCGACCGTGCCTATTTCCAGCTCATAGGCCGCGCGGAACGCGCGGATCGCTATCTCCCCGCGATTGGCGACCAGTACCTTCGCAAACACGGTCTTTACGATAGAGCGCGCTGCGGGGGCCGACATACCCGCTCAGTGGACGGATCAGCTCGTTGGACGCGGTCTGCTCCATGATGTGTGCCGTCCACCCGGTGATCCCGCTCATGGCGGGGCGGTTCGCCGGAGCCCGCCATGTCGGTCGTGTACACGCTTTGATGGCTATGTAGACCCCGAAAGCCAGCGTGATCCAGCCGATGAACGGCAGCGCCGCCGCTCTGCGAACATCGTGCGGCGGTGGGTTGAGCGCCATGAGCGCGCCGCTGATCATCCATGCCGACCCGAGCAGAAATACAGCGAGCCGAGGCCCAGTCGATGAGTATGCGGTGGGTGTTCGGCAATGTCCACGGGTCCGCCCACATGCAGACCACCGTCGCGACCTTGACGGCGCCCGCGACGTGATGTTCCAGTGAGTCATGCAGGTGAGTGGGGAGACCGCATGCCCAAGGTAGCGATTCTGGACGACTACGCCGGCGTGGCGTTACAGGTTGCCGACTGGTCACCGGTGCAAAAGCGGGCCGAGGTAACCGTTTTCGGCCGCCACCTTGGTGAAGACGAGGCCGCCGAGGCCTTGCGGCCGTTTGATGTGGTGTGCACCCTGCGAGAGCGAATGGCGTTTCCGCGGACCTTGATCGAGCGGCTACCGAACCTGAAGCTGCTCACTATTGTCGGCAGGAGCCTGCCGAACATGGACGTGGCCGCGGCCGGCGAGCACGCTATTCTGGTGGCGCACTCGGATTTTGCCCATCCCCGATTCAGGTCCATGCGCGACGCCACGCCGGAACTCGCCTGGGGTCTGATGATTGCGACGGTGCGCAATCTCGCCGAAGAGCATCGCAGCATGCGTGATGGCGGGTGGCAGACCAGCGCGGGTATGACCTTGTCCGGTAAGACCCTCGGCCTGCTCGGGCTGGGCAGGGTCGGCAGACGCATGGCCGAGTACGCCAGGGCCTTTGACATGGATGTCATCGCGTGGAGTCGCAATCTCACCGAGGACGCCGCCGCGAGTGCGGGCGCACGCCGAGTCGATAAGGCCACGCTGTTCGCATCCTCGGACGTGGTCTCCATTCACCTGGTGCTCTCGGAACGCACCCGGGGACTGGTCGGCGAAGCGGAACTGGCGCTGATGAAGCCACACGCCTACCTGATCAACACCTCCAGGGGGCCGATCGTCGACGAAGCGTCCCTGCTGGCCGCGCTGGAAACCGGGCGCATCGCCGGGGCGGGCCTCGACGTCTATGACACCGAGCCGCTGCCGAAAGACCATCGGCTGCGGCAGCTTTCAAACGTGACGCTGTCTCCCCACCTGGGATATGTCACGCGTGAAATGCTGGGCGTCTTCTACTCCGAAACGGTGGAATCGGTGCTGGCGTGGCTGGACGGGACGCCCATTCGGCTCGCCAATCCCGAAGTGCTGCAGCGGCACTGAACAACTCATTTCCGTTTCCAGTGCCCAGATTTGACCGCCTCCAGCGCATCGGTGACGTAGCGGTCCAGTGGCCACGGTGTCCCCGACCGTCGCACCCACTGCTGAAAGGCGAAGTCGGCGGCCGCGAACGCGAGTTGAACCAGCAGGCCCGGACGAATGTCGGCCTCGGGGTCGGCGCCCATCCGTTCGGCGATCAGCTTGGTGGCTCGCTCCTTATCGGCCGGCCGGTGCACCGTGACCTTGGCGAGCAGGTCGGGCGCCACCAGCAGGGCTTCGCGCCATTCCTCGGTGTCGGCCTGCTGGAATGAGCGGGTCCGCGTGACGATGGCGTTGATCAAGGCGACATCGGGTGGCTCGGCGGCGGGCCGCCCCTCGAGGAGATTGACGATCGCGGCGCCACCGTATCGCACCGGGGCGAGCAGAAGTTCTTCTTTCGCCGGCACATGCCGGAAGAACGTGCGTGGCGAAACGCCTGCGGCCGTGGCGATCTCCTCTGTAGTCACCGCGTCGTACCCGCGCTCGACGAATAGGCGAAACGCCGCACGCCGAATATCGGCCCGGATCTGCGCGCGCTGCCGGTCGCGAAGCGACTCGCCGGTCATCGGAAGCAGCCGATCCCACCGTCGACGTGAATGGTCTGTCCGGTGATGAAGGTGGCGTCATCGCCGAGTAGGAACGCCACCAGCGCACCCACGTCAGTGCGGACGTCGCCGATACGCTTCATCGGGACCCGCCCCACGGCCTTGTCGTACTCCTTGGGCGCGAACGACTTCCAGAACTTGACGCCGTCCGATTCGGCGAAGGGGCAGATGACATTGACACGGATGTTGTCGCGCCCCCATTCCAGCGCGGCCACCTTCGACAGCCCGCGGATGCCTTCCTTGGCCGCGGCATAGCCGCCCCACTTGGGTTCGCCGCCCGTGCCCGTCCCCGAACCGAGGTTGACGATCGATCCGCCGCCGGCCTCCACCATCAACGGGTGCACGGCCTGCATCAGCAGGAACGTCGCGCGGGGGCCCACGTCATAGCCGAGGGCCAGGTCTTCGGTGGTGATGTCGACGAACGCCTTCGGCTCGTTGGTGGCGATGGCGTTGTTGACCAGGCCGTGAACCGTGCCGAAAGCGTCAACCGCTGCGGCCACGATACGCTGCGCGCTGTCCGGGTCGCGCAAATCCGCGACGAGCCGTTCCATCCGCCCGATCGACTCGAGTTCGATGGCGGTCCTGTTCAGCACCTCCTCCTGGATGTCAACCAGTAGCACCGCCGCACCGCGTTCGAGGAGCGCTGCGGCGACGCCCTTTCCGACGCCTTGGGCGGCACCGGTGACGATCGCGACGTGCCCACGCATCGAATCGTGGTGGCTGTAGCTCATCTGGCGGGTCCCATCTGCAGCCCTACACCCCGCTGCATTTCGAGGAACTCGGTCATGGCTTTCCCGCGGCGAGGCCGGGAGCCGGACGTCCGGCGAACAGCGGCAAGTCGAGATAGGTCTTGATGCCCGGCTCGGCGGCGCAGACGTCAGGAATGGCGTTGACGCAGTGGTTGGCGGTGACCACGACGCCCGGATTCTTCACCAGGCCCTCCGCGATCGTCTCCGGTTGCAGACCCTTGAAGGTCAGACTCACGTCGGGGTCACCGGTGATCTCGACCTCGAAGCGCTCACCCCGCCCGCCGAAATTCCAGGCCGGGGCCAGATCTTCCTCACCCATCAGCCAGTTGACCGCCGCGGTGATGACCGGCTCGCCATCGACGAGGGCCTGCCAGCGGAACCGGCGTGCGGCCACCGTGCCGGTCGTGATCGGGAAGGGATCGTAGTCGATGTCGGCGGTCGCCACGGCGACGTCCTGAACCGTCCTGATGTCGGGATCGATGCGAAAGCCCATGTGGTCGGCGATCATCCGCACCGACTGCTTGAAACCCCCTGCTAGCAGACCGGCCATCGGCCCCTGTGTGGCTTCCTCCGGGGTACCCCCGAATCCCATGATGTGGCGCACCACGTCCGGCGCGTTGTAGGTGCGGATGTCGGAGAACTCTTCGGCACGCACGTGCGTGATCGCCGACGACAGGGAGGACACCATGAGCGGGAACCGTTCTGTGATGCCGCCGGGGTGAATGCCCGAACCATGCAGCGTCACACCGCCTTCCGTCGCGGCGTCGGCGACGGCCCGGTGACGCTTGTTGTCCGGGTCGGGGTAGACCCAGCCAACGGGTGTGACCACGTTCTTGCCGGACCGCAGAATGGCGATCACTTCGTCGTCGTTGGGTATCAGCGGGCTGTACATGACGCAGTCGGCATCCAACGCCAGTATTTCGTCGATGCTGGTGGTGGCGGTGACGCCAAGCTCCTGTGTGCCGACGATCCGGCCGACATCGACACCGTTTTTGTCCGCGCTGTGCACCCAGCACCCCACCAGCTCCAGCTGTGGGTGATTGATGACGCACCCGATCGCCGCTTTGCCCACGCCCCCAGTGGCCCACTGGATGACGCGGAATTTGGCTGGCCTGCTCATCATTGACCTCCCGGACGGTGCGCTCTTTACACATCGGCGAATGAAATGGCAGGCTATGACTGGATGACAGTGACTGTCAACAATCGGTGGTTTCGTGAGAGGGTCTGTTAATGGGCGTCCTCGACGGCAAGGTCGCGATCGTCACCGGCACCAGCCGCGGCGTGGGCGTGGGCATCGCCCATGAACTGCTGCGCGCCGGTGCGACCGTGATCGGCTGCTCGCGGTCACCGCTGCCCACCATTCCCGGCATCGAACCGGAGTGGGCGGACCGCGCTTCCCAACAGGTGTGCGATCAGGGTGACCATGGCTCGATCGACACGTTCGTCGCCGGGGTCGTGGCTACCCACGGTCGGGTCGACATCCTGGTGAACAATGCCGGAGGAACCGTTCCCGCGCCGCATGCCGAAAGCATTCCCGAACTGGTGCAACGCATTCAGGGCGCGCCCGCCGCCGACGACGATTACGCGCGCACGGCCCTGTTTCACGCCTTCGCCGTGCAGATGAACCTCATCAGCCCATTGTGGTTCGCGATCCGCGCTTATCGGCAGATGCAAACCCAGGACGGCGTCGGGTGCATCATCAACATCTCCAGCGGCGCCGGACATCCGGCCGGGTCTCCGACCCTGGTCTCCTACGGCGCGGCCAAAAGCGGTCTCAACCACCTCACCCGCTCCCTGGCCGAAGAGTGGGGGCCCACGGTGCGGGTCAACTGCATCGCCCTGGGCCCGACGATGACGGAGAACTTCCGATCGTTCGTGCTACCCAAGGACGACCCCGATGGCGCAGAGTATTTCGCCGCCGTCCCGTTGCGTCGCGCCGGCGAGCCCGCCGAAGTCGGGCGGGTCTGCGTTTTCCTCGCCGGTGGACAGGCCGACTTCGTCAACGGCACCACCATCGAGTGCGACGGTGGGATGCTGCCCGGTGTGCTCTATGACGCGGGCCTGAAGACGATCACGGATCTGCTGTAACCACGCCCCCGCATGTATTCAGAAGGTAACCAGCGCAGGGAGATTCACATGAGCAGCTTGCAGCCGACGCCCGAGCAGTTCGCCGCGCTCGCGGCGCGACCGGTTGATGCGCCGGTGGTGATGGTCAACCTGTTGAAGTTCAAGCCGGAGGGCGGCCTGCAGAGCTACGTGCAATACGGTCGAGAAGTGGCTCCACACCTGGAACGCGTGGGCGCCACCCTGCGGTATGCGGGGGGTGCGCCATCGGTGGTGATCGGCGATGGCGAACGACCTTGGTGGGACGCGATTCTCATCGTCGAGTACCCAACCCCGCAGGCCTTCGTCGACATGGTGACGACCCGGGAGTACGCCAAGGTGCACGAGCACCGCTCCGCCGGGCTGGAACGCGGGGATTTGATCGCGACCTCGACATGGTCGGTCGTGACCTGATGATCTGACGCGGGTCCAATCCCGCGTTAGCTTCCCGGATCAGGCCGAAATGGGTCTAATAGGTGGATGGAACTGATGATGCCCACCGACGCGATCTTTCTTCTGGGGGAATCTCGCGAACATCCCATGCACGTCGGAGGCTTGCAGTTGTTCGAGCCCCCGCCGGGCGCCGGCCGCGGCTTCGTTAGTGAGCTGTACAAGAGCCTGGCCGCTCAGCGGGATTTCCAGCCCACATTTCGCAAGCGTCCCGCGAGCTTTGTCGGCGGAGTCGCGAACCTTGGCTGGTCGTACGACGACGCCGTCGACATCGACTACCACGTCCGACGCTCGGCGCTGCCGTCCCCCAAACGCGTCCGCGAGTTGCTGGAGCTCACCTCGCGGTGGCACAGCAGCCTGCTGGATCGTCACCGCCCGCTGTGGGAGACACACATCGTCGAAGGTCTCAAAGATGGCCGGTTCGCCATCTACACGAAAGTGCACCACGCGCTGATCGACGGTGTCTCCGCGCAGAAGCTGATGCAGCGCGCATTGACCACCGACCCCGAGGACCCCGAGATTCGCGCCCCGTGGACTCTGCCTAAGCCCAAGCGCAAGTCCAGTCCGTCGTCTCCATTGAGCTCATTGGCCCGCACAGCGGGATCCCTTGCGGCACTGGCTCCCTCGACGATCGGGTTGGCGCGCGCGGCGCTGTTCGAGCAGCAACTGACGTTGCCCTTCGGGGCGCCGAAGACGATGTTGAACGTCAAGATCGGCGGTGCCCGCCGGTGTGCCGCGCAGTCCTGGTCACTGGACCGGATCAAGAACGTGAAGAAGGCGGCGGGGGTGACGGTGAACGACGTCGTCTTGGCTATGTGCTCAGGCGCCCTGCGCTATTACCTGCTCGAGCAAGACGCGCTGCCGGACACACCGCTGATCGCGATGGTCCCGGTGAGCCTGCGCACGGAGGAAGAGGCTGATGCCGGCGGCAACCTGGTCGGCGCCATTCTGTGCAACCTCGCCACCGACGCCGATGACCCCGCCCAGCGTCTGCTGACCATCAGCGACTCGATGCGCAGCAACAAGAAAGTGTTCTCGCAGTTACCGCGTTTCCAGGCGCTGGCGCTCTCGGCCGTCAACACGTCAGCGCTGGCGTTGGCGGCGGTCCCGGGCTGGGTGTCCTCGACGTCACCACCGTTCAACATCATCATTTCGAATGTGCCGGGCCCGACACAGCCGATCTACTACGGGGGCGCCCGGCTCGACGGCAACTACCCGCTGTCCATCGCGCTGGACGGCCAAGCTCTGAACATCACCCTGGCCAGCAACGCCGGCAATCTGGACTTCGGCCTAGTGGGTTGCCGGCGCAGCGTGCCGCACCTGCAACGCCTGCTCGCGCACCTGGAGTCCTCGCTCAAGGATCTGGAACGCGCTGTGGGAGAATAGGCCTCGATGGCCAAACTGAGCGCGGGTGTGATGTTGTACCGGACCCGCGACCGCGTCGTCGAGGTCTTGCTCGCGCATCCGGGTGGGCCATTCTGGGCCCGCAAAGACGACGGCGCGTGGTCGATCCCGAAAGGCGAGTACACCGATGGGGAAGATCCCTGGGCGGCCGCGCAGCGGGAGTTCGCAGAGGAGCTGGGGCTACCGGTGCCGGCCGGGCCCCGCATCGACCTAGGTCAGCTGAAACAATCCGGCGGTAAGGTCGTGACCGCCTTCGCCGTCCATAGCGACCTCGACATCGCCGACGCGCGCAGCAACACTTTCGAATTGGAGTGGCCGAAAGGATCGGGCACGCTCCGGGAGTTTCCGGAGGTCGATCGCGTGGGCTGGTTCGCGGTGGCGACCGCGCGTGTCAAATTGCTGAAAGGCCAGCACGGTTTTCTCGATCGCTTGATGGCGGATCCGGGCCTGGCCGGACTATCCGAAGGGTCGTGACATGCAAACGCTGCGGACACCCGAGGACCGCTTCGCCGGTCTTCCCGATTTCCCTTACACCCCAAGGTATTGCGAATTGCCCGACGCCGAAGGCGGCGCGCTGCGCGTGGCCTGGGTCCAGGACGGCCCGGAAAGCGCCGACCCCATTCTCATGCTGCACGGCGAACCGTCGTGGTCATTTCTGTACCGCAAGATGATGCCGATCCTCGCCGCCGCCGGTCATCGCGTCATCTGCCCCGACCTAGTCGGGTTCGGGCGCTCGGACAAGCCGACCCGCCGCGAAGACCACAGCTACGCCCGCCATGTCGAGTGGATGCGAGCGGTGGCCTTCGATGTCCTCGACCTGCACGACGTCACACTGGTAGGTCAGGACTGGGGTGGACTGATCGGATTGCGCCTTGCCGCAGAACATCCCGAACGGTTCGCTCGACTGGTGGTCGCCAACACCGGGCTACCGAATGGCGAGCAGCCCATGGCCGATGTCTGGTGGAAGTTCCGCGAAGCGATCACCTCGGCGCCGACGTTGAACATCGGCGCGTTCGTCCAGGGCGGCTGCCGCCAAAAGATGAGCGAGGAGGTGCGCGCCGGCTATGACGCGCCCTTCCCCACCGACGACTACTGCGCCGGGCCGCGCGCCATGCCCGGCCTGGTGCCCACCTCACCGGACGACCCCGCCGCGGTGGCTAACAAGACCGCCTGGACCATGCTTTCGGCCAGCCCGACACCCATGCTGGTCGCCTTCAGCGACAGCGACCCGATCACCGGACCGATGGCCGCCATCTTCCAGCGCCAGATGCGTGGCGCCCAGGGGATCGACCACCCGGTAATCCGTGGCGCCGGCCATTTCGTGCAGGAGGATGCCGGAGCGGAGCTGGCCGGCCACATCGTGGAGTTCTTGCGCCGCTGAGTAAGGGGGGCGCCGGGCGCCGGGCACAATGTCAGGATGACGACCGCGCCTGCCGAGTCCACCAAGCCCGGTCAATTGTTGGTACAGCTGTTGGACCCGGCCGTCCGTGCGGACCCCTACCCGCTGTTCGCGCAGTTTCGTGAACGCGGGTCGATCGCCTTGCCGGAAGGCAACCTCGCGGTGTTCTCGACCTACCGTGACTGCGACGACGCCTTGCGCCACCCGTCGTCGAGTAACGACAGGAGCAAGTCGAAGGCCGCCCGCGCGCAGGTCGAAGCGCAGACCCGCCAGCTCATCGAGACGGGTGCCGAGGCGCCGCCGCCGAGCCCGCCGGGCTTCTTGTTTCAGGACCCGCCGGACCACACCCGGCTGCGGAAACTGGTCAGCAAGGCGTTCGCACCGAAAGTGGTGAACGCGCTGCAGCCCGACATCACCGCGCTCATAACCGGGTTGCTCGACCGGATCGCCGAGAAGGAGCGGTTCGAAGTCGTCGAAGACCTCGCCTACCCATTGCCGGTAGCGGTGATTTGCCGACTGCTCGGCGTGCCGCTCGAGGACGAGCCACAGTTCAGCCGCGTGTCCGCGCTGCTGGCGCAATCACTGGACCCGTTCGTCGCCTTCACCGGAGCGCCATCAGACAACTTCACAGAGCGGATGGCCGCCGGAATGTGGTTGCGCGCCTACCTGCACGGCCTGATCGACCGGCGACGCTCGCGGCCCGGCGACGACCTGATGTCCGGACTGATCGCCGTGGAAGAGTCAGGCGACCAGCTGACCGCCGAGGAGATCGTCTCCACCTGCGTCCTGTTGCTGGTCGCCGGTCACGAGACCACGGTGAACCTGATCGGCAACGCGGTGCTGGCGATGCTGCGCCAACCGTCGCAATGGACCGCGCTCGGCGCCGACGCCAGCCGTGCTCCCGCGGTCATCGAGGAGACGTTGCGCTATGACCCGCCGGTGCAGATGATCGCCCGAACCGCCGGCGACGACATGGCAATTGGGGGCATTGAGGTGCCCGAGGGCGACATCATGATGCTGCTGACCGCCGCCGCCCAGCGCGATCCCGCCGAGTATGACCGCCCCGATGTCTTCGATCCGGATCGGAAAGCGATGCGGCACTTAGGATTCGGTCGCGGCGCGCATTACTGCCTGGGTGCGCCGCTGGCCAGGCTGGAAGCCGGGGTGGCCCTGTCGGCGGTGACGGCGCGATTTCCGAACGCCCGATTGGACAGTGAGCCCCAGTACAAGCCCAATGTGACGCTGCGCGGGCTATCGCAGCTCACGGTCAGGGTCTAGTCCCGTTCCCACGGCGGGCTTTCGTCCATCTTCTTGTAGTACTTCGCCAAGTGGCTCTTGATCCGATCGACATCGGACTCGGGCACGTCGATGCCGCCCCGCGCCCCGTCCATGATCGCGCCCGCCGCCATCACGCCGCGGGGTACGGCCTTCAGGTTGCCGTCGATGACATCGGCGATCAGCAGCTTGTAGGCCGTGAAATTGTCCTTTTTATCCGCGTCGTACCAGACGTGCGCGTCGCGGTACTTCTGGTTCGGACCGTCCTGTGCGTCGGCCCACTTACGCACCCGCGTTTCGGCCGCGTCCCCATCCCATTTGCGGTCACGATCGGCCAACGGCAGGTCTTGAAAGGCTGTGACTGACATGGTTGCCGCGTGCCCGCTCCGATCGGGATCAAACGCGGCTAAACCGTGTGTTTGCAGTCGCACAGACGGTAGCGTCGTTGACGGGAGGCAACCATGAAGCGGTGCATCGTCGGAGGATTCGCTGCCTTGCTGCTGGCCGCACACTGGATCGCCGCATCGCCACCCGCCCGCGCCGGCTGTCAGTACGGGGGACCCGTACTCAGCAAGTGCGACGGACCCGTCCAGCCCGACGGCACCTGGCAACGTTGTGTGGCCGTCACCCGCTTGGTTCCCAATGGCATGAGTTCGTACCTCGTGCCCGACAATCACTGCGGTCTGATGGGTCCCGGCCAGCAGCCCTCGGATTTCACCTTCGCCGACCCGCCGACGCACATCGACGGCTGAGCCGCCGCTTCGGCTCATGATTCGGGGTCCGCGGTCGTCACGCGGCTTGGTAATGCGGTCACTTGCCGTCGCCGTATTGGGTGGCCCGGATTTGTCGTACCCGGTTGCGATGATGAGGCCATGTCTTCGACTGCAACGCCTCCGGTCGCGGTGAGCCCTGCCGAGCGGCTGGAGGTGCTGTTCGACGAGCTGGCGGAGTTGACAGGTCAGCGCAACGCGATTGATGGGCGCATCGTGGAGATCGTGGCCGAGATTGATCGCGACGAGCTCGGCGGCGTCACGGGCGCACGGTCGGTTCCGGCGTTGGTGGCCTGGAAGATGGGCTCGTCATCGGCGAACGCCCATACGATCACCACCGTCGCGCGCCGGCTCGAGGCTTTTCCTCGTTGCGCCCAAGGCCTGCGGGAGGGCCGACTGTCGCTCGACCAGGTTGGCGTCATCGTCGCGAGGGCCGGGGAGGGGTCTGATGAGCACTATGCGCAGCTGGCCGCCGTCGCGACGGTTAACCAGCTGCGTACGGCGGTCAAGCTGGAACCCCGACCCGAACCCGATTCTCGGCCTGAACCGCAGCGCTCGATCACCGTGACCTCCGGCGAGGGGTTCACCTGTTGGCGGATCACGCTTCCACACCTGGATGCGGCGAAGTTCGACACGGCGCTGGCGTCGCATCGTGATGCGCTAATCGCCGAATGGAAGCACGATCGGAGCAATGCCGAGGGCGCCAGCGATCAGGCGCCGCCGTTGCCGAGCAACGGTGAAGCGTTTATGCGCCTGGTCGAGGCCGGATGGGACGCTGAGGCGGCCCGCCGGCCACACGGCCATCAGACCACGGTGGTGGTGCACGTCGATGCTCAGCAGCCCGTCGCGGCGCTGCATCTCGGTCCGCTGCTCAGCGACGCCGAACGTCGATACCTGACCTGTGATGCCACCTGCGAAGTGTGGTTCGAACGTGACGGCAAGGTCATCGGTGCGGGCCGTGCGACGCGGGTGATCAACCGACGGCTGCGCCGCGCGCTCGAGCACCGCCATCCCGCGTGCGTGGTTCCGGGTTGTGGGGCCACCCGCGGTCTGCACGCACACCACATCCGGCACTGGGAGGACGGCGGTCTGACCGACTTGGCCAACCTGGTGTTGGTATGTCCTTATCACCATCGGTTGCACCACCGGGGCGTCATCGCCATCGTCGGACGCGCCGACGATCTCGGCGTCACCGACAGCTCCGGGCGACCACTGCGCCCGGGATCGGTCGCGCGCCCACCAACTCAACTCCCGCCCACCGTCCCGCCGTGTCCCGGGCCCACCGGCGAGCGCGCCGACTGGTGGTGGTACGAACCCTTCCAGCCGCAACCACCACCGACAACCAACTAGATAGCTCACCGGCATTGGAAAACCTCAAACGTGTTGAGGTATCAAGAAATTCGTTGGTGATACGCACGACAGCGGCATCGTGACAATAGAAGCCGACATCCCGGCTCAGATGCCGTCCGGCCGGCGATTGACCGCCGTCTTAGCCCGAACCGAGTCCCGGCAGGATCTCGCCGAGACTGAAGGTCACCGGCTGTTCGAGCTGTTCGTAGGTGCACGAGCGCGGGTCACGGTCCGGACGCCACCGATTGAACTGTGCGGTGTGGCGAAACCGCCGGCCTTCCATATGGTCGTAGCGGACCTCGACCACTCGCTCGGGCTTCAGCGGCACGAACGACAGGTCCTTACCCGCGTTCCAGCGCGAGAATTCGTTCTTACGAGGAGTCCGCTCGCCGGCCTCATGGGCCGCCCAATTCCACGGGTGATCCTCGAAATCGGTGACGAGCGGCTGTAGTTCGTCGAACAACCGCCGCCGCTCGGCCATCGGAAACGCGCCGATCACTCCCACCGACGCGAGCTGTCCATCGTCCTGGTAGAGACCTAGCAACAACGAACCGATCGCGCCGGCACCGGACTTGTGCACCCGATAGCCGGCGACCACACAGTCGGCCGTCCGCTCGTGCTTGACCTTGAACATGACCCGCTTGTCCGGTTGATACGCGATGTTCAGTGGCTTGGCGATCACGCCATCGAGGCCGGCGCCCTCGAATTCGTCGAACCAGCGCTGCGCGGTGTCCAGATCGGTGGTCGCCGGCGTGACGTGGATCGAGGGCCCCGAGGCGGCCAAAGCGTCGACGAGGGTGGCACGTCGTTCACTGAAGGGGCGCCGCGTGTAGTCGTCGTCGCCGAGGGCGAGCAAATCGAATGCGATGAAGGATGCCGGCGTGGTCTTGGCGAGCATCTGCACGCGCGAGTCCGCCGGGTGGATGCGTTGTTGTAGCGCCTCGAAATCCAACCCGTGGTCGGTGGCGATGACGATCTCACCGTCGATCACGCAGCGGTCCGGCAGCTCAGCTCTGACTGCTTCGACCAGCTCAGGGAAATAGCGGGTCATCGGCCGTTCATTGCGGCTGCCCAGCTCGACCTGGTCGTGGTCGCGGAAACAGATCGACCTGAAGCCGTCCCACTTGGGCTCATAGGACGAGTCAGGGGGTATCGAGCGAACCGACTTCGCGAGCATCGGCGACACCGGCGGCATGACGGGGAGGTCCATAGCCCGATTGTGCTGGAATCGGAGGCATGGCTGCTGCAGAAGAGCTCGACGTCGATGGCATTGCGGTGCGCCTGACGAATCCGGACAAGGTGTATTTCCCCAAACTGGGATCCAACGGGAGCAAACGACACCTGGTGGACTACTACCGTGCCGTGGCGGGCGGTCCGATGCTCGACACGCTGCGCGACCGGCCCACCCACCTGCAACGCTTCCCGGACGGCATCGACGGCGAGGAGATCTACCAGAAGCGGATCCCGCAGCACCACCCCGACTACCTGCGGACCTGCCAGGTGACTTTTCCGTCGGGACGGACGGCCGACGCGCTGAAGGTGACCCATCCGGCGGCGGTCGTGTGGGCGGCGCAGATGGGCACGGTCACCTTGCACCCGTGGCAGGTGCGCTGCCCGGATACCGAGCATCCCGACGAACTACGCATCGACCTGGACCCGCAGCCCGGGGTCGCGTTCGAGCAGGCGCGCACCGTCGCGGTCGACGTGCTGCGGCCGTTGCTTGATGAACTCGGTCTGGTGGGATACCCGAAGACCTCGGGTGGTCGCGGAATCCACGTCTTTCTGCGGATCGCCCGCGACTGGGACTTCATCGAGGTGCGCCGCGCAGGCATCGCCCTGGCCCGCGAAGTCGAGCGCCGCGCACCCGACGCCGTCACCACGTCATGGTGGAAGGAAGAGCGTGGCGAGCGCATCTTCATCGACTTCAACCAGAACGCGCGGGACCGCACTATGGCCTCGGCATATTCGGTGCGGCGCACCCCGATCGCGACGGTGTCGATGCCGCTGACGTGGGAGGAGCTGGCCGACGCCGAACCAGACGACTACACCATGGCCACCGTGCCCGACGTCGTCAAGGCTCGAATAGACCCTTGGGCCGCAATGGATGACGCGGTCCAATCGATCGCTACATTGTTGGACATGGCCGAGGCCGACGAAGAGCGCGGGCTCGGGGACATGCCGTACCCGCCGAACTACCCGAAGATGCCGGGCGAACCCAAACGTGTTCAGCCCAGCCGGGATCGAGATCTCAAGGGCTAGCGGGATGTTGGTGGCGGCGCGGGCGTGTTGCGCGGTATCCGCGGTGCTGCTGCTGGCGATTTCCGGGACGGGGGCGGCGGGTGCGGAGCCGGCCGGCCCCGACACAGCCGGTGAAAGGATGGTCGGCTGGGACACCTACCGCCGGTTGGACCGGTTGCCCTATTTGAACCCGGGTTCGCAGAGCCTGCAGGTGTCGAGCTTTGATCGCAGCGGCGGTGACTTCGACATCTCCACCGGCAATCGCAACGGCAGCGGCGGATGCCTGGCGCCAGGGGGTGCCGGCTGCGTCATCGCGGAGGATCACGGTACGGGAGAGATCGATTCGATCTGGCTGACCCGCGATGGCGGCAATGTTCGCGCCCTCGGAAACATCCGCATCGAGCTGGACGGGCAGTCCGTGGTAGACACTTCACTGCAATCGTTGGTCGACGGCAATTTGGGGGCCCCGTTCGTGTGGCCTCTAGTGGCCAACGCCGCTCAATCGCCCGGAGGCGACTACGTCAAGGTGCCGATGCCTTATCGGCGGTCCATGCGGGTCAGCGTCACATCCCATTTGGAGTACTACCACGTCGATTATCGGCAATTTCCCGACGCCGACGGGATAAACACGTTCTCACCATCCGACCCCGCGCTCGATGTGCTGAGCACTCTCCGGTCCGCCGGCGCGGTAGACCCCAAACCGGCGGCAGCCAGTGCCGTACACACCAATCGGGTCACCGACCTCCCAGCAGGCGCCGAGCTGACTATTGCCGAATCGGGTGGACCGGCCAGCATCTCGGCGCTGAGGCTGCACCTGCCCGAGCCGGCGGCAGAACAGTTAACCGGATTGCGGCTGCAGATCGAGTTCGACGGCGCAACCACGGTCGACTCACCGCTTGGGGAATTCTTCGGCGCCGGGCTGGGCGCGAACCCCGTGCGGTCCCTGATGTTCGCGACCAGCGTGGAGCCCGACGGGGCGTTGGTGTTATCCGATTGGTGGCCAATGCCTTTCGCTGAGTCAGTCCGCGTGATGCTCGTCAATGCAGGCACCGAACCGGTGACGGGGATAGACAGCGACGTCGCCACCACACCCGACGCCCAGTGGGCGCCCGCGCTGACCAGCGGCCGCGCCGGCTACTTCACCGCGCGCTCACACGCCGGACCCACGATCCCCGGCCAGGATTGGGTGTTCGCCGAAGAACAGGGACACGGCAAATTCGTCGGCGTCAGTCAAACCATTCACGGCTATCGAACCAAAACGGCATTCAGTGACGACGCCCCGTACTTTCTCGAAGGCGCCGAACGGGTCTACACCGACGGCGCCGCATCACCGCAGTGGTACGGGACCGGCACCGAGGACCTCTACGAGGGCGGCTGGTACTTCAAGAACGGCACCCACTTCAGCGACCCACTCAACGGCCAACCCGACCAACGTACGGCCACGGGCGGGTGCGCCGACTACTGCGTCTGCGTGTACCGGATCATGCTTGCCGACGCTATCGGTTATCACTCCGCGATCCGGTTCGGTATCGAGCACGGCAAGCGGAACATGGTCCAACCCGACTACAGCTCAACCGCATTCCTCTACACGCAGCCGGACGCCGGTGTCACCGGCGCAGACGACGTGAGCCCCACCGATCCGGTCAATCGAGTCCTGCACGGCTACAACGATTCCGAAGCAACCGATCAGTTACTGGTCAGTGAGTACGAGGGCACCCAGGACACCCTGCCCGTAGTGGGCTCGGTGCGTAGGGCCCAGGGCGCGATCACGTTTCACGTTCAGATCGATCCGGACAACCACGGCATCCTGCTGCGCCGCACATCGGATCAGGCGACCGGCTTCCAATCGGTTGACGTTGCGGTCGACGGCGTGCCGACCGGGAACTGGCTGCAGCCGCGCAGCAACACCTTTCACCGATGGTTGGACGACACCTACCTGGTGCCGCGGTCGGTCACGGCGGGCAAGGCGCAGCTGACGGTCACCCTGACGCCTACCGTGGACTCACCGCCCTGGACAGCCAGCCGCTACCACATCGACGCACTGACGGGCCCGTCTGACTAGGGAGTCATTGCCGGCCAGCCCGATGAACGCACCTGCCAGCTCGCCGGCCGGCGCCGGCGCGCCGGACCGCCGCCGTGAACGCGCCGAGCACGCACATCGCGCCGTAACTGATCCCACGTCACTGTCGCGGTGTCGCGCCAATCTTCACGGAATTGATCTGGCTTCTGACGTCTCGTTACGGGGAGGTGATCACAGCAACGGCCTCATCGGCGGTCACGATGGCCGAGGCGTAGTTGGGCATGTTCACCTCGAGGGCGGCGCGCATTTCGGCGTCCGAGTAGTCGGCCGTGGCGTCCCGGACCACCGTGACGTCATAACCAAGCTCGGCGGCGAAGCGAACCGTCGCCTCGACGCAGGTATGGGCGATCAAACCCATCACGATGACCCGTTCGATGCCATGACGCTTGAGTTGCAGGTCCAAGTCGGTGTTGGCGAAACCGCTTGAGCACCAATGCTCATGGGCGACGATGTCGCCCGCTTGCGGCTCGAACCCGGGCCGGATCTCGCCGCCCCAGCTGCCGTATTCGAAGGTCTTGCGCGACCAGGCCGCTCGTTGCACCGGCGCGACGTATTTCCAGGTTTCGTAGTCGCCCGGCCGGTAGCGGCGATGCAGCGCATAAAAAACGCGCAGGTTCGCGCCGCGGGCGGCGTCGAGTACCTGCTGCATATGAGTGACGCAGTCATTGCTCTCGATGACGCGCTGTAACCGGTCCCAGACCTTTCCGCCCGGAGAAATGAAATCGTTGTAGGGATCGATCAGCAGAAGCCCGGTCGCCGCCTTTTCATTCGCCACCCGACCATCATCTCTTGGCCGCCCCGATATTGAACGGCACACCGTCGGGCGCGTGGCGGACCATCAACAGCGCCGGGGCGGGCTCGCCGATTGGAACGCGACCGCGCTCGTCGTCCACGCCCGCGCCGCCGCGGCAACGCCGATCGAGGCCGCGGCGCGGGCTTGACGGACTCGTCGCGATGCTGCTAGACATGGCCTGCGCCACATGTTTGGGCGATCGCCCAAAGTTGATGGGTGGAGGATGTCATGGGTCGGATGAACGGCAAGGTCGCATTCGTGACAGGCGCGGCACGGGCGCAGCGAAGACGTGACGCCGCCCGGCTCGCACCGGAAGGTGCCGACATCGTCGCGGGCATGGTCAATGCCGCGTGGTTCCGGCCCGCGTCGAAGCGCGATACATCACCGGCGTTGCGCTCCCGGTCGATGCCGGCAGCCGTCTGAAGTCAGGAAGCATCGATGACCGTCACCAACGACACCGACGTCTACTACGACCCCTACGACGTCAACATCAATGCCAACCCGTACCCGGTCTACGCGCGGCTGCGCGAAGAGGCACCGATCTACTACAACGAGCGCTACAACTTCTGGGCTCTGTCAAGGCATTCCGATGTCGAGCACGGGCTGTCTGACTGGGAGACCTTCTCGAACAGGCGTAGCGATATCCTCGAGCTCGTCCAGTCGAAATTCGACATGCCCGGCGGGGTCATGATGTTCCAGGACCCGCCGGAGCACACCAGGCTCCGCGGGCTGATGTCCCGCGTGTTCACGCCGCGCCGGATGGCCGCCCTCGAGGATCAGATCCGGCAGTACTGCGTGCGTTGTCTGGACCCGCTGCTGGGCTCCGGGGGATTCGACATCATCGCCGAACTCGCCTCGATGATGCCGATGCGGGTGATTGGCATGCTGTTGGGAATACCAGAGTCCGAGCAGATCTCGGTGCGCGACGCCAACGACGCTAACCTGCGCACCAAGCCCGGCGCGCCGTTGAAGGTCGCCGACGCCGACTCCATCGCTGACGGCCGCATCTACGCCGACTACGTCGACTGGCGATCGAAGAACCCCTCGGACGACCTGATGACGACGCTGCTAAACGTCGAATTCGATGACGAGAACGGGGTGCACCGCAAGCTGACGCGCAAAGAGGTGCTGCACTACACGCAGGTGGTCGCCGGTGCGGGCAACGAGACCACCGGCCGGCTCATCGGTTGGCTGGCCAAGGTGCTCGCCGAGCACCCCGACCAGCGACGCGAAGTCTACGAAGACCGGTCCCTGTTGACCCGTACCGTCGACGAGACACTGCGATTCGAACCGACCGGTCCACACGTCGCACGTTGGATGGCAAAGGATTTCGACTGCTACGGCACGACTGTCCCGGCGGGCAGCGCGATGCTACTGCTGTTCGGCGCCGCCAATCGCGATCCCCGCCGCTACACCGATCCGGACAACTACAACATCCGTCGCGACAACATCTCACACATCACGTTCGGCAAGGGCGTGCACTACTGCCTGGGCGCCAACCTGGCTCGCCTCGAGGGGCGCGTCGCGCTCGACGAGATCCTCAACCGGTGGCCGGAGTGGGACATCGACTACGACACCGCACAATTGGCGTCGACGTCCACGGTGCGCGGCTGGGAGCGGCTGCGGGTGGTGCTGCCCTGAGAGCGGCTACGAATAGAGCAGGCAGCGCCCGACGAGGATCTTCGCCAGCCGTTCGGGCTCGCTGACCATAACCATGTGGCAGGTGTCGATCTCGATGAGTGTCTGCACACCGCCGAGCGCGTCAATGTATTTGCGCTGCAGCTTAGGAGCGAGAGCACGATCCCGCCGGGTCAGGATCCAGGTGCGCGGAATGTCATCGGGCATTCCCCGTCGAGACACCTTCTCGGTGAGAATGCGCAGTGACTCTGGATAGAGTTTGCCGGTCATGAATCGGCGGCCACGCGCAGGAACCCCGTTCATGAATAAGAACCGTGCATACAACTTCGGCGTTGGCGTCGGCATGTTTTTCTTTGCCCTGCGGCGTGCGATCATCGCGATCTGCCACGGTGAGTCGTCCACGATCGATGTGCCTTCCGGCGGCAGAAACGCGGCGGCAAAAATTATTTCGCGGACCAGAGCCGGTCCAAACCTGGCGACGACTCCTGGCAGCGGTATGGCCCCCATTGAGTGACCAGCGATGACGATCTCTTTCAAGCCGGCGCTTTCGATGTCACCGACCAACGAGTCGACATAGTCGGCGATAGTCATCTCTCTCAGGTCTCCCGGTTTGTTCCTCCGTCCAGGCATGTCCAGGGCAAGCACGGTCAACTCCGGTGCCAACCGATGGATCTCATCGATGGTCAGATCCCAAGAATCGGCGGCGAGTCCGCCTCCGTGCACAAGAACCAAAGCGGGCAGTGCCATGGCGGGCCTCCTTGAGCGCCGTAGCTATGGCGCAGGATCGCATCGTAAAGCTCGCAGTGATGCGGCGCATGGGATTCGAGCTACTTCGCGCCGCGTTCCCGGCGCGCTCTGGGTTCGGGCATCTCAAACCGGTCCAGGAAGCGGTTGACCAACGCGACGGCCTCGTCGTGTCCACCGTGGGTGCCGAGCCCCTGCTCGAGGATCAGGGTGCGCCCGATGGATGTGATGACAACCGCGAGTGCCGCTGGCGGGAATTCGTCGGTGTCGATGTCGTGTTCGCGGATGATGAAGTTCAGCGCGGTGATCTGCTGTTCACGCCAGCGTTCCGACCACGCCGAGATTTCGGCCCGAATCTCCTTGCGGTGGTTGGCAAGCCCCATGAACTCGAGCAGCAACCGGGTGTCCTTGGGCTCTGTGAGAGTTGCCCAGAAGGCGTGCAACGGTTGGTCGGAGGCCAACGCCTTCTGCTGGCGCTCAAGATAGATCGCGGCACCGCGGCGAAATACGGCCAGATACAAATCGTCCATCGTGGGGAAGTAGTAATGCACTAACGCCGGTTTGACACCTGCCTTGGCCGCGACGCGCCGCGACGTGGCCGCGGCGTAACCCTCCTCGAGCATGATCTGACTCGTCGCCTCCACCAGCATGTCGCGCGTCGTGGAGTCGCGTGCTTTCGGTCGCTCGGATGCGGTCACGGGCAGGTCACATCACACGGCCGGTTCGACAGCCATGTCGAAGAACGCGGCGCCGGAGTCCGATGCGATTCCGCTTGAACACGTTGACAGCATAGGAGACGAGGATCATCGAATAGAGCAGGTGCAGCGGCCTGGTCGCGCATCGTCCGGTAATGCGTTGATGTCACGCTCATTCAGGTACGCGATCGCCTCCTCGGCCCGCGGTGCGATGGCGTCGTAAAACCTGACGAGGTCGTCGTAGGGCTTGGACAGCCGCGCCTCGTAGCGGTCGGCCCGGGTTGGCAAAGCCCAGTCGTCGACAAACGGTTCAAGGTCGGAGAATTCTTGGGCCAGCGTCATGACGACTCTACGGACCGGTAGGCGTCCACCGTGTCGCGAATGACGGTGTGGAACTGGCGGATGGGCAATTCCTGATCGCTGAGATGAAAGGTGTTCTGCGCGCGCGTCTTCAGGGCGGAATGGGTGGCCTCGATCGACCAAGACGGCATCCTGTTCATGCAATGCCATACCGAGCTCGAGCCGGTAATTCGCGTACTGATCGTGGTATTTCGCTGTATCTGGTGCGCTTAGCCATTGAGCCGTTCATTCTGCGACAAACTGTCGGCCCGCTCGTTTGAGCGATCGCCCAAACCGGGTAGCTGACATGTTTGCACCTCCGGTGGCAGTGGTCAAGGCTCACCGTCCGTGCAGGCGCGCCACCACGGGCGCAAACAGTTCGATCTGCGACTGCTGCACCGTGACTCCGTCCATCGACGGACCCTAAGAGGGGCGACTGAGCGGAATCAAGGCGAAATCGGCAACGCGCGCTTGACCGTCGCCGAGGCCGGGTGATAGGCATGTGAAGCCCAGCATTTGGGCGGTCGCTCAGCAAAAGTCGGGTGGTGCTCGCGTGAAGACGGCGGTCGTTACCGGCGGTGCTTCGGGGATCGGCCGAGCCGTCGCCCAGCGATTGCGTAGAGACGGATTTCAAGTCGCCGTCCTCGATCTGTCTCCCACCGACGACGGCTTCGGTTACCGCGCCGATGTCACGGACCGCGCCCAGGTCGAGACCGCGATAGCGAAGATCCGCGAGAAGTTCGGGCCGATTCTGGTGTTGGTCAACGCGGCGGGCGTGGAGGGGTTCGGAAAGTTCTCCGACATGTCTTTCGAGGACTGGTCGAAGGTGATCGACGTGAACCTGCACGGGGTCTTTCACACCATCCAGGCGGTGCTGCCCGACATGGTCGAGGCGGGATGGGGGCGGATCGTCAACATCTCGTCGTCGAGCACCCACTCCGGCCAGCCGTACATGGCCCACTACGTGGCCGCGAAGTCCGCGGTGAACGGCCTGACCAAGTCGCTGGCCCTCGAATACGGACCAGCCGGGATCACCGTCAACGCGGTGCCGCCGGGGTTCATCGATACACCCATGCTGCGCAGCGCCGAGCGGCGGCACCTGCTCGGTGGCACGGTGGAGGACCACATACAGCGCACCCCGGTACGCCGCGTCGGCAAGCCGGAGGACATCGCCGCAGCATGCGCGTTCTTTGTCTCCGAGGAAGCCGGCTACATCACCGGCCAGATACTCGGGGTCAATGGCGGGCGCAACACCTGATCGCTGAACACGCAGAGCCGCAAGGAGATCGATGTACGAAAGGGACCGGCTCTTCATCGTGGGGAGTGCAGGGCGCCAGCCTCTGGACACGACACCGTCATTTCGGTGATATCGCCGCACAGCGAGGCGGTGATCGGTCACGCGGTTGCCGCGGGACCCCAGGATGTGAACCGCGCCGTCGGCGCGGCGCGCACGGCTTTCACACCGGGCCGTGGCCGCGCATGCAACCGGCGGAACGGATCGAGGCGCTCACCCGCCTGGCCGGCGTCTACAAGGAGCGCCCAGCCGATATGGCCGCCTTGATCTCGGCCGAGATCGGCGCTCGCATCACGTTCGCCAAGATGGCGCAGGTCCGCCTGCCGCTGATCATGATCGCGGCGTTCTGCGGCATGGCAGCGAATTACCAACGGCAGCAGGAGCGGGTTCGCGGCTACATCGAAGAGGGCAGCAGCGAAGGGGCGCGCCTGGTGACCGGCGGCAGCGAGATGCCTGATGGCCTCGAAACCGGTTGGTACGTAAGGCCGACGCTGTTCAGTGACGCCACCAATGGCATGCGGATCGCCCGCGAGGAGATCTTTGGCCCGGTGCTGACCGTCATCTCCTACCGGGACGAGGACGAGGCGGTTCGAATCGCCAACGACTCCGAGTACGGGCTGGCGGGATCGGTATTCACCGCCGACGTCGAGCGCGGTTACGGCGTGGCGGCCAGGGTGCGGTCGGGCACCTTCGGCCGTCAACGAGGGCTACATCATGGATCCGGCGGCACCTTTCGGCGGGGTCAAGGACAGTGGGTACGGCCGGGACCTCGGTACCGAAGGCATCGACAGTTATACGGTGAGCCAATCCATTTCGGCCGCGGCAACCAATTGACGCCTCGGCGGAAGTTTCGACGCCGGTCTCGATGATTGGGAACGTCACGATTGGGGAATGATGGGGCAAATCCACTCACAGATAGGGAACACGCGTGGCCCCCAGCTTCAAAGACGTTATCGAATCCAAGTATTTGCTGCTGACGACATTCACCAAGGACGGGCGTCCTAAGCCGACACCGATCTGGGGCGTGCCCGACGGCGACGACACGCTGTTGGTGATCACCGACGACGGTTCGTGGAAAACCAAGCGGATCAACAACACTCCCAGGGTGACGATCGCCAGGAGTGGGGTGCTGGGCAAGCCCAAGAGCGAAGAGGTCGAAGCGAAGGCCCGCGTGCTGCCGAAGTCCGAGACCCGACGTGTCTACAACGCCGTCCTCAAGCGGTACTGGTATCACGCGCCGTGGTTCTACGTGCACTCAATCGTCCGGGGCGGCATCGACAAGGTGCACGTCGGCCTGGAAATCAAGCCCGCCAGCTGAATCGCGCGGCGGCTAACCGCCGCCGGCACGCATGGCCTCGAAGGTGTCCGCCACAGTCTGTTTGGGGTCGCGATACGTGATGCCGAGGTCGCGTTCGCTCAGGGAATCGTCGGACGCCGGCATCTGCGTGTAGTACTGCATTCCGGCCCAGGTGAACGGCGTATCGAAGGGCAGGAAACGGTTCGCCCGATCCAGCACCGCGCCCGCAACGCGCAGCGCGGTGTCCGGGATCGGGACGGCGACCATCGGCGTCCCGGCGACTTCGCCGAGCAGATCCGCGAGGTCGGCCGCGGGCACGCGATGACCACCGGCGGTGTAGCGGCGCGGCCCGCGCCCGGGCTCGAGCAACGCCGCGTGCAGCGCGGCCAGATCGCGGGCGTCGACTATCAGCCACGCGGCGCTGCGACCGGGGATCGCGTGCATCTGCACGGCCGCCCGCACACCCTCGCCGGCCTCACCGAATTGGTCGCCGACCGGCGGACCGAGCACCATGCCGGGGTACGTGATGTTGACCGGCGCACCTGCGTCCTGCAGCCCCCGGGCATAGATCTCGACCTGCGCCTTGGACGTTCCGTATCCGTCTGCCCCGCCGACCACCGGCAGGTCCGCCGTCAGCGTCTCCAGGTCCGGATGAAACAGCGCGGTGAAGCTGGAGACGTGGACGATGGGATCCAGGCCGAGTTCGACCGACTGGCCCAGCACGTTCTGGGCCCCCTGCATGTTGGTGGCGAGCATCTCGGGCGTCTGGCGCGGATCGGTCGCGACCAGCGCGGCGCTGTGCACAACGGCGTCGCATCCCTGCAACGCCGCGCGCACCGCTACGCGGTCGGTGATATCGGCGACGGCGAAGTCCGAGACGTCGACACCCAGCTTGGCGACGGTGGTGTGCAGCTTGTCGGGGTTTCGGACCAGGAACCTGACCGCGTGCCCCGCATCGGAGATGGCCTTGGCGGTCCATCCGCCGACGAATCCGGTGCCGCCCGTGATCAGAACCCGCATTGGCTCATTCTGCAAGACCGCAATATCAGAGGTGGCTGGAAGCAAAGTTGGCAGCTTGATTGGTCATCCCGTTAAGCGGATACGACGTGTGCGCGGCGAGGTCGTTGCCGTCGGCGTTGCCGCAGATCGGGTCGCCCTGCGCGCACAACTCGAGCGTCTTGGCCTGATACGACGGGCCGATAATCAGCGGCGGTGCGTTGTACTTCCGCAGGAACTGGCCCGACGGCGTACCGAACAACGTCACGGCGGCGACGTGCTTTGCGACGTCAGGCGGCATCGGTGGGGGCACCGCCGACGCGGGCACGCCCGGGGGCACGGCGGCCGAGGTGGTGTAGCCGGCCACCGCCGCGCCCTGCGAGTAGCCGCCGAGCACCTCTTTGGTGTTGGGGCAATTCGCGGCCATCGACTCGATGTGCGAACTGGCGTCCCGGATGCCGTCGATGACGGTCAACGGGAAGTCAGGGCTCGAAAAATCAGTGCTGGCAGGGTAATTGACTGGATACACGGTCAGCGATTTGTCACCGACCTGTGAGCGCAACGAATCGATGAATGTCTGACCTATTCCGCCGACACCTGGTGCTTCGCCGGATCCTCGGGCGAAAACGACTTCGACGTCGGGACACGGCTCGGCCGCCGCGGACGGAACGGATGCGCTCCAC
Source organism: Mycobacterium sp. E2479 (assembly GCF_001667925.1). Taxonomy (GTDB): domain Bacteria; phylum Actinomycetota; class Actinomycetes; order Mycobacteriales; family Mycobacteriaceae; genus Mycobacterium. Next base: position 24,624 of record NZ_LZJR01000059.1, on the reverse strand, counting down.
ACCACTGAACCGGCCGCCGCCGCCACCGACAGCGCGGACACGACCAACCGGCGCACCGACATCACGGCCAACTCCATGCGGTTGTTCATTTACTTTTTGAAGGCGTCCTTCACCTTTTCGCCGGCGTCCTTCAGGCTGGATTTCGCCTGGTCCGCCTTGCCCTCGTCCCGGGTGTCGGGGTCTCCGGTGGCCTTGCCGATGGCCTCTTTGGCCCGGCCGCCCAGGTCCTCGACCTTGTTCTTCAGCTTGTCTTCGTTGCTCATGCCGCTGTGGCTACCCAGCAATGAGAGTTATCAAAACGCCCACCCTGTCATCATGGACGGGTGAGCACCGCGATCGTGGTGGCAGTAGTGGTGGTGTTGATGCTGCTCGGCATCGGCATGGTGGTCAACCAGCTGCTGCGGCTAAGGCGGTATTTGAGGGACTCACCCACCGAACAAGCCCCCGGTTCGAAACCTGAGCCACCGGAGGGCTGATAGCTTCAAGTTCGTGAACGATCGAGGCGTCGCGACGCGGTGACGCCGTCGACTCTGCTGGTCACCGACGCTGGCTTGCCACGCGGTGTGTCCGGCGCTGCAGACCCGCGCTTCGCGAGCGCCATCAGGGTGTTCTCCCAGCTTTTTCCCGGTCGTCGCTTCGGTGGCGGGGCGCTGAGTGTTTATGTCGGGGGGATTCCCGTCGTGGACGTGTGGACCGGGTGGTCGGACCGGGCCGGCACGCAGCGCTGGACCGCGGACACCGGCGCCATGGTGTTCTCGGCGACCAAGGGGGTCGCGGCGACGGTGATTCACCGGCTCGCCGACCGCGGCCTGCTGTCCTACGACGCGCCGGTCGCCGAATATTGGCCCGAGTTCGGCGCCAATGGAAAGGGCGAGATCACGGTCCGCGACGTCCTGCGGCACCGTTCCGGGTTGTCACACCTGCGCGGAGTCACCAAGACGGAGTTGATGGATCACCTGCTCATGGAGGAGCGGCTGGCGGCGGCGCCGGTCGACCACCTGCGCGGCGTGCAGGCCTACCACGCGCTCACCTTCGGCTGGCTGCTGTCCGGTCTGGCCCGGGCGGTGACCGGCAAGGGCATGCGGGAGCTGATCCGGCAGGAGGTGGCCCGCCCGCTCAACACCGACGGGTTGCATCTAGGCCGCCCACCGCAGGGCTCACCGACCACACCGGCGCAAATCCTGATACCGCAGGGCAGGCTGCGCGCACCGGTGTTCAACTTCATCGCACCGAGGGTGGCCGGTCTGCCATTCTCCGGTGCGCTGGGCGCGATGTACTTCCCCGGCGTCATCTCCCTGATCAAGGGCGACACCGCGTTTTTGGACGGCGAGGTCCCCGCGGCCAACGGCGTGGTCACCGGCCGCGCGCTCGCCAAAATGTTCGGCGCGCTGGCCAACGACGGCCGCATCGATGGAAAAAAGTTCCTGTCCGAAGATCTGGCGCACGGACTGGCCGGGCAGGCGCGCCGCAAGTGGCCCGATGCGAACATGGTGGTGCCCATGCCTTTTCACTTGGGCTACCATGAGTCGCCGGTTCCCGGTTTACTCCGCGGTTTCGGTCACGTCGGTCTGGGCGGAACGCTCGGCTGGGCCGACCCCGAGACCGGCAGCGCCTTCGGTTTCATTCACAACCGACTGCTGACACCGCTGCTGTTCGACATGGGATCCTTTGCGGGCCTTGCCCGTCCGCTGCGCAACGCCATCGAGGCGGTCCGTGACCAGGGCCCGCTCGCGGTGCCGCCGCTGGGTGCCCGCTACGCCAAACCCGCTCGGCGACGGGCTAATGTCCGCGAGGCCGTGGCGGCGGGCGAGGGCTGATCCGGCTACCCGAGATACGCGTTGCCGCGCGGCAGCGTCAGCGGAAGATCGGCGTAGGTGGCAATTCCCGGCGCCGCGGCGACCACGGCGGCGATCCCGTTGATGGCCGGCACGGCCGTCATGATGTGGCCGAGGTCCATGAATTCCTCGAGCGTGGTGGCCTCGAAGTACGGCGGTGGCAGGAAGCCGACCTTGGTGGTGACCGTCGGTTGCCCGTCGACCTGGATGACCCAGCCGTCCTGCTCGATCTTCCAGTCGGGCTCCAGGGTCTGGCCCTTCTTCCAGCGGACGTTGAGGTCGATCAGCGTCTTGCCGTTGACGATGCCCTGCCAGCTGATGTAGGTCCCCGCGACGTGTCCCGCGGGGATGGTCCAGGAAGCCATGACGAGATCCTCGGTGGTCTGGGCGAACTCGGCGACACACTTCACTTCGTCCAGCTCGACGCCGAGCGCGTCGCCCACCAGCCGGACGGCCTCGCCGAAGATGGCCGTGCCCTTCGCGGCCATCGCCGGCAGGTCGGGGTGGTCGATCGGCTGGCCGAAGCCGACGGGCTTCTCGGTCTCCGGCGAGTCGTAGAAGGTGGTGTCGGCGGCCTCGTTGACGGTGACCTTGTCGATCCGGTTGCAAACCATGGCCGACACGATGGCCAACAGTTCGGCGAAACCCGGGCTGACACCCGACCCGAAGATCGTGGACCCGCCCTTCTCGCAGGCCGCCAAGATGCGGTCGCGGCCGTCGCCGAGGTTGTGCCCGGTGATGAACGAGGCCGTGGTCACCACGTTGACGCCCGCGGACAGGATGCGGACCAGTTCGTCGACGTTGATCCACATCGGGTTGTAGACCACGCAGTCCGGCTTGAGGGCCAGCAACTCGTCGATGTCGTTGGTGGCCGTGATCCCAAGCGGCGGGATCCCGACGAGTTCGCCGGCGTCGCGCCCGGCCTTCTCCGGCGACCAGGCGTAGCAGCCGACCAATTCCAGGGTGGGGTTGGTGACGATCGATTTCAGTGAGCTCTTGCCGACGTTTCCGGTATTCCACTGAACGACACGAAAGGTGTTTGGCACTCGCTCAGCATAGGGAATGGCCCGGGTTCTTAGTAGGCCTAATAGGCAGATTCCGAGGCCAATACTTCGGCGAAAAGATCCCAAATTCGGTCGGGGACGAGCCGGTAGGCTGCGTCGATGTCGGAGCCGCCGAAGGGAGTATCGCGATGCTGAGCGTGAAATGGTTGGAAAAGCCTGAGTCTCATGACTTTCCGGCGGCGGCGGACTACCTCACCATGGTTGCGCACGGACAGACCGTGAAGAAGGTGATCAAGAAGCTGAAATCGGGCACCGTGACACACAGGAAGGCCAAGGACATTCTGCGGGCGGCGCAGCTGAGCCTGCTGCCGGCGGACAATCCCCATGTCGCCGCGGACCTGACCAAGGTCGAAAAAGGCTTGCCGCTGTCGCCCATCCTGCTGGTGCGCGGCGACTTCACGAGCGGGGTTGCGTTGCAGATCGCCGACGGTTACCACCGCGTCTGCGCGAGCTATCACACCGACGAGAACACACCCATTCCCGTGGTCCTCGCGGCCGTCAGCCGCTGATCGGAGAAATGATCATGATCGACATCAGCACCGTGGGAACCGTACGGGTGCTGACCCTTTCGTCGGGCCCAGTCAACGCGCAGGATGTCGAGCTTCTCGAGGAGCTGGTTTCGGCGGTGCGCGAGCTGGCACGTTCGGGCGCCGGCGCGCTGGTTGTCACGGGTGCCGGGCGTGCCTTCAGCGCCGGCGTCGACCTCAATCGCGTGGTGCAGGGCGGCACGGGCTACACCGATCGGCTGGTACCCGCGCTGTCCGTGGCGTTCGAGGCGATGTTCAGCTATCCGGGACCGACCGTCGCCGCGATCAACGGCGCCGCCATCGCGGGCGGCTGCGTCCTTGCATGCGCCTGCGACCGCCGCTTGATCAGCCCCGAGGCGCAGATCGGCGCGGCCGAGGTGCGCGTTGGGGTGCCGTTTCCGGTCCCGGCGTTGGAGGTCATGCGTTACGCCTGCGGGAGGCACGCCGATGAGGTGCTGCTGGGCGGCGGCAACTATCGGGGCGCGGAGGCCGTGGCGCGGGGACTGGCCCACCGCGTCGTCGCCGACGAGCTCGTCGCGGCGGCCGTGGCGGAAGCGTCGGACCTGGGCAGCATCCCGGCCGACGCCTACCGGCAGACGAAGAACCAGTTGCACGCCCCGACCATGGCGCGGATCCGCGAGGCCCGCGGCGTTGATGGCGAGGTTCGGCGGATGTGGGGCACCGACGAGACGCTGCAACGCATAGCGGCCTACGCGGAGCGGCTGCGGCGCCGCTGATTAGTTCTCGTCGGCGCTTTCGTCCAGCGCCACGCCTGCACGCGTGCGCCTGCGTCGCATCCGGTGCGACCCCTTGCCGGTCGGGCGTCGGTTGCGCAATTTGGCCTTCGACTCGTCGCCCGCATCGCCGGTCGCCTCGGACGTCTGGGTGGTGTCTGCGACGGGTGACGCGTCGGTCGCCGACTCCGCTGCCGCCTCAGAGTCGACGGTTTCCGCGGTTTCTGCGGTGATTTCGCTGGGGGCCGCCGCCGGCTCCGCAGCCTCAACTTCCGTGGTCTCTTCGGCTTCCGCCGGGGCGGTTTCCGCCTCGCCCGTCGCGTCCGCGTCAGTTTCAGCGGCCTCGGCCTGTTGGGTCTCTTCGGCTTCCTCGGGTTCTTCGGCGTCGGCTTCTTCAGCTTCCGCGGCGTCGGCGCCTTTCTTGCGCCGCACGCGACGCTCCTTGGGTTTCTTCGCCTTGATCGGTTTAGGCGGCGGTGGGGGAAGCTCGGCGACGAAGGAGAGGTAGAACGCGAAAATGCCGAGCAACGCGATCGCGGCGGCCGCCCCGTAGATTCCGAACAACCACCGTCCGGCGGCGTCCAGGCTCAGCCAGATCTCGCTGATCGCCGTCCCGATGATCAGCACACCGGCCAGCACGTGGGCCGCTATCGACCAGACCCTGATGGACAGGGCCAGCTGCGGCGTCCCCAACTCGGGCTTGCGGGTGCGCAGCAGGGTGAACACCACGGGCAGCGCCGCGAGCGCGATGAGCGCACCCGTCGCGATGCGCAGCGCCGTCCCCAACGTATGCGCGGTCTCGCCCATCAGCTCAGGCCAGCGGGGCAACACGAAGAAGAAGTAGAGGAAGCCGGCAGCGATCGAAAATAGCGCGTGCCACGGGATGGCGACCTTGCGCCCCATACCCCTCCTCGTGCTGGTGAATTCAGGCCAGCCTAAAGGCGGCCGACCCGAATCCATATCAATTCGTACGTGTCCGCTTTGCGGACGATGGCGGAGGATGCGGGATTTGAACCCGCGAGGGCTGTTAACCCAACCCGCGTTCCAGGCGAGCGCCATAGGCCACTAGGCGAATCCTCCGTGGCCATGGTAACCGAGGGCCCGGCGGCCCCCGCCAGTTGCTCGCCGTCGACTTCGGGCCAGGTATTAGACTCGTCGCTGGACCCCGCGCGGCGTCTATCCTGTGAACTCCCCCAGGGCCGGAAGGCAGCAAGGGTCAATGGGCTCTGTCGGGTGCGCGGGGTCCCCTATCTCCGTGAGTCGCGATCCGCTTCGCCCGGCTTCGGCGCGCTTGCGATCGCCACTAGGGGGTTTCCCGCCTTCGAAAGCGAAAGGATCCATGGTGTCGCTGGAGTCCCTCACCCACGCCGAGCTCGCGGCCGCGAACAATCGTCATCAGCAGGCTTACACCGACCTGCAAGCCAAGAAGCTCGCCCTGGACCTGACAAGAGGCAAACCGGCTCCCGCGCAGCTAGACCTGTCCAACCCACTGCTGAGCCTGCCAGGGGACGACTTCCGCGACAACGAGGGCACCGACACCCGCAACTACGGTGGCCTGCACGGCCTGCCCGAGCTACGGGCCATCTTCGGGGAGCTGCTGGGCATCCCGGTGCAGAACCTGATCGCGGGCAACAACTCCAGCCTGGAGCTGATGCACGACATCGTCGCCTTCTCGATGCTGTACGGCGGCGTGGACTCGCAGCGGCCGTGGAAGGACGAACCGAGCATCAAGTTCTTATGCCCGGCCCCCGGCTACGACCGGCACTTCGCCATCACCGAGACGATGGGGATCGAGATGATCCCCGTCCCGATGCTGTCCGACGGGCCGGATGTCGACCTGATCGAAGAGCTGGTCGCCGCCGACCCGGCCATCAGGGGCATGTGGACGGTCCCGGTGTTCGGCAATCCCACCGGGGTCACCTATTCCTGGGACACGGTTCTGCGGCTCGTCCAGATGCGGACCGCGGCGCCTGACTTCCGGCTGTTCTGGGACAACGCATACGCGGTGCACACGCTGACGCATGACTTCGTCCGGCAGGTTGACGTGCTCGGGCTGGCGGCCGCGGCCGGGAACCCCCACCGGCCCTACGTATTCGCGTCCACCTCGAAGATCACCTTCGCCGGTGCCGGCGTGAGCTTCCTGGGCGGATCGTTGGGCAACATCGCCTGGTACCTGCAGTACGCGGGTAAGAAGTCGATCGGACCCGACAAGCTCAACCAGCTGCGGCACCTGCGCTTCTTCCGCGACGCCGACGGCGTGCGGCTGCACATGCTGCGGCACCAGCAGATCCTGGCGCCGAAGTTCGCGTTGGCCGCCGAGATCCTGGATCAGCGGCTCAGCGACTCCAAGATCGCGTCGTGGACCGACCCCAAGGGCGGCTACTTCATCAGCCTGGACGTCCTGCCCGGCACGGCGAAACGGACCGTCGCGCTGGCCAAGGACGCCGGCATCGCGGTCACCGAGGCGGGTGCGTCGTTCCCGTACCGCCGGGACCCCGAGGACAAGAACATCCGCATCGCGCCCACCTTTCCGTCGCTGCCGGATCTGCGCGACGCCGTAGACGGCCTGGCCACCTGCGCGCTGCTGGCGGCATCCGAGTCGCTGCTGGCGTCGTCCGCGTCCAGCGTGAACTGACGGCGGAAAAATCGCCGAAATCCCGCCCTACGTTCACATTCGCCGCCCCGCGGGCCCTCGTCAGCGGGCGCCGGTAGCCTGCTGACCGTGGCCCTCTACCGCAAGTACCGACCGGCAACCTTCGCCGAAGTGGTGGGGCAGGAGCACGTCACCGAACCCCTGTCGATCGCCCTGGAAGCGGGCCGGATCAACCACGCGTATCTGTTCTCGGGCCCGCGGGGCTGCGGGAAGACGTCGTCGGCGCGCATCCTGGCCCGCTCGCTGAACTGCGTTCAGGGCCCGACGGCCACCCCGTGCGGAGTCTGCGACTCGTGCCAGGCGCTGGCGCCCAACGCGCCCGGCAGCATCGACGTGGTCGAACTCGACGCCGCCAGCCACGGCGGCGTGGATGACACCCGCGAGCTGCGCGACCGCGCGTTCTATGCGCCCGCCCAGTCGCGCTACCGGGTGTTCATCGTCGACGAGGCGCACATGGTCACCACGGCGGGGTTCAACGCGCTGCTCAAGATCGTCGAGGAGCCCCCCGAGCACCTCATCTTCATCTTCGCCACCACCGAGCCGGAGAAGGTGCTGCCGACCATTCGATCGCGCACGCATCACTATCCGTTCCGGCTGTTGCCGCCGAAGACCATGCGGGCGTTGATCGCGCGGATCTGCGAGCAGGAGGGCGTCGTGGTTGACGACGCCGTCTACCCGCTGGTGATCCGCGCCGGCGGCGGCTCGCCTCGCGACACCCTGTCGGTGCTGGACCAGCTGGTTGCCGGCGCCGAGGGCGCCCATGTGACATATCAGCGGGCGCTGGGCCTTTTGGGGGCCACCGATATCGCGCTGATCGACGACGCCGTGGACTCACTTGCCGCTGCCGATGCCGCGGCGCTGTTCGGGGCGGTGGAATCGGTGATCGATGCCGGCCACGACCCACGGCGTTTCGCCACCGATCTGCTCGAGCGGTTTCGCGACCTGATCCTGCTGCAGGCCGTACCGGATGCCGCCAGCCGTGGCGTGGTGGATGCGCCGGAGGACGTGCTGGAGCGGATGCGTGAGCAAGCGACCCGGATCGGGCCGGCGACCCTGACCCGCTACGCCGAGGTGGTGCAGGCGGGGCTGGGCGAGATGCGCGGAGCGACGGCGCCGCGTCTGCTGCTCGAAGTCGTGTGTGCGCGGTTGCTGCTGCCCTCGGCCAGCGACACCGAATCGGCGCTGCTGCAACGCGTCGAGAGAATCGAGACCCGGCTCGACATGTCCATTCCCGGCTCCGAAGCCGCCGCGGCGCCGCGCAGCGCACCGGCGCGGCCGCAACCCGAGCAATCCGTCCGGTTCACCCGGGCGTCCGCGGCCCCCGCCGCCGACCCCGAACCCAAGCGCGAGCCGAAGCCTGAGCCCAAGCCGGCTCCGGTCGCCGAACCGGCAGCGGCGGCGCCCCCCGAACCGGCTCCGGCGCCTGTAACCGAATCGGCTTCTGCGCCAGGTGAACTCAACACCGCGGCGGTGCGCAGCATGTGGCCCACGGTGCGCGAGAAAGTGCGTCAGCGCAGCCGTACCACCGAGGTGATGCTGGCCGGGGCGACCGTCCGGGCCATCGAGGGCAACACATTGGTGCTCAGCCATGAATCGGCGCCGCTGGCCAAGAGGCTCTGCGAGCAACGCAACGCCGATGTCATCGCCGAGGCGCTCAAAGACGCGCTGGGTGTCGATTGGCGGGTGCGCTGCGAGGCCGGCGCACCGGCGCCGGCCGCGCCACCCACACCCGCCGCCGGGGAAGCCCGTCCAGCGGTTCCCGACGCGGCCGAGCCCGCAGCCGACGTGGATTCCGCGCGCCGCGACGAAGAGGAACACATGCTCGCCGAGGCGGTCCGCGACGAGCCGTCGGCGCCGCGCCGCGACCCCGAAGAGGTCGCGCTTGAACTGCTGCAGAACGAGCTGGGCGCCCGTCGCATCGACAACGGCTAGTGGCGACCGTAAGCGCGGCGTAGCCGGGCGTAACGGGTCGCCACCAACGGCTAGGGCGTCAGGCCGTCCACCACGGCCGCAGCGGCAGGTCGTCGTCGCCCCGCGAGTCGGTATTGGCCGCCAGCACGTGATGGAGCTGAAGGTTGTTCTGCTCGAACGCCACCCGAGAAGCCGCCATATACAAGCCCCACACCTTGGCGGTCGGCAAGCCGACCTCGGCCACGGCCACGTCCCAGTGCTCGACCAGGTTGTGGCACCAGTCGCGCAATGTCATCGCGTAGTGATGGCGGAAGTTCTCCGCGTGCAACACCTCTAAGCCCACGTCCTGGACCGCACTGGTGATGCGGCCCGAGCCGGTGAGCTCTCCGTCGGGGAAGACGTAGCGATCGGTGAATCCGCCGGCGAACGAGGTCGCGGTGTTGTCGCGGCGGGTGATGCAGTGGTTGAGCAGCAGACCGCCGGTGCGCAGCTTCGACTTTAAAAACCCGAAGTAGGTCGGGTAGTTCTTGACGCCGATGTGCTCGGTCAGCCCGATCGAGGAGACGGCGTCGAACTTCGTCTCGCTCACGTCGCGGTAGTCGGAGTGCCGCACCTCGGCCATCTCCGACAGCCCCTCGTCGGCGATCGCTCGCTGCGCCCACTTCGCCTGCTCGGCCGACAGGGTGGCACCGATCGCACGGACGCCGCGCCGCGCGGCGTAACGCACCATGCCACCCCAACCGCAGCCGACGTCGAGCAACCGGTCGCCCGGCTGCAACCGCAACTTTTCGAAGATCAGCCGGTACTTGTTTTGCTGCGCATCCTCCAGCGTTGACTGGGGGTCGGGATACACCGCACAGGTGTACGTCATCGAGGGACCCAACACCAATTCGTAGAAGGTGTTGGAGACGTCGTAGTGGTGATGGATGGCCTCCGCGTCGCGGGTCTTGGTGTGCATCAGCCCTTCGGTGATCCGGCGCCACCGGGGCCGGGTTTCCTGGGGTGGCGGTGGCACCGGCAACAACCGCTCGAAGCCCATCGAACGGACGACGTTGGCCAGTACGCGCGCGGGTGGCCGCTTGAATTCGACCCGGTCGGTCAGCGTCTTGAGCAGTTGGTACGGATCACCCGGATGCACGCCGTACGCCTGCAGGTCGCCCGACACGTAGGCGCGGGCCAGACCGAGTTCGCCGGGCGCGGTCGCCAGGTAGGTGGCGCCGCGGGGCGTCCGAAGGTCCAGACCCAGTTCGGCGTCTTCGCTTCCGGCCGTGCTGCCGTCATAGGCGGTGAACTTCAGCGGATGTCGCCCGGTTGCGGCGAAGACCTCCAGGATCTCGGCCATGCTCAGTTTGCCGGTCGGCGAGCGGTGGGGTTCTTTTGTCGTCGTCATCGTCGTTGCACCGCCTTCGCGTAGAGGTCGAGTAAACGAGAATCGGGGTCATAGGTTTTCTTGACGGTGTTGTAGGCCTCGCCGCCGTACAACTCGTCGAAGTCCTCACGGGAGTAGAAGGATTCGGAATACAGCGACTTGTGGCCGCCGAGCTCGGCTACCTTGGCTTCGATCATCCGGTTGGTGGCACCTTCGGTGGCGCCGGCCGGCACCGACGACCAGAAGCCGACGTTGACGTAGGTGTGATCCGGCCGAATCGGGTACAAGGGCCAGCCGTGGTTATCGCGTAAACGCAACGGGCACAACCAGATTGGCGTGATCGGCACGCTGTCTAAGAACCACTGGAGGAAGTCGCAGGTCCGTTCGACCGGTACCTCGATGTCTTGCACCACCCGTTCGCGGGCCGGCCGGCCGCTGCGCGCCTCGATACGGTCGGACACCCCGAAGCGCCGATCCAGGGAGATCAGCTTCGAGTAGACGCTGCTGCGCCGATAGCGGCGCGGCCACCAGCGTCGCAGCCGCGGGTTCTGCGCGCCGAACGCGCGTGAGCACCAGAACCAATCGGTGTCCCAGCGCCAAAAGTAGTCGTGCATGGTCAGCCGGTCATCCTTGGTGGCTTCGACCCCGGAAGTGTCGTGCCGGATGGACTGGTAGTAAATGTTTTGGCCGGTGTAGTCGCTGACCGGGCCGGGCGTGGTGGTCCGCCGACCGACGCACAAGTAGCTTTCGTCGGCGCTGAAGACGACGCCGTCGAGGTAGTCGACCGGCGTCCCACCGTGGCCACCGGTGTCGATGATGCGTTCCATGGCCGCCACCAGATCGCGCAGCGAGCGGAATCGGATGTGCCGCAGCGCCACGAACGGGGTGACGGATTCCAGCTCGATCCGAAGCCGAGTTGAATACCCAAGCGTTCCATACGAATTCGGGAAGGAGCGGAAGAGGTCGGGGTGTTGGGTGCGTGAGGTGGTGAGCAAATCGCCAGCGCCGGTGAGGATGTCCATCTCGAGCACCGATTCATGCGGCAGACCGTTGCGGAACGACGACGACTCGATGCCCAGGCCGCTGACCGCACCGCCGAGGGTGATGGTCTTCAGCTGCGGCACGACCAGCGGTGAAAGCCCGTACGGCAGTGTCGCGGCAACCAGGTCCTCGTATGTACACATGCCGGCCACGTCGGCGGTGCGGGATTCGGGATCCACGCTCAGCACGCCGGTCAGCCCGGACGTGTCCAGGCCGGGCGCGTCGCGTTTGGTGCGGGCGCGGAACAGATTTGAGGTCGGCTTGGCCAGCCGGACGGCGGATGTCGGGGGGATGGATCGATAGCTTGCCAGCAGCCGGTCAACGCCGGACTTGTGGGCCGAGAGTGCAGATCCAAGGACAGGCACCAGATATACCCTAGTCTTCGACAACAGCCCGTGCACCCGCCGAAAGGGGAGCGCCGGGGAAAACATCATGAGGAGGGGTCGCCTTGGCACAGGTGAGCGCAGACAGCACCATCTTGATCAACGCGGAGCCTGCGGCAACCCTGGCCGCCGTCGCGGACTATCAGACTGTCCGTCCCAAGATCCTCTCCCCGCAGTACAGCGACTACCAGGTACTGCAGGGTGGGCAGGGGTCCGGCACCGTCGCCAAGTGGAAGCTGCAGGCCACCAAATCGCGGGTGCGCGACGTGCAGGTCAACGTCGATGTGGCTGGACATACCGTGATCGAAAAGGATGCGAACTCGTCGATGGTGATCAACTGGACGGTCGCTCCGGCCGGACCCGGCTCCAGCGTCACTGTGAAGACCACGTGGACCGGTGCCGGCGGTGTGAAGGGCTTCTTCGAGAAGACCTTTGCACCGTTGGGGCTCAAGAGGATTCAGGGCGAGGTGCTGGCCAATTTGAAGAAGGAACTGGAAGGCTGAGTTAGCGCCGCGCAGTCAGCGAGCCTGGCCCTGTGAGGCGAGGAAGCCCGCGACACCGCGGACCAGCGCGTCGGCGTACTTCTGCCGGCCCTCCGCGGACTCCATCAGCGTCGAGTCCGCGGGATTCTTCATGTTGCCGCACTCGACCAGGATCGACGGGTACTGCGCCAGATTCAGGCCGGTCAGGTCCGAGCGGCCGTAAAGACCGTTCTGGCCGATGTAGTTGGCCGGCGGGATCCCCGAGGCCTGCATCTGGTCGCGCATGATCCGCGCGTACTGCACCGATGGGCCCGCCTGCACCTGGTTGAGCGGCGGCGCCGAGTAGTTGACGTGGAATCCCCGGCCGGATGGCGGCCCACCGTCGGCGTGGATGGACAGGACCGCGTTGGGATGCAGCGCGTTGGCCGCATTAGCGCGTTCGTCGACACATGGTCCCAGGCCGTTGTCGTTGGCGCGGGACAGAGCGGTACGCACGCCCAGGGCGTTCAACGCGGCGCGCACGCGCAGCGCGGTGTCCCAGGTGAAGGTGTGCTCCATAAAGCCGCTGTTGGTGGCCGTCCCGCTGGTCTGGCAGTCTTTGGTGCCACCGCGACCGGTGGGCACCTGGCGGTTGATGGAGCCATCGTTGGAGCCGTTGTGTCCCGGATCGATGAAGACCACCATGCCGGCGATGTTGGATGGGACCGCCGTCGCGGTCGGCATGATCGCCGTCGAAGCAGCGGCGAGCACACCGGCCGCCAATTTGATCCCGACACGTCTGCTCAGTCGTAGGTCCACGGCGCAAAGCTAACGCCGCGCGGTCTACGCTGGGAGTTTCGAATCGCCGGAGACTCACGAGCGAAACCAACTCGAGACCAAGATGCGAGGGGATTGTCATGCAACCCGGAGGCGATATGTCGGCGCTGCTGGCCCAAGCGCAGCAGATGCAGCAAAAGCTCATGGAGGCGCAGCAACAACTGGCGAACGCCGAGGTGCATGGTCAGGCCGGTGGAGGCTTGGTCGAGGTCGTCGTCAAGGGCAGCGGCGAAGTGGTCGCGGTGAAGATCGATCCCTCCGTCGTCGACCCGTCTGACGTCGAGACCTTGCAGGACCTGATCGTCGGCGCCATGGGTGATGCGTCCAAACAGGTCACCCGGATGGCCCAGGAACGGCTGGGGTCGCTGGCGGGCGGCTTCGGCCCGCCGACAGGACAACCGCCCGCCCCGACGCAGGGACTCTAGGCCGCGCGACCAACATGTTCGAAGGACCCGTTCAGGACTTGATCGACGAGCTCGGCAGGCTGCCGGGCATCGGGCCCAAGAGCGCCCAGCGCATCGCCTTTCACCTGTTGTCGGTTGAACCGCCGGATATCGACCGGCTGACCGCGGTGCTGGCGAAGGTCCGTGACGGGGTGCGGTTCTGTGTGGTGTGCGGCAACGTCTCGGACAACGAGCGCTGCCGGATCTGCGCGGATCCCCGCCGGGACGGCTCGCAGGTGTGCGTCGTCGAGGAGCCCAAAGACGTTCAGGCCGTCGAGCGCACCCGCGAATTCCGTGGCCGCTACCACGTGCTGGGCGGTGCGCTCGATCCGTTATCCGGCGTGGGACCCGATCAGCTGCGGATCCGCGAGCTGCTGAGCCGGATCGGGGAGCGGGTCGACGACGTCGACATCACCGAGGTGATCATTGCCACCGACCCGAACACCGAAGGCGAAGCGACGGCCACCTACCTGGTGCGGATGCTGCGCGACATCCCCGGCCTGACCGTGACTCGGATCGCATCGGGGCTGCCGATGGGCGGTGACTTGGAGTTCGCTGACGAACTGACGCTCGGCCGTGCGCTCGCCGGCCGCCGGGCCATGGTTTAGAACACCGGCTCGCAAGCTCTCACGCGCCGGCCAACTCGCCGGCGTCGCTTTCGACTGCGGGCCCCGATCCCGGCAGCGGTTTGCCGGCGACTTCCGGCATGAATCGAACGGCGACCGTCCCCACCAGGCCCGCCAAGATCAGCATGTAGGCCGGCACCATGGCGCTGCCGGTGCGGGATATCAGCGCTTGAGCGATCACCGGGGTGGTTCCGCCCACGGTTGAGAGTGCGATGTTGTACGAAATTGCCAGGGCCCCATTGCGCACCCTGGTCGGGAACAGCGCGGGCAGCGCCGCGGGGGTGGTGCTGTCGAAACATAGTTCCATCAGCCCGACGAGCAGCACGCCGATGAAGATCAACGGAAAGACACCGCCGAAGCGCATCAGCAAGAATGCCGGGACCGACGCCAAAACGAGCAATCCGCAGCCAGTCCACATGATCGGTTTGACGCCGATACGGTCGGACAACATGGCGACGAACACCACTGCGGCCATCAGGATCGCCAACGTTGCGACGATTATCACCAGGCTGGGCGTATTACCCACGTGCACAACCACTTTGAGGTATGTCGGTAAGTAGCCGGTGAGCATGAAGTCGGGCACCTGTGAGGCCACCACAATTGCCGCGCAGACCACCATCGGCCTCCACTGCTCCACCACTGTGCTGCGAATCTGCTGCCAGCCGCGCTCAACTGGCGTATCGGTGTTGTCGCTCACCAGTTTGTAGGCGGGTGACTCCTCGATCCGCAGCCGCAAGTAGAGAGCGAGGACCCCCAAGGGCGCTCCCAGCAACAGCGGAATCCGCCAGCCCCACACCAGCATCGAGTGGCTTGGCAGCGAGGCCTGCAATGCGGTCACCAGCAGGCCGGCGAGCACGAAGCCGACCAGGTTGCCCAGCGGAAGGAACCCGACCATCATGCCCCGCTTGCGGTCGGGGGCCCGCTCGACCAGATAGGTCATGGCGCCGACAAACTCGCCGCCGGTAGACAGGCCTTGAAAGATCCGCGCGACCAGCAGGAGGATCGGCGCCCAGATGCCGATGGTGCTGTAGCCGGGCAGCAAGCCGGTCATGGTGGTACCCACCGCCATCAGCAGGATTGTGATCACCAGAACCCGCTTGCGCCCGACGCGATCCCCGAGCGGGCCGAGGACGAACCCGCCGAGCGGGCGCACCACATACGCCGCCGCCAGCGTGCTGAAGGTCGCGATGAGATGGACCGCGCTGACGCTATTGCCGGGATAGAAGACCTGCGCAATGGTGGTCGCGATGTAGCCGTAGACGCCGAAGTCGTACCACTCCATGAAATTGCCGATGGCAGTCGCCAGTGTGTCCCGGCGCATCGTCGAACCGGTGCCCCGGGAGTCAGTGCCTGTGCCGTGCCGGACGCGTCGGATGCTCATTGACACGTCGCGTACCCACAACTTTGCTGCACGGAACCGGTCGTGCCTCAGCGCGCGGCTAACCGCTCGCGGCGCAGCAAGTCCACCTCGGGAAGTTTTAGCGGAGCCAGCCCGCCGACCACCTGGCTGAGCAGCAGATCGGCCAGCTCCGGGTTGCGGGCCAGGCAGGGCCCGTGCATGTATGTCGCAACGACGCTGCCCTGCACCGCGCCGTCGAAGCCGTCGCCTGCCCGGTTGCCCACGCCCTTGACAACCGCGCCCAGCGGCGACGCCGCCGGACCCAGCACGGTGCCCCCTCGGTGGTTTTCGAAACCGGTGAGACGCTCGGTCAGGCCCGCCAGCAGCGGTTTGGTCGCCAGCTCGCCGATGGTGCGCGCCTCTTGCGGTGACGTCGTCGCGTCCAGCATGCCCACGCCGTCGACGCGTTCCCCGGCCGACGTTTCATACCAGTGCCCGAGCACCTGCACGGCCGCACAGATCGCCAGCACCGGAGCACCCCTTTCGGCAGCGCGCTGCAGGCCCGGGTGCTTGACCAGGTGCCGGGTGGCCAGGCGTTGCGCGTAATCCTCGGCTCCGCCCAGCGTGTAGAGATCCAACGACTCGGGCACCGCGTCGGCCAGCGTGATCTCGACGATCTCGGCGGCGATCCCGCGCAGCCGAAGTCGTTGCCGCAAGACCAGCGCGTTGCCGCCGTCGCCATAGGTGCCCATGACGTCGGGCAGCACCAACCCGATCCGCACCGTCGAGTCAGCCATGGTGCGCCAATGCTCGTTGCAGCTGCAGGAACGCGGTGTAGTTGGCGACGACCTCCACCCGCCCGGGCGGGCACGACGCGATCGCGGCGACCGTGTCGTGCACCAGGGTGTGCTCGACGCCCGCGTATGCCAGACGCACCGCCAAGTCGGTGCCGCGCTCGCCGGCGGCTACGACTTCGGTTTCATCGAAGTGCTCGAATCGCACATCCCAGAGCCACGACAAATCTTCTCCGTCGGGCACCTGGCCGTTGACCGAGATGACCACCCCGGCAACATGCTTGTCCACCATCGACAGCGCCTCCTGCCAGCCCGCCGGGTTTTTGGCCAGCAGGACGCGCACCTCGTGCGCGCCGACGCGGACGGTCCGATAACGGCCCGAGACCTCGTCGACAGCCGACACGGCCGCCACCGCCGATGCGGGATCGGCGCCCAATGCGACCGCGGCCGCGACGGCCTGGGCGGCGTTGCCCCGATTGACCGCGCCGGGCAGCGCCAGCCGCATCGGCAGGGCCAGGCCGTCGGGCCCGTAGAGGGTGTCGTCGTCGAACCACCATTGCGGGCTGGGCCGTTTGAAGTCCGCGCCGGTGGAATACCAGTGACCCCGGTCGCGGACGATGATCTCGCCGCTGCGCGGGCAGCTGACCGAGTCGTTCGACCACGAACCGCCCGCGGCCACCCAAATCACGTTGGCACTGTCGTACGCCGCCGACGTCATCAGCACGTCGTCGCAGTTGGCGACGACCACCGCCGTGGGGTGCCGGGCCAGCCCGGTGCGCAGGGTCCGCTCGATGACGTTGATCTCGCCGACCCGGTCCAGCTGGTCGCGTGAAAGGTTGAGCAGTACGACGACGCTGGGTTCGACGGCGTCGGATACGTGCGGGACGTGCATTTCGTCGACTTCGAGGGCCGCCAGGGATGCATCGCGGCTGCCGGCCAGCGCCGCGACCAGGCCGGCGTCCATGTTGGCGCCCTCGGCGTTGGTGGCGACCGCACCCAGCGTCGCCAGGGCGGCCGACGTCATCCTCGTGGTGGTGGATTTGCCGTTGGTGCCGGTGACGATGATGGTGCGCCGTCCGACGGCGAGTTGCCGGAGCACCGAGCGGTCCAGCGCCAGCGCGATGAGGCCGCCGATCATCGCCCCGGCCCCGCGCCCGGTCACCCGCGACGCCCAGCGCGCACTCGCTCCTGCGGCGAGGGCCAGACGGGCACGGGTGGTAACCACCCGGGAAGTTTAAATGCGCGCCCCCACCGGTTTCGACTTCCAGGGCGATCGCAAGCGCGGCGGTTGTCGCCGGGCGCGGCGGGTCGCCCGCGTTATTTCAGGCGATCGCAAGCGCGGCGGTTGTCGCCGGGCGCGGCGGGTCGCCCGGCGTAATTCCATCGCCCGACACGGCGCGCAACGAACAGGCGATGTCGGTCGCCCGTGCCATCCTCAGTGCATGAGCGGGGTGTCCTGGGGACGGCCGGCCAGCGAGCCGGACGGGGGCTGGGCCGTCGTCGATGTCGAGACCTCGGGCTTTCGGCCGGGTCAGGCACGGATCATCAGCGTCGCGGCGCTCGGCCTGGACGCCGACGGCAACGTCGAACATTCGGTGGTGAGCCTGCTCAACCCCGGCGTGGACCCGGGTCCCACCCACGTGCACGGCTTGACCTCCGCCATGCTGGAAGACCAGCCCCAGTTCGCCGACATCGTCGGCGACGTGGCCGAGGTGCTGCGCGGTCGCACATTGGTCGCCCACAACGTGGCGTTCGACTACGCGTTTCTTGCCGCCGAAGCAGAACTGGCCGAGACCGAGCTGCCGGTCGACAGTGTGATGTGCACCGTCGAGCTGGCCAGACGGCTGGACCTCGGCATCGACAACCTGCGGCTGGAGACGCTCGCCGCGCACTGGGGCGTCACCCAGGAGCGGCCGCACGACGCCTTCGACGATGCGATGGTGCTGACCGGCGTGCTGGCCTCGGCACTCAAGCTGGCCCGCGAAAGCGACATCTGGTTGCCGATACATCCGGTGACCCGGCGTCGCTGGCCGAACGGCCGGGTCACCCATGACGAGCTGCGACCACTCAAGGTGCTGGCGTCCCGGATGCCGTGTCCGTATCTCAACCCCGGCCCCTACGTGGGCGGCCGACCGCTTGTGCAGGGCATGCGCGTGGCGCTCGCGGCCGAGGTTGGCCGCACCCACGAGGAACTCGTGGAACGCATCCTGCATGCCGGGCTGGCCTACACCGAGGCCGTCGACCGGGAGACCTCGCTAGTCGTCTGCAACGATCCCGCTGCCGAGCAGGGCAAGGGCTACCTCGCCCGGCAACTGGGGGTGCCGGTGATCTGCGATGCGGAGTTCATGGACTACGTCGGCGCCGTCATCGGGGGCACCAGCATGGACGAATTCACCGACGCCAGCACGCTGGACCAGCAGCTGGCGCTGTTTTGATCAGCCGCGAGCGGCGCGGTTGACCGCCGACACGACCGCACGCAGCGACGCGGCGGTGATCGACGGCGCGATGCCGACTCCCCACACCGTGCGGCGCTCGCTGGACGCGTGCCCACCCGCTTCGCCCGGCTGCTCCGCGCTCGCGATCGGCACGTCCACCGACGCCTCCACATAGGCAGCGGCCTGCGCGTCGTCACCGGCGCTCATCGCGTGCTCGGAATAGTCCAGGACGGCCACGTCGAAACCGACACGGCCCAGCGCGTGGACGAACGCGGCAAGGGGGCCGTTGCCCTCCCCGCTGATCTCGGTCTCCGCGCCGTTGATCTTGACGGTCGCGGTGATGCGGGTGACGCCGCTGTCCTCCTCGGAAGCGTCGACGCGCTGTTTGATCCGCTCCAGTGGTAACACCGGGGCCAGGTACTCCTCAAAGAACGCGTCCCACATCTCCTTGGGACTGACCTCGCCGCCTTCCCCTGCTGTGCCCTCTGCGATCTTTTGGATCACCTGGGAGAACTCGATCTGCAGTCGCCGCGGCAGCGACAGGCCGTAATCGGCCTTCATGATGTAGGCCACCCCGCCCTTGCCGGACTGCGAGTTGACCCGGATCACGGCCTCGTAGGTGCGTCCGACGTCCTTGGGGTCAATCGGCAGATACGGCACCTGCCACAGCATGTCTTCGACGTCGGTGTCCGCGGCGTCCGCGTCGACCTTCATCTGGTCCAGGCCCTTGTTGATGGCATCCTGATGGCTGCCGGAGAACGCGGTATAGACCAGGTCGCCGCCGTAGGGGTGACGCTCGGGCACGGGCAGCTGGTTGCAGTATTCGACCGTGCGGCGGATCTCGTCGATGTTGGAGAAGTCGATCTGCGGGTCCACGCCGCGGGAGAACAGGTTGAGCCCCAGTGTCACCAGGCAGACGTTGCCGGTGCGCTCGCCGTTGCCGAACAGGCAGCCCTCGATGCGGTCGGCACCGGCAGAAAAGCCCAACTCCGCTGCGGCAACGGCGGTTCCGCGGTCGTTGTGCGGATGCAGGCTCAGGATGACCGATTCCCGGTTGGCCAGGTTGCGGCTCATCCACTCGATCGAGTCGGCGTAGATGTTGGGCGTGGCCATCTCGACGGTGGCGGGCAGGTTGAAGATGATCGGGTTGTCCGGCGTCGGTGCGATGATCTCGCCGACGGCGTCACACACCTGCTTGGCGTACTCCAGTTCCGTGCCGGTGTAGGACTCCGGCGAATACTCGAACCGCCACCGCGTGCCCGGACGCTTGGCGGCCTCCTCGACGCACTTGCGCGCGCCATCGGTCGCGATGGCCTGTACGGCGGCCCGGTCGGCACGAAAAACGACGCGGCGCTGCAGGATTGACGTCGAGTTGTAGAAGTGCACGATGGCCTGCGGCGCACCGGCGCACGCCTCGAAGGTGCGCTCGATCAGCTCTGGCCGGCACTGGGTCAGCACCTGGATGGTGACGTCGTCGGGGATGGCGCCGTCGGTGATGATTTCGCGGACGAAGTCGAAGTCGGTCTGGCTGGCCGACGGGAATCCCACCTCGATTTCCTTGTAGCCCATGCGGACCAGCAAATCGAACATGCGGCGCTTACGCGCCGGGCTCATGGGGTCGATCAACGCCTGGTTGCCGTCGCGCAGATCCACCGCACACCACAGCGGTGCATGAGTGATGACGCGGTCGGGCCAAGTGCGGTCGGGCAGTCGGACGGGCTCGACCTCGTCGGCGAACGGCCGGTACCGGTTGACCGGCATCGACGAGCCCCGCTGCGGATTCCAGGCGGGCTGCCCGGCGGCCGGTGGGCCGGCCGGGCGAACGATGGTTCGTGTCGAGCGGAATGCGTCGGGATTGGAAGTCACGGTGATTGCTCCGGGGATTTCAGAAGGGAAACTTCAGACCGGCGCATCGCGAACACCCGCGACGGGAAGCCGGTCTGGATCAGACCCCGTCGCGGCGTCCGAGGAGGAGCACCCGCTGCACGTTGAAAACTTTACCGCTTTTGGCGCTTAGGC
Organism: Mycobacterium sp. E2479; assembly: GCF_001667925.1. Classification (GTDB taxonomy): domain Bacteria; phylum Actinomycetota; class Actinomycetes; order Mycobacteriales; family Mycobacteriaceae; genus Mycobacterium. The sequence goes on along the minus strand of NZ_LZJR01000059.1, from coordinate 4,153 downwards.
AAAAATTGCGCCTAGACCGCAGCGAATGCAGGGGCGCGGGTGGGCGGTATCGCGACGTAAATCACCATGCACCGACACGTATTCTGTTGTGGACTTATAGCCGAAACCAAATGCTCAGGCCGGAGAGGCAGGAATAACGTGGCGCTCGTCGTGCAAAAGTACGGCGGATCCTCAGTGGCGAACGCCGACCGGATCCGGCGGGTGGCCGAGCGCATCGTCGCTACCAAGAAGCAGGGCAACGACGTAGTCGTCGTCGTCTCCGCGATGGGCGACACCACCGACGATTTGATGGACCTGGCCCACCAGGTGTGTCCGGCGCCGCCACCGCGGGAGCTTGACATGCTGCTGACGTCCGGCGAGCGGATCTCCAACGCATTGGTCGCAATGGCGATCGAATCGATGGGTGCGGAGGCCCGCTCGTTCACCGGCTCGCAGGCCGGGGTGATCACCACCGGAACTCATGGCAACGCCAAGATCATCGAGGTCACTCCGGGACGGCTGCAGACCGCGCTCGACGAGGGGCGCATCGTGTTGGTGGCCGGATTCCAGGGCGTCAGCCAGGACACCCGGGACGTGACCACGCTGGGCCGCGGAGGTTCGGACACCACGGCGGTGGCCCTGGCCGCGGCGCTATCCGCCGACGTCTGCGAGATCTACACCGACGTCGACGGCATCTTCAGCGCCGACCCGAGGATCGTGCACAACGCCCGCAAGCTGGACACGGTCACCTTCGAGGAAATGCTCGAGATGGCGGCTTGCGGCGCCAAAGTTCTCATGCTGCGCTGCGTGGAATATGCACGCCGCTACAACATTCCGGTGCACGTCCGGTCCTCCTATTCGGAAAACCCGGGCACCATCGTCGTCGGATCGATCAAGGACATACCCATGGAAGACCCCATTCTGACCGGAGTCGCGCACGACCGCAGCGAGGCCAAGGTGACCGTCGTCGGCATTCCCGACATCCCCGGATATGCCGCTCGGGTTTTCCGGGCGCTCGCCGATGCCGACGTGAACATCGACATGGTGTTGCAGAACGTCTCCAAGGTCGAGGACGGCAAGACCGACATCACCTTCACCTGCTCGCGCGACAGCGGACCCACCGCGGTTGCCAGGCTGGACGCCCTCCGGGAAGAGATCGGCTTCAGCCAGCTGCTCTACGACGACCACGTCGGCAAGGTGTCGCTGATCGGCGCGGGCATGCGCAGCCACCCCGGGGTCACCGCCACCTTCTGTGAGTCCCTGGCCGAGGTGGGCGTCAACATCGAGCTGATATCGACGTCCGAGATCCGCATCTCGGTGCTGTGCCGCGACACCGAACTAGATAAGGCCGTCGTGGCGTTGCACGAGGCGTTCGGGCTCGGCGGCGAGGAGTCGGCGACGGTGTATGCGGGGACGGGTAGATAGATGGTTGCCATTGGAGTTGTGGGCGCCACCGGTCAGGTCGGCCAGGTGATGCGCCGGTTGCTCGACGAGCGGGACTTCCCCGCGACGTCGGTTCGGTTTTTTGCGTCATCGCGCTCCCTAGGCCGCAAGCTGGGATTTCGCGGCCAGGAGATCGAGGTCGAAGACGCGGCGGCGGCCGACCCAAGCGGCCTGGACATCGCGCTGTTCTCCGCCGGCAAGACGATGTCGCTGGTGCAGGCGCCGCGATTCGCCGCGGCCGGGGTGACGGTGATCGACAACTCGTCGGCCTGGCGCAAGGACCCGGAAGTGCCGTTGGTGGTATCCGAGGTGAACTTCGACCGGGACGTTGGGGATGCGCGCTCGCTGGCCAAGGGCATCATCGCCAACCCGAACTGCACCACGATGGCCGCGATGCCCGCGTTGAAGGTGCTGCACGAGGAAGCCGGGCTACAACGCCTGGTGGTGTCCAGCTATCAGGCGGTATCCGGCAGCGGGGTCGCCGGGGTCGAGGAGCTGGCCACCCAGGCGCGCGCGGTCATCGACGGCGCCGAGCAGCTGGTGCACGACGGCAGCGCGGTGCAGTTCCCGGCGCCCCAGACCTATGTGGCGCCGATCGCCTTCAACGTGGTGCCGCTGGCCGGATCGCTGGTGGACGACGACTCGGGTGAGACCGACGAGGACCAGAAGCTGCGCCACGAAAGCCGCAAGATCCTCGGCATTCCCGACCTGGCCGTCAGCGGCACCTGTGTGCGGGTCCCGGTGTTCACCGGGCACTCGCTGTCGATCAACGCCGAATTCGCCCGGGCGCTCTCACCACAGCGGGCTCGCGAGCTGCTCGAGGCTGCGCCGGGCGTCAAGGTGGTCGACGTGCCGACCCCGCTGGCGGCCGCCGGCGTGGACGAATCCTTGGTCGGCCGGATCCGGCACGACCCCGGGGTACCCGACGGCCGCGGCCTGGCACTGTTCATCTCCGGTGACAACTTGCGCAAGGGGGCGGCGCTGAACACCATCCAGATCGCCGAGCTGCTGGCCGCCCAGCTGTGACAAGCGGGTGAGCATCACCCACACTCGCTTGGTCGCGCGGTGCTCACTGTTCGCCGCGTCGGCCGTCTGTTTGGTTCTGCCGCAGTGGATGAGCGTCGCGTGCGCCGACCCGGCGGCACCGGCCCCCGAGCCCGTGCTGCAGCCGCTGGCGCCCGGTCAGGTGCTGCGCATCGGTCCCAGCGCCGGAACCGGCACGCCGACCGTGGACTACGGCATCGGCGCGACGGACCTGTGCGAGTTCATCGAGTTTCCCGCCGAGTTGCTCCAAGTGTGCGGTGACAGCTTCGCCGGTGAGGGGGTCGGATTCGGCGGTTGGTACGCACCGGTCGCGTTGCGCGTCGACACCTCCTCCGTCGACGACCCCGGCGGAGTCCGCTACACCGGGGTCACCGGCGTCAGCAAACCGCTGCTGGCCGATCCCACCCCGCCCGGAACCTCGCAGCTGCCCGCCGGGGTCGTGCAGATCAACCGGCGCAACTACCTGATGGTGACGACGACCAAGAACCTCGAGCCGCAAACCTCCCGGCTGGTGACCGCCGAACCGGCGCGCTCGGGCTGGCAGACCATCCCGGGATCCAAGCGACCCGCGTCGTACCAGGGCGGCTCGCAGACCCAGATCAGCGGCTACTACGACCCGATCCCGACCCCGGACTCACCGGGCGGGTGGGTGTACATGGTCGCCGACAGTTTCACCCGCAGGGACCCGGTGCTGCTGTATCGGGCGACGCCGCAGGCGTTCACCGACCGGTCGAAGTGGCAGGGTTGGGCGGCGGGCCCGGGCGGGGGCTGGGGCAAGCCGCCGACGCCGCTGTGGCCGGACGCGGTGGGCGAATTGTGCATCCGGCAGATCGACGGCAAGGCGGTGCTGTCCTACTTCAATGCCGTCACCGGCAACATGGAGGTCCGGGTGGCCAACGACCCGACGTCGCTGGGCGACGCGCCGGTCACCACGGTGGTGCAGCACGACGAGTGGCCGGAGCCGGCCGAGAGCCTGCCGGCGCCCTACGACAACCGGCTCGCGCAACCGTATGGCGGTTACATCTCGCCCGGTTCGACGCTTGACGAGCTGCGAATCTTCGTGAGCCAGTGGGACACTCGGGCACGCGTTGCCGCGCCGTACCGGGTGATCCAGTTCGCGGTCAACCCGCTGCGGCCCGACGTCTAGGCGTTCGAGACTTGGTCTATTTCCAAACAGTGGCCCTGCTCTTGTCGCGCTTGGCGGACCCGGTGCCCGGTGGGACGATAAGCCCTGTTATGGCGTCCGGACCACGGAGGAACTGTGCGGGAGGCAAGCACCACGCCGCCACGTCGCCACGAGCTCTCGAGCATGGCGGACGACTATGCGCGGCACGCCCTCTCGCAACGCGCCTGCTTCGAGGCGACGCACCCGGCGGTGATGGCCGCAGCGGAGCGGCTTGCGGACGAGCCGGTGCTCCGCGTGTCCGATCTGGGCGCCGCCGACGGCGTTAACTCTCACGGCCTCATCCGCGATCTCGTGGCGCAGCGCGCCGGCCGGGCGCTGATCTACGCGCTCGTTGATCTCCCGACCAACGGATGGCGGGTCGCCGCCGCCCATTTGCGGGACGCCTTCGCCCATGCGGCGGACGAAAGTCCGATCGTCGTGATACCAGCGCCCGGCGAGGCCGGCCCCGGCATCGCCGACACGGGCACGGGCGCCCACTACGCGCTGCCGGAGGCCCACAGC
>NZ_LZJR01000058.1 GCF_001667925.1 Mycobacterium sp. E2479 | reverse complement strand
GGGCCGCCCGGCAGTGGCAAGACAACCCTGGCGGCGCTGATCTCGCAGGCGACCGGCCGCCGGTTCGAGGCGCTGTCGGCCCTCTCGGCCGGCGTCAAAGACGTTCGGGCGGTGATAGAAAAGGCGCGCACCGCGCTCCTTCATGGGGAGCAGACGGTGCTGTTCATCGACGAGGTACACCGATTCTCCAAGACCCAGCAGGACGCGCTGTTGTCCGCGGTGGAGAACCGGGTGCTGCTGCTGGTGGCGGCGACCACGGAGAACCCCAGCTTCTCGGTGGTGGCGCCGCTGCTGTCGCGTTCGCTGATTCTGCAGCTGCGGCCGCTGGGAGCCGACGACATCCGCGCCGTGGTGCAGCGCGCCATCGACGATCCACGCGGCCTGGGCGGGCAGACCGCGGTCGCGCCGGAGGCCGTCGACCTGCTGGTGCGGTTGGCCGCCGGGGACGCCCGCCGGGCGTTGACCGCGCTGGAGGTCGCCGCCGAGGCGGTCGGGCCGGGCGGCGAGTTGACCGTCGCGGCCGTCGAGCAGTCCCTGGACGAGGCAGCGGTGCGCTACGACCGCGACGGCGACCAGCACTACGACGTCATCAGCGCCTTCATCAAGTCGGTCCGCGGCTCGGACGTCGACGCCGCGCTGCACTATCTGGCCCGCATGCTGGTCGCCGGCGAGGACCCACGGTTTGTCGCGCGCCGGCTGATGATCCTGGCCAGCGAGGACATCGGCATGGCCGACCCGGCGGCGTTGCAGGTCGCGGTTGCCGCCGCGCAGACGGTGGCGCTGATCGGCATGCCCGAGGCGCAGCTCACGCTGGCGCACTGCACGATTTATCTGGCCAGCGCGCCGAAGTCGAACGCGGTCACCACTGCTCTGGCCGCGGCGATGGCCGACATCAGGGCCGGCAAAGCCGGCCTGGTTCCACCCCATCTGCGCGACGGGCACTATTCGGGCGCGGCGGGACTGGGCAACGCGCAGGGCTACAAGTACTCGCACGATCACCCGGATGGGGTTGTCGCACAACAATATCCACCTGATGAGCTGGTAGGGGTCGACTACTACCGGCCTACCGGCCGTGGCGGTGAACGTGAGATGGCCGGCCGGCTGGACCGGCTGCGCGCGATCATCCGCCGCAAGCGGGGTTAGACCAGCTCGGGCACCCGCAGGTGGGCGATCGCCAGCTCGAACTCGGCGACGTCGATCACCTCGGCGCCCAGGTCGCGGACCCGCCTGCTGCGCAGTTCGCTGGCGCGGTCGCGGTTGCGGGCCATCGCCTCCATGGAGTCGAACGTGGAACAGCTCACCGCGCGGCGGCAGGCGGGGTGGTCGACCATCAGGCTGGCGCTGCAGAACCCGTCGAGGTTTTCCATCTCGGGCAGCACCGCCATGCGGTAGAACTCCAGCGACCGGTTCAACTGGTCCGGCACCACCTTGAGCCAGGTGGCGCGCACACACGCGCCGGGGCGGGAGGGGTGGTCGCGGTGCAGCAACGGGATGTCCCATTCCTCGACCCGCGCGCTGCCGTCGAACATCAGCGCGGCCCGGTCCCGGATGGGTGCGACCTGCTCGGCGCTGCCGCGCATCGCTTCAATGGTTTCCCACGAGCTGGTGGCGATGCAGGTGCCGGATTGCCGATCGACCAATAGCGAAAGCCCCACACACCCATCGATCTCGGTGAGGGCGGGCATGACGACATCGCGAACGTGCGCAATACCGATGTCGACGGACAGGGGTTGCGCCTGAATGGTGGTGGAGCGTGCGTACACGGTTGAACCCCTCCTGTGTCGGGGCGGCGCCCCGGTGGCGCCACCGGTCCCACCCGCTACCTTCCTCCTGCCGGTTACTCGTCGCAACGCTTTGGAAAAGCTTCTCCGCCGCCTTGGATGCTGTGGCAGCGCTCACAACTGATTGGCTGGTGGTCAGGCTCGCGCCGTAGGCTTGGCCCAGTGCATACCGATGTGTTGGACGTGGACACCTCGCGCCGCCGAATCGTCGATCTGACCGAGGCGGTGCGCGGGTTCTGCTGGTCGCGTGGGGACGGCCTGTGCAACGTGTTCGTCCCGCACGCCACGGCCGGGGTGGCCATCATCGAGACGGGCGCCGGTTCCGACGACGACCTGGTCGACACGCTCGAGCGCCTGTTGCCGCGCGACGATCGGTACCGGCATTCGCACGGCTCCGTGGGCCACGGCGCGGACCATGTGATGCCGGCGCTCGTCGCGCCGTCGGTCACCGTTCCGGTGTCGGCCGGTGAGCCGATGCTGGGTACGTGGCAAAGCATCGTCCTGGTCGACCTGAACCGGGACAACCCGCAGCGCTCGGTCCGGCTGAGCTTTCTGGAGGGTTAGCGCCCCGGTGTCCGTCGCGTCGGGGCAGGTACTGTGAGCGGTCGAAATGCGTCGTTAGACGGGCTTCCCATGCCCCGGCGAATAGGCTGGGATCCAGACACCGAAGTAACAGGAAGAAGCGGACTCCGAAAGTGCAGACACACGAGATCAGGAAGCGGTTTCTTGATCATTTCGTGAAGGCGGGCCACACCGAGGTGCCGAGCGCGTCGGTGATCCTCGATGACCCCAACCTGCTGTTCGTCAACGCGGGCATGGTCCAGTTCGTGCCCTACTTCCTGGGCGCGCGAACTCCGGAATACTCGACCGCCACCAGCATCCAGAAGTGCATCCGCACCCCCGATATCGACGAGGTCGGTATCACCACCCGGCACAACACGTTCTTTCAGATGGCCGGCAACTTCTCGTTCGGCGACTATTTCAAGCGTGGTGCCATCGAACTGGCCTGGACCCTGTTGACCAATGGCGTCGAGCAGGGCGGTTACGGCCTCGATCCCGAACGCATCTGGACGACAGTCTTTTTCGACGACGACGAGGCCGTGCAGCTGTGGCAGGAGATCGCCGGACTGCCGGAGGATCGCATCCAGCGGCGTGGCATGGAAGACAATTACTGGTCGATGGGCATCCGCGGTCCGTGCGGCCCGTCCTCGGAGATCTACTACGACCGCGGGCCGGAGTTCGGCGTCGAGGGCGGCCCGATCGCCAACGAGGACCGCTACATCGAGATCTGGAACCTCGTGTTCATGCAGAACGTACGCGGCGAGGGTACCGGCAAAACGGACTTCGAGATCCTGGGGCCGTTGCCCCGCAAGAACATTGACACGGGCATGGGCGTGGAGCGGGTCGCTTTCATCCTGCAGGGCGTGCACAACGTCTACGAGACCGACCTGTTGCGGCCCGTCATCGACACCGCGGCGGCACGCGCACCGCGCGGCTACGACGCCGGCAACCACGACGACGACGTGCGCTACCGGGTGATCGCCGACCACAGCCGCACCGCGGCCATCCTGATCGGCGACGGCGTCACGCCCGGCAATGACGGCCGGGGCTACGTGCTGCGCCGGTTGCTGCGCCGGGTGATCCGCTCGGCCAAGCTGCTCGACATCGAGGGACCCATCGTCGGTGACCTGATGGCCACCGTGCGCGACGCGATGGGCCCGTCGTATCCCGAATTGGTCGCCGACTTCGACCGCATCCGGCGCATCGCTGTCGCCGAGGAAACCGCGTTCAACCGCACGCTGACGGCGGGTTCGAAGCTGTTCGACGAGGTGGCCGGCGCTACCAAAGCCTCTGGTGCGAAAAGGATTTCGGGCTCGGACGCTTTCACCCTGCACGACACATACGGATTCCCGATCGAGCTCACGCTGGAGATGGCGTCCGAGGCCGGCCTGAAGGTGGACGAAGTCGGCTTCCGGGAATTGATGGCCGAGCAGCGCCGCCGCGCAAAGGCCGATGCCGCCGCACGCAAGCACGCGCACGCTGACCTGACCGCCTACCGCGAGCTGGTCGACGCCGGGCCCACCGAGTTCACCGGCTTCGACGAATTGACTTCCGAGGCAAAGATTCTGGGTATCTTCGTCGACGGCAAGCGGGTTCCGGTGGTCACGCACGGCGCCGAAGGGGCCGACCGGGTCGAACTCGTGCTCGACCGCACCCCGCTGTACGCCGAGGCCGGCGGCCAGATCGCCGACGAGGGCACCATCAGCGGGACGGGCGCTGGACAAAGCGCCCGCGCCGCGGTCACCGACGTGCAGAAGATCGCCAAAACCCTGTGGGTGCATCGGGTTAACGTCGAGTCCGGTGAGTTCGTAGAGGGCGACACGGTCGTCGCGGCGGTCGACCCGCAGTGGCGCCGTGGCGCCACCCAGGGGCATTCGGGTACCCACATGGTGCACGCGGCGCTGCGACAGGTGCTGGGCCCCAACGCCGTTCAGGCCGGGTCGCTGAACCGGCCGGGCTACCTGCGATTCGACTTCAACTGGCAGGGGCCGCTCTCCGAAGACCAGCGCACCCAGGTCGAAGAGGTGACGAACCAGGCCGTGCAGGCCGACTTCGAGGTGCATACCTTCACCGAGCAGCTGGAGAAGGCCAAGGCTATGGGCGCGATGGCCATGTTCGGCGAGGCCTACCCCGACGTGGTCCGGGTGGTGGAGATCGGCGGCCCGTTCTCGCTGGAGCTCTGCGGTGGGACCCATGTGCACAACTCGGCTCAGATCGGGCCGGTGACGATCTTGGGCGAATCCTCGGTCGGTTCTGGGGTGCGCCGGGTGGAGGCCTACGTCGGGCTGGAGTCATTCCGGCACCTGGCCAAGGAACGCGCGTTGATGGCGGGGCTGGCGTCGTCGCTGAAGGTGCCGTCCGAGGAGGTGCCCGCCCGGGTGGCCAACCTGGTGGAGCGACTCAAGGCGGCCGAGAAGGAACTCGAGCGCTCCCGGCTGGCCGGCGCGCGGGCCGCCGCGACCAACGCCGCGGCCGGCGCGGAGCGTATCGGTAACGTCCGGGTGGTGGCGCAACGGATGTCGGGTGGGATGACGGCGGCCGATCTGCGCTCCCTGGTCGGCGACATTCGCGGCAAGCTGGGCAGCGATCCCGCGGTGGTCGCGCTGATCGCCGAGGGCGGGGACGGGTCGGTGCCGTATGCGGTCGCCGCGAACCCGGCCGCCCAAGATCTCGGGCTTCGCGCCAATGACCTGGTCAAGCAGCTAGCCGCGACCGTCGACGGGCGTGGCGGCGGCAAGGCGGACCTGGCGCAGGGTTCCGGTAAGGATCCGGCGGGCATCGACGCAGCGCTGGACGCGGTGCGGTCCCAGATCGCGGCGATAGCGCGGGTCGGTTGAGTGGTCTTGACACAGCACCGCTTGCCTGACCGGCCCGGCGATCCTGTCCAGGACCCTGGACGGGGACGACGGCTCGGCATCGACGTGGGCAGCGTCCGCATCGGCGTGGCCTGCAGCGATCCCGACGCCATCCTGGCCACCCCGGTCGAAACCGTCCGCCGGGACCGCAACGGTAAGCACCTGCGGCGGCTGGCCGCACTGGTCGCCGAACTCGAGGCCGTCGAGGTGGTCGTCGGGCTGCCGCGCACGCTGGCCGATCGCGCCGGGCCGTCGGCGATCGACGCGATCGAGGTGGCCGGCGCACTGGCCCAGCGGATCGCGCCCATTCCGGTGCGGCTGGCCGACGAGCGGTTGACGACCGTGGCCGCGCAGCGATCGCTGCGCGCGGCCGGGGTGCGGGCCAGGGAACAGCGTGCGGTGATCGATCAGGCGGCAGCGGTGGCCATCCTGCAGAGTTGGCTGGATCAGCGCCGCGCGGCGGTGGCGGGAGAGCTCAGCGATGGTTGACAGCGCACGGCGGGACCGAGCCGAGCCCGAGGCGGTGGGACCGCCCTCCCGGCACAGGTCGAGCCGCGTCGCCCGCAAGCAGGCGAAGCGGGGCCGTCGGCGGCGCTTCGCCGTCAAGATCGCGCTTGCGGTGTTCTTCGTGGTGGTGCTCGCCGGCGTGTTCGCGGGCGGCAAATTGTGGCACACGCTGTTCGGGCTCGGTGACGACTACAGCGGTAGCGGCAAGCGGGACCTGGTGATTCAGGTTCAGGCCGGTGACTCCACGACCAACATCGGCGAGACGCTGGAAAAAGAGCAGGTCATCAAGACGGTGCGAGCATTCGTCAACGCCGCGCACGGCAACAGCGCCATCAACTCGATTCAGCCCGGCTTCTACCGGATGCGCACCGAAATCCCGGCGGCCAACGCCGTCGCGCGCCTCGCCGACCCGAACAGCCGGGTGGGCCGGCTGGTCATCCCGGAGGGCCGTCAGGTCGACGACACCACCGACATGAAGACCAACGTGGTGACGCCGGGGATCCTGACGCTGATCTCGCGCGCCACCTGCGTGGATCTCGACGGTCACACCCGCTGCGTCCGGGTGGATGATCTGCGCGCGGCGGCGACCAACAGCTCCGCCTTGGCGTTGGCAGTGCCGCCATGGGCCACCGAGCCCGTCGGCGAGCTCGGCAAGGACCACCGGCGGATCGAGGGTTTGATCGCGCCCGGCACCTTCAACATCGACCCGTCCGCCTCACCGGAGACCATCCTGTCGACCCTGATCGGCGCCGGTGCCGAGGAGTACGTGAAATCCGGGTTGGTGGACACCGCCGTGGCCATGGGCCTGTCGCCGTACGACATCCTGGTGGTGGCGTCGCTGGTGCAGCAGGAATCCAACTCCCAGGACTTCGCCAAGGTCGCCCAGGTCATCTACAACCGCCTGCACGCCCACCACACGCTCGAGTTCGACTCGACGGTCAACTACCCGCTGGACCGCCGCGAGGTGGCCACCAGCGACGCCGACCGTGGCCAGAAGACGCCGTGGAACACATACGTGTCGCAGGGCTTGCCCGCCACCGCGATCTGTTCGCCCGGTACCGACGCACTGAACGCCGCCGAGCACCCGCAGCCCGGTGACTGGCTGTACTTCGTCACCATCGACGCTCAGGGCACGACACTGTTCACCCGCGACTATCAACAACACCTGGCCAACATCGAGCTGGCTAAGCACAACGGTGTCCTCGACAGCACTCCCCGCTAGCGCGGCGCCGCGCAGGGCGGGCGTGCTCGGCAAGCCGATCGCGCACTCGAAATCCCCGCAGTTGCACCTGGCCGCCTACCGCGCGCTGGGTCTGACCGACTGGACCTACGACCGCATCGAATGCGACGCCGAGCAGCTGCCCGGCGTTGTCCGCGGATTCGGGCCCGAATGGGTCGGGGTGTCGGTGACCATGCCCGGCAAGTTCGCCGCCCTACGGTTCGCCGACGAGCGCACCGACCGTGCGGAGCGGGTGGGATCGGCCAACACCCTGGTCCGCACGCCGACCGGCTGGCGGGCCGATAACACCGACATCGACGGGGTCACCGGGGCGCTCGCGTCAATTGGGCGGTTCTCTGGATGGGCGCTCGTCTGTGGATCGGGCGGCACCGCGCCGGCCGCCGTCGCCGGCCTGGCCCAACTGGGCGTCGCCGGCATCACCGTCGTGGCCCGCAATCCCGACAAGGCGGCCCGGTTGATGGACCTGGGCAAGCAACTGGGCGTGCCCACCCGGTTCTGCGATCTGGACGGCGACGGGCTGGCCGACGAGGTGGCCGGCGCCGAGGTGCTGGTCAGCACCATCCCGGCGGACGTCGCCGAACGCTACGTCGGCACCTTCGAACGCGTCGGTGTGCTGCTGGATGCCGTCTACGATCCGTGGCCCACGCCGCTGGCCGCCGCGGTGAGCGCCGCGGGCGGCCGGGTGATCAGCGGCCTGCAGATGCTGCTGCACCAGGCCTTCGCGCAGGTGGAACAGTTCACCGGGCTGCCCGCACCGCGCGAGGCGATGGCTTGCGCGGTGGCCGCACCGGATTAGCCTGCCGCGCATGCGGATTGCGACGGCCTGTCTGGTGCTGGCCTGGCTGGCGGCGTTGAGTTGGTATGACATCCGCGAACGACGCTTGCCGAACCCGCTGACGCTGACCGGGGCCGCGGCGGTCCTGGCCGTCGCGACGATGGCCGGGCGCGGGTCGCCCGCGCTGGCCGGAACCGTGGCCTTGACGGCGATCTATCTGGTGGTGCATTGCGCGGCGCCGGACGGAATGGGGGCCGGCGACGTCAAGCTGGCTCTCGGTCTGGGCGCGCTGACCGGTTGCTTCGGGGCCGGCGCATGGTTTCTGGCGGCGTTGGGCGCGCCGCTGCTGACCGCGGTGGTCGGCGCGGTCGCCCGGCTTCTCGACCGCGCCCATGACGCGGCCACCGTGCCGCACGGGCCATCGATGTGTCTGGCCAGCGCGGCGGGCGTCGGGCTGGCGCTGCTCTGACGCCCTCCGACCCCGTAGGGTCGCCGCGCAGCGCCAGGTCGACATCGCCTTCTGACCCGTGCCTCGGCGGACCGCTATCGCCGCGGACTGCGCGAATCGGCATTCGGAACTCGACATGGGAAGATGGGACCCGTGTTGCGTTGGATCACTGCTGGGGAGTCGCACGGCCGCGCGCTGGTGGCCGTGCTCGAAGGCATGGTCGCCGGTGTGGAGATCACCTCCCTCGACATCGCCGAACAGCTGGCCCGGCGCCGTCTCGGATACGGTCGCGGCGCGCGGATGGCGTTCGAGCGCGACGCGGTGAGCGTGCTGTCCGGGGTGCGTCACGGCGTCACCTTGGGCGGGCCCATCGCGGTCGAGATCGGCAATACCGAATGGCCGAAGTGGGAGACGGTGATGGCCGCCGACCCGGTCGACCCGGGGGAGCTGGCGGACAGCGCCCGCAATGCGCCGCTCACCAGGCCGCGGCCCGGCCACGCCGACTACGCGGGCATGCTCAAGTACGGCTTCGATGACGCCCGGCCGGTGCTGGAGCGGGCGAGCGCCCGCGAAACCGCGGCCCGCGTGGCGGCGGCCACGATCGCCCGCTCGTTCCTGCGCCAGGCGCTCGGCGTCGAGGTGCTCTCGCACGTGATCGCGATCGGTCCGTCGGCGCCCTACGTGGGCCCGCCGCCGGGCCCGGACGACCTGCCTGCGATCGACGCCAGCCCCGTGCGCGCCTTCGACAAGGCGGCCGAGGAGGCGATGATCGCCGAGATCGAGGCCGCCAAGAAGGACGGCGACACGCTCGGCGGTGTGGTCGAGGTGGTGGTCCTGGGTCTGCCCGTCGGGCTGGGCTCGTTCACCAGTGGCGACAACCGGCTGGACAGCCAGCTCGCCGCCGCCGTTATGGGCATCCAGGCGATCAAGGGCGTCGAGATCGGCGACGGTTTCGAGACCGCACGCCGCCGCGGCAGCCGCGCCCACGACGAGATGTATCCAGGCCCCGACGGCGTGGTGCGCTCGACCAATCGCGCGGGCGGCCTGGAAGGCGGCATGACGAACGGCCAGCCGCTGCGGGTGCGCGCCGCGATGAAGCCCATCTCCACGGTGCCGCGGGCGCTGGCCACCGTCGACATGGCGACCGGCGACGAGGCCGTCGCGATCCACCAGCGCTCGGACGTGTGCGCGGTGCCGGCCGCGGGCGTGGTGGTGGAGGCCATGGTGGCGCTCGTGCTGGCCCGGGCGGCGCTGCAGAAGTTCGGCGGCGATTCGCTGGCCGAAACCCGCCGCAACGTCGAGGGCTATCGACAGGCGGTCGCCGAGCGGGAGTCACCGGCCGCCCGGGGTACGGCGTAATGGCGCCCAAGGCGGTCCTGGTGGGCCTGCCGGGGTGCGGCAAGTCGACCATCGGCCGGCGGCTGGCCAAGGCGCTCGGTGTCGATTTCCTGGACACCGACGTGGCCATCGAGCAGCAGACGGGGCGCCGCATCGCCGACATCTTCGCCGCCGACGGCGAGGCGGAATTCCGCCGCATCGAGGAAGGCGTGGTGCGCGCCGCGCTGGCCGACCACGACGGCGTGGTGTCGTTGGGGGGCGGCGCGGTCACCACGCCGGGGGTGCGCGAGGCGCTCGCCGGCCATACCGTCATCTACCTGGAGATCAGCGCGACCGAAGGCGTGCGGCGCACCGGCGGCAACACCGTGCGCCCGCTGCTGGCCGGACCCGATCGCGCCGACAAGTACCGTGCGCTGCTGGCCGAACGCAGCCCGCTGTACCGGCGGGCGGCGACCATCCGCGTCGACACCAACCGGCGCAACCCGGGCGCGGTGGTCCGCTACATCGTCTCGCGGCTGCAGCAGGCTCCGGCCGGGGCCGCCACATGACCGGTGATCCGGTCACGATCGAGGTGGCCGTAGACCCGCCGTACCCGGTGATCGTCGGTACCGGCTTGCTCGGCGAGCTCGACGAACTCCTCTGCGACCGGCACAGGGTGGCCATCGTGCATCAACCGGTGCTGGCGGAGACCGCCGAGGTGATTCGAAGCCGGTTGGCGGACAAGGGCGTTGACGCGCACCGCATCGAAATCCCGGACGCCGAGGAGGGCAAAAACCTTCCTGTGGTCGGTTTCTTGTGGGAAGTCTTGGGCCGCATCGGGATTGGCCGCAAAGACGCATTGGTCAGCCTCGGCGGCGGGGCGGCCACCGACGTCGCGGGGTTTGCGGCGGCCACCTGGCTGCGCGGTGTCGACATCGTGCACGTGCCCACCACGTTGCTCGGCATGGTCGACGCTGCCATCGGGGGCAAGACCGGGATCAACACCGACGCGGGCAAGAACCTGGTCGGGTCGTTCCATCAGCCACACGCCGTTCTGGTCGACCTGTCGACACTGCAGACGTTGCCGGCCAACGAACTTGTCGCGGGGATGGCCGAAATCGTCAAGGCGGGATTCATCGCCGATCCGGTGATTCTCGACCTCATCGAGGCCGATCCGCAGGCCGCGGCCGACCCGGCGGGTGACGTGCTGGCGGAGCTGATCCGGCGCTCGATCGCCGTCAAGGCAGAGGTTGTCGCCGCCGACGAGAAAGAGTCGGAGCTGCGCGAAATCCTCAACTACGGGCACACATTGGGGCACGCGATCGAGCGTCGCGAGCGCTACCAGTGGCGGCACGGAGCCGCGGTGTCGGTGGGATTGGTCTTCGCCGCCGAGCTGGCCCGGCTGGCCGGGCGCCTCGACGACGCCACCGCGCAGCGGCACCGCACCATCCTGTCCGCGCTCGGCCTGCCGGTCAGCTACGACGCCGACGCGCTGCCGCAGTTGCTGGAATACATGGCGGGAGACAAGAAGTCGCGCGCCGGCGTGCTGCGCTTCGTGGTCCTCGACGGCCTGGGCAAGCCGGGCCGGATGGCCGGCCCCGACCCGTCGCTGCTGGCGGCGGCCTATGCCGGACTCGCGGAGGCGTCATGACCTGCGCCGGCGATGATGCACAGCGAAGCGATGAGGGGGAGCGGTGCCGATGACCACCGTCGTGAACGTCATCAACGGCCCCAACCTGGGCCGGCTGGGCCGGCGCGAGCCGGACGTGTACGGCGACACGACGCACGATGAACTGGCCGCGCTGATCGAACGGGAGGCCGACACGCTCGGCCTCAAAGCCGTTGTGCGGCAAAGCGATAATGAATCAGACCTGCTCGACTGGATCCATTCGGCGGCCGACGCGGGCGAACCGGTGATCCTCAATGCCGGCGGCCTCACTCACACCTCGGTGGCGTTGCGTGACGCGTGCGCGGAGTTGCGTGCGCCCCTGATCGAAGTGCACATCTCCAATGTCCATGCACGCGAAGAGTTTCGGCGACACTCCTACCTCAGCCCCGTCGCGACCGGCGTGATCGTCGGGCTGGGAGTGCAGGGCTACCTGCTCGCCCTGCGTTATCTGGCCGGAGATCCCGGCGCCAACAGCTAGCCCTTGCCGGGTTCCTTGCCGCGCCTGGTGTCCTCGTCGCCGGTGCGGATCACCTCGGTCTTCGGGTCGTCCCCGGGCTTGGCGATCGTTTCGGTCGGTGATTCGGTGGTGGACACCTTGTCGGTGGGCGCCTCGCGCTCGGCTGTGGCGACCGACCCGGTCCGCGCCTCGGTGTGGGCAGCGGACGACTGCGTGGGAATCTCGCCGGTGGGCGCGTCGTCGGCGCGCACCGCGGAGAACACGTCGGTGTCGGCCCGCTCCTCGTCAGTGCCGGGCCGGCGCGGCGGGGGATTGCGATCCACCCGCCAGCGCCCGATGGTCACGCCGAGGATGCCGGGCACGAAGACACACAGGGCGGTGAAGGCCGCGAACGTCGTCACCTCGTTGAGCAGCCCCCCGGTGTACAGGCCGCTGTAAAAGGTCGCGATCAGCCAGGAGACGGCTCCACTGAGCACACCGGCCACCAGACCGGCCAGCAGCCAGGTCATCGCCAGGTCGCCGCGGCGGTCCGGATCGGGGTTGGCGATGGCGTCGGCCCGGCCGTCGCGAATTCCCCAGATGATCACGCCGATGATGAACAAGAGCAGCAGCGCCACGCTGAACAACGTCGCCTGGGTCTGCCAAGCGTTGATCAGCGCACCCTGGAACAATCGGACTACGACCATCGCCGCGGCGTAGACCAATCCGCGCAGCATCCAGTTACTCATGGCCCAAAAGCGTAGCGAGTACCGTCAAGACCCGTGACACATTCACAGCGTCGAGACAGGCTCAGGGCACGACTCGAGGCCAGCGGATTGGATGCGCTGCTGGTCACGGACCTGGTGAACGTCCGTTACCTTTCCGGTTTCACCGGGTCCAACGGCGCGTTGCTGGTGTTCGCCGACGATCGAGACCCGGTGCTGGCCACCGATGGGCGGTACCGGACCCAGGCCGCCGAGCAGGCGCCGGACCTCGAAGTCGCCATCGAACGGGCGCTCGGACGCTACCTGGCCGCTCAGGCCGCCGAGGCGGGCGCGCACAAGCTGGGCTTCGAAAGCAACGTGGTGACCGTCGACGGATTCGACGCCCTGACCCGCGAGCTGGCCGAACGGAACTCGGCCACCGAACTGGTCAAGGCGGCCGGGACCGTCGAGGCGCTGCGCGAGGTCAAAGACGCCGGCGAGGTCGCCCTGCTGCGGCTCGCCTGCGAGGCGGCCGACGCGGCACTGAGCGATCTGGTGGCGCGTGGCGGCCTGCGGCCCGGCCGGACCGAGCGCGAGGTCAGCCGCGAGCTCGAGGGCCTGATGCTGGACCACGGCGCCGACGCGATCTCGTTCGAGACCATCGTGGCCGCGGGGCCGAACTCGGCGATCCCGCACCACCGCCCCACCGACGCGGTGCTGGCCAGCGGCGACTTCGTCAAGATCGACTTCGGGGCGCTGGTCGGCGGCTATCACTCCGACATGACCCGCACCTTCGTGCTCGGCAAGGCCGCCGACTGGCAGCTGGATATCTATCAGCTGGTCGCCGACTCGCAGCGGGCGGGCCGGGAGGCGCTGCACGCCGGCGCCGACCTGCGCGAGGTGGACGCCGCGGCGCGCCGGGTGATCGCCGATGCCGGCTATGGCGAGCACTTCAGCCACAGTCTGGGTCACGGTGTGGGCTTGGAAATCCACGAGGCGCCGGGCATCGGCGCCACGTCCACCGGCACGTTGCTGGCCGAATCCGTGGTGACCGTCGAACCCGGCGTGTACCTGCCCGGCCGCGGCGGGGTGCGCATCGAGGACACGCTGGTGGTGCCGGAGGAGGCTCGCGGCGCGCCCCCGGAATTGCTGACCAAGTTTCCCAAGGAGCTGACCGTCTTGTCGTAGCCCCGAGGGAGTCGGCCACGTGCGCGCGGCTTCGCCCGGGGCCAGCCGCGCGAGTACAGTCGGGTGCGTTCACGCCGCTGCCGTCGCCGGACGGGCAAGCCGCGCTCGGCTCCGAACACGTCCACCGCTAACGGGGTTTCGCGCCTCACCGCCCGACCCCGGCCAGGGGTGCGCGGCCGCGGAGCGCTCTAAACTGACCGACAAGTCACAGACAGTTCCGCAGGAAACTGTCCAACGTCCGAGGAGATATACCGAACCGTGGCAAGCACTGCCGATTTCAAGAACGGACTGGTACTGGTGATCGACGGCCAGCTGTGGCAGATCGTCGAATTCCAGCACGTCAAACCGGGCAAGGGTCCCGCTTTCGTGCGGACCAAGCTGAAGAATGTGCTCTCCGGGAAGGTCGTCGACAAGACGTACAACGCCGGCGTGAAGGTGGAGACCGCCACCGTCGACCGGCGCGACACCACCTACCTGTACCGCGACGGCTCGGACTTCGTCTTCATGGACAGCCAGGACTACGAGCAGCACCCGCTGCCCGAGTCGTTGGTCGGCGACGCCGCCCGGTTCCTGTTGGAGGGGCTGCCGGTGCAGGTGGCGTTCCACGATGGGGCTCCGTTGTACATCGAGCTGCCCGTGTCGGTCGAGATGGAAGTCACGCACACGGAGCCGGGCTTGCAGGGCGACCGGTCCAGTGCCGGCACCAAGCCCGCCACCGTCGAAACCGGGGCCGAGATCCAGGTGCCGCTGTTCATCAACACGGGAGACAAGCTGAAGGTCGACACGCGCGACGGCAGCTACCTGGGGCGCGTCAACGCGTGAGCAGACCCGTCAGGGGACGCCATCAGGCCCGCAAACGTGCCGTCGACCTGTTGTTCGAAGCCGAGGCCCGTGGGCTGAGCCCGGCGGAGATTGTCGACGTCCGCGCCGGGCTTGCCGAAACCAACCCCGAAATCGCGCCCCTGCAGCCCTATACGGCCGCGGCGGCCCGGGGCGTCGGCGAGCACGCCGCGCACATCGACGACCTGATCAGCTCGCATCTGCAGGGCTGGACGCTGGACCGGCTGCCCGCCGTGGACCGCGCCATCCTGCGCGTGGCGGTCTGGGAGCTGCTGTATGCCGACGACGTGCCGGAGCCGGTCGCGGTCGACGAGGCCGTGCAGCTGGCCAAGGAGCTGTCCACCGACGAATCGCCGGGCTTCGTCAACGGGGTCCTCGGTCACGTCATGCTGGTGACGCCGCAGATCAGGGCCGCCGCCCAGGCGGTTCGCGGTGCGGTGGGTTCCGATGCCGCCGACACACCGGAGGACCACGGACCGCAGTCATGACCCGCTTGGAACTGCGCCTGCTCGTGGCGGCCGTCCTAGCCGCGACGGTGGTGGTGGGTGCGGTGCTCTGCGCCGCGTACCGGCTGACCGTCGTCGCCTCGGTGCTCTCGATCTATGCGCTCGGCGTGGGCGCCTGGCTGTATCACTGCGTCGAACGGGTGGTTGTCGCCCGGCGCATCAGCACGGTGCGCTCCGCGGCCAAGCCGCTGCAGCCGCTGCTGCCGGTGATGGCCGCGATCATGGCGCTGACGCAGGGCGTGGTGAGGTCGCTCAGCGATGTCACCGAGTTACCGGTCCGGCGCTGGGAGCTGCCCATGCTGCGGCGGGCGGACGGCGCCCGCGGTCGCGGGCGGGTTATCGACGGCGACGTGGACAGTGACGACGACGCGGAACGCTGATCAAGCTGGGGTGAAATGACCACGGGCGTGGCGTAGCGGGTTCACAATACGAACGGCACGTCCGCGGCGGCGATCCGAGAAGAACAGGTGAGGTCATGATTCGATACACCACCCAGCCGCGAAGACTTCGGGTGTCTGCGCTGGCGGCCGTGGCCAACCCGTCATACGCCCGGGTCGACACCTGGAACCTGCTCGACGACGCCTGCCGTCACCTCGCCGAGGTGGACCTCGCCGGGCTGGACAAGGCCCACGACGTGGCCCGGGTGAAACGCCTGATGGACCGCATCGCCGCCTACGAACGCTACTGGCTGTACCCCGGTGCGGGGAATCTGGCGAACTTCCGCGCCCACCTGGAGAGCCTGTCCACCGTGCGGCTCACCGAAGAGGTTTCCCTGGCCGTGCGGTTACTGAGTGAATACGGCGACCGCGCAGGGCTTTTCGATACGTCGGCGCCGCTGGACGACCAAGAGCTGGTCGCCCAGGCCAAGCAGCAGCACTTCTACACGGTGCTGCTCGCCGACGACGCGCCGAGTACCGCCCCGGACAGCCTGGCCGAGTGCCTGCGCGCGCTGCGCTGTCCGTCCGACGACGTGCAGTTCGAAATCTTGGTGGTTCCCAGCGTCGAGGACGCCATCACCGCGGTCGCGCTGAACGGGGAGATTCAGGCCGCGATCATCCGCGACGACCTGCCGCTTCGGTCCCGCGACCGGTTGCCCTTGATGAACACGCTGCTCGGGCCCAATGAGGATGCGGGAGACGTCATCCCGGACCGCGCCAACGATTGGGTGGAGTGCGGCGAGTGGATCAGGGAGCTGCGGCCGCACATCGACCTGTATCTGCTGACCGACGAGTCGATCGCCGCCGGCGATGACGCCGAGCCCGACGTCTACGACCGGACGTTCTATCGACTCAACGATGTCACCGACCTGCATAGCACGGTGCTCGCCGGACTGCGAAACCGTTATGCGACACCGTTTTTCGACGCATTGCGGGCGTACGCCGCCGCGCCGGTCGGTCAATTCCACGCCCTGCCCGTAGCGCGCGGCGCCAGCATCTTCAACTCCAGGTCGCTGCAGGACATGGGGGAGTTCTACGGCCGCAACATCTTCATGGCCGAAACCTCCACCACCTCCGGTGGACTCGACTCGCTGCTGGACCCGCACGGCAACATCAAAAAGGCGATGGACAAGGCCGCGAAGACGTGGAACGCCGATCACACCTACTTCGTCACCAACGGGACGTCGACCGCCAACAAGATCGTGGTGCAGTCGCTGACCCGGCCGGGCGACATCGTGCTGATCGACCGCAACTGCCACAAGTCGCACCACTACGGGCTGGTGCTCGCCGGTGCCTACCCGCTGTATTTGGACGCGTATCCACTGCCGCAGTTCGCGATCTATGGCGCGGTGTCCCTGCGCACGATCAAGCAGACGCTGCTGGATCTGGAGGCGGCCGGACAGTTGCACCGGGTCCGCATGCTGCTGCTGACCAACTGCACCTTCGACGGTGTCGTCTACAACCCGCTGCAGGTCATGCAGGAGGTGTTGGCGATCAAGCCCGACATCTGCTTCTTGTGGGACGAGGCATGGTACGCGTTCGCCACGGCCGTGCCGTGGGCCCGGCAACGGACCGCGATGGTGTCTGCCGAGCGCCTCGAGCAGATGCTGGCATCGCCGGAATACGTTGAGCAATACCGGGAATGGGCCGCAGCCATGGCCGGGGTTGATCGGTCGGAATGGATCGAGCGCAAGCTGATGCCCGACCCGGCCACCGCGCGGGTGCGCGTCTATGCCACGCACTCCACGCACAAATCGCTGTCGGCGCTGCGGCAGGCGTCGATGATCCACGTGCGCGACCAGGATTTCAACGCGCTCGCCCGCGATTCCTTCGGCGAGGCGTTTTTGACCCACACCTCGACATCACCGAACCAGCAGTTGCTGGCGTCGCTGGACCTGGCCCGGCGCCAGGTCGACATCGAAGGCTTCCAACTGGTCCGGCAGGTCTACGACATGGCGCTGGTCTTCCGGCATCGGGTGCGTAAGGACCGGCTGATCAGCAAGTGGTTCCGCATTCTCGACGAATCGGACCTGGTGCCTGAGGAATTCCGGGAGTCGGCGGTCAGCTCGACCGCTTCGATCAGGCAGGGCGCTTTGGCCGAGTGGAACCAGGCGTGGCGATCCGACCAGTTTGTGCTGGATCCGACTCGGGTCACGCTGTTCGTCGGGGCGACCGGAATGAACGGCTACGACTTCCGCGAGAAGATCCTGATGGAGCGGTTCGGCATCCAGATCAACAAGACGTCGATCAACAGCGTGCTGCTGATCTTCACGATTGGTGTCACATGGTCGAGCGTGCACTACCTGCTCGACGTGTTGCGCAGGGTGGCAATCGATTTCGACCGCATCGAGAAGGCGGCCAGCGTCGCCGATCGGGCGTTGCAGGAGCGTCATGTTGAGGAGATCACCGAGGATCTGCCGCATCTGCCCGACTTCAGTGAGTTCGACGTCGCCTTCAAGCCCGTCGACGAATGCAAGTTCGGCGACATGCGCTCGGCCTTCTACGCGGGATACGAAGAATCCGATCGAGAGCATGTGCTGATCGGCACCGCCGGCCGGCGGCTGGCCGAAGGTAAGACCCTGGTGTCGACCACGTTCGTGGTGCCCTACCCTCCGGGATTCCCGGTACTGGTGCCGGGCCAGGTGGTCTCCAAGGAAATCGTTTATTTCCTGGCCCAGCTCGACGTCAAAGAAATCCACGGCTACAACCACGATCTCGGGCTGTCGGTCTTCACGGAGACGGCGCTGGCCCGAATGGAGGCGCAACGCAATGCCGCGATGGCGGCGGTGGGTTCGGTGACCGCGGCTTTCGAGCTGCCCGCGGACGCGTCCGGGACCAACGGGGCACGCAACAACGGTGCCAACGACACTCCGGCCGTGCCGTCGGTCGCCGACAGCTGAGCGATCAACCGGTCGTCGAAGCCGGGTTCGCGCCGCACGTGGCGCTCGCGGAGGCGTGGGGTGCGCCCGGCGACCAGTCGGCGATACCGCGCCGGATCCCCGAAAGGAGTGCATCCCGATCGACAGGAGCCGTCTGGTTGCAGCTCGAACTGAGGGTGTTGAACGGGCTCGGGTCGGCGCCCGCCTGCGCCACTCCCAGGCCGACGCAGCCGAACACCACCGCCGCTGCGGCCAGCATTCGGGTGGTCGCACGATCGATACGGTGCGCGGGGCCTGCAGTACCAAGCATGACGCCGCAAGCCTAGGACGCGGCCGCTGAGAGGCCGCTGAGAAACGCGCTGAGCTCGATGTTTTCCCCCAGGCCGACGGGCCTGCAGAATCGGAGGCGTGCGGATACCCGGCGTCTGGCCATCTCGTCGACGCGGGCGAGTGCGGTCGTGGCACCTCGCGCCTCTGGGCATTTCGGCCCGCTCCGCCGCAGTGTCGGCGGTCGTTGTGCTGTGCGCGCTCAGTGTGGCCGGCGCGGGTTTGGACGCGGTCTTGTACCGCAAACTGATCGCGGGCGTCGACTACGCCGCCGCCGAAAGGGTCCGTGACATCACCAAGGCGCTGCAGTCCGAATCGCTCGACGACCTCGACAACGCGTTGCTGATCACCGATCAGCGGGTGGTCGCAACCCAGCTGATCGGTCCGGATGGCAACGTGGTCAAGCGATCCGGCTCCGCACCGAGAACACCGCTGGTCGCCGCGAGCGAGTTCGACTTCAACCTGCGCCGCGGCCTGCCCGACGACGTGGTGGCCGGTGAGGACATGCGTGTCAGTGGTCAAAAAGTCGCGACCCGATCCGGTGTGTACACGGTGCTGGTGGGGGGCGGCAGCGAGGCCGTCGAGGCGACCGCGCGCACTCTGGCGATCCTGTTGGCCTGCAGCGCGCCGGTGATCGTCGGGGTGGTGGCGGGGGCAACCTACTGGCTGGTGCGACGGTCGCTGCAGTCGGTGGACGCCATCCGGACCAGGGTGGCCGACATCTCGACGTCCGATCTGGCCGAGCGGGTACCCGTGCCCGACGGGCACGACGAGATCGCGGCCCTGGCCCTCACAATGAACGAGATGCTCTCGCGCCTGGAGGCGGGTCACCGCGCGCAGCAACGCTTTGTCGGCGATGCGTCACACGAATTGCGTAGCCCGTTGGCCACCATCATCTCCGGGCTGGAAGTGGCCGAAGCGCATCCCGATCTGCTCGACGCCGACCTGGCGGTCAACACCTTGCTGCCCGAGGCGCGGCGCATGCACACCCTGGTCGAGGACCTGCTGCTGCTGGCCCGCGCCGACGAGCAGACGCTGCTCCGGCGCAAAGAGCGGGTGGCCCTCGACGACCTCGCGCGGCCCGAGGCCGACCGTGCCCGCCGTGAAGCGCAAGTCGTGATCCACACCGATATCCGCCCGGCGCGGCTGGACGGTGACCCGGTGGCCATGTCGCGGATGATCCGCAACCTGGTCGAAAATGCTGTCCGCCATGCGGTTTCGTGTGTCGCCATCGAGGTCGGCGGCCGGGACGAAGTTGCGGTCCTTGTCGTCAGCGATGACGGCCCCGGGATCGCCCCGGCCGACCGGAACCGGGTATTCGAACGTTTCGTGCGCTTGGATTCCGACCGGGCGCGCAGCGGGGGAGGGGCCGGCCTGGGCCTGGCGATCGTCGCCGAGATCGTCGCCGCACACGGCGGCACGGTCAGCATCGACGACCCGCCCTGCGGCGGAACCAAGGTGATCGTGACGTTGCCGGTGTGTCAGCACAGCAATCGGTAACCGACGCCCCGGATGGTCTCGATGGTGTTGGTACCGAACGGAACATCGATCTTTCGACGTAGATAACCGACGTACACCTCGACCACGTTGTCGGGGCCGTGATGATGCGCGTCCCAGACGTTCTGCAATATCTCGGCCTTGGTCACCACCACATCCTTGTTGCGCATCAGGAACTCGAGCACCCCGTATTCGCGCGGCGTCAGCGCGATCGGGGTGGATCCCCGTTTGACCGCGTGCCGGGCGGGATCCAGGGCGAGTGTCCCTGCTTTCATCACCACCGGCCGTGCCGGCGCGCCGCGACGAATCAGGGCCCGCAGCCGCGCCACCAGCACGCGGAATGAGAAGGGCTTGGTCAGATAGTCATCGGCTCCCAGATCAAAGGCGTCGGTTTGGTCGTACTCACCGTCCTTGGCGGTGAGCATGAGTACCGGCGTCCACACGCTGTGCGACCGCATCCGGCGCAGCACCTCGTAACCGCTCAGGCCGGGCAGCATGATGTCGAGAACGACTACGTCAAAAGCGTTTTCGGTGGCTTCCCGCAGGCCGTCGACACCGTTGCCGACGGCCACGACCACGAACCCCTCCGCCTTGAGCCCCCGTGCCACGGTGGCACACAGCCGCGGTTCATCCTCAACGAGCAGGACTCGCATGGGTCAACGCTACGTCGGGCGCGAGACGCACCCTCAGTCGGGCCAGCGGGCCTCGATCAATACCTCGGCGCACGGGCCGCCCATCGCAGAACCGGTTGGTCGCCCCCCAGACGGCGCCGGCACTTTCCAGCTTGATGCGCACCGGGTGGCTGACGATGGTCTCACCCGGATTGGTATGGCTGAAGAACGTTGTCAGGCTGTCGAGGTCGACGTCGACCGTCCAGTCAGGCCACGGTGCTTGGAAGAAGTCACGGTTGAACCACATCGTCGGGCATTCTTCGATGCGACGCTCTCGCAAGCCCATTGGGGAAGCATCATGAGTGCCTGACGCTGCTGCGCGCCGGATGGCATCCCCGCTCCTCGTCGTCTACCCATCACCGACGTCACTACGGTACCTCCACTTCACTGTGACACCGTTGAAAGCGGGATTGCCCGCCCCGCCGTTGCCGCGGGTGAAACGCGGTTGGTGAATTAACCTCTCGGTGAGCGCGGCCCGAAAATCGTCCGGTCAGTTCGGGTCCTGGTCTGGTTGCTCGATGTCAAGGGGCGGCCCGGCTTCCGTCGCATCGTCTTTGGTCTGGCCGGGGTGGCGACCGGGACGTTGCGGTATCACGACGAGCAGCACCGCGATCAGGGCCGCCAGCACCGCCGAGGCGAGCGGGCGACTCCACGCCAGGCCGCCGTCGGCGACCGGCTTGTCGATGAAGTCACCCAGGGTCGCCCCCAGCGGTCGGGTGAGGATGAACGCCACCCAGAACAGGGTGACGCGGGAGATTGAGGTCCAGAAGTACAGGGCCGCGACCACTGCCAGGCCTGCCGCAAAAACCAGCGCGCCGCGTTCGTAGCCGAAATCCCGCGTGTCGGCCAGCCAGTCGCCGAGCGCGGTGCCCAGCGTCTGCGAGAACGTGATGGTTGCCCAATAGAAGGCCTCCACCTTGGGTGTCGAGACGGTGCTGACCGATACGGTGCCCTGCGACCATCGCCACACGACCAGGGTCACCACTAGACACGCCAGCAGCAGCAGCGATCCGCCGGTGTAGCCGATGCCCAGCGACCGGTCCGCGAAATCGGCCAGCACGGTGCCGAAGGTCGTCGAGGCCACGATCGTCAACCAGTAGAGGACCGCGTGGAATCGCTTGGCGAGGATCTGAGCCGCGACCAGCACCACCAGCGCGACGCCGAAGATCGCGACCCCGGCGGCATAACCCCAATTCAGGGTCATGGTGACGGTGTCGCCGCCCGTTTCGCCCAATGTCGTCGCCAAAACCTTGATGACCCAGAAGCCCAGCGTGACCGCCGGCACCTTGGTCAATGCGTGTTTCGAAACGTCCGTCATGCAAGCCATCTTGCGCCGTCGGGAGTCCGCACCCGGAATCGCGGGGGGCACGGCGTGGCAGGTTCTGCTCACCGGGATCACAAAGCCGACGGGTTCTCGCAGGTGGCGCAATGGCGTTGCGGGTGGGGGTTTTAGCTGGTCGGGTCCGACGGCGGCCCGGCGCAATACGCTCGGGCGTCGTCGCCGACCGTCCTGATCGACCCGAAAACCGCCTCTGAGCTGGGTTAGCGTGACTCCCGTGGCGCAACCAGTACCCATCGGGGGACCCAGGGCCGATCGGGCCCGCCGGGTCGCCGACGTGTTGCGCCAGCAGATCCACGCCGAGGCCTACCCCGACGGCCTGCCCGCCGAACTGGCGCTGGCCGCCGAATTCTCGGTATCGCGCAACACCATTCGGGAGGCACTGGCCGTCCTTAAACATGAGGGACTGATCGACCGCGGACCCAAGGTCGGCACACACGTCGCGCAGCGCAAGTACGACCACGGGCTCGACGCGCTGCTGGGTCTGAAGGAGACGTTCAAGGATCTCGGAGAGGTCCGCAACGAGGTGCGCGCCGCGATGTGTGTCACCGCGCCGCCGTCGGTGGCCCGCCGGTTGCGGCTGCAACCGGGCGAGCAGGCGGTGTTCGTCGAGCGGTTGCGTTACCTGGGTGATCTGCCGCTCAGCCTGGACCTCACCTACCTGGCCCCGGACATCGGCCGCGAGGTGCTCAACCATCCGCTGGAGACCAACGACCTGTTCGCGCTCATCGAAAAGGTGAGCGGGCAACGGCTGGGCTCGGCGGCGCTGGCGCTCGAGGCCATTCCGGCCGACGCGCACTCGGCGGCCACGCTGCAGGTGCCCGACGGCGCGGCGCTGCTGATGCTGGAGCGGCTCACCAGCCTGGCCTCCGGCACCCCCGTCGACCTCGAATACATCCGGATGCGGGGCGATCGAATCACCATGCGGGGCAATCTCGTTAGAGCCGAGCCGATGAGGAGCAACAGATGACGCTGATCAACAACAACCGCGTCGACGTGCCGGTCACGATCGACGAGTCGCTGTGTATCGACGGTTGCACGCTGTGCGTGGAGGTCTGCCCGCTCGATGCGCTGGCCATCAACCCCGACACCGGCAAGGCTTTCATGCACGTCGACGAGTGCTGGTATTGCGGCCCCTGCGCGGCCCGCTGTCCCACCGGCGCCGTCACCGTCAACATGCCCTACCTCCTCCGCTGAAAAGCAAGCAACTCCAGGACATTCATGAAACGACCCGCCATCCGGCTGGCGCCGGTGGTGTTCGCGATCGCCGCGCTCACCTCGGCCTGCTCACTGGAATCTCTGTCGCAGTCATCGGGTGTGGTCAACGTAGTGGTGGGCTATCAGTCCAAGACCATCAACACCGTCACTGCGGGTACCCTGCTTCGCGCCCAGGGCTACCTGGAGCACCGGCTCGCCGACATCACCACCCGGACCGGCACCAAATACGCGGTGCGGTGGCAGGATTACGACACCGGCGCCCCGATCACCGCGCAGATGCTCGCCGAGAAGATCGACATCGGCTCGATGGGCGACTACCCCATGCTGATCAATGGCTCCAAGACGCAGGCCAACCCGCTGGCGAAAACCGAGATCGTGTCCATCACCGGCTACAACCCCAAGGGCGCCCTCAACATGGTGGTGGTGACGTCCGGTTCGTCGGCGACCACGCTGGGTGACCTGGCCGGCGCCAAGGTCTCGGCCAGTGTGGGGTCGGCCGGTCACGGTACCTTGGTGCGGGCGCTGGACAGGGCCGGAATCAACGGCGTGGAAGTGCTCAACCAGCAACCCCAGGTGGGCGCCTCTGCCCTGGAATCAGGTCAGGTGCAGGGGCTTTCGCAGTTTGTCGCCTGGCCGGGGCTGCTGGTATTCCAGGACAAAGCCAAACTGCTGTACGACGGCGCCGAGTTGAACCTGCCCACCCTGCACGGGGTGGTGGTGCGACGCGCGTATGCCTCGGCGCACCCGGAGGTGCTGGGCGCCTTCCTGCAGGCGCAACTCGACGCGACCGATTTCCTCAACCACAAGCCGCTGGAGGCCGCCCGCATCGTCGCCCAGGGGAGCGGTCTGCCGCAGGAAGTGGTCTACCTCTACAACGGTCCCGGTGGTACGTCGTTCGATACCACCCTCAAGCCGTCACTGGTCGAGGCGTTGAAAAACGATGTCCCATACCTGAAGTCGATCGGCGACTTCGCCGACCTCGATGTATCCGGATTCGTCCAGGACGAGCCGTTGCGCACCGTGTACGGCGCTCGCGGCCTGAACTACGACGCCGCCCGGTCCGTCACCGCCAACCCGTCCGCGCTCCACGGTGATCCCGCCCTGGCAAGCGAACTGTGGCTGGACGGTTCGGATTCCACCCAAACGGTCGCCAACCCGACCAGTCTGCTCCGGGCGGCGCGGGACGCGACCGCCCGTGGCGCCAAAGTCCGTGCCGCCTACGTACCCGACGCGGAGCTGGGCACCCGATGGTTCGCCGACAAGGCGGTCTGGGTCCAGGACGGCCAGAACTACCTGCCGTTCGGAACGCCCGCGGGCGCGCATCGCTATCTCGCCGCGCACCCCGGCGGTGCCATCGTGAATTACGAACAGGCTCTTGGAGGTTCGGTATGACCGCTTATCTCACGGGCGACCCGGCGGCCCCGGTAGCCCCACAGGTCGCCGACACGGTCCCCGCGGCGGTCCATCCGCGGCGTACCGGCTCGCCTTGGCGATGGCGGCTGCTGCGGCTAGCATCGGTTGCCGCCGCGATCGGGTTGTGGCAGGTGCTCACCGCCGACAAGGCCCGGCTGCTGCTGCGCTTCGACACGCTGCCCACCGTCACCGAGATCGTGCACGCGCTGGGCCGTCGGCTCGAAACCTCAGACTACTGGCTTGATTTGGCGCAGTCGCTGATCCGTATTCTCACCGGCTTCGGATTGGCCGCGGTGGTCGGCGTCGCGACGGGCGTGCTGCTGGGCCGTTCGCGCTTGTTCACCAACATCTTCGGCCCGCTGACGGAGTTGCTCAGGCCCGTTCCCGCCATCGCGATGGTGCCAGTGGCGATCCTGCTGTTCCCGACCGACGAGGCCGGCATCGTGTTCATCACCTTCCTGGCGGCATATTTCCCGATTCTGGTCAGCACCCGGCACGCGGTGCGGGCGCTGCCGACGCTGTGGGAGGACTCGGTGCGCACCCTCGGCGGCGGGCGGTCCGATGTGCTGAAGCAGGTGGTGTTGCCGGGCATCCTGCCGGGTGTGTTCGGCGGCCTTTCGGTCGGTATGGGCGTGGCGTGGATCTGCGTGATCTCCGCGGAGATGATCTCGGGCCGACTCGGGATCGGCTATCGCACCTGGCAGGACTACACCGTGCTGGCCTACCCGCAGGTGTTCGTGGGCATCATCACCATCGGCGTGCTGGGTTTCGCGACGGCGGCCGCCGTCGAGGTCGTGGGCCGCCGGGTGACCGGCTGGCTGCCGCGTGCGGAGGAGGAAGGCCGGCAATGACTGTGAAGCAGGCCCCGGTGAGTCTGGAATTGGACCGAGTCCGCTTGTCCTACACCGGAGAACCGGTGATCGATCGCCTGACCCTGACCGTGCGTCCCGGGGAGATCCTGGTGCTCACCGGCCCCTCGGGCTGCGGCAAGTCGACGGTGCTGCGGGCACTGGCGGGACTGCTGCAGCCCGACCAAGGCCGGATCGTCGCTGACGGCGCCGAGGTGAAGACCACCTCGGGCGACAGGGGGATGGTGTTTCAGGACAACGCATTGTTGCCATGGCGGACAGTGCGCTCCAACATCGAGCTGGCCCTTCGGTTGCGGGGTGCCCCCCGGTCCGGCCGGCGCGCCGAGGCGGACCGCTGGATCGCCGAACTCGGTCTCACCGGGTTCGGCGACTATCTGCCGAAGAGCCTGTCCGGTGGCATGCGGCAGCGCGTTCAGCTGGCCCGCGGCCTGGCCGGGGCGCCGCGCGCGGTGATGATGGACGAACCGTTCGGCGCGCTGGATACCCAGACCCGAACGGCCATGCAGCGGCTGCTGATCGACACCTGGCGCGCCCATCCGACGACGATCGTATTCGTCACGCATGATGTCGATGAGGCGCTGCTGCTCGGCGATCGCATCGCCGTACTGGGCAGGGCCGGTCAACCGTTGCGCGCCCTGATCGACGTGCCGGAGCCACGCGTCGATCGGCAGCGCGCCGCGCTGCGCGCCGAAGTCGTTGCGGCACTGAACCACCGAGCGGAGGCGGCATGATGCAGATTCCCGACCCGGCGACCCCGATCCGGCTCGACTGTGACGTCCTGGTCATCGGCGGCGGCACCGCGGGCACCATGGCGGCGCTGTCGGCCGCCGAGAACGGTGCGCAGGTGCTGTTGCTGGAAAAGGCCCACGTGCGACATTCCGGTGCGCTGGCGATGGGCATGGACGGGGTGAATAACGCGGTGATCCCCGGCAAGGCCGAACCCGAGGACTACGTCGCCGAGATCACCCGCGCCAACGACGGAATCGTCAATCAGCGCACCGTGTATCAGACCGCGACCCGCGGCTTTGCGATGGTGCAGCGGCTGGAACGCTACGGCGTGAAGTTCGAGAAGAACGAGCACGGCGAATACGCGGTGCGCCGGGTGCACCGCTCGGGCTCCTACGTGCTGCCCATGCCCGAAGGCAAGGATGTCAAGAAGGCGCTGTATCGCGTGCTGCGGCAACGATCGATGCGCGAAAAGATTCAGATCGAGAACCGGCTGATGCCGGTGCGGGTGCTGGTGGACGGCGGGCGCGCGGTCGGCGCGGCGGCCCTGCACACGCGCACCGGTGAATTCGTCACGGTCGGCGCCAAGGCGGTTATCCTGGCGACCGGCGCCTGCGGGCGGCTCGGCCTGCCCGCGTCGGGCTACCTGTACGGCACCTACGAAAACCCCACCAACGCCGGCGACGGCTACTCGATGGCTTACCACGCGGGCGCGGAACTGTCCGGCATCGAGTGCTTCCAGGTCAACCCGTTGATCAAGGACTACAACGGCCCCGCGTGCGCGTACGTGGCCAATCCCTTTGGTGGGTATCAGGTCAACGCGCACGGCGAGCGGTTCGTCGATTCCGACTACTGGTCGGGGCAGATGATGGCCGAGGTCAAAACCGAGATCGACTCCGCCCGCGGCCCCATCTATCTCAAGGTGTCGCACCTGCCCGACGAGACGCTGACCGCCCTGGAGAACATCTTGCACACTACGGAGCGGCCGACCCGGGGCACCTTCCACGCCAACCGCGGCCATGACTACCGAACCCATGACATCGAGATGCACATCTCCGAGATCGGCCTGTGTAGCGGGCATTCCGCATCGGGGGTGTGGGTCGACGAGCACGCCCGCACCACGGTTCCCGGCCTCTACGCCGCCGGCGACATGGCCTGCGTTCCGCACAACTACATGATCGGGGCGTTCGTGTTCGGCGATCTGGCCGGCACGCACGCCGCCTCGACCCTAGCCGATGTCGCTGCACCACAGCAGCTTCCGGACGAACAGGTGCGTGCGGCACATGAGCTGATCTACCGGCCGCTGCGGCATCCGGACGGCCCGCCACAACCTCAGGTCGAGTACAAGCTGCGCCGATTCGTCAACGACTACGTCGCGCCCCCCAAGACCGGGGCGAAGCTGTCCCTGGCCATCCGCAGCTTCGAGCGCATGAGCGCCGAGATCGGACAGATGGGCGCCCGTAATCCGCACGAGCTGATGCGCGCGGTGGAGGTGTCGTTCATCCGCGACTGTGCCGAGATGGCCGCCCGCTCGTCGCACACCCGCACCGAATCCCGGTGGGGCCTCTATCACGATCGCGCCGATTTGCCCGGCCGCGACGACAACCAGTGGGGCTATCACCTCAATCTGCGCAAAGCGACCCAAGGCGACGCCGAAAAAGGAATGGTGTTCCTCAAGCGGCCGGTGGCACCGTATTTCGTGTCCGTCCCGGAGCTCGACGGCCTGCCGCCCACTGACCAGACGGTGTACCCGGTGGAGCAGCCACCGCTGGTCGGCGGCCAAGCGCCCGCCACCGCGGTGTCCCGAATCGATTCGGCCACAACGACAGTCGAGCCGCCGTCACCGCGCATCGCCGAGGTGCTGGCGCTCGCGGAGCCCACGATGGCCGACCTAGGGCCCTATCTTGCCGACCCGGATCCCGGGGTGCGCCGCACCGCGGTGTCGACGCTGACCGAGCACATTCCGGACGGCTATGCGCCGGCGCTGGTCGCCGGGCTGAACGACGGCGACGCCGCGGTCCGCCACACCAGCGCCGACGGCATCCGCGAGCTGGTCGAGGTGCTGCCGGAGCCGGAAAGCGTTCGGGATCACCTCGATTCAGTCGATCGGGTGGTGCGCGCGGCCTCGCTGTACGTGCTGGCCGCGCGCCGCGCCGGTGACGCCGAGCAGTACCGTCACGCCTTGGACGACGTCGATCACCGGGTTCGCATCGAAGCGGTGCGGGCGCTGGTGTCCGTCGACGACGTGGCCGGTGTCGTGGCCGCCGCCGGCGACGAGAACCGTGAGGTGCGCATCGCGGCGGCCGCCGGGCTGGCGACGCTGGGAGCGACGACAGCCCCGGCCAGCTCGGCCGTGCGCCGGCTGATCGCCGACACCGATCCGCTGGTTCGCGCGGCCGCGCTGGCCGCGTTGGGCCATCTCGGTTGCGGCCAAGACGATTACGCCGCCATCAAACAGGCGCTGCGGGCGCCGGCCTGGCAGGTGCGGGAAGGCGCGGCGCGCGCCCTGGCCGGCGCGCCTGCCGACTTCGCGGTTCCGCATCTGTCCGAGGCGCTGGGCGACGCCCATCTGGACGTCCGCAAGGCGGCGGTACTGTCCTTGACCCGGTGGGCCGGTGAGCCCGCCGCTACAGACGCGTTGAGGCTCGCGCTCAAGGACGGCGACGCCGACGTGCGGGCCTATGCCCGCCGGGCGCTCGAGACGGACGGCTTGGGGCACAACTCCTAGTCAGCGCAGGATCTTGGCGTAGAGCAGGCTGTCCTGCGGCTCGGGCCCCATGGTGGGATAGACCGCGTGCCGGGCCAGCCGTCCCTCCAAGAAGAAGCCGGCGTGCTCGAGCAGTCGCGCCGAGCGCTCGTTGTCCACGCTGCAGGTGGCCCACACGCGATAGACCTCGCGATCGGCGTCGAGCGCGGTGAGCAGCATGCTGAGCACCTCGGACATCAATCCCTTGCCCCACCAGCGTCGGCCCAAACAGTAGCCGACCTCGACCGAGTGCGGTGCGGTGCGGCGGCAACTGGCCAGCCCGATCACCTCGCCGCGGTGCCGTGACTCGATGACCCAGGTCTTCTCGTCCGGACTGGCGTTGAGTTTCTCGGTGATCACGCGCCGCGTCGCGGCCACGTCCGGGTGCGGCGCCCACAACAGATATTTGGTGACCTGCGGATCGCGGGCCACCCGCTGGAACAGCGGCCCGGCGTCGTCGAGCGTGGGCAGGCGTAGCAGCAGCCTCGGACCGCTGATGCGGTCGGGCGGGTATTCGGGCATCGGGATGTGACTTTAAAGGTCGAGGGCGCGATAGGTGTTGCGGACGAATCTCGGTTGCGCCGTGCGGAGTTTCGCCAGCGACGTGTTACCGGCGACGGCCGTGGCGGCATCGACGGTCAGGTCCGGAAGATTCTGAATCAGGTAGAGCAGGATCAGATCCGCGGTGGGGTCGGCCTGCCACCACGTTCCGTAAGCGCCGGGCCAGCTGAACGTGCCGAGACCGCCCGGCCCGAAAAGCGGTGTGCTCTTGGCCGGATCGGTCACCAGCGACAGGTTCAGCCCGAAGCCGCGGCCGACCCAATATGGTGCGCCCAGGAAGTTGTGCCGCTTCTGTTCCGCGGTCAGCCGGTCGGTCCGCATCAGCCGGACGGACTCTTCCGACAGCACCCGCACGCCGTCGACCGCTCCGCCGCCCAGCAGCATCCGCACGAACCGCAGGTAATCGTCGGCGCTCGACCACAATCCGCCGCCGGCATTGCAGAACGAGGGCGGGGTGATGTGCGGCGGGCCCATCACCCCGTGGTGCAGTCGGCTCTGTTCGTCGAGTGAGTACATGGTGGCCGCGCGGCGCCGTGCCTCGGGGGAGACGAAGAACCCGGTGTCGGTCATACCCGCCGGGCCCAGGATCCGTTCGTCGAGCACCTCGTGGAACGGCTTGTCCGCGATGCGGGAGGCGATGACGCCCAGCAGGTCGATGGAGTGGCTGTAGGTGACGCGGTCACCGGGTTGATGGACCAGCGGCAGCTTGGCCAGCTCGGCCAGCCAGGCGTCCGGACCCTGATTGAACGGCAGCCGCAGGTAGGCCTTGGAGATCGGCCCCGACACCGAGAAGCCGTAGGCCAGCCCGCTGGTGTGGGTGAGCAGATCCTCGATCAGGATCGTGCGGTTGATCGGGCGGGTGCGGTCCAGCGGGCCGTGCGGATCGTCGAGCACCCGCGCGTCGGCCAGCTCCGGTGCCCACCGGGTGACCGGGTCTTTGAGCGTCAGCTTTCCCTCGTCGACCAGACTCATCACCGCCGCGACCGTCACCGGCTTGGTCATCGAGGCGATGCGAAACAGCGTGTCGCGCTGCATCGGCAGACCCGCATCCACGTCACGGTAGCCAATTTCGTTGACCTGTAGCAGTTCTCCGCGCTGCCAGACCACCGTCACCGCACCGGCGAGCAGGCCGGCGTCACACACTTCACGAATGGAGGCGGCATTGCCATTAAGGGTCGAGCGATTCACCCGGTCAGGTTAGCGGGGCCGGTGGCGGCGTCGCCGAGAGCGTCGCGCAGCGGCTGCTCGGATACCGCCTGCCAGGTGTATCGAGGCCAAGATTTCATGACGGTTTCGGTTGAGCAAAGGTACTGCAGCTTACCCGCGATGCGAAGGCCGATATTCCCTGCTTGACTTTAATGTTGGCTGCTATGTCCGGACTGAACAATTACGTGAAGCGCCGGCTCGCAGCGCTTCACGTGGCCGTATCGGCGTTGGTAGTCGCCGCCCTCGGACTTGTTGCCACCCCCGTGGCTCATGCGGCTGCCGCCACGGCGACGTTGTCGGTGGAACACACATGGCAGACCGGTTTCATCGCCCGCTTCACCATCATCAACTCGAGCATCGCGCCGCTAACCGATTGGAAGCTCGAATTCGACTTGCCGGCGGGAGAATCCGTAATCCACACGTGGAATAGCACCGTTACCCAATCTGGCACCCACTATGTTCTCACCCCCGCGAATTGGAATCGCGTCATTGCACCCGGTGGTTCTGCCACAGGCGGTATGCGAGGCGTGCTGACCGGTTCGTATTCGCCGCCGTCGAATTGTCTGCTCAATGGGCAATACCCTTGCACCTGATCAAAGGCCTCCCGACGGCGATGCCGCGTCACAGCCATATACATTCGGCGCGAAAAAATGGAATTACCTGCCATGGCCATTCAAAAGGTCAGGACAATTGCCGCGACGTGCGGTGGTGCTGCCGTGTTTGCCCTGGCGTTCATCGGAATCGGCGGCGCTGACGTGCTGCCCACCAACTTGGCGGACCCGCCGCCGAGGGTCGACCCGACGCGCGGTGGACCCGACGCCCACGATGGACCCGTCACGTCATCGCCGGACGACGTTTGCTGCGAAAGACCCAAACCCAGGCGAGCGTCTGGCACTGCAAAATCGGCCTGACTGTGGGCCCATCAGGCCGCGCCGCACCTGGCCCCAGCCGCC
The DNA here is from genome assembly GCF_001667925.1 of Mycobacterium sp. E2479. GTDB lineage: Bacteria > Actinomycetota > Actinomycetes > Mycobacteriales > Mycobacteriaceae > Mycobacterium. The sequence continues at coordinate 16,176 of NZ_LZJR01000058.1, read as the reverse complement.
TCCGCCGACTTAGCCGCCCCGCGTTCTTCACTCACGTCCCACCCGACTCTCGCCGAGTGGACACGATTTGTGCCCGCCTTTCAGCGACAAAACACGCATACGGTCCACCCGCGACACGCACCGCACTCGACTTGACCCCCCAACGCGCCTTGTCGCTGTGAGGCGGGCACACGCAGTGTGTCCCTTTTCCGGGACTGATGGGGCCCATGTGACTGACGCGGGTGAGGGGGCGACGGGCGTCCCATGTGCCAGGCGCAGCCGTGCTCGAAATAAGTGCTACGCTGCCACGCAGTCGACATCCTTTAACGATCCGTCCGGCGAGGCGGAGAAGGAGGTCAAGTTTCGTATGGGTGCTGCGGGTGACACCGGCTGTCACGCTGGTAAAGGCAGCGATTCCCGGGAGTTGATGTCGGCGGCCGATGTGAGCCGCACCATTTCCCGCATTGCACATCAGATCATCGAAAAGACCGCGCTGGACGGTCCCGACGCGCCGCGGGTGGTGCTGCTGGGCATCCCGACCCGCGGTGTCATCCTCGCCGACCGGCTGGCGGCCAACATCGCCGAATACAGCGGCGTGGAGGTCGGCCACGGCGCTCTGGACATCACGCTCTACCGCGACGATTTGATGCAAAAACCGCCGCGGCCGCTGGAAGCCACCGCCATTCCGGCCGGCGGCATCGACGACGCGTTGGTGATCCTGGTCGACGACGTCTTGTACTCGGGTCGCTCGGTGCGTTCCGCGCTGGACGCGCTGCGCGACGTGGGCCGGCCGCGGGTGGTGCAGCTGGCGGTCCTGGTCGACCGCGGCCATCGCGAACTGCCGCTGCGGGCCGACTATGTGGGCAAGAACGTCCCCACCTCACGCGCCGAGAGTGTGCGCGTTCTGCTGAGCGAGACCGACGGCGACGACGGGGTGGTGATCTCACGATGACGCGCCATCTGCTGGCCGCGGGCGATTTGAGCCGCGACGACGCCACCGCCATCCTCAACGACGCCGACCGGTTCGCGCAGGCGCTGGTGGGCCGGGAGATCAAGAAGCTGCCGACGCTGCGCGGCCGCACCATCGTCACGATGTTCTATGAGAACTCGACGCGCACCCGGGTGTCCTTCGAGGTTGCCGGGAAATGGATGAGCGCCGACGTGATCAACGTCAGCGCGTCCGGATCGTCGGTGGGCAAAGGGGAGTCGCTGCGCGACACCGCATTCACACTGCGTGCCGCCGGCGCCGACGCGCTGATCATCCGGCACCCGGCGTCCGGCGCCGCGCATCTGCTGGCGGACTGGACCGGCGCGAAGGACGACGGGGGACCGTCGGTGATCAACGCCGGCGACGGCACCCACGAGCACCCCACCCAGGCGCTGCTGGACGCGCTCACCATTCGTCAGCGCCTCGGCGGCATCGAAGGCCGTCGCATCGTGATCGTCGGCGACATCCTGCACAGCCGGGTCGCCCGCTCCAACGTGATGCTGCTGCACACCCTGGGCGCCGAGGTAGTGCTGGTCGCGCCCCCGACGCTGTTACCCGTCGGCGTCGACGGCTGGCCGGTCACCGTATCGAACGACTTCGACGCCGAGCTGCCCGCCGCCGACGCGGTGCTGATGCTCCGGGTGCAGGCCGAGCGGATGAACGGTGGGTTCTTCCCGTCGGTGCGCGAATACTCCTCGCTGTACGGGCTTTCCGATCGCCGCCAGGCGATGCTGCCCGGCCATGCCGTGGTGCTGCACCCGGGCCCGATGCTGCGCGGCATGGAGATCGCCTCGTCGGTGGCCGACTCATCCCAATCGGCGGTGCTGCAACAGGTTTCCAACGGTGTCCACGTGCGAATGGCGGTGCTGTTCCATGTGCTGGTCGGCACCGAATCAGCCGGAGAAGAGGGTGCGGCGTGAGCGTGCTGCTGCGCGGGGTTCGGTTGTACGGCGAGGGCGACCGCGTCGACGTGCTGGTCGATGACGGCCAGATCGCCGACATCGGTACCGGTCTCGACAGGACCGGCGGCCTCCAAGAAGACCTGGACGTGATCGATGCCACCGACCACGTGCTGCTGCCCGGCCTGGTGGACTTGCACACCCATCTGCGCGAGCCCGGGCGGGAATACGCCGAGGACATCGAAACCGGCTCGGCCGCAGCGGCTTTGGGTGGATACACGGCGGTGTTCGCGATGGCCAACACCAACCCGGTCGCCGACAGCCCGGTGGTCACCGATCACGTCTGGCATCGGGGCCAACAGGTCGGCCTGGTCGACGTGCACCCGGTGGGCGCCGTCACCGTCGGACTGGCCGGCAAAGAACTCACCGAGATGGGCATGATGGCGGCGGGAGCCGCGCAGGTGCGGATGTTCTCCGACGACGGCATCTGCGTGCACGACCCGCTGGTGATGCGCCGCGCCCTCGAATACGCCACCGGCCTGGGCGTGCTCGTCGCCCAGCACGCCGAAGAGCCGCGGCTGACCGTCGGCGCCGTCGCCCACGAAGGGCCGACCGCCGCCCGGCTGGGCCTGGCGGGATGGCCCCGGGCTGCCGAGGAATCGATCGTCGCCCGCGACGCCCTGCTGGCCCGCGACGCCGGCGCCCGGGTGCACATCTGCCACGCCTCTACCGCGGGCACCGTCGAGATCGTGAAATGGGCCAAGGAACAGGGGATCTCGATCACCGCCGAGGTCACGCCGCACCATCTGATGCTCGACGACAGCCGGCTGGCAAGTTACGACGGGCAAAACCGGGTCAACCCGCCGCTGCGCGAAGCCGCCGACGCGGTGGCGTTGCGCCAAGCGCTTGCCGACGGTGTCATCGACTGTGTGGCCACCGACCACGCCCCGCACGCCGAGCACGAGAAATGTGTGGAGTTCTCCGCGGCGCGCCCCGGCATGCTGGGACTGCAGACGGCGCTGTCGATCGTGGTGTACACGATGGTCACCCCGGGGCTGCTGAGTTGGCGAGACCTCGCCCGGGTGATGAGTGAAAACCCCGCACGCATCGCGCGCCTGCCGGATCACGGCCGACCGCTGGAGGTGGGGGAGCCCGCCAACCTCACGGTGGTGGATCCCACGTCCTCGTGGACCGTCGCCGGGTCCGACCTGGCCAGCCGGTCGGCCAACACGCCCTACGAGGCGATGACCCTGCCCGGCACCGTGACCGCCACGTTGCTACGGGGCAAGGTGACCGCCCGAGATGGGAAGTCGCCGGCATGAACTCGGGCACACTGGTGGGATCGCTGATCTTCGCTGCCGTCGTGGTGGTCGTGATCGCCGTGGCGATCCAGCTGATGATGCGGAGCTGGCAGCGTCGCTCACAGCAGCAGGCGGAGCTGATCGGGGCGTTGCCCGAGATTCCGGACCGAGTCGGGGCGGCGACCATCACCACCCGCGGCCACTATTGCGGTTCCATGATGGCGCCGGGCTGGAGTGAGCGGATCGCCGCCGGCGATCTGGGTTTCCGTAGCAAAGCGGTGCTGACCCGCTATGCCGGCGGAATCATGGTGGATCGCGTACGGGCCCAACCCATTTGGATCCCACAGGACTCGATCGCGCACATCCGCATAGAGCGCAGGATGACCGGCCGGATTGGGATCCTGGCGATCCGCTGGCGGCTGCCCTCGGGCGTCGAGATCGACACCGGCTTCCGGGCGAACCACCGTAACGAATACGACGCCTGGCTCGAATCGGACCATGAGGAGGAGCGGCGTTCGTGAGCAAAGCACAACTGGTACTCGAGGACGGCCGCGTCTTCACCGGCACGCCGTTCGGCAAGGTCGGTCAGACGCTGGGCGAGGCCGTCTTTTCCACCGGCATGTCCGGCTACCAGGAGACGCTGACCGATCCCAGCTACCACCGGCAGATCGTGGTGGCCACCGCGCCCCAGATCGGCAACACCGGTTGGAACGGCGAGGACGCCGAGAGTCGGGGTGACAGGATCTGGGTCGCCGGCTATGCGGTGCGCGATCCGTCGCCGCGGGCGTCCAACTGGCGGGCCACCGGAACCCTGGAGGACGAACTGGTCCGTCAGCACATCGTGGGGATCGCCGGCATCGACACCCGCGCCGTGGTCCGGCATCTGCGCACCCGCGGCTCGATGAAGGCGGGGGTGTTCTCCGGTGACGCGCTCGCCGATACGGACGAACTGCTGCAGCGGGTGCGCGGTCAGCAGTCGATGCTCGGGGCCGACCTGGCCGGCGAGGTCAGCACCCCGGACACCTACATCGTGGATCCCGAAGGTGCACCGCGGTTTACGGTGGCCGCGCTGGACCTGGGGATCAAAACCAATACGCCACGCAACTTCGCGCGTCGCGGCGTCCGGACCCACGTGCTGACATCATCGGCGACCTACGAGCAGATCGCCGACATCAAGCCGGACGGCGTATTCCTGTCCAATGGCCCCGGGGACCCTGCCACCGCCGATCACATCGTCGGTGTCACCCGCGAGGTGCTGAGCACGGGAATCCCGTTGTTCGGCATCTGTTTCGGCAATCAGATCCTGGGCCGGGCGCTGGGTCTGTCCACCTACAAGCTGGTGTTCGGTCACCGCGGCATCAACATCCCGGTGATCGACCACGCCACCGGCCGGGTGGCGGTCACCGCACAAAACCACGGCTTCGCGCTCGAGGGCGAGGCCGGCCAGTCCTTCGACACGCCGTTCGGACAAGCCATCGTCAGCCACACCTGCGCCAACGATGGTGTGGTCGAAGGAGTCAAACTCGCGGACGGACAAGCCTTTTCGGTTCAGTACCACCCGGAGGCCGCGGCCGGCCCGCACGATGCGGAGTACCTGTTCGACCAATTCATCGAGCTCATGGCAGGGGAGGGCCGCTAGTGCCACGTCGCACCGACCTCAACCACGTGCTGGTGATCGGCTCGGGGCCGATCGTGATCGGGCAGGCCTGCGAGTTCGACTACTCGGGCACCCAGGCCTGCCGGGTGTTACGCGCGGAGGGGCTGCAGGTCAGCCTGGTCAACTCCAACCCGGCCACCATCATGACCGACCCGGAGTACGCCGACCACACCTACGTCGAGCCCATAACCGCCGCTTTCGTCGAGAAGGTGATCGCCCAGCAGGCCCGGCGCGGCAATAAGATCGACGCGCTGCTGGCCACCTTGGGTGGGCAGACAGCGCTGAACACCGCGGTCGCGCTGTACGAGAACGGCGCGCTGGAACGTCACGGCGTGGAGCTCATCGGGGCCGACTTCGACGCCATTCAGCGCGGCGAGGACCGGCAGATGTTCAAGGACATCGTCGCCAAGGTTGGTGGTGAATCGGCCCGTAGCCGAGTGTGTTTCACCATGGAAGAGGTGCGCGAGACGGTCGAGGAACTCGGCCTGCCGGTCGTGGTGCGACCCAGCTTCACCATGGGTGGCCTGGGCTCGGGGATGGCGAGGTCCGTGGAGGAGGTCGACCGGATGGCCGGCGCAGGGCTGGCCGAAAGCCCGAGCGCCAACGTCCTGATCGAGGAATCGATTTACGGCTGGAAGGAATTCGAGCTCGAGCTGATGCGCGACGGCAACGACAACGTGGTCGTGGTGTGCTCGATCGAGAATTTCGACCCGATGGGCGTGCACACGGGTGACTCGGTGACCGTCGCCCCGGCGATGACCCTGACCGACCGGGAATACCAGCGGATGCGGGATTTGGGGATCGCGATCCTGCGCGAGGTCGGGGTGGACACCGGGGGCTGCAACATCCAGTTCGCGATCAACCCGTCCGACGGCCGGCTGATCGTCATCGAGATGAACCCCCGGGTGTCGCGGTCGAGTGCGCTGGCGTCCAAGGCCACCGGCTTCCCGATCGCCAAGATCGCCGCCAAGCTGGCCATCGGGTACACCCTGGACGAGATCGTCAACGACATCACCAAGGAAACGCCGGCCTGCTTCGAGCCCACCCTGGACTACGTCGTGGTCAAGGCGCCGCGGTTCGCGTTCGAGAAGTTCCCGGGCGCCGATCCCACCCTGACCACCACCATGAAGTCGGTCGGGGAGGCAATGTCGTTGGGCCGCAACTTTGTTGAGGCGCTCGGCAAGGTGATGCGGTCACTGGAGACCACCCGTGCCGGTTTCTGGACCAAAACGGATGACCCGGGGGCGCAAAAGGGGGCGGCCGAGGTGCTGACCCGGCTGCGGACGCCGACCGAGGGTCGGCTCTACGACATCGAACTGGCGCTGCGGCTGGGCGCCTCGGTGGAACAGGTCGCCGAGGCCAGCGGTGTGGACCCGTGGTTCGTCGCGCAGATCAACGAGCTGACCGAACTGCGTGCCGAGCTCATCGCCGCCCCGGTGCTCGACGCCGACCTGTTGCGGCGCGGTAAGCACAGCGGGCTGTCGGACCGCCAGATCGCTGCGCTGCGGCCCGAATTGGCCGGCGAGAACGGCGTGCGGTCGCTGCGCGAGCGGCTGGGCGTGCACCCGGTGTACAAGACGGTCGACACCTGCGCGGCCGAGTTCGAGGCCAAGACGCCGTATCACTACAGCAGCTACGAGCTGGATCCCGCGGCCGAGACCGAGGTGGCGCCGCAGACCCAGAAACCCAAGGTGTTGATCCTGGGTTCCGGGCCCAACCGCATCGGCCAGGGCATCGAATTCGATTACAGCTGTGTTCACGCGGCAACGACGTTGTCGCAGGCCGGGTTCGAGACCGTGATGATCAACTGCAACCCGGAGACGGTGTCCACCGACTACGACACCGCCGACCGCCTGTACTTCGAGCCGTTGACCTTCGAGGACGTCCTCGAGGTGTTCCGCGCCGAGCAGCAGTCCGCGGGTGATGGCCCGGGGGTGGCCGGGGTGATCGTGCAATTGGGCGGCCAGACTCCGCTCGGGCTGGCCCAGCGCCTCGCCGACGCGGGCGTGCCCATCGTCGGCACCCCGCCGGAGGCCATCGATCTGGCCGAGGACCGCGGCGCCTTCGGCGACGTGCTCGCCGGGGCCGGCCTGCCGGCGCCGAAGTACGGGACCGCAACGACTTTCGCGCAGGCCCGGCGAATCGCCGAAGACATCGGCTACCCGGTGCTGGTGCGCCCCTCGTACGTGCTGGGCGGTCGAGGCATGGAGATCGTTTACGACGAGGAGACGTTGCGGGACTACATCACCCGCGCCACCGAACTCTCACCCGAGCATCCGGTGCTCGTCGACCGCTTCCTCGAGGACGCGGTGGAGATCGACGTCGACGCGCTGTGTGACGGCACCGAGGTGTACATCGGCGGCATCATGGAGCACATCGAGGAGGCCGGAATCCACTCCGGTGACTCCGCGTGCGCGTTGCCGCCGGTGACGCTGGGCCGCAGCGACATCGAGAAGGTGCGCCGTGCGACCGAGGCCATCGCGCACGGCATCGGTGTGGTGGGCCTGCTCAACGTGCAGTACGCGCTCAAGGACGACGTGCTGTATGTCTTGGAGGCCAACCCACGGGCCAGCCGCACGGTACCGTTCGTGTCGAAGGCCACCGCGATCCCGCTCGCCAAGGCGTGTTCCCGAATCATGTTGGGTGCCAGTATCTCCCAGCTACGTGAGGAGGGAATGTTAGCGGCGTCCGGCGACGGCGCACATGCGGCGCAGAACGCCCCGATCGCGGTCAAGGAGGCCGTGCTGCCCTTCCATCGATTCCGTCGCGCCGACGGGGCCGCCATCGACTCGCTGCTGGGCCCGGAGATGAAATCCACCGGTGAGGTGATGGGAATCGACCGCGACTTCGGCAGCGCCTTCGCCAAGAGTCAGACCGCCGCCTACGGGTCGCTGCCCGCGCGGGGCACCATCTTCGTGTCGGTGGCCAACCGGGACAAGCGCTCCCTGGTTTTCCCCGTGAAACGGTTGGCCGACTTGGGATTCCGCGTTCTTGCTACCGACGGAACGGCGGAGATGTTGCGCCGCAACGGGATTCCTTGCGACGAGGTGCGCAAGCACTTCGAGGACCCGCAACCGGGGCGTCCGGAGATGTCGGCGGTCGACGCCATCAGGGCGGGTGAGGTCGACATGGTGATCAACACGCCCTACGGGAACTCCGGGCCACGCATCGACGGATATGAAATTCGTTCGGCCGCGGTGTCGGTCAACATCCCCTGCGTCACCACGGTGCAGGGCGCCTCGGCCGCCGTCCAGGGCATCGAGGCGGGCATCCGCGGCGACATCGGCGTGCGCAGCCTGCAAGAACTGCACAGCCAGATCGGTCAGGGCGGCCGGCCCGGTAACGGGGACCGGTGACCGGGTTCGGCGTCCGGCTCGCGGAGGCGAAAGCCCAACGCGGGCCGCTGTGCGTGGGCATCGACCCCCATCCCGAGCTGCTCCGCGCCTGGGACCTGCCCACGACCGCCGACGGGCTGGCCGCCTTCTGCGACATCTGCGTCGAGGCGTTTTCCGGATACGCGGTGGTCAAACCCCAGGTCGCGTTCTTCGAGGCCTACGGCGCCGCGGGATTCGCGGTGCTGGAACGCACCATCGTGGCCTTGCGATCGGCCGGGGTGCTGGTGCTCGCCGATGCCAAACGCGGCGACATCGGCACGACGATGGCGTCCTATGCCGCCGCGTGGGCGGGTGATTCGCCGCTGGCCGCCGACGCCGTGACGGCCACTCCGTACTTGGGGTTCGGCTCGCTGCGGCCGCTGCTGGAGACCGCCGCGGCGCATGACCGCGGGGTGTTCGTGCTGGCGGCCACGTCCAACCCCGAGGGCGCCACGGTGCAGCGTGCCGCCTTCGACGGGCGCACGGTGGCCCAGCTGGTCGTTGACCAGGCGGCGGTGGTGAACCGGTCCGCGACCCCGTATGGGCCGGGATACGTCGGCGTGGTCGTCGGTGCGACGGTGTTGCAGGCGCCCGATCTCAGCAAGCTGGGTGGTCCGGTCCTGGTGCCCGGCCTTGGCGTGCAGGGCGGGCGGCCCGAGGCGCTCGCCGGGTTGGGCGGCGCGGAACCCGGGCAGCTGCTGCCAGCTGTCGCCCGCGAGGTGTTGCGGGCCGGGCCGGGCGTGGCGGAATTGCAGGAGGCGGCCGACCGCATGCTGGACGCGGTCGCCTACCTGGCGGTGTGATCCCGGTTGACGTCTAGTCCGACGTGAGTGCGGTGCTGGGACTGGCGGTTTCGACGATGACGGTGGTGGCCTTGACGACGGCCACCGCGACGCTGCCGGGACGCAGCTGCAATTCCTCGGCGGCTTCGGTGCTCATCAGTGACACGACGGTGAACGGACCGCACTGCATCTCCACCTGGGTCATCACCTTGTCGCTGACCACCGACGTGACCAGCCCGACGAAGCGGTTCCGGGCCGAGCTGCCGATGCTGAGCGGGTCCGCCGGCGGGGCGGGCGCGTTGGTGCGGGAGAAGTGCGCCAAGTCCTCGCTGGCGATCACCTTGCGGCCGGCGGCGTCGTGACCGACCGTCAATGTGCCCTGGTTGATCCAGCGCCGCACGGTGTCGTCGCTGACTCCGAGTAGCTCAGCCGCCTGGCGAATTCGCAGGTTGGACACTCGTCGATCGTATCGGATTCCGTATTGCCGATTAGCTGAAATGAGCGGGCAAAGCAGCGTACGGCCGGCGGCCAGGAGTGCGGCAGAGCGCCGAGGGTGCCTGCGGTGCCCGACGCACGGATTCGCGGCCGCAGCGCCCTCGAGGCCCCTTTGCGTCCCGCTGAAACCGATGCGCCGCGTCAAACGCCGCGTTGGCCTGCCGTTTGACCGCGTCGCGACACGCGCGACACGCCGCAACAAATCCGTGATCCCCCGCACCGGGCCGGAGCACTGCCCGCCGGGCCCTTATCCGGACGGCACGGCCGGCCCGCCCGCTATCCCGCTCTGCAGACAAAACCGCAGCTAGGAGGCCTAGAAGAGTGCCAAAACGGGTTGGGCGCCGACGCCACGACGGCGCCACAGGCGACCGTCGTTCGCGCCCGGTAAAGCGCCGCTTTGGCTCGCCGCACGCCGGCCCATGCTGGGACTTTGCCCCCTTAAGCAGGGGGTCGGGTTAGATTTCGTCAGGAGGCCTGAGTACGGTCGTCTCCGCTGGCAGAAGTGCCGGCGGGACAAAATGAGATCGATTGAATGTGATTGATCAGATACGGAGGAATCGTGGCCCTTCCCCAGTTGACCGACGAGCAGCGCGCGGCCGCGTTGGAGAAGGCGGCTGCCGCACGTCGAGCGCGAGCAGAGCTTAAGGACCGCCTGAAGCGTGGTGGCACCAACCTCACCCAGGTGCTCAAGGACGCCGAGACCGACGAAGTCCTGGGCAAGATGAAGGTTTCCGCGCTTCTCGAGGCGTTGCCCAAGGTGGGCAAGGTCAAGGCGCAGGAAATCATGACCGAGTTGGAGATCGCCCCCACCCGCCGTCTGCGCGGTCTCGGCGATCGTCAGCGCAAGGCCCTGCTGGAAAAGTTCGGCTCCTAACCCGGCCGCCGACGATGCAGGCCGAATGGCCTGAGGAGAAGGCGGGCAATCCGATCCGGGCCGTGGACGCATCGACCCAGGAGCGCCTGTGAGAACCGGCGGGGGACCGGACGTCCAGCACGGGACACGTCCCGAACCATCAGGTAACGGACGTGTGGTCGTGCTGTCCGGTCCCTCAGCGGTCGGCAAGTCGAGCGTGGTCCGGTGCCTGCGTGAGCGGGTCCCGGACCTGCACTTCAGCGTCTCGGCCACGACGCGCGCGCCGCGGCCCGGCGAGGTCGACGGTGTGGACTACCACTTCGTCACCCCGGCCCGCTTCCAGCAGCTCATCGACGAGGGCGCCCTGCTGGAGTGGGCGGAGATCCACGGGGGACTGCACCGATCCGGCACCCTGGCCGAGCCGGTTCGGGCTGCGACCGCCCGCGGATTTCCGGTTCTGATCGAGGTTGACCTGGCCGGGGCCAGGGCCGTGAAGAAGGCGATGCCCGAGGCGCTGGCGGTCTTCTTGGCGCCGCCCAGCTGGGAAGACCTCGAGGCCAGGCTCGTAGGCCGCGGCACCGAGACACCCGAGGCCATGCAGCGGCGGCTGGAGACCGCCCGGGTCGAAATGGCGGCCCAAAACGACTTCGATCGGGTGGTCGTGAACAGCGAATTGGAATCGGCCTGCTCGGAATTGGTATCCTTGCTGGTGGGAACTGCGCCGGGCCTACCCGACCCGTCGGGTCAGTCCAACAGCCGGACCACATCCCAGCACGATTGACTACCGAATTTTTCAGTATCTTTCAGCGGCGACGAGCCGCTCCGATCCGCCAGGAGATCAACCTAAGTGAGTATTCCGCAGTCCGACGCGGCACTGACCGCCGTCCCCGACCGGTTCGATCCGTCCGCCGGGGGGCCGGGCGCATACGACACCCCGCTGGGCATCACCAACCCGCCCATCGATGAGCTGCTGGACCGCGTTTCGAGCAAGTACGCCCTGGTGATCTACGCCGCCAAGCGAGCCCGTCAGATCAACGATTACTACAACCAGCTCGGTGAGGGCATTCTCGAATACGTCGGCCCGCTGGTCGAGCCGGGGCTACAGGAGAAGCCGTTGTCGATCGCGATGCGCGAGATTCACGGCGACCTGCTCGAGCACACCGAGGGCGAGTAACCGGGCCGGGCCGGGCGCGCGCCGTGGACAACCGCGATCGGGTCGCGAAAAAAGTAATCGTCGGCGTCTCCGGCGGTATCGCCGCCTACAAGGCGTGCACCGTCGTTCGTCAGCTCGCCGAGGCCGGTCATTCGGTTCGCGTCATCCCGACCGAGTCCGCGTTGCGTTTCGTCGGGGCCGCCACATTCGAGGCGCTCTCCGGCCAGCCGGTGCACACCGGCGTCTTCGACGACGTGCCCGAGGTCCCGCACGTGCAGCTCGGCAAGCAGGCCGACCTGGTGGTGGTGGCGCCGGCCACGGCGGACCTGCTGGCCCGGGCGGTCCACGGCCGGGCCGACGATCTGCTGACCGCCACCCTGCTGACCGCGCGATGTCCGGTGCTGTTCGCGCCGGCGATGCACACCGAGATGTGGTTGCACCCGGCCACCGTGGACAACGTGGCCACGTTGCGTCGCAGGGGAGCGGTAGTGCTCGAACCCGCCGCCGGCCGGCTCACCGGGACGGACAGCGGGTCGGGTCGGCTACCCGAAGCCGAGGAGATCACCACCCTGTCTCACCTGCTGCTCGAACGCCAGGACGCGCTGCCCTACGACCTCTCCGGCTGCAAGATGCTGGTGACGGCCGGGGGGACCCGCGAGGCCGTCGACCCGGTGCGCTTCATCGGCAACCGCAGCTCAGGCAAGCAGGGTTATGCCGTGGCGCGGGTGGCTGCCCAGCGCGGCGCGGACGTCACGCTGATCGCCGGGCACACCGCCGGGCTGATCGATCCCGCCGGCGTCGAGGTGGTCCACGTCAGCTCGGCCGAGCAGCTGGGCGACGCCGTGGCCAAGCACGCGTTTGAGGCGGACGTGTTGGTGATGGCCGCCGCGGTAGCCGACTTCCGGCCGGCCCGGGTTGCGGCCGCCAAGATCAAAAAGGGTCCGAAGGACCAAGACCAGCCGCCCACGATCGAGTTGGTCCGCAATGACGACGTGCTGGCCGGCGCCGTGCGGGCACGAGCCAATGGCGAGCTGCCCAACATGCGCGCCATCGTGGGATTCGCCGCCGAAACCGGCGACGCCAACGGGGACGTGCTGTTTCACGCCCGAACGAAGCTGCGCAACAAGGGTTGTGATTTGTTGGTCGTCAACGCGGTGGGCGACGGCAGGGCCTTCGAGGTGGACAACAACGACGGCTGGCTGCTGGCGGCCGACGGTACCGAGTCGGCGCTGCAACACGGCTCCAAGACATTGATGGCCAGTCGTATCGTGGATGCGATCGCCGCGTTCCTGCACGGGGGCAGCGGGTAGAACGGTCGAGTTTCTCGGCACCGGACCAGGTGCTGGCGGGCCGACGCCAGTCGATATAATTCGGCTAACTAACTAATTGGAAGGATCGGCATTGTGAGCGAAAAGGGTCGCCTGTTTACCAGTGAGTCGGTGACTGAGGGACATCCCGACAAGATCTGTGACGCGATCAGCGACTCGGTCCTCGACGCCCTGCTGGCGCAGGATCCCAACTCACGTGTCGCGGTCGAGACGCTGGTCACCACCGGACAGGTGCACGTGGTGGGCGAGGTGACGACCACCGCCAAGGAGGCGTTCGCAGACATCACCAACACGGTTCGAGAGCGCATCCTCGCCATCGGCTACGACTCGTCGGACAAGGGCTTTGACGGCGCGTCCTGCGGCGTGAACATCGGTATCGGCGCGCAGTCGCCCGACATTGCCCAGGGCGTCGACACCGCCCACGAGGCGCGCGTCGAGGGCGCCGCGGACCCGCTGGACGCCCAGGGCGCCGGTGACCAGGGCCTGATGTTCGGCTATGCGATCAACGACACCCCCGAGCGGATGCCACTGCCGATCGCGCTGGCCCACCGGCTGTCACGCAAGCTCACCGAGGTCCGCAAGAACGGCACGCTGCCCTACCTGCGGCCCGACGGCAAGACGCAGGTCACCATCGAGTACGAGGACGACGTTCCGGTCCGGCTGGACACCGTGGTCGTATCCACCCAGCACGCCGACGGCATCGACCTGGAGCAGACGCTGGATCCCGACATCCGGCAGCACGTGCTCAAGGCCGTGCTCAACGAACTGGCCCACGACACCCTGGACTCGTCGGCGACGCGGGTGCTGGTCAACCCGACCGGCAAGTTCGTCCTCGGCGGCCCGATGGGCGACGCGGGCCTGACCGGCCGCAAGATCATCGTCGATACCTACGGCGGATGGGCCCGCCACGGCGGCGGCGCCTTCTCCGGCAAGGATCCCTCCAAGGTGGACCGGTCGGCGGCCTACGCGATGCGCTGGGTGGCCAAGAACATCGTCGCCGCGGGGCTGGCGGAGCGTGTCGAGGTGCAGGTGGCCTACGCCATCGGCAAGGCGGCCCCGGTGGGTCTGTTCATCGAGACGTTCGGCACCGCGACGGTCGACCCGGTGAAGATCGAGAAGATCGTTCCAGAGGTGTTCGATCTGCGGCCCGGCGCGATCATCCGCGACCTGGACCTGCTGCGCCCGATCTACGCACAGACCGCCGCGTACGGGCACTTCGGCCGCACCGATGTCGAACTGCCCTGGGAGCAGCTGAACAAGGTCGACGAACTCAAGCGCGCGATCTAGGCGCCGGTGGACCGCTGGCCGGTGAACCGGTAGTCGTCCAAGTTGAACCGTCGGCTGCGCCAGTACACCTCGGGAGTGGTGCCCGGGCGCAGTGGCACGTCGCCGTTCTTGTCGAAGTAGTAGCTGTTCGCCAGCTTGCAGCTGTCTTGCCAGAAGATCTGCCGATGCCGCCGACGCATCATCTCGGCGAAGTAGCGGTCGTTGGCCTCCTCGCTGACCTCGACGCGGGTCGCCCCGATGCGCTTGGCCCGCTTGAGGCAGCGCACGATGTGATGCGTCTGCGCCTCGATGAGCGCGAAATACGAAGAGCCGACGTAACCGTACGGGCCGAACACGGTGAAGAGGTTGGGGAAGCCGGGCACGGTGACGCCCTCGTAGGCCTGCAGTCGGTGCTCGTCCCAGAACCGGCTCAACGACTTTCCGCCGCTTCCGGTCACCGCGAACGTGGGCACGTTGTCGGGGTCCATCACCTTGAAGCCGGTCGCCAGGATCAGCACGTCGATCTCGTGATTCTCGCCGTCGGTGGTGGCCACCGCGTCGGGCGTGATCTTGTCGATCGGCTTGGTCACCAGCCGCACGTTGTCGCGATTGAACGTGGCCAGGTAACCGTTGTGGAAACCGGGGCGTTTGCAGCCGACGGCGTACTTCGGGGTGAGCTGTTCGCGCACGCTCGGATCCCGAACCTGTTGCCGCAGATAGGACTTTCCCAGCGAAGCCATCCGCTTGGCCAGCGGGATGACCGTGAAGTAGTGCGCCGAGATTGGGAAGGTGAGCTCCACGTAGGCCTGGCTGAGCAGCCGCTGCAGGAGTCTGCCGCCGGGGATTCGCATCGCCCAGCGCGCGGGTGCGGGCAGGGGGACGTCGAACTTCGGGAAACACCAGATCGGCGTGCGCTGAAATACGGTGAGCGACGACACGATTGGCGCGATTTCGGGAATCACCTGCACGGCCGAGGCGCCGGTCCCGATCACCGCGACGCGCTTGCCACGCAAGTCCTGGCCGTGATCCCACCGCGCGGTGTGCATGGTGATGCCGCCGAACGAGTCCACGCCGTCGATGTCAGGCAGGTTGGGCACCGTCAGAACGCCGCAGGCGCTGATCACGAACCGAGCCGTGATTTCGCCCGCCGGGTCGGTCTGCACGCGCCACAGGTTTTGTTCGTCGTCGAACTCGGCGGTTTGCACCTTGGTGTTGAACCGAATCCGCGATCTCAGACTGTACTTGTCGGTGCAGTGTTCGGCGTAGGCCTTGAGCTCTCGGCCCGGCGCGTAGGTGCGCGACCAATGCCGGCTCTGCTCGAACGAGAACTGGTAGGAGAACGACGGAATGTCCACGGCGATACCCGGATACGTGTTCCAGTGCCAGGTACCGCCGACCCCGTCGCCGGCTTCGATCACCAGGTAATCGGACAGCCCGACCCTATCGAGGGTGATGGCCGCACCGATGCCGGAGAATCCGGCGCCGATGATCAGCGTATGAAAGTCGGGCGTTTCTGCTTCGTGGTCGACCATCGTTGCCTGCCTAGGGGTGCAGAGCCTTGCAGAGCGCAGCCAGCCCACGCTCGGCGGCCTCGGCGGCGGCGGGTATCGCCAGCGCGAAACTGACGAAACCGTGCACCAGGGTGGGCTCGTTACTCAACTCGACCGGCACGCCCGCGGCGTCCAGCAGCTCGGCGTAGCGGGCGCCGTCATCGCGCAGCGGATCGTGTCCGGCGGTGGCGATGTACGCGGGCGCCAGCCCGGACAGGTCCGCGGCGTTCGCCGGAGCGATGGTGGTGGGCAGCGACTTCGGGTCGCTGATATCGAGGCCCTGCACGTACCAGGACAGAAACGCATCGATGACTTCCCGGTTCAGGATCGGCGCCTCGGCGTTGTCGGCGAACGACGGCAGGGACAGATCCGCGGTGACGGTCGGGTACCACAGCAACTGGAACCGCAGTTCGGGCCCGCCGTGCTCGCGGGCCAGCAGTGCCGTCACCGCGGCGAGGTTGCCGCCCGCCGAGTCGCCGGCCACGGCGATGTTGTTCGGGTCGCCGCCGAGCCCGGCCGCGTTGTCGGCTACCCATTGCAGCGCCGCCCAG
>NZ_LZJR01000057.1 GCF_001667925.1 Mycobacterium sp. E2479 | reverse complement strand
ACGCTCTCGGAGAACCAGGCCGAGCACGTGCAGAAGTCGTTCGATCAGATGGACACCACCCGCAGCAGGCGGGTGCTGCTGGAGGGCTGGGAAAAGTTCCACGAGCCGGTGGACCGGATCGTGTCGATCGGCGCGTTTGAGCACTTCGGTCGCCAGCGCTACGGCCGCTTCTTCAAGATGGCCTACCAAGCGCTGCCGCCAGGCGGAGTGATGTTGCTGCACACCATCGTTCGGCCGTCGTTCAGGGATGCCCGCGCCAGGGGCATGAAACTGACCCACGAGATCGTCCAGTTCTCGCAATTCATCCTGGCCGAGATCTTTCCCGGCGGCTGGCTGCCGACCCCGCAGACCGTCGGCGAATACGGGGTCACGGCGGGCTTCGACCTGACCCGGGTCCAGTCGCTGCAGTTGCACTACGCCAGGACACTGGATCTATGGGCCGAGGCGCTCGAGGCGAATCGCGAGCAGGCGTTGGCCATCCAGTCTCAGGAGGTCTACGACCGCTACATGAAGTACCTCACCGGCTGCGCGAAGCTGTTCCGGGAGGGCTACACCGACGTCAACCAGTTCACGTTGGAGAAGTGACCGGCTCACCATAGGCACTCAGCCCCAACGGATCACCGTTGTGCGCTGAAATGCTGTGAGCTACTTGACCAACGTGAATTGCCCCACGTTGCTGATGCCCTTGCGGAAGAAGTTCTCGCACCCGGTCAGATAGTGCATGTACTTGTCGTAGATCTCCTGGGACTGGAGAGCGATCGCCTTCTCCTTGTTGGCTTCCAGATTCGCCGCCCAGATGTTGAGGGTCCGCGCGTAATGCTCCTGCAGCAGCTGCACCCGCTCGATCGAGAAGCCCGCGGCCTCGCCGAATTTGAAAATGTCTTTCTGCGCCGGCAACTGACCCCCGGGGAAAATCTCCTGGCCGATGAAGCGCGCGAATCGAATATCGCTCATCGTCAATGTGACGCCCAGTGCGGGATATTCCTGCCAGTGATACATCAAGATCGTATGCAAAAGCATCCGGCCATCATCGGGAAGGATGTCGTAGGCGCGTTCAAAAAATGCGGAATAGCGTTCCATCTTGAATGCTTCGAAGGCGCCGATGGAGACAATCCGGTCGACTTTGTCTTCGAACTCTTCCCAGCCCTCCAGCAGCACCCGCCTGCTGCGGGTGGTGTCCATCTGATCGAACGACTTCTGCACGTGCTCGGCCTGGTTCTCCGAGAGCGTCAGGCCGACGACGTTCACGTCGTATTTCTCGACGGCTCGCCGCAGGGTGGCCCCCCAGCCGCAGCCGATGTCCAGCAGAGTCATCCCAGGCTCGAGCTTGAGCTTTCCCAGCGCCAGATCGATCTTCGCGATCTGCGCCTCCTCGAGGGTCATGTCCTCACGCTCGAAGTACGCGCAGCTGTAGGTCTGGGTGGG
>NZ_LZJR01000056.1 GCF_001667925.1 Mycobacterium sp. E2479 | reverse complement strand
TGTCTGGTGCATGCGGTCCGGTGGTACCGGACCCAGCGGGACGCATCCAACCTCGTGGTTTGGGGATCACTCATTGTCGCACTCCTCATGGTCGAGCCGATCACCTACTTTCCGCAGTGGTTCGGCCTCGAGGACAAGATGGGGTTGACCTTCATCCACGGCCAATTCTCCATCCAGTTTCTCTATGACCGCTTACCGCTCTACATCGTCGCCATGTATCCGGTTTACGGATACATGGCCTACGTCCTAGTCCAGCGGGCCGGCATCCTGAAACGCTGCAACATTTTTGTCAGCTCCATCTGCGTCGCGTTCGGCTTCATGACTCTGTTCGAAGTGGCCGACACCGTCGGGCCCCAGTGGGGCTGGTGGGTGTGGAACCAGGACCTGCCGACCTCCAAACCGTCGATGGGGCCCATTCCTTACCTCAGCCTTCAAGGGTTCTCGCTTGTGGTCCCGTTCGCCGTCGCTTTGCTCACTCGATGGATGACCAGGACCACCAATCCACAGGGCTGGCGTATCTTGCGCGACACCATCATCGTCAGCATCGCGGTCTGGCCGCTGATGTTCTCGATGCAGCTGCCCGCGTTGCTGTTACAACTCATCGGGGTGCCAACACTGACTGCGCGGGGCATCTCCACCTGGACCATGATCGGCGGCGCCCTTCTCATCACCGCCTGGGCCTTCTACGGCACGTACCGTGCCCGGATGGCCGATCCGTCGATCGTGCCCGCCGGCGCACGCGGCGATCGGTTCGCTTTGGTGTGCGTAGCGGTTTATCTGCTGTTCGGGGTGGTGTTCTGGGTAGCCGCGCTGCCCGGTCACTCCACTGCCGTAGACGGGGTAGCACCATCAGGCAATCCCGTCGGCTCGCTGTCCTTCGGCGCCGCGGCGTTCGTGCTGTCGATTGTGCTCACCGCGGGCGCCTACACGGGAACTTTGAAAGCGCCCTCCGCATCCGAACCGGCCTCAAACCCAGCAGTCCCCGCATAAGACCAGACCACAGATCGGCCGAGTCGGCCCATGCCAATCCCAGCCGGTATCGCCACTGTTAATCACGACTTTCGCCGTCACACACCAAATTGGGAGACTAATGCCCGAGCACATTAGGGGAAGTTGAGTGCGCGCCGGCGTATTTCACGGCCCCGCAAACGGAATCGTGATCGAAGACCTGCCGGACCCAACCCCGCGGGAACGTGAACTCGTGATCAAGGTCGAACGATCCGGAATCTGCGGAACGGATCTGCATCTCACCGACGGCAAGGGGTTTCTCCAGGCTCCGCCGGGCATCGTGCTCGGACATGAGTTTGCGGGCGAGGTTGTCGCGGTTGGGCGAGAAGTCGAGCGCTTCAAAACGGGCGACCGCATCACCTCCTTGGCTGCCATCGCTGCGTGCGGCACCTGCCCCGAATGCCGTAGCGGTGATCTCCAGTGGTGCACCGGATCGACAAAGCTGTTCCCGGTTTCTGGCGGTTACGCACAGTACGCACCCGTAGCGGAGCCCCAAGCGATCGGCCTCCCGCACTCGCTGTCGCTCGCCGACGCCGCACTCGTCGAGCCGCTGGCGGTCGGCTGGCATGGCTACCGCATTGCCGAAGTCAAGCCTGGCGCAAGCGTGCTGGTGCTCGGTGCCGGACCGATCGGTCTCGGCGTGGTGTTCTGGGCGCGGTGCATGGGGGCGCGAAAGATTGTCGTGCAGGCTCGATCCCGGCGTCGCGAGCAACAGGCACTAGCCATGGGAGCCGATGCATTCATCACGACCACCGACGCACTCGAAGTGGCGCACGAAGCGCTGGGCGCCGCACCCGATGTGGTATTCGAGGCTGTGGGCACACCGGGCTCCATCGAACGGGCGATGCAGATCGTCCAGCCACGCGGAACGGTCGTGGTGCTCGGTTGGTGCGGTGTGGCCGACTCTTACACTCCCGCGCTGTATTTGATGAAAGAGGTACGCCTTCAATTCTCGATGACCTACAGCGTGGCCGACTTCGAACACACTGCCCGGGCACTTGACGAAGGCGGGACCGGTCCGCGGTCGATGGTCACGAACACGATTGGTCTCGATGAGTTACCTTCGATGTTCGAGGGCCTCCGCGCGGCCAACCACGAATGCAAGGTGCTCATCGATCCCTGGCGCTAAGGATCTACGCCCACCGCCAATGTGTGTTCGGTTTCCTGGGCGGTCGCCGCACGAGCGGTCGTGGCACCATAACAGGCCACGATCAACACCACCGACAACCCAAAGGTGATGATGCCGTAGGCGAAGGAGCCTACCGGCGCACCGCCCGGCGTCAGGCCGTTCACGGCATGTAGGTTTTCGGACGCACCCGCGGCCCAGAAAGCTGCGGCCACTGCCAGATAGATAGCCGTGTATGCCAGCGGGAAGAAATCACGGCGAGCGGCGTCCGGAACCAGTCCGGGATCCGCCAGCCGAGCTCGATAGGCGCCCAAAAACACTGAAAACGCGACTAATCCGAACACAATGACGGAAAGCCAGATCAGGATGAATCTGGCCGTCACGATGTTGACCCCCACCGCCTGGAGCAGAAACGCAGGCCCAGAAAACAACAATTGGATGGGCCACACCAGCAGGCTGACCAACACCACGTCGCGCAGCAGGGTCCAACCGCCACGATGCGGAATCTTGCAAAGAGCCTGCACACCCAGTGCCATACCGAAAGGTAGGCCGATCGTGAACGCCTCGATGTTCATCAGCGGTACCACACCCAACGCGGGCACGGCGGTGGGCACCGCCGAGGAATCGGTGTTCCATGCCCACCAACGGAATTGGGGCGCGACGGTATCCACCACCTCGAAGAGGCAGTGGAACACAAACGTCACGCAGATAGTGCCGATCACCGGGTGGTACTTACGAAAGATGCCGGTGCGCTGCACCAGCACATACGAGAGGTACCCGTAGACCGGGTACATCGCGACGATATAGAGCGGCAGCCGATCGAACATAAACTGTATGGAAAACTGGTTGTGCGCGAACGTGAGTCCCATAAACCGCTCCACGCCAAACCATTGCGGAAAGTAGGCCATCGGCTCGATCAGCAGGAGGGCAACCACTCCGGTAAACCACACCACCAGATTGGAAGCATCACCGGTTCTGCGGAACCAGCGGATTCCGTGGACCAGACACGCGGCTGCGCCACCCACCATGAGAAGCTCGATCACCGGCAAGGTCCAGTTTTGTAGCGTGAACGGGTTGTGCAACTTGAGAAGCGGATTTCCGTTACAGCGCAGCTGCGGTGCGTGGACGGCGAGCTTGGCGAATGCGGCTGTGCATGTTTCCATCGAGTTCGGCCCTCCGT
>NZ_LZJR01000055.1 GCF_001667925.1 Mycobacterium sp. E2479 | reverse complement strand
GTGGACGCGATATCCGATGCGGCGCTGGTCGCGGCGCGTTCGAGGTTGGATCCGGCCGCCGGAGTGATGCTCAGCGCGCTCTGGGTTGCCGACACGGGCCGGCTGGCGCTGATCATTCACCATCTCGCCGTCGACGGTGTGTCGTGGCGAATCCTGTTGGAAGACCTCAATATTGGCTGGGGCCAGCATCACGCCGGCCAACCGGTGGCATTACCGCCGGGCGGAACATCGTTTGCTCGGTGGGCGTCGTCGCTGACCAAGCACGCATACGACACATCGGTGGTAGTGCACGCTGAGGCATGGCGCCGGTTGGCGGCGACCCCCGCCGCGTTGCCCGCAATACAACCGGACGTGGACACGTTCGCCACGGCTGGGCACTTGTCGGTGGAGCTGGATACCGAGACCACCCGGCTGCTGCTCGGGGAGGTGCCGGCAGCGTTCCATGCCGGCATCCAGGACATCTTATTGATCGCGTTCGCATTGGCCTGGACGCAGTTCTTAGGCACTGGGAGTGCCCGGCTCGGGATCGATGTCGAGGGCCATGGCCGCGATGAGGAGCTGGCGCCCGGGGTGGACTTGTCGCGCACGGTGGGCTGGTTTACCACCAAATATCCGGTGGCGTTGGCGGTCGGTGGGCTGAACTGGGCGCAGGTGATCGCCGGCCAACCGTCCCTGGGTGCGCTGGTGAAAAACGCCAAGGAACAGCTGCGCGCTCATCCGGACGGGTTGACGTATGGCCTGCTGCGCTATCTGAACATCGAGGTGGATCTGGGTGGGTCGGACCCGGTGATCGGGTTCAACTATCTAGGTCGTCTTGGCGCGACGGCCGAGGGGGTCGGCGACTTGTGGCGGGTCAGTCGGGACGGCCTCTCGTCGACCGGCGCGGCCGCAGCGATACCCATGCCGCTGGCACACACCCTCGACCTCAACATTGGCACGGTCGACACCGAGACCGGCCCGTACCTGCACGCCGACTGGACCTGGGCACCCTCGGCGCTGGATCGCGCGCAGGTCAGCATGCTGAGCCAGTTGTGGTTCGACGCCCTGGCCGGCATCTGCGCGCACGTCCAACACGGTGGCGGCGGGCTAACGCCGTCCGATATCTCGCCCGCCCAGCTTCGTCAGCACCAGATCGACGATCTGGAGCAGCAAAACCGGATCGCTGACGTATTGCCGCTAACCCCGATGCAGCAAGGGCTGCTCTTTCACGCCAGCACCGCGCAGGGCAGCGACGACGTGTATGTGGTGCAGCTGGACATCGCGTTGAGCGGGCCCCTCGACCAGTACCGGCTGCGCGAGGCTGTGCACGCAGTGGTCGGCCGCCATCCCAACTTGGCGGCCCGGTTCTGCCAACAGTTCGACGAGCCGGTGCAGATCATCCCCGCTGATCCCGAAACGCCTTGGCGGTATGTCGATCTGGATGGCATCGACGGCGAGGAGCAATTGCCCTCGCTGAGCGCGGCCGAACGCGCGGCGGTCTGTGACCTCGCCGACCCGCCGGCGTTTCGGGTGATGTTGATCCGCACCGCACCCGAGCAACACCGGCTCGTGGTCACCTCTCACCACATCGTGGTCGATGGTTGGTCGCTGCCGATTTTGCTGGGCGAAATCTTTGCGTGCTACCACGGCCGGCGGCTGGCTGCGCCGGCGCCGTATCGCCGGTTTGTCAGCTGGCTGGCCGATAGGGACCTTGAGGCCGCCCGCGCGGCCTGGCGTGCGGTGCTGGCCGGCTTTGACACGCCCACGTTGGTCGGGCCAGCCGATCGGGTGGGGCAGGGGCGCCGTGGGGTCACCTCCTATCGGTTGCCCGAGCCGATCACCGCCGCGGTCAGTGAGCTGGCCCGTGCGCAGCACGCCACCGTCAGCACCGTGCTGCAGGCCGCCTGGGCGCAGCTGCTGGTGTGGTTGACCGGCCAGCACGACGTCGTCTTTGGTGCGGTGGTCTCGGGCCGGCCCGCCGAGGTGCCCGGCGCCGAGGCGATGGTGGGCCTGCTGATCAACACCGTGCCGGTGCGGGCCACCATCACGCCGGCGACCACCACCACCGACCTGCTCGATCAGCTGCAACGCGCACACACCAAAACCGTTGAGCACCAACACCTGGCACTTAACGACATTCACCGCATCACCGGACACGACCAACTATTCGACACTCTGTTTGTGTTGGAGAATTACCCCGTCGAAACCAACGCATTGGCAACGGCCGGCGGATTGAACATCACCACGTTCACCAGCCATGAATCCACCGACTATCCACTGACGATCCAAGCCGTCACCGGCCACGAACTCGGCTTGCGTGCCGAATTCGACGCCGATGTGTTCGACACCGACGCCATCGAAACCATCCTCGAGCGATTCCGCCGGGTGCTGGACGCAATGGCCACTGACCCCAGCCGGCGCCTGTCGTCGATCGATGTGCTGGACGGCGATGAGCACGCCCACCTCAATCAGATTGGCAATCGGGCGGTGCTGCGCCGGCCCGCGACGCCGGTATCGATTCCCATGGCGTTCGCCGCCCAGGTCTTACGCACACCCCAGGCCATCGCCCTAAGCTACGGCGGCCTTTCCATGACGTACCGGGAGCTGGACGAAGCAGCTAACCGGTTGGCGCACTTGTTGGTTGGCGCGGGTGTGGGTCCGGGCGAATGTGTGGCGCTGCTGTTCACCCGGTCGGCTGAGGCAATCGTGGCGATCTTGGCGGTGTTGAAGGCGGGGGCAGCGTATCTGCCGATCGATTCGGCGCATCCGCCTGCCCGGATCACATTCATGATCGAGGACTCCGCGCCGATCGCCGCGATCACCACTTCGGACCTGGCCGCCCGGCTGAACGGGTGTGCGCCGCTGGTCATCGATATCGACGACCCCCGCATTGAAACTCAGCCCAGCACCGGTTTGCCAGTGCCGGCCCCCGACGACATCGCCCACATCATCTACACCTCCGGTACCACCGGTGCACCCAAAGGCGTTGCGGTGACGCAGTACAACGTGGTGCAGCTGTTCGAGTCACTCGACGCCGGGCTAGACCTTGCTTCGCCACAGGTGTGGACGCAATTTCACTCCTACGCTTTCGATTTCTCGGTGTGGGAGATCTGGGGCGCCCTGTTGCATGGTGGCCGGCTGGTGGTGGTCCCGGACTCGGCGACTCGCTCACCGGACGATTTCCACGCCCTGTTGATCGCTGAGCGCGTCACCGTGTTGACCCAAACTCCCTCCGCGGTAAAAGCTTTGTCGCCTGAGGGTTTGGCGTCGACGGGATTGGTGATCGGCGCCGAGGCCTGCCCGGCTGAGGTGGTGGATCGGTGGGCGCCCGGCAGGGTGATGGTCAACGTCTATGGCCCCACCGAGACGACGATGTGGGCGTCCAAGAGTGCGCCCTTGATCGCGGGGTCGGGTGCGCCACCGATCGGTGCGCCGGTATCGGGCGCGGCCTTCTTCGTGCTGGATGGGTGGTTGCGGCCGGTGCCGGTCGGGGTGGTGGGTGAGTTGTATGTGGCCGGTCGCGGGGTCGGCGTGGGGTATTGGCGTCGCGCGGGCTTGACGGCTTCGCGGTTTGTGGCGTGCCCGTTCGCGCCGGCGGGGGCGCGGATGTATCGCACCGGGGACGTGGTGCGGTGGCGCGGCGATGGGCAGCTTGAGTATCTGGGGCGTGCCGATGAGCAGGTCAAGATCCGGGGGTATCGCATCGAACTCGGCGAGATCCAGGCCGCGCTGGCCGCCCTGGATGGGGTGGATCAGGCGGTGGTGGTTGCCCGCGAGGACCGCCCCGGTGACAAGCGCCTGGTCGCCTACCTGACTGGGACAGCCGACGCGGCCGGGGTGCGAAGCCAACTGGCCGACCG
>NZ_LZJR01000054.1 GCF_001667925.1 Mycobacterium sp. E2479 | reverse complement strand
CTCGGTGATGATGTCGCGCAACGCCTTCAATCCGGGGCGCTCGACCGCCTCGGCGGCGCCGCGGCGGTCATGGCCGGCCAGCCCACCTTCGCGAAATGCGTCCGCGACGATGCCGTCGATGATCTCGCGGAAAGCGTGAAACTCGCCCGTCCTCGTGGCATCGACGGCAATCGCATTCTCCACCCGGATCACCCACTCGAAGGCCGCCAGGCCCGGATAGTCCCGCATCAACCGGCTGGACTCGTCGAATACCGCAGCGAGGCGATCGACGACATTGTCGGTTTGCGCGGCGGCAGCCCGCAGCCGGGGACGTGCGATGCGGTCCATCTCGCTGACGGTGGCCTCGAGCAATTCGGACTTGTTCGCAAAGTAGTGATACAGGCTGCCGCTGGTCATGTCGGCGGCCCGGGCGATCTCGCGAATCGTCGCCCGGGTATAGCCCGCCTCGGCCACACAGCGCATCGCCGCGGTGACGATTCGTGCCCGGGTCTGCTCGCCATCGGCGCCCACCGGCCGGCCCAATT
>NZ_LZJR01000053.1 GCF_001667925.1 Mycobacterium sp. E2479 | reverse complement strand
CCGCAGAACCGTGCCCGCGATCCAACAGTCGTCGGCCACCCCGCGCCAATTGGCCAGCCGCGCGACCCCCCCGGCTGTCAGCGCGGCCACTGTGCCTGCCACCAGTGCCGGTTCGACCCAGCGCTGCAACCGCGTGATCCAACGGCCGGGCGCACCGGAAACCATGAAGACTTCCTCCCGCGTCGCAAGTCGCTTTCTCTGCAGAACCGAAGCCGGGGGGGTCGCGCGGCTGGCCAATTGGCGCGGGGTGGCCGACGACTGTTGGATCGCGGGCACGGTACTCGCGATCGGGCCGGCCGCGGCGTGGATGGTGTCGGCATTGCGGCGCCGACGCGGTGGCGTCGACCTCATCGCACTGTTGTCGCTGGTCGGTTGTCTGCTAGTCGGTGAGTACCTGGCCGGTGCGCTCATTGCGGTGATGTTGACGGGTGGCCGTGCGCTGGATATAGCGGCCGAGCGGCGCGCCTCACACGATCTGCGTGCGCTGCTGCAGCGCGCGCCACGCTTTGCGC
Organism: Mycobacterium sp. E2479; assembly: GCF_001667925.1. GTDB lineage: Bacteria > Actinomycetota > Actinomycetes > Mycobacteriales > Mycobacteriaceae > Mycobacterium. The sequence goes on along the minus strand of NZ_LZJR01000053.1, from coordinate 74,596 downwards.
GGCGACGTATCGGAACGCAAGTAAGTGTGATCCCGCTGGCTGAGGTCGCTGTCGGCGACGTGGTGGTGGTCGGCCCCGGTGAGGTCGTGCCCGTGGACGGGCGGGTCGCCGACGTCACCGCGGTGCTGGATGAGTCCGCGCTCACTGGGGAAGCACTCCAGATCGAGCGTGATGTCGGCGAACCGGTCCGCAGCGGGGTGGTCAACGCCGGCAGCGCGTTTGAACTGCTTGCGACCAAAACCGCGGCCGAAAGCACGTATGCGGGCATCGTCCAGATGGCTCAGCGGGCCGGTGCGGAGAATGCACCGATCGTGCGGTTGGCCGACCGCTACGCGACCTGGTTTCTGCCACTGGCTCTGCTGCTCGCCGCCATCGCATGGCTGGCCGGCGGGTCAGCGGTGCGGGCCGTGGCGGTGCTGGTGGTCGCGACGCCGTGTCCGCTGTTGTTGGCCGCACCGGTCGCAATCGTCTCCGGTTTGTCCCGTGCATCCCGTGCTGGGGTCATCATCCGTGGCGGTGGCGTGCTGGAAAACCTCGGTCACGCAACCACTTTAGTGATGGACAAGACCGGGACGATGACGATGGGAAAACCGGTGGTGGTCGATGTGATGGCCGCTCCCGACGAGGAACCGACCTTCATTTTGCGGTTGGCCGCTTCGGCGGACCAGTTATCGCCGCACGTGCTGGCTGAGGCCATCGTCACCGAAGCGTTGCGCCGCGGGCTGGAGCTTTCGCTGCCCACCGGCGTCGTCGAAAACCCTGGCCGTGGGGTGGCGGCGACTGTCGATGGAAGGCGCGTAACTGTGGGCAAACTGCCGGTCGACGCGGTGAGCGACCCGTGGACAAGAACCGTGCTCAATCGCGCCCGCCTTGACAGCGCAGCCATCGCTTGGGTCTGCCTCGAAAATCGGCCCGTGGGCGCGATCCTTTTGCGAGACCCGCTGCGGCGGCAGGCGCCCCGCACCGTGCGGCGGTTACGCGAGGCGGGACTGAATCGGCTGATCATGCTTACCGGCGACCGGCCGGAACCGAGCCGCGAAATTGGCACGATCTTGGGGCTGGACGAGGTGCGCGCTGAGCAGACGCCGGCTGACAAGTTCAGCGCGGTGCGCGACGAAAGCTCGCGCGCCGTGACTGTGATGGTGGGGGATGGCATCAATGACGCTCCAGCATTGGCCGCCGCCACGGTCGGCGTGGCGATGGGTGCCCGCGGAGCCACGGCGTCCTCTGAGGCCGCCGACGTGGTGCTGACCACCGATCGCATTGATCGGCTTGCCGATGCCATGGACATAGCCCGCTGGTCCCGGCGGATCGCCGTGCAGAGCGCCGTTGTCGGCATGACCCTCTCGCTGATCGCCATGGCGATCGCCACGCTGGGCTGGTTGCCGCCAGCCCCGGGTGCGTTACTGCAAGAGGGCATTGACCTCGCGGTGATCCTCAACGCGCTGCGGGCTTTGCGGGGCAACCCCGACGCCGAGACGCCACTGGCCGCCGACACCGAACGGTTGCTGCACCGGTTCGCCGCCGACCACGAACAGCTCCGCGATGCGATAGGACTGCTGCGCGACAGCGCAGATCAGTTGGCGGCCGGCCCGGGTGCGGCGGGCTTGGGATCGCTTGCCGCCGTGCACGCCCTGCTAGTCGAACGGATTCTGCCCCATGAACGGGCAGAGGAAAGTGAGCTCTATCCCGCGCTGGCCCACCCCCTGGGCAGCGAAGCCACCGCGACGATGAGTCGGGCCCACGCCGAGATTCAGAGTCTTTCCGATCGCATCGGCATGCACCTGGCCCTTGCACAGGCGACCGGAGCGGTCCAGCCCGACCAAGTCGATGACCTACTCGCATGCCTCTACGGCCTATACGCGTTGCTGCGACTGCATTTTGTCCAGGAGGAAGAGAACTACTTCGTTCTCGTCGAAGACGATCTCGCCGCCACCAAACAACGCTGAGCCACAATGAAATACACCAAGTTTATCGGACCGCAAGGATATGTCTCGCCACGGTTTTCGGGACGCGTGGGACCAACGGCCCTCCCCGTTGGGACTTCGGGCGGACTTGAGAAGTGACCGAAGCAATGCTGCTCGATTTCGTTCGGTTCTGCATGCCCCGCCATCGATGTGGTCGGATCGAACTCAAGGCCGATCAAGGAGGCTGTGATGAGGTTCGCGAAGCATTCGAGTCGAGTCGAGATGACTTACTACGTGACCGACCGCTTGCACCACGGCCGCACGGTCGCGGTGCCCGGGTCTGAGATCGCCCGCATCGTGTCGATGTGGTTGGCCGAGTTGGGCGCTCACAGCCCCCTGGTCGAGGATTTGGCGCGGGCTGCGCGCGTCGGTGATTGGACCACCGCCTGCGCCGTCGGTAATCAGCTGTCGGTAGGTGTCACGTTGCGCCCGCTGCATGATGATGCATCGGAATCCTCGTGATTTCCGATTTGTGGCCTTAAGTCCTTCGCGGCTCGGGACGTCATCCCCTCGTGGCGCCAAAGTAACCGCAGGACCATTGACATATCCACGCCATGGAAGGGGCCCCGTTATGACCAAGCGCTTTCCCGATGAGGGCACCATCCGAACGGTGTTGGCTCTGGCGTCTCGCGCTCCGTCTGTGCACAACACCCAACCGTGGCGGTGGCTGGTCGGTGAGGAGAGCGTGCACCTCTACGCTGACCTTGACCGGCAATTGCCGAACACCGATCCGGACGGCCGTGACTTGATCTTGAGCTGCGGTGCAGCCCTGAACCACTGCGCCGTCGCGTTCGCGGCGGTGGGTTGGCAGACCAAGGTCACCCGCTTACCCAACCCGAATGACCCCAGTCACCTTGCCGCAATCGAACTGTCTCGCTCTACGGCGGATCCTGTTGACATAGCTCTTGCCGCGGCGATACCTCGGCGGCGAACCGACCGGCGTTACTACAACTCCTGGGCAGTGCCCGTAGGCGACATCGCACTGATGGCAGCGCGGGCCGCCCGCAACGACGTAATCCTGCGCCAAGTCGAAGACACTGACAAGCTGCATACGCTTGTGAGGCGATCGGTGTGGGACCACATGAACCACGATTATCTCGTCGAACTCACGGCATGGAGTGGACGCTACGCATCGGAAACTGGTGTGCCGGCCAGGAATACACCGCAATCCGATCCAGGCGCAGTAATCCCGGGCCGGCTGTTTGCTGGGCCCGCACTGTCGATGCCATCGGGATCGTCTGCCGCCGAGGACAATGCCGTAGTGCTTGCGCTTGGGACCCGCAGCGATGACAGGCTGTCCCAGTTGCGCGCCGGAGAGGCCACCAGCATCGTGCTATTGACCGCTACATCCATGGGTTTGGCCAGCTGCCCGGTGACCGAGCCCCTGGAAGTTGCGGAAACTCGCGAGGCGGTGCGCACCGAAATCTTTGGTGACAGCGGCTATCCGCAGATGCTGCTGCGGGTCGGTTGGGCGCCGATCAACGCCGATCCCTTGCCGTCCACCCCGCGGCGCGACTTCTCCGATGTCGTTGAATGGATGGCCGACCGGGAACGCAGCGTGCGCTGATCAGTTCGCCGAGCCCCGAAAGGTATCGGAATCGTGGGTTCTGCGAGGGAGTATGTGATGGAATCTTCTAACTTGGGCCCGCGGTGCTGGCGGGTTGCCCGCATATTTGGCCACAATGCGCTGCTCTGGCGTGCTGATCGGCGTGACCAAGAGCCTCTATGCATGGCATGCGGGTCAGGCGGATGATGGGGCGATGAGCGGACGCGACGACGAAGCCGTTACTGCGATGTTGACCGCCGCCGGACTACACCGCCTTGTCCAGGTACTGATCGAACGTGGGTACCGCGTGGTCGGGCCCACATTGCGGGACAACGCGATCGTGCTGGCCGAGCTCGACTCGGCAGAGGATCTGCCGCGAGGCTGGGGTGTCGATGTGGGTCCGGGACATTACCGGGTCCGCCGCCGCGACGACGATGCGGCGTTCGGGCACTCTGCGGGCCCGCAGTCGTGGAAGCAGTTCCTCCATCCCCCACGGCAGCGGTTGTGGGCCGGCACTCGGGACGCGTCCGGGGAAGCGCAAGCCGAAGAAGCAACACCGCGATACGCACTCCTGGGAGTGCGGGGGTGCGACCTGGCGGCGATCGCCACCCTCAACCGTGTGCTGGGGGGTTCTTCCTATCCCGACACCTCTTTTGTCCGTCGTCGGCGCCAGGCGTTCGTGGTCGCCGTCAACTGCACGGAACCAGGTGGCCTGTGCTTCTGCGCATCGATGGGTACCGGCCCCGCGGCCGGACCGGGTTACGACCTTGCCCTCACGGAGCGCCTCGCGGGTGACGAGCCGTCCTACCTTGTCGACGTCGGCAGTGCGGAGGGTGCGGACGTGCTGGCACTGCTCCCGTATCGGGCCGCCGATGAAGACGAAACCGATTCTGCGCGTGCCGATGTCGAGTCGGCGAAGGGCCGCATGGGCCGCAGCATGCCGGATGCGGATTTGCGGGACCTGCTCGTCCGCTCCCGCGAGTCGCCGCAGTGGGACGAAGTGGCCAGCCGTTGCTTGACGTGTGGAAACTGCACCATGGTCTGCCCGACGTGCTTTTGTACCAGCACCGAGGACGTCAGCGATCTCACCGGGGAGCACGCCGAACGATGGCAACACTGGGCGTCGTGCTTCGAATTCGATTTCACGTACGTTCACGGCGGTGGCAGCGTCCGCCAGTCGGGCGCATCGCGTTACCGTCATTGGCTGACCCACAAATTGGGCACCTGGCATGACCAGTTCGGCATGTCGGGCTGCGTCGGCTGCGGCCGCTGTATCGCGTGGTGCCCCACGGGTATCGACATCACCGCGGAGATGAACAAGATGGCCGGTGATGACTGACGAGGCCGTCAGCACTGCCGCACCGGCGTCAGCCATGGCGCCGGTTCCGTATCGGGTGCGCTCCCGCGTGGTGGAGGGTCCGGATTCGGCCACGTTGACGCTCGCGCCGGTCGGCGAAACGCTGCGAACTCCGCAACCGGGGGAGTTCATGATGCTCTACGCGTTCGGTGTGGGCGAAGCGGCGATTTCTGTCAGTGGCGATCCCACCGTCGTTGACGGCTCGATCACGCACACCATCCGCGCGGTCGGCGCGGTCAGCCGAGCCTTGCACGACGCAGGCCCGGGAACCGTTGTCGGCGTGCGCGGTCCGTTCGGCACCACATGGGGTTTGGACGAGGCGGCCGGCAGGGATTTGGTGATGGTCGCAGGAGGGGTGGGGCTGTGTCCCTTGCGCCCGGCGGTGCTGGGTGCGCTGGCGCAGCGGGCACGCTATGGCAAGGTCACGCTCGTCGTCGGCGCGCGTTCCCGGGCAGACTTCGTATTCGCCGCCCAGCTGCAAGAGTGGGCCGAAGAGCCGCAGATCGAAGTGCATTTGATCGTCGACGCCGCGACACCCGGCTGGACCGGGGAAGTCGGGTTGGTGACCGCACCGCTAAGCCGCCTGGACCTGAATGCCGATCGCACCACAGCGTTCCTTTGCGGGCCGGAGCCGATGTTGCGCTTCGGGGCGGAGGCCCTACTCGCCAAAGGACTAGCGTCGCAGCACATTCGGGTTTCGCTAGAACGCAACATGCAGTGCGGAGTTGGGTGGTGTGGTCACTGCCAGCTGGGGCCGCTACTCCTGTGCCGCGACGGTCCTGTGGTCGGCTACGACATTGCCGGCCCCCTGTTACGGGTGAAGGAGCTCTGAATGAGTCGACCGACGTTGGCCGTGTGGAAATTCGCCTCCTGCGACGGTTGTCAGCTGACCTTGTTGGACTGCGAGGACGAGCTGCTCACCCTGGCCGACCAAGTCGAGATCGCCACCTTCGCGGAAGCTTCGAGCGCAACGGTCGGCGGACCCTACGACGTGTCCTTGGTCGAAGGTTCAATCACCACACGCCGTGATACCCAGCGGATCAACGAGATTCGCGAGCAATCGAAGGTGCTCGTCACCATCGGCGCGTGCGCAACGGCCGGGGGAGTGCAGGCGCTGCGCAACTTCGCCGACATCGCCGAATTCACCTCGGTTGTGTACGCGAAACCCGAATACATCGATACCCTGGCCACCTCCACGCCGGCATCAGAGCACGTGAAGGTCGACTATCAAGTGCCCGGGTGCCCGATCGATCGTGGACAGCTGCTCGACACCCTCGCGGCGCTGCTCGTCGGGCGCAAACCACGGCTGCCGGCCAAGACGGTGTGCACGGAATGCAAACTTCGCGGAGTGACGTGCGTCCTGGTCGCCGACGGCATCCCGTGCCTCGGGCCGGTCACGCACGCCGGCTGCGGAGCGTTGTGTCCGCGGCATCATCGAGGTTGCTACGGCTGCTTCGGCCCCTCGGCGGTACCCAGAACCGCGACACTGATCCCACTGCTGCGCCGCGACGGCATGTCCGACGGGGAGGTCGATCGGGTGTTCTCGACATTCAATGTCGCATCGTTCACCGCCGAGCGAGGCAAGCAATGAGTCCCGAAACGCGCACGCTGGGCGTGGGCGCGCTTACCCGCGTGGAAGGTGAAGGCGCCCTGCACATCACCCTCAAGGGGGAGACGCTGCACAGCGTCCAGCTCAACATCTACGAGCCGCCGAGGTTCTTCGAAGCGTTCCTGCGCGGCCGTGCCTACACGGAGCCCCCGGACCTGACCGCCCGGATCTGCGGAATATGCCCCGTCGCCTATCAGGTCAGTGCCTGCAACGCGATCGAAGAAGCCTGCGGCGTCCACGTCGATGACGATCTCATCGCGCTGCGCCGGCTGCTGTATTGCGGTGAGTGGATCAATAGTCATGCCCTGCATGTCTACCTGCTGCATGCACCGGACTTCCTCGGCTACGCCGACATCATCGGCATGGCACGCGAACACGCCGCGGCCGTCGAGCGAGGACTGGCGCTGAAGAAGGCCGGCAACCAGCTGATGGAGTTCGTCGGTGGCCGAGCGATCCATCCAGTGAACGTGCGTCTGGGCGGGTTCTACTCCGTGCCGACCAAGCTGGAGTTCAAACCGGTGGCCGAGCAATTGCGTAGGGCGCTGGACGATGCGCAGGCGACGGTCGAGTGGGTCTCAGGTTTCGATTTCCCCGACCTCGAGCTCGACCACGAATTCCTCGCGCTGACGACATCCGACCACCGCTATCCCATCGAGAATGGGTTGATCGCGCGCAGTGCCGGCCCGGCGTTTTCGGCCACCGATTTCACCAGCCACGTCGCCGAAGCGCAGGTACCGTACTCGACCGCGTTGCATGCGACGCTGGACGGCGGGCGCTACTTGACCGGGCCGCTCGCACGCTATTCGTTGAACTCGTCGGCGCTGTCGCCCATCGCCGCCCAGGCGGCCGCAAACGCCGGATTGTCGGCTGAATGCCGAAACCCGTTCCGGAGCATCATTGTTCGCGCCGTAGAGATAGTCTGTGCGCTCGAAGAGGCGCTGCGGATCATCGACGAATATGAGCGTCCGTCGCGGCCATCCGTCGACGTTCCGGCCCGCCCTGGCGTAGGGCACGGCGTCAGCGAGGCACCGCGTGGCCTGCTGTATCACCGCTACCAGATCGATGATGCCGGGCTGATAGCGTCGGCGACCATAATTCCACCCACCTCTCAGAATCAGGCGGCCATCGAGGCGGATCTGGCCCGCATCGTTACCGACAATCTGTTTCTCGACGATGAAACGCTGACCGCACTGTGCGAAAAAACGATTCGCAGTTACGATCCGTGCATTTCGTGCTCGGCGCACTTCTTGCGGCTGACGGTCGACCGAGAATGACTCGCGCCTCCGGTGTAATCGTCGTCATCGGCATCGGAAACACCTACCGGCGCGATGACGGCGTCGGAATTGCAGTTGCGACCGCACTCGACGCCCGAGCGATGCCGAACGTAGTGGTCAAAACCGGCATCACGGACCCAATGAGCCTCATCGAGGCGTGGACGGGTGCCAAGCGGGTGGTGATCATCGACGCTGCGATCGCTAACCCGTGCACGCCCGGACGAATACGTCGCCGCGAATTGACTGATGTGGCTATCCAGTCCGACGGACTGCACTCGCACAGCGTTGATGTCGGCCGCGCGCACGCACTGGGTAAAGCACTTGGGCGTGTGCCCGGCGAAGTCAAGATCTTCACCATCGAGGTGCTCGACACTGACCACGGCATCGGTCTTAGCCCGCAGGTCGCGGGTGCCGTGCCCAAGGTGGTCGATATGGTTGTGGCCGAGATCGACCGCGCCCTGCCTGTGTAGTGGCACCTTCCTTAGCCTCTGGACCTCAGACGCCATGCACGCCGGCTGGTCAGAGCAGCACACGAGGTCCGATCGACGAGGTCAAGATATCAGTCCGGTGTCGCGGGCCGGTTGTGGCCGAATAATGCGCTGGCCGCAGTTTGGACAAAATCGCTCGGCGGGGTGGTGCTCAGCACCGCAATGCGCGCAGTAGTGAGGTTCGTCGGCGTCCGGCTGGCGCGGGATCAGACGAAGCGACTGCACGCCCGTGGTCTCGCCAGCAACCTCGGTCGCCGATCTCTCCTCGGCGGGTGTGGGCGCCTGTGTTTCAGAAGATATGGCGTTTCCCCCTTGGGATGCTGCGGCCTGCCCACCCGGGCCGAGGGGCGTCCCGGATGCCGCGGTCGAAGGAACAGGTGGCGAGTGCGATTTGAGCACCCACAATGTCAGCCCGGCGCTCACGCCGACCACCGAGACAACGCTGATGGCCAGGTACCACCACAGCACTGCTCCGCTCAACGGTGTTGCATCTCCGTACTGCTGGCGCAGATTGGCAGCGGTGGCCCTGAGATCGTCTAGGCCCGGATAGCCGGGCGATACGGCCAAAGCTTGGTCGAATTCGCCGATCGCATCGGTGTAGCGGCCCGAATAGAAGTTCCGCAGCCCTCGCCGATAAGACAGGTCGGCAGGTCCGAGCGTCGGTTTTACGCCTCGGGCGGCCAAGAGCGCGGCTAGCGCGTCAGCGGGCGCGATGAAGTTGAACGGCTGGGTTTCGCCGACGGGGGCGAAGCTGTTCACGCCGACCACTTTGCCGTTCAGTCCGATGGCGGGACCACCGCTCATGCCGTCCGTCATCGCAGCGTTGGTCTCATACTCCGGACTGGGTCCCATGATCGACTTCTTGCTGATGGTGCCGCTCTTGTAAGTGGGATCAAGCGAAGCGCCAGTGATGTTTTGGGTGCTTTCGGGGAAGCCCACCGCGAGGATGGGCGTACCGATCGTGACTTCGGCGTCGGCTCCGAGCTCGGAGGATGGAAGGTTCGCCTTGGCGATCTTGAGCACAGCGACGTCGCCCTCTCCGAGGCGACGGAAATCGACGACGCTGGCGGGCAGCTTCGCGGCGATTTTGGCTCCGGTACCCGAAATGACCTTGAAACTCACATGCGGACCCTGCCCGGGCACGTCACCTTCGACCGTCGCGTGTTTCTGTAGCCAGTCGAGGGTCTCGGCGGGCTCGCGCGACTCGGGCGCGTCCGGGTACTGACTTCGGTATTCGTTGGCGGCCCGCTTGAGGATGAGCAGCTTCGCGCTCGCCGGGTCCACGCAGTGACCTGCCGTCGCCACCCAACCGTCGGGATTGACGACGAAAGCCGTGCAGTTCCAGGTGGCCAGAAAAGGCATGCTGGACCCACGCCCGAATTGAGACAGAATCTCGCCATTGGGCAGGCGGACCAGGCCGTAGCCTTCGCCGACGAAGTACATAACCGATGGCCGGATGAGGTCGGCCGCCCGTTCCTCCGGTTTGGCATGCTGACGCCCGCTGTCGGCGAACGCCATGCACGGCGGCTCGGCCAGCAGCATAAAGACGACTGCTAAGAGGACCACCAGCCCTCGAAGCCTGGTGGGGTTTGGCACGTTGTGGGCTGCTGAACAAGCCGTCATCCCACTCACCGCCGGGACTGACCGGTCTCGCCCTGCGCAGAACGCTTCGCCAACGACGCCGGATGACGGCTCATGGCCTCAAGGCGCTCAGCTGAGTACCGTTGGGCCGAAATCCAAGTCGAATGCGAAGCGAGGACGATTACTTGGCCTCCGCCAACCGATATCACGGCAGATCGCTCCTTAAGAAATCATTCACCACAGGTCTCTCCGGTCCGCCGAAGCGTCGCAGTTACAGCATCCATTCGATCGCTTCACCGGAACGGTTGATAGGGACCGAAGTCCCGACCGCAGAGGACCTCCGTTCGTTCTGTGCTGCACAGCCGCTGTCCGCACCGCGTTCGAGCAGAACACGTGGTCACCCATGTCGCGGTGGCGGAACGTTTGGCTTGGTGACCTACGGCACTAGTCCGCCCCGTCGCAACTAATGCAGAGTTAGGCGGATAACGAAGGAGGATCGATGATCGAGGTGCTCAAAGACATGCCGCAAGGAGTGACGGGCATCCGGGTATCGGGCCGGCTGCGTGGTGACGAATTGCGTGAGGTCAGACCGGTCATCGAAGAGTCGCTGAAGGCCGGTGAAATCAGGATCGTAGAGGTCATCGACTCCGATTACGAGGGCTTCGGCCCGGGCGGCCTGGTCGAGGACCTCAAGTTGGGTTTGGGCACCGTTCTGCCGCACCATTCGGCGTTCCGGCGAATCGCGGTCGTATCCGATAAGGAATGGGTCGCGCATACGCTTCATGCCCTGGCGTGGATGGTGCCCGGCGAGCTCGCTGTGTTCGGGCTCGACCAGCTCGAGCGCGCCACACAGTGGGCCGCAGGTACGGAACCGGCCTCCTGATAAAGACGAAAGGGCTGGCTCCATAGACGTTTTGGCCATGCAAGGTGGTGACGCGATACCTCTCCAGCCACCTAGCGTGCCGGCAGACGACGGAATCAGTAACGAAACCCAGCAGGAAAGGAGCAGCCGTGAAAGCCAAAGTCGGTGACTGGCTGGTGATCAAGGGCACCAGGGTCGAGCAACCCGACCAGCGGGGACTGATCACCGAAGTTCACGCATCAGACGGTGCACCACCGTATGTCGTGCGCTGGCTCGCTAACGACCACGAGGCGACCGTCTTCCCAGGTCCGGACGCCGTCATTGTGACCGCCGCCGAACAGGCGGACGCTGACCGGCGCGCCCGGGATCGCTTCGGCGCCGTACAGTCGGCCATCTCCCGCGACAACAAGTTCGCCGACTAAAGCACATCGGCTGGTGAGGGAAGGAGAATTGGATGAGGGCTGACCATCAAGCGACGAAGGCTTATCAGATCGGCGTGCTCATCGAAGAACGCAGCGAGGAACGAACTCGCGCCAAGGCCCGGATAACTTGGGCGGGAACAAATCTCGTCGGTATCGGGTTCGCACGCCTTGACCCTGCCGACGAACCGGTGAGCCGGATTGGTGACGAACTCGCCGTAGCCCGGGCTCTTTCAGATCTGGCAGATCAATTGTTCGCCATGACAGCAGCCGATATTCAAGCCAGTACTCGCGAGCCGGTCACCGGCCTGCACCGCTGACTGCGGATGCCGGTCACGAAACATAAGCAGGCGGTGGTTGGTCCCGCTAATCCCGCGCCGGGGCCAACCGCCGCTCCTAAAAGCGGCCTAGGCGCCGCTCGTTGACTCATATTGCTGTCGATAGGTTTTCGTCGCCTCGGGCATACAGGGCCGATAGGCGGTCGGCGAAATCTTCGATGACCGCTTTGCGACGTAGCTTCATACTCGGCGTCAGGTCACCGGCTTCTACAGAGAGCTCCCGCTCGGCGATCACGAAGTTTTTGATCTGTTCCCAGCGGTTCAGTTGATTATTCAGCACGTCGAGGTATCCAGCGATCATGTCGTGAGTCTTCGGGTCACGGGCGATCTCGGCGAACGGCTTGTTCGCCATACCGTTCTTGGCTGCCCAGGTGGTGATCGCTTCGGCATCGAGGCCTACCAGCGCCACACAGTACGGCTTCGCCTCCCCGTAGACGAGGAGCTCGCTCACATACGGGCAGATGCCCATAAACCTTGCGGCGATCGCCGATGGCGCCACGTACTTACCCTGCGAGGTCTTGAACATGTCCTTTTTTCGGTCGGTGATCCGAAGGAAACCGTCGGCGTCGATTTCCCCGATGTCGCCGGTGCGGAACCAGCCGTCCGGGTCGAGCGCCTCGGCGGTGGCATCGGGTAGATCGTGGTACGCCGTCATCAAACCCGGTCCCCTGAGTAGGATTTCGCCGTCGTCGGCGATCTTTGCCTCGGTGGCCGGGAACGGCCAACCGACCGTTCCGAAACGGTAGGCGCCGGGGCGGTTGATGAACGATGCGGCGGCGGTCTCGGTAAGTCCGTAGCCCTCCAACACGACAATCCCGATTGCGTCGAACCACTGCGCGACATCCCGGTCGAGGGCGGCGGCGGCGGAGACGAAGAACCGCAGCCTCCCACCGAACCGCTGCCGGATAGTAGAAAAGACCAGTCGGTCCGCGATCTTGTAGGCCAGCAACGACGTTAACGGGGGTTTCTTCCCCGCCTGCCGGTCGGCCGAGACTTTCAAGCCAACTCCGATCGACCAGTCGAACACCTTCCTGCGGAACCGGCCCTGCTCGGCGACCGTCTCCTGAATACGGGCGTGGGCTTTCTCGAATATGCGTGGTGCCGCACCCATGATGGTCGGATGTAAGACCGCAAGGTTATCGACAATCCTCTCCACCCGGCCGTCGATAGCGGTGGGAAACCCGATCTGTAGCGGCAGCGCCAGCATGACCTTGCCAAAAGCGTGCGCCAGCGGCAGCCAGAGAAAGTTCAGATCGTCAGGGCCCAGGATGCCGAGTGCGTCTATGGCCGCCGCGGTGTAGGTCCATGCACCGTGGGTCAGTCGCACGCCCTTGGGGCGCCCGGTGGTGCCGGAGGTGTAGATCAGGCTGGCGAGCTGGCCCGGACCGATGGCTGCGACACGCTCCGTGATGGCATCGGGTGCATCGGCGAGCAATTGCTTGCCCAGCTGTTCGAGTTCGCCGAGGCTGATCACCCAGTCCCCGTCACCGTTGCCGTCGATCAACACCACCTTGCCCACGTCTGGCAGTTCCGCGCGGCGTGCGAGCAGTTTGTCGAGCTGACTCTGATTCTCGGCGACCACGACCCGGCTTCCGGAATTGGCGAGGATATAGGCGGTGTCGCGGTCCTTCGTCGTCGGGTACACCGTGGTGGTGGCGGCGCCGGCGCACATTATTGCGAAATCGACGATCACCCACTCATAGCGCGTCGAGGATACGAGCGCGACTCGATCCTCCGGTGCGATTCCCAGCGAGATGAGACCGCCCGCGATGTTGCAGACACGTTCGCCGACCTGCTGCCACGTCACGCTCTCCCAGGTGTGGTCCTGTGGGTATCGAAACGCCTCGGCGTGTGGAGTGGCAGCGACCCGGCTGACGAACATGTGAGCCACCGACGGCGCGCGATTGTTGATCTTGGCGAAGTCAGGCCTCTCCGCCGAAACACTGATTGCTTTCATGGTGTTAATCCAATCGGTGCCGATGTGAATACTGTCAGTGCATCCCTCGGATCGCGCCCGCCAGTAGAGGCAAAAGTCACGCGGAGGTCGGCGAACGTCCCTCCTGTGCGCCGCCTCCCAGATGGCGCTTGCGTACGCCGCGGAGATCACTACGGGTGACTAAAGCCCAGCGCCTTATGCCTTTGCGCCCTTACCTGGCGACGAACGAGCCACGCAGCATGGGATGGTTCGCCGAAAGGGGTAGACCAATGAAATCGCTCATCATCTGCACTTCCAAGTCGCACGGCAATATCCGCCAGGTGGCCGATCGGATGGCCGAGACGCTTGATGCCGAGGTTGTCGCGCCCGAGGCCGTTGATCCCGAAACACTGAGCCGGTACGACCTCATCGGTTTCGGTTCTGGAATCTATTACATGAGCGTCGACCCGCGGCTGCTGAACCTGATCCGACATATACCAACCGTCAATCACGTCCGCGCGTGCACCTAATTCACCAGCGGCGCCCACGAAGTCCCATTGTGTAGCTACCACAGGCCCCTTCGGAAACCTTTCGAAGCGAAAGGTTTTGAGATGATTGATTCGTTTTTTCGTGCCGCAGGTTGGACACTATTGGTTCCTTCGTGTTCATCGGCGGCATCAAAAGGGGGCGGCCAGCCCACGATCACCTCGAACGCGCCGCGGCATTTGCGGTGTGTCTGCACAAACGGGTTGAGCCCCTTCCCCGCAACTGCAAAGGACTTTGGTGACTTTCGTCGGGCCGTAAGCCCCTAATGTCGGGATTCCGTCAGTATTAACGTGCCCTCATGGCCGCCGAATCCACCAGCCGGCAATCTGAGGGACCGAACCCCCACAAGTGGGGGGACCTCGCTGTCAGTGGCCTGGGCGGAGTTATCAAGCCGTTCACCCACACCGGCAAGTATCTCGCTCAATCGTGGCGCGATTACCTCGATCAAGCGCCAAACCAACTCCCGATAGCACGCCCTACTCTAGCTCTGGCCGCGCAGGCTTTTCGCGACGAGATCGTCTTGACCGGACTTAAGGCGCGCCGCCCGGTCAGTCGGCCCGAGGTGTTCGAGCACATCACCCGCGAGGTGATCGCCGGACTTGACTTCTACGGCGGCAAAGGCTGGTTGCAAAATCCGACGGAATTCTTCACCGAACCGCCGCCCCTGCCCGAACTCACAGTCCGCCACGTCCGGGGATACCGGCGTTCCTTCTATCGCCTCTCCTATGTCAGTGGGTACCGACCGTGTCCCGGTGAACCGGGTGCGCAACGGTGGCGAACGTACACCGGGAACAACCGTGAGTACGCACTTTTACTGCGCCATCCGCAACCGCGTCCCTGGCTCGTGTGTGTGCATGGCACCGAAATGGGCCGGGGCACAATAGATATCGCCCTTTTTCGCGCGTGGAAACTGCACGACGAGCTCAAGCTGAACGTCGTGATGCCCGTGCTTCCGATGCACGGCCCCAGGGCGCGTGGCCTGCCCAAGGGGCGAGTATTTCCGGGGGAAAATGTTCTTGACGACGTTCATGCGACCGCTCAGGCGGTGTGGGATATCCGGCGGCTGTTGTCCTGGATTCGCTTGCAGGAGCCGGATTCGCTGATCGGATTGAACAGTCTTTCGCTCGGCGGTTATATCGCCGCACTGGTTGCCAGCCTCGAGAGCGGACTCACCTGCGCGATTCTCGGTGTCCCGGTGGCGGACCTGGTGACGGTGCTGGGGCACCATTCCGGCCTGAGTCTCGACGACCCACGTCGTCGCACGATGAAGTTGGCCGAACCCATCGGGCGGATGACGTCGCCCCTGTCGCTTACTCCGCTCGTCCCCATGCAAGGGCGCTTCATCTACGCCGGCATCGCCGATCAAGTCGTGCATCCGCGCGAACAGGTGATTCGCCTGTGGGAGCACTGGGGTAAACCGGAAATCGTCTGGTACCCCGGTGGGCATACCGGATTCTTCCGATCCCAACCCGTGCAGCGGTTCGTGTGGGGAGCGCTACAGCAATCCGGGCTCCTGGGCGCATCGACGCTGCCCCGCGGCAGATCCGCGTAATCGAGGAAGCGGTGAGAGCCCTCAATCCGCTGGACGCCGCGATGATTACCGCGGAGTTGGTGTCCAGTCCCATGCATGTCGGTGTCGTGCTGATACTGTCGCCGCCGGCAGATGCCGGGCCGGACTACATCGATCGGCTGCATCGCGAAGCGCTCACCGACAACCACTCCATTCATCCGAGGCTTCGCAGGTATCCGCATCGAGGTGTTGATACCGGTGGAATATGGGTCTGGCGTGATGTCGACACCGTCGACCTGAGTCGACATTGCCGGCGCTGCAAGGTCTCTGGGGGCCACGATAACTTCTGGCGACTGATTGGCGAATTGGATGCAAAGCGCCTTGACCGGTCGCGCCCGATGTGGATGTCGTACCTGATAGACGGCTTCGAAGAGGGCAAGTTCGCGTTCTATGTCAAGGTGCACCACACCATCGTCGACGGCGTCGCGGGTTTCCAGATGATCGCCGACGCGCTGAGCACCGACCCGCTGTGCCGGTCGATGCCACCCTTTTATGCGGACTTCGGTCATCGTTCAACGCCGGTGCCGGCGTCGACCGGCTGGTTACACCGCCTAGTCGCAGCGGTTCGGTTCCCGGTCGATGCGGCGGCATCGGGCGCCGGCCTGATCGAACGGGTCATCACCGGCGAGCTGTCCACCGTGATCGGCAGCCTGGTCAGGCACACGACCGTCCTGCCGCTGGGAGCTCCGTACACACGATTCAACGGCCGGCTCGGCCCCGAGCGTGCGGTGTGTGCTGCCAGTTGGGCTAAGAGCCGTATTCAAGCAGTGCAACGGCGTGCCGGGGTGACCGGCAACGACGTGATCAATGCGGTGCTGGCCGCCGTCCTGCGGCGATGGTTGGGGGATTGCCGGGAATTGCCCACCCGGTCATTGGTGGCGATCTGTCCGATCACAGTCCGTGGCCATACCCGCCCCGCTGCGGAAAATGAGAAGTACGGCAACAGGTTCGGCCTGTGGCTGTGTCCACTGGGCACCAATGTGGACGATCCGGCGGCACGGCTGGCTATGATCCATCGCTCGATGTCGGAAGGGAAGGACTGGGTGTCAAAACGCGGCTCAGCGGCGTCGCTGCTGGTTACGGCGGGAAGTATCGCCGCGACGGTCATTCTCCCGATGCTTCCGTCGGCGCCGAAGATCCGGCCCGGATATAACCTGCCGATTTCGCATGTTCCCGGACCTCGCGACCAAATGTATTTCAACGGTGCGCATATCGAGGAGATGTATCCCGTGTCAACCGTCTACGACGGTCAAGCCCTCAACATCACGACGTGCTCCTACGCGGACCGGATCGGAATCGGATTCGTTGCGGGAGCCGAGGTGTTGCGCGACATCAGCGCCCTGATACCGCTGACCGAGGAATGTTTGCGCGAACTGGAAGCCGCCGTCGGAGTGGACGGCTGAGCGATCATCTGGGTGGCGACAGGATGGTGGGTGCGGCGCGCTCCGATATTCGGTCGCGGGTAGAGGCTTTTCGGCGCGGGGCCGCCCCGTGGGTTCACCGTCGCGGACCGACGCACCGCACATGTGCGCCACCGCCACAAATACGCCGATATCCGTCTCCCGCCAGAGCGGCGGTTCTACTTCCACGCCTATGACGGCGAATCGACCGCCGCGGCTGCGACGATGCATGCCTTCTGCAAGGCGTTGAGACATCTCGACCAGCAAGTGCTGGAATACCACCTGGAAAGGGGCGACTTCTCTCATTGGCTCGAGGGCACCATCGCCGATAAAGACCTCGCGGCGCGGGTAGCGGCCTGGGAGGACGAGCTGGAAGCCCACCGCGCTGCCGATTTGGAACGCATCCGCGACCAGCTCGTGGACGCGGTGGAGAAGCGTTATCTGCCATCAGAACGACGCGGCTGAGTTGAGCGGATGTCGTAGATTGCGCCAGCGCGGATCTATTTCGGCGGGACATGAGCTGGCGATCATTCCGCCCGACGCGGGGACTATTGGCCCTGGCAGCCAGGGCGTCGCCCAGCCAGACTGGCACCATGCGAATGAAGGCAAAGCGCACCGCCGAAACCGCGGCGCTGCTGCTGTTCTTGTACGGTGCGCGACGGTATTACCGCAATTGGGGCACGACAAAGGCGGAGTCGCAAATGCTCTTGCCGGGCGATACCTTAGTAGCCGACCCGGCTATTCAGACGACTGAAGCGGTATACATTGACGCGCCCGTCGCCGCGGTGTGGCCCTGGCTAGTGCGGATGGGCCAGGATCGAGGTGGTTTCTATGGCTGTGCGGGGCAGAAGAATTCGGCTGGCCTGTGCCGCCATGATGCCGACCAGATACACCCGGAATCGCAACAACTCGAAAGAGGAGATCGAGTGTGGCTGGCTCCCGAGGGCTGGTTGGGTTCACGGGATGGCGTGACGGCGACCGTTGCCGAAATCGTGCCGGAAAAGTACCTGGTGCTCAATGCCACACGGGAAGACGAACGCTGGAATGCAGTGTGGTCGTTTCATGTTCAGCCGCACTGGGAGGACAGGGTTCGGCTGCTCACCCGCGTCAGAATCGGCTTGCGCCACCCCGGCGAGGTGTTCGTTATGGAACTTGTCAGGCCCGTAATAGCCTTCGGCACCCGGGGTCTGTTGCTTGGAATAAAGCACCGGGCCGAGCAATCGATCAAGACATCCGCAATGGGGCCGCAAACGATTCTCGGTGCTGGCTGAGGCGGGCGCAGCGATGCCGAGCACGCGTCTGCCACATGCGTCGGGCTCTGGCTCGAAACACCAGGCCGGTCTTCGCTCCGCCTATCTGGTGATGACTTGGACGTGCTTCGCTGCGGGCGCCGCCTCTGAAACCTTGACCGAGACGGTCAGGATGCCTTTGTCGTAAGTGGCCCGGATGGCGCCCTCGTCTTGCGCTGGTAACCACCGCCTGGCCGCCACCAAGGCCGGCGGGTCAATTGGCAGTCAACCGGAGGTCTAACGACCCTAGCTTCGGCAAATGGGTGGCTCTACCGTCGGCAACAGGCGGGAAACTTCGATCCAGTCCGAGGAGGATGCGATGACCACCGCACGTGACATCATGAATGCCGGTGTGACTTGTGTGGGAGAGCACGAGACGCTCAGTGTCGCAGCGCAACACATGCGCGCACGTGATATCGGCGCGCTACCGATCTGTGGAGACGACGACCGACTGCACGGCATGCTGACCGATCGTGACATCGTCATCAAAGGCCTCGCAGCGGGTCTGGATCCCAACACCACCACAGTCAGGGAACTGGCGCGAAACGGTGTCCACTACGTGACTGCCGATGCGAGCATCCAGGAAATGCTCAACGTGATGGAAGAGCACAAGATTCGGCGCCTTCCGGTCGTCGAGGGCCGGCGCCTTGTCGGCATGGTCACCGAAGCCGATATTGCCCGGCGTCTGCCGGAGCACGCCGTAGTGCAGTTCGTCAAGGCAATCTGCTCGCCCGCGGCGATCACCAGTTGACTGCGCCGGCACGGCGGGTTCGCTCGACCGTCGGGTATGGCAGCAACGCTGAAAACTCTGTTAGACAACGATCTCGGGAGGCGATGGGATGCGTGATGCGGTTCCGCTAGGGAGATTTGCCGGGTTCGAGATCAAGGTTCACTGGAGCGTGATGGTGATCCTGTGGTTGTTCACCTGGAGTCTGGCCACCGCGTTGCCCGGTGCCGTCAAGGGGTATTCGCGACCGATCTATTGGGTGGCCGGCGCGTGTGGCGCGCTGGTTCTGCTGGGATCGCTGCTGGCGCACGAACTGGCGCATGCTGTTGTCGCCCGCCGTATGGGAGTTCGCGTGGGGGATGTGACGCTATGGTTGTTCGGCGGCGTGACGACCCTGCAAGGTGAGGCGAAAACGCCCAAGGCGGCTTTTCGGATTGCGATCGTGGGCCCGGCAACCAGCCTCGCCTTATCGGCGGTATTTGCTGCGTTGGCCGCAGAACTGTCCGTGGTCCGCGCCGGAGCCATTGCCGTCAGCGTTGTTTGGTGGCTTGCGGTGATCAACCTCGTGTTGGGGCTGTTCAATCTGCTGCCCGGCGCGCCCCTGGATGGCGGCCGCTTGGTGCGTGCTTATTTGTGGCGCCGGTACGGCGACAGCGTGCGCGCCGTGGTCGGCGCGGCGCACGCCGGGCGCGTCGTCGCGGTCATCTTGATCGTGTTGGGATTGGCAGAGTTTCTGGTAGGTGGCCTTGTCAGCGGCGTCTGGCTGGCGTTCATCGGCTGGTTCATCTTTTCTGCCGCGCGCGAGGAAGAGCTACAAGTGACGACGCGTCAGGCACTGGCCGGAGTGCGCGTCGCCGACGCGATGACGGCGAACCCGCGTTCGGCTCCCGGCGAGGTTACGGTGGAGGAATTCATTGAACGGTATCTACTCGGTGCCCCGCACTCGGCATACCCGGTCGCCGACCGCGACGGTTCGATCCTGGGGCTGGTCACGTTGAGGCAGCTACGGGCGGTCGCGCCCGGCCGCCGTGCCGCGACGATGGTGCGCGACATAGCGCTGCCGCTGGACCGAGTGCCGACGGCGGCGCCCTTCGAGTCGCTCAGCGCGGTCATCGAACGATTGGCGGCGGCCGGTCCCTGCAGCCGTGCCCTGGTCGTTGATGGCGGCAGAGTCGTGGGCATCATTACGCCAAGCGACCTCGCACGCTTGATTGAGGTTTACCGGCTCGCCCACCCGAGTCCAGGTCAGGACGCGCATGCTCGGAAAATCGAAAAGCATTCAGGGGCATGATGATTAGGTTACCTGGGCGTGATCGAACGCGGTTTCGGACGGCATCGCAGGTGTGCGGGCGATGAAAGCGGTCATCGTGGGTATCGACGGTTCACAGGCGGCGGTCACGGCCGCGTTGTGGGCTGTCGATGAAGCAAAGAGTCGCGCTGTGCCGTTGCGGTTGATCTCGGTCATCGCACCGACGCATATCTCGCCGGACGAATACGCGCGCGATCTCGCTCACGCCGAAAGTTCACTCAACCAAGCACGAGATGCGATAGCCGCCAGCGGCAAAGGCGTAACCGTCGAAACGGAGATCCCGCGTGGGCCGGCGGGTGTGGCTCTGATCGAAGCGTCGCGCGACGCCGACATGGTCTGCGTCGGCTCGGTAGGGATCGGCCGCTATGCGCGTTCGCTGCTGGGCTCCACGGCAACTGACCTCGCCGAAAATGCACATTGTCCGGTAGCGGTTGTGCGCACCGAGTCCGACCGGCCGGCGCCGGAGATCAACTGGGTTGTGGTCCGGATTACCGACGCTCCCAATGACGACGTCGTCATCGAACGCGCCGCCCGGGAAGCACACCTGCGCAGGGCACCAATGCTCGTTCTGGGTTGTCGACCCGAGGAACTCACCGAGGATGCGGACGGCGCATTCGAGCGCCGCGTAAAGGAGTGCCGGAAGCGTCATCCCGAGGTGCGCGTGTACCCGATCACGACCAAGGACGAGATTGCCAGCTTCTTACGGACGAATGGTGAACGAGTCCAGCTCGCCGTGATCGGTGCATCGGAGGCCCATCAGCTGGCGCGGCTCGTCGGTCCCACCGGACATCCGCTGTTTCGCCACCCAGATTGCTCGGTGCTTGTCGTTCGCGGTTAGCGACGAAACCGCCTTCACCAATCCCCGCCGGCTGGGAACTGGGCCGGCGATTTACGCGCCACAATTGTTGGCACCCGCGCCATCTGGCTGACCGCCTCGCCGACCGAACCCACCAGTAATTTGGCAAATTCGCCACGGCCACGGCTGCCCACCACTACGAGTTGGGCACCTTCGGACCGCTGGACGAGTTGCCGTGCCGGCGTGTCGCGCACGACGATGCGATCGACCTGCACATCGGGATATCGTTCCTGCCAGCCGGCCAAACGCTCGGCCAACGCCTCTTCGGCCATTGACAGTGTTGTCGGCCAATCGATTTCGGGCCACTCCGCGACGTTGGTATCGGCCCATGCGTGTAGTGCGAGCAGCCCGACGTTCCTCCACGAAGCTTCGTCGAAAGCCAACGCGGTCGCCAGCTCTGAGGCAGGCCACGATGCCCAACGATGCGTTTCCCGATGACATCACCTGACCCCTAGTCGCAGGTGCTTGGCGTGCTGGTGCTGAATCGGATTGGCAGTTCGCGCGTACTCGTGCCGGGTCGCCGCCGGCGATTGTCCTGAGCGGCTCAATTGAGTCCCTCGATCTCGTCGGCGGCATCGGCCAGCGCCGTCGCCAACTCACGGGCCGCTGCGGCGTCCAGCGTTTCCAGGTGGCGGCTGTGGACTGCGAACTATCCGGGCGCCCGCGTCATGCAGCGCGCGGGATATCTGGGCTCGACGTCGTGGCTTGCGCCGACGGGGGAGCCGGCACCGGCTTCCAGCCGACATAGGTCAGGTAGAGCCCGACCAGCCCGACGACGATGGCAACAGTCACCCACAGGGCGGTCATGCGCATCGCGGCGTCGGCGGCTCCCATGAAGGCATGCGGGAAAGCCATCAGAAATACCGCGCGCAGCGCGAAGACCCATCCCACGACCGACACGGTGATCGCCGCCGCACCTCGCCAGTACTGGTGAAGCCCGACAATGACCAAGGCCGCCAGCAGCAGGAAACCGGCTGTCACGTATGGCAACGCGGAGTTGGCCTCGAAATCCGACAGTAGCTTCCGCATCTCCGATGCGCGGGCTACGGTCGTGGCGGCGAAGATGACCAAGAACGGGCCGAGCACGCGGGCGAACATCCGGGTGCGGAGCTCTGGTTGTTCCGTGGTACTCATTTTTCACACCTCCATTGCTGCGCCTGGCATCCAGCTAGTGACAGGTCACTGTGCGCGAGATTTCCATCTCTTACCGATATTCGAGCATCCAAGCTGGACATGCTGCGAGGGACTGAAGTCCCACGCCATCGGGACATTCGTCGTGAATCCGTCACCGGGGGCCGTCCCCGTTCGCGTGGTGACCAATGGTCGGGACGCAAGGACAAATGACCCTCGTCGGTGCGGCGCGGCGCTAATACCGTCGAGATGGTTGTTTGCGGCCTCCGCAGAAAGGTTGACTCGTGTCTGATCAGGTGCCCACCGCCCCGCGACAACCTGCGGCGGTGGCAGCCCGGATGAGCGACATCAGGACGCACAGGAGTCACACCACGGCCGTTGATGATCAGGGCGCTCCGACCGTGGTTCTCGATCCGGAGGAGGCTGCCGATCGGCTGCTCCGGGATCTGCGCAGCACCAGCGAGGGCCTCTCGACCCGCGAGGCGGAGCGGCGGTTGCTGCAGTACGGACCGAATTCGTTACGGCAACAGCGCGTGCGCCACTGGCCTGCCGAGCTGGCACGCCAGTTCACCCATCCGCTGGCCCTGCTGTTGTGGTTGGCGGCTGGACTGCTGCTGATCGTCGATTCGAATGTCGTTGCCGCCGCGGTCGTATTGATCATCGCGCTGAATGCGGCGTTTTCATTCGTTCAGGAGCTGCAAGCCGAGCGGGCGGTGCAAGAACTCGCAAAGTTTCTGCCGCAGCACGCTACCGTCGAACGCGACGGAAAGATAGCCGAAGTCGACGCGACCCGGCTAGTGCCCGGTGACATCGTGTTGATTCGGGAGGGGGACCGCATCGCCGCAGATATCCGGCTGCTCGACGGTGCCGTCGGGGTCGACATGTCTGCGTTGACTGGGGAATCCGTGCCGGTGCTGCGCTCAGCGGCCATGGCGGAAGCTAATGTGCCGCTGTTGTCCGCGCACGAGTTGGTGTTCAGTGGCAGCAGCTGCACCGCCGGCGAAGCGCGCGGAGTGGCGTTCGCGACCGGCATGGCGACCGAGATCGGCCGCATCGCGGCGTTATCCGAGCGAGTCAAGCCCGATCAGAGCCCGTTGGAGCATCAGGTCCGTCGGGTCGCCTGGCTGATAGCGGCGGTATCGGTGATGCTGGCGCTGTCCTTCATCCCGGTGGCGACCCTGGCTGCGCACCTGACCCTGATCAATTCGCTGGTGTTTGCTGCCGGCCTGCTGGCGGGGATGGTGCCAGAAGGTCTGCTGCCGGTGATAACGCTGGCGCTCGCGGTGGCGGTGCGGCAATTGGCGGGCCGTGGCGCTCTCGTCAAGCGCCTCTCCGCGGTGGAAACGTTGGGTTCGACCGACGTGATCTACACGGACAAAACCGGCACTCTGACCGAGAACCGAATGGTACCGGTCGCCGCTTGGGTACCGGGGCAACGAGTTGAGCTGGGCGACGAGGGTTGTACAGCCGACTCCGCGTCTGTGCGGTCGTTGGCCGCCGCCGCGGTCAGCTGCAACAACGCGCGCCTGAACCACGGGGGTGATCCGACCGGAGACCCGACCGAGATCGCCATCCTGATGGCCGCTCACGCGTTGGGCGCAGACCCCGATCACCGTTGTCGAGACACGCAGCGCCGCTGTCAATTTCACTTCGATCCCGAACTGAAGCTGATGTCGACCGTCGACCAAATGCCCGATCAGCCATGCGTGGTTCACACCAAGGGTGCCCCGGAAGCGGTGTTGTCGATATGCAATCGCGTTCTTAACAGCGACGGCCATCCGGTAACACTCGACGCTGCTGGGCGCGGGGAAATCGAGGCGGCCGTCAATGCATTCGCCGCCGAAGGTTTGCGTGTGCTCGCTTTCGCATCGCGCGAGCTGAACATCGACGAACCGCAACCGCAACGCCGTACCGATGCGGAGCGCGACCTGTGCTTCACCGGCCTGCTCGCGCTGCTGGATCCGCCACGTGCGGGTGTCGCCGACTCGGTCGCCCAGTGCCGGACGGCCGGGATCCGCATCATTGTGATCACCGGCGACCACCCACTGACCGCGAAAGCCATCGCCCAACGCGTCGGCATTACGGGTGAGCATCCCACCGTGGTGACCGGTGATCAATTCGACCGGCTCAGCGAGGCCCAACTCGCGGCGCTGATTCAGGACAACCCCGAGGTGATCTTTGCCCGGGCTTCTCCGGAAGCCAAATTGCACATTGCTGAGGCACTGCACGACGGTGGGCACGTGGTCGCCATGACCGGCGACGGCGTCAACGACGCCCCAGCGTTGCGCTGCGCAGACATCGGTGTGGCGATGGGCAAGTCCGGCACCGACGTCGCTCGAGAAGCCGCGACGATGGTGCTCGTCGACGACAATTTCAGCACCATTGTCACCGCTGTGCATGCCGGCCGGCGCATCTATGACAACGTGCGCAAGTTCATCGTCTACATCTTCGCTCATGCGACGCCAGAAACGGTGCCGTTCTTGTTATTTGCCGTCAGCGGCGGATCGATACCACTGCCGATCACGATCATGCAGATCTTGGCTTTCGACGTAGGCAGCGAGACACTGCCCGCACTATCACTGAGTCGCGAACCCGCCGAACCGGGCATAATGGTCCGCCCGCCGCGCCCCCGCACCCAGGGCGTGATTCGCGGCCCGATGTTGGCCCGAGCCTGGCTGTTTCTCGGAGGCATCGTCGCGACGCTGCAAATGGTCGGCTTCTTCTACGTGTTGTTGAAGGCGGGGTGGCAGCCGGGCATGCCCGTATACGGAGGTGCCCCGCTGCACCACGCCTATCGCCAGGCCACCACGATGACATTCTTGGGCATGATGGCCGGTCAGGTCGGAACGGCTTTTGCGGTGCGAACCCAACGCGCCTCGCTACGGTCGGTCGGCGTCTTCACGAACCGGTACCTACTGGCCGGCATTGCCGCCGAAATTTTACTGGCCGCCCTGTTCGTTTACGCACCGCCTATGCAAACCCTGCTGGGAACCGCCCCGCTACCTCCTTCTGATCTCCTTCTACTGCCGGCATATCCGGTGATCGTCTGGGGGACCGATGAATTCATGCGTTACCTGCTCAGGAAGCGGCATCGCGACACGTAGCCAATCGGCTCAGCACGCGGTAAGGCAACCGTCCCTTCGGGGGGCTGTGATCAGTGGGGGGCTTTAGACGCGTTCTGTTCGACGTAGCCCACCACGTCCGCCAACGTGCGGAGCGAGGCGTAGTCCGTCTCCGGTATGTCGACGTTCAACCGCCGATGAATACCGCGCAGAAAGCTCAGCCAGTCCATGGAATCGAGGTCGACCTGTTCTCGTAGCAGGACGTCATCGTCGATATCGTCGGGTTCGACTTCGGGTGCAATGGATGTCAGCACAGACAAGACCACAGCACGTATTTCATCGGTCATGGCACATCACTTCTCCAGGAGATCGGGTTGCTGGAGCAACTCGTCAATTGCGCCGAGGAACAGCGCACCACGGTGACCATCGCTTGCACGATGGTCGGCGGCCAGTGTGGATTGCACGGTGGTGACGACTCGGATTCCCTCGTTGATGACGCATACCCGCTTCACGGGCTGGCCGAAGCCGACGATGGCGACCTGCGGCGGATAGATGACTCCGAACACCGCATCGACGCCTTTCTCGCCGAGATTGGTGACGGTGATGGTGGGGTCCGACATTTCCGAACTCCGTAGCGAGAACGACCGCGCCCGTGCCACCAGATCGGTTAGGTCGTCCATCAATTCGTCCAGTTTTTTCTCCGGAACGTCGTGAATAGCCGGGGCGACCAGGCCACCGCCGCGCAGCGAGATCCCCACCCCGACATGCACCCCGGCCGCGGGTTCGAAGCCGTCCTCTCGCCAGAATCCGTTGAACTCCGCGAACCGCTGCGCCGCGATGCCGACGGCCTTCAACAACAACACGGCGGGCAGTACCCGTTCATCGATCGACCGCTGCGCATTGCGTGTGGTCAGCCAGGACAGCGACTTCTCCAGAACAATCTCCTCGGCAAGGTAGTAGTGCGGGATCTCCCGCTTAGAGCGGCTCATCGCGGCCGCAATCGACTTACGCATCTGGGCCGCGCGATCGGCCGCCGTGGCCTTGGCCGCCGGTTGGCGGACTGGTTCGGCAACCGCCGCCGCGTGCTCGACGTCGCTGATGGTCACGGCACCCTGGGGTCCGGTGCCGCTCACCGCATCGAGATCGACGTGCAGCGATAGCGCCAGCCGCCGCGCAGCGGGCGAAACCCAGCGCCGATGCGCGGGAGCGGCACTGACAGGCGCCGACGGCTTCATCGACGATGCGGACGCCGGCTTTGCGGGACCTTTGTTCGCGGGCCGGTGCTTCGTTGCGGCCCGCGGCCGCTTATCCGCACGTTCGCCCGGTGCCAGCAGCGTGGCCAAAGTCGTTCCCACCTGCACGGTTTCGCCGATCGGGATGAGCAGCTCGTTTACTGTTCCCTCTTGCCAACATTCGACTTCTACTGCGGCTTTGGTGGTTTCGACGACGGCCACGATCTGGCCGCGGGTCACCTTGTCGCCGGGCTTGATCAACCATTCGTTAAGGGTGCCCTCGTCCATGTCTGAGCCCAATGAGGGCATCTTGAGGTCGATCACGACTGCTCACCGAACAGACTCTGTACGGCCGTGACGATCTTGGCGGTCTGGGGGAGTGCCGCCTGTTCCAGGTGCTTTGCGTAGGGCATGGGGACCTCGGCGCTGCAGACCCTGACGACAGGGGCATCGAGGTCATAGAAAGCCCCCTCCATCACGCGCGCCATGACTTCAGCAGCCAGACTGCCTGTGCGCCAGGCTTCGTCGACGACGACGGCGCGATGTGTTTTACGGACCGACTCGAGTATGGTGGCATCGTCGAGCGGTCGCAGAACCCGCAGGTCCACAACTTCGCAGTCGATGCCGGCCAGCGACAACTCGTTCGCAGCGTCGAGCGCCTTGCCTAGGCAGCCGCCATAGGCTACGAGTGTTGCGTCGTTGCCGGTGCGGCGGACCGCTGCCCGGGCAATATCGGTACTGGCAAATGCATCGACATCGGATGACGTGTTGTAGAGCTGAACGTGCTCGAAGATCACTACCGGGTCCGGATCGGCCAGCGCTGTTCCGAGCATGCCGTAGGCATCCTCAACCGTGGCCGGTGCTACCACCTTGATACCCGGGATATGGGCATACCAGGACTCGAGGCTGTGCGAGTGTTGGGCGGCAAGCTGGCGACCGGCGCCGGTCGCCATTCGGACCACCAGAGGCACAGAGAACTGCCCACCTGACATATGGCGAAGTGCGGCAGCGGTATTGACTATCTGGTCGAGCGCCAACAGGCTGAAATTCACCGTCATGACCTCGACGATCGGCCGAAGTCCGTTGAGGGCCGCCCCGATTCCGATTCCGACAAAGCCGAGTTCGGACAGCGGAGTATCACGCACCCGCTCCGGACCGAATTCCTCCAAAAGGCCCTTGGACGCCGCGTATGTTCCCCCGTACCGTCCGACGTCTTCACCCATCAGCACAACGCGCGGGTCCTTTTGCAAAGCGTCGCGAATGGCATCGTGAACCGCCGTCCGGTAGCTGGTTTTCATTGCGAACCTGCCGGTGTCAGCACGTCGCGCTCGAGATCGACCACGTCCTCCCAAGTCCCCGCCTCGGCGAAGGTCACCGCGTCCTCGATTTCGGCGGCGGCCGCATCTTCGATTTCACGTAGGTCGCCCTTGGACAGCGTTCCGTCGGCCACACACTTTTTGGTGAACGCCTGAATCGGATCGCGTTTGCGCCAGCGTTGCACCTCGCCTTTGTCTCGATACAGTTCGGGATCGAACATGGAATGGGCTCGAAACCTGTAGGTGCGGAACTCGATAAAAAAGGGGCCGCCGGTATCGCGGACGTGGTCGACACCTTGTTGCGCAGCGGTATGGCACGCCTCGACATCCATGCCGTCGACGGCGAGGGTCGGGACCCGGTACGCCGCCGCCTTGACGGTGAGATCCGTCTGCGACTGCGCCCGATCCAACGCGGTGCCCATCGCGTAAAGGTTGTTTTCGCAACAGAACAGCACCGGCAGATTCCACAAAGCGGCCATATTCAGCGACTCATGGAATGCCCCCTCCGCGACCGCGCCGTCGCCGAAGTAGCATGCGGTCACCCGCTTCTGCTGCAGCATCGCGTCGGCGAGCGCGATTCCCACCGCAAGCGGCAAGCCACCCGCAACTATCGCATTCCCGCCGTAGAACCGCTTGGATGCACTGAATAAGTGCATCGACCCGCCGCGGCCGCGCGAGCACCCTTGCTGCTTGCCGAACATCTCGGACATGATTGCGGTCATAGGAATCCCGCGCAGCAGCGCGTGCGCATGCTCACGGTAGGTCGCGACTACCGCGTCGTCGTCGGCCAGCGCGCGCAACGACCCGGCGGCGACGGCCTCTTCACCGACATAGAGATGCAGGAAGCCGCGAATCTTGGCCGCGCTGTACAGTTCCGCGCATTTTTCTTCCATGCGACGGACGCGGACCATATCCGACAGGAGTTCGTAAGCCAACTTGGTATCAGTCACGACGGCACCCCCTCGGCGTCGCGATCAGGGTGTTGTTCGACGGTGGAGGTATCGCCCTCAAGCAGACCCAGCTCACGAGCCTTCAACAGCCGCCGCATGATTTTGCCGCTGCTGGTGTGCGGCAACGAATCGACGAATTCGAGCTCCTTCGGCGCCACCGTAGCCCCCAGCCGTTTGCGGGCGTGGCCTATCAGTTCCAGGCGCAGGTCCTCGTCGCCGACCATCCCATTCTTCAGCGTGACGAAGGCTTTGACTATTTCGCCGACCGTCGGATCGGGCTTACCGATGACCGCCGCTTCCGCCACCGCCGGATGATCGGTCAGGGCGCTTTCGACCTCGAACGGGCCGATCAGATGTCCCGCTGACTTGATCACGTCGTCTTTGCGTCCGAGGAACCAGAAATACCCGTCGGTATCCTTCTTCGCGAGGTCTCCGGTTAAGTAGAGATCGTCCACGAAGCACTTCCGATATCGCTCCTCGGCGTTCAGGTAGCCGCGGAACATCGACGGCCAGCCTGGTTTGAGCGCGAGCTCGCCCTCGACGCCGGGTTGGTCGATGACTGAAATCGCATCGTCATCGTTATGGCGCACGATACATGCGTCCACTCCGGGAAGAGGTCGGCCCATCGAACCTGGTTTGATGTCGAATGCCGGGGTATTGGCGATCATGATGCCGCCCGTTTCCGTCTGCCACCAATTGTCGTGGATCGGCAAGCCCAGCACCCGCTTTCCCCACTTCACTGCCTCGGGGTTCAGCGGCTCACCCACGCTGGCGATAAAGCGCAGCCGCGGGAAACTGTAGCGCGCCGGCAGTTCGGGGCCCGCTTTGATCAGCATCCTGATCGCGGTGGGTGCCGTGTACCAAACCGAAACCCCTTGATCCTGCAGGATTCCGTACCAACGCTCGGCATCAAAATCGGCTTCGTCGACAATCGAGGTGATGCCGTGCAAGAGCGGGCTGATGATCCCGTAGGAGGTCCCGGTAACCCAACCGGGATCCGCTGTGCACCAATAGGTGTCGTCGGAATGTAGGTCAAGGGCGTACAGGCCGGTGACGTAGTGCATCGCCACGGCACCGTGGACGTGGATCGCTCCTTTCGGTGTTCCGGTGGTGCCGCTGGTGAAGTGCAGCAGCGCCGGATCGTCAGCGGTGGTGGGCTCGACGGGCGCATTCTCGTCGGCGGCGTCCATCCAGTGCCAGAAATTGAGTGTTCCAGGTAGCTGTAGGTCAGCTCGGTTTTCGTCGACCAGCAAGATGTGCCGGACCGATGGGAGTCGATGACGAATCTTCGCGATCTTTCGTTGGTAAATCGTTCGGGTGGTCACGAGCACATCGGCTTGCCCGATGTCTATCCGTGTCACGATCGGCTCTGGTCCGAACGCTGAAAACAACGGCGAGACGATGCTGCCGTTGCGTAGCGCGCCCATGACCGTGATGTAGAGCTCGGGGCAGCGATCCATGATCGTGAATACCCGATTGCCCCTGTTGATGCCCAGCGAGCGTAATACGGCGGAGAATCGTCGGGAGAACCGGCCGAGTTCGGCATAGCTGAGATCTCGTGTCGCGATCGCTCCATCCCAGCCCTTATTGGTGATGAAGCGGAACGCGGTGCGGCTGGCAGTCGCGCCGGCCGCGTGCCGTTCGACGGCGGCGTAGGCGATATTGCACTTACCGGGACCCATGCCTTCGCACAATTGCGGCACATCGGACCACTGGAATCGCGCGCAAGCCTCCTCGTAGTTCGTGAGGTTCGGCTGGACGCCGAATTCGTGGAGGTCTTTGTGTATTACTTCCATGCCGAAGTCCTAAAATTCTGACCGACTGGCGACAGCTAGGAATGGGAGTGTCCTTGTCGTCGCGTGGGTGCCTTCATCGTTTCCCCACGCCGCCCGCCGCAATAGAGACGAAAGTCATCGGAAGACCGCGTTCGTCCTTTTGTCCCCCGCGGCATCACCGTCAGCGGAGTCCAAGGACTCGACTGTGGGGACCTAGGACCCTTGCGTCGGTTGCCCATGCGTCAGAAGGTCGTACCGGAAAGGACAGGTGAGGATGATGGCCCGATTGACCGCGGACACCGACGTGATCACGGCGGCAGTCGAGTTGGCGTGTCGCGCCCCGTCGCTACACAACAGTCAGCCTTGGCATTGGGTTGCCAACGACACCAGCGTCGACCTATTCCTCGATCCGCGGCGAACAGTTACGTCGACCGACAAATCCGGAAGAGAGGCGATCATCAGCTGTGGCGCAGCGCTTGATCACTTCCGGATTGCGATGGCCGCCCTCGGGTGGAGTACGAACGTCGAACAGTTCCCGAATCCGAACAACTTCGAGCACCTTGCCTCGATCAGCTTCAGGCCGACCGATTATGTCGCACAGGCCCGCCGCGATCTCGCCGACGCGATCGTGCGTCGTCACACCAGCCGCCTGCCGTTCGGGCCGCCCAAACATTGGTCGTCGGTGGAACCGGTGCTTTGCAATGCCTTGGAAGACGATTTCGTCAGCCTCGACGTGTTGGGCGCCGACGCGCGACCGCGGCTGGCGGAAGCGGCTCGACTCGCCGAAGCCCTGCGTCGCTACGACGATGATTATCACCATGAATTAGACTGGTGGACATCACCATTGAGGAAGTTTGAGGGTATTCCCGACAGCGCATTGGTTTCAGAGGCGGACGACCGCAGAGTCGATGTGAACCGCCGGTTTCCTGTCGACCCGCTGGACGAGCGGAGCTCCGCGGGTACCTACGACGAAGCGAAGATACTCGTTCTGTCGACACTCGGGGACACGCGAGTGGATGCCCTCCGATGCGGCGAGGCGTTGTCGACGATCTTGCTGGAATGCACGTTGGCCGGACTGTCGACTTGCCCGGTGACACACATCACGGAGCTGGAAGCTACCAGGGAGATGATCCGTGACCTCACTCGCCGCATCGCCCTACCTCAGGTTTTGATCCGGGTGGGTGTCGAACCGGAGGGTGAGTCGTCACCCCGGCCGACGCCGCGGCGCCCCCTGGCCGACGTGTTGCGGATCCGGGCCTAGGACGCGAAAAATGGCTTCCCCCCTGGGTGATCGGTTGGTGTTGAACGACTCCGACGTCGATGCGCTCGCTTGGCAGTTCACGAACTCCGTCTACGCCGGCGACACCTATGCGGCTTGGCCGCTGGATCGGAGGCTGGAGGGGTTCCTGCGGCATCGGGGGTTGTTCAGCATCGCCGAAGACGGCGACGCGTTCGGTTTCGTGCTCGACCGTGTCATGGCATGCATCAGCGCGCTTTCCCGTCCGGTTTGACGGGCATGGCTGTCGATCGGTTAGGGAGCTGACGAACGACCCACAACCCGGGGACTTCGGTCCCTTTCGACATTGTCGGCCGATTGGTGCGATGGACAGTGCAAGTACCGAATCACGTTTCATCAGGAGTCATCCAATGGGCACCGTTCCCGTTCGGCGCCGGCCGATATCGCTATTTCCGGAGATCTCGGAGTTGTTCGCGGGCTTCCCATCCTTGACAGGACTGCGCCCAGCCTTCGAGGCGCCCGTGATGCGACTCGAGGACGAAATGAAAGACGGCCGCTACGTAGTGCGCGCGGAAATGCCGGGCGTCGATCCCGCAAAAGACATCGACATCACCGTGCGCGACGGGCAGCTGACGATCAAGGCGGAGCGTAGCGAGAAAAAGGACTTCGATGGACGGTCGGAGTTCTCGTACGGCTCGTTTGTCCGGAGTGTGTCGCTGCCGGCCGGTGCCGACGAAGGCAGCATCGACGCTACCTACGACCAGGGGATTCTCACTGTCTCGGTGGCGGTCTCGGAGGCGAAGCCCGCGGAGCGACACATCGAAGTGCGATCGGCCAATGGACAGTGACCGCGGTGCGCGATGACCAGAGCGGCTGACGTCACCCGACGCTCGCCGCGGCGCGTCTTTCGCGACCGCCGCGAGGCCGGGCAGGTATTGGGAAACCTCCTCACCGCCTACCGCGACCGACCCGACGTGATCGTCTTGGGTTTGGCCAGGGGAGGGTTACCCGTGGCATGGGAGGTGGCAGCGGCGCTACACGCCCCGCTGGATGCCTTCATCGTGCGCAAGCTCGGAGCGCCGGGACACGAAGAATTCGCGGTCGGGGCCCTCGCCACCGGAGGTCGCGTCGTGATCAATGATGACGTTGTGCGCGGCCTGCGGATCACGCCGCAGCAATTGCGCTTCATCGCCGAACGTGAAGGCCGCGAACTTGTCCGGCGCGAGGCCGTTTATCGCGACGGACGCCCACCCGTAGACGTGTCCGGCAAGACGGTCATTCTGGTTGATGATGGATTGGCCACCGGCGCAAGCATGTTCGCGGCGGTGCAGGCTTTGCGCGAGGCCGAGCCCGCCCACATCGTGATGGCCGTGCCCGCGGCACCCGAATCCACCTGCCGAGAATTCGCCGGCCTGGTGGACGATGTCGTATGCGCCAGCATGCCGACGCCATTCCTGGCCGTCGGTGAGTCTTTCTGGGATTTTCGTCAGGTAACCGATGACGAGGTGCGCCAGTTGCTTGCCACACCCACCACCGGCGCGTGGACGAAAACGGCCACCGAGGTCACGCCGGCGCAGGTGATCGCCAGGGTGGCCATCGACGCACCGGCGGGTGTCCCGCCCTGGGAGGCGCTGGACGCGCTGATAGGTGATGCCCGAATCGTGCTGATCGGCGAGAGCTCGCACGGCACACATGAGTTTTACGAGGCGCGAGCCGCGATCACAAAATGGCTGATCGAGGAAAGGGGCTTCTGCGCAGTCGCCGCGGAGGCTGACTGGCCCGACGCCTACCGAGTGAACCGGTATGTTCACGGTCAGGCCGAAGACAAGAGCGCCGACGCGGCACTGAGCGGCTTCGAGCGTTTCCCCGCCTGGATGTGGCGCAACACGGTGGTTCGTGATTTCGTTGACTGGCTGCGCGTGCGAAATCACCGGCAGGAGCCAGACGGTCATCGGCAGGCCGGGTTCTACGGACTCGATCTGTACAGCTTGCACCGATCGCTGCAGGAAGTTATCAACTACCTCGACAAAGTCGATCCGAAGGCGGCGGCTCGGGCGCGGGAGCGCTATGCATGCTTCGACCACGCCTCGGCCGACGATGGTCAGGCGTACGGTTTCGCGGCGGCATTCGGCGCCGGTCCGTCGTGCGAGGCACAAGCGGTCGAACAGCTGGTCGACATCCAGCGCAACGCACTGTCCTACGCGCGCAGGGATGGACTGCTCGCCGAAGACGAACTCTTCTACGCCGAGCAGAATGCGCAAACTGTGCGTAATGCAGAGGAGTACTACCGAGCAATGTTCAGCGGCCGGGTCAACTCGTGGAACCTGCGCGACAAGCACATGGCGCAGACCCTCCACGCGCTGGTCAAACATCTAGACCGCCATTCGGACGTCCCGTCAGCGCGAATCGTGGTGTGGGCCCACAATTCTCATGTTGGCGACGCACGAGCGACCGAGGTTTGGGCGGACGGACAGCTGACACTTGGGCAGCTCGTTCGGCAGCAATACGGTGAGGAGTCTCGGCTGATCGGTTTCAGCACGTACGACGGCACGGTCACCGCTGCCAGCGAGTGGGGCGGGGTGGCGGAACGTAAGGCCATTCGCCCGGCACTCAATGGAAGCATCGAGGAACTTCTGCACGAAACCGGTAAGGCGTCGTTCTTGGTTTCGCCACTTCTCAGCAGGGAAGCCACCAATCCGCTCAGTGCGGTTCGGTTGGGGCGTGCCATCGGCGTCATCTACCGGCCCGAGACGGAACGGCAGAGTCACTATTTTCATGTCCGCCCCGCGGACCAATTCGACGCGATTATCCATATCGATCGGACCCGGGCTCTGGAACCTCTTGAGCCCACCAGTCTCTGGATCGCCGGCGAAACACCCGAAACCTATCCCACCGGACTGTGATCAACGGAGCGGAGTCAACGGACATGGATGTGGGAGCCGAGTCGATTCCCGGCCGAGTGCAGATCGTCACTCGACGATGAATCCGGCTCTTGTGACCGAGTCGGAGCAATTGGCCGCTGCACCCGAGCGGACATCGAAAAATTGTTTTCGCTGGCCGCCGAGCCGTCCGCCTCACGCGCCAATGAACGGGCATGTGTGCCAAAGCGTCTTCTTCGGGACGAACGGCTGTTGACAAGGGGCCTAAGGACTCCTCCATGACCGTCGAAACATCCCTAGTCTGGCATTGAATCCATCAGTGTGCGACACAACACCTAACCCGGGAGCTCCGATGAATCAGCTGCATTCGAAGTCGGTGGTCGTCGGCATCGACGGGTCGCAGGCCGGGGTGAACGCTGCCAAATGGGCGGTCGATGAAGCGATTACCCGACAGCTGCCCCTGCGCCTCGTTCATGTCGCCGGGCGCAAGGGATCACGAGCTACGTCGGCACCACCTTCGGACCGGGAGCTTGAAGCCGGCGAAACCGCCCTCTACCAAGCTGAAGTCGCGGTGGAAGGTGTGGGGAAACCCGTCGAGGTCGAGACGGTCTTGCTCTCCGGCGACCCAGAACAGGTACTGATCGATGAATCGTTGGATGCGGCACTGGTGTGCGTCGGTACCGACCAGCGCCGGTGGGCCGTCGACAAGCTCCTCGGCACAACCGAGGCTGCGTTGGCGACGCGTGCACACTGCCCGGTGGCGATCATTCGCACCAGTCCCGACGGAACGCCGGCGAAGCCCGGGGTGATCGCCGTAGTACTCAATGATGAGCCCGACAACGAAGAGGTTGTCCACCAGGCTATGGAGGAAGGGCGTCGGCGCAACGCCACAGTGCGGCAGATCGATCGGCGCCTGAACAGCTGGGTTCGGCGCTATCCGGACGTGCCCGTTGAGATCGTCGCAGCCGGCACCGGCCCAAGATCATCTGTAAACCACAGCAATGCAATCGAACTCGCCGTTGTGGGTAGGTCCGACGCAACTCATATTGCTGAGCTCGGCACACCCAATTATCACCCGATTGTGGGCTATCCGGGCTGCTCGGTGCTGATTGTCCGGGACTAGGTACCAGAGGCCTCGCCCATGAAGGAGTCACCGAGAGAGCGCCCAGTCGTCGTTGGTATCGACGGGTCGAAGGCGGCGGTGCAGGCGGCTCTCTGGGCTGTGGACGAGGCGGTGGATCGTGACGCTCCGCTGCGGCTGCTTCATGTGATCGAGCAAGGTGATGGGTGCGATGCCGATCCAAAGACCTTGGCGCGCATGTTCGCCGCCGCGGAAACCGCCATCGGGCGTGCGCTCACAGCAATCGAAGCCACTGGTCGGCAAGTGAAGACGGAGATGGAGGTCGTCCGGGGGCCAGCGGTCAGGTCGTTGATCGAAGCGTCGGCATCAGCGGCGATGACATGTGTGGGTGCGGTGGGCCTCCGCCATTTTCGACCGGGCCGGGTAGGCTCTAGCGCTGCGGCTCTTGCCGTCTCCGCGCCATGTCCCACGGCTATCATCCGAAGGCCCGATGATCGGCCCGGCCATTCGGCGCCCGGGATCGTCGTTGAGGTAGACAATTCTCCCGACAGCGCAAAGTTGCTGGGCATTGCCATGGAGGAAGCTCGGATGCGCAACGCCACTGTTCACGCAATCGTGTGCCGGCGAAGCGTGTCCCATGATGTGGCGGTCGAGGGGAAGCACGATCTGCGGGCAGTCGCCGACCTAGATCGCCGGCTGGCCGGCTGCAGACGTCGTTACCCGCATGTCCAGGTGGAAGCGGCGGCGGCCCACAACACCCTGCTCGAATTCCTGGGTTGCAACCGCGGATCGGTACAGCTGGCAATTGTCGGCTCGCAGAATCGCGAGCATCTGCAGGAACTGGTTGGACCGGTCGGCAGTGCCGTACTCCAAGCCGCCGGCTGCTCGCTGCTGGTCGTCAACGGCCGGCATATGTGAAGCCGGAAGACGATGAAATGCGGAGCATCGCGATATGTCTTTACATGGAACGTACGGCACGGTAGGAAGGGCTCGCCATGGTTACAGTCTTTTTGGTCGACGACCACGAAGTCGTCCGCCGCGGACTCACCGAGCTGCTCGCCTCGGACCCCGATCTGGAAGTCGTCGGCGACGCGGGATCGGTGTCCGAAGCGATGGTGCGAATACCCGCGACAAAGCCTGACGTCGCCGTACTCGATGTGCGCCTCCCCGACGGCAACGGCATCGAATTGTGCCGTGACCTTTTGTCGGAGCTTCCGGAGCTGCGATGCCTGATGTTGACGTCGTTCACCTCCGACGAGGCGATGCTCGAGGCAATCCTGGCCGGCGCCAGCGGCTATGTCGTCAAGGACATCCGGGGGATGGAGCTTGCTCAAGCGATCAAGGACGTCGGTGCCGGTAAATCGCTGCTGGATAGCCGAGCGGCTACCGCACTGATGGCCAAGCTGCGGGGCGGCACGGAGCACAAGGATCCGCTGTCCGGACTGACCGAGCAGGAGCGAACGCTACTGGGGCTGCTCGGCGAGGGCTTGACCAACAGGCAGATCGCCGCCCGGATGTTCCTGGCCGAGAAAACGGTCAAGAATTACGTATCGCGCCTGCTGGCCAAGCTCGGCATGGAGCGGCGTACTCAAGCCGCGGTTTTCGCGACGAGGCTTGACCAGCACTCTCCGCCGAATACAGGCACCTGACCTGCGAAGACGGCTTCCGCAGGACCAGCCGTTACAACTTGGGACGGTCCGGGCCCAACGAGACTAAGCTGGCCTGAGCACCTTCGCGTTGATGCCTTAGCACTGGATATGTGTGACGCGCAGTTGCTACGGGGCTTAGTTGTCGGAGGTAACAGGTGGCCAACGACGATAACGGCTCGGCATTTGCCGGACTGGGCGAGCGTGGGCTGGTAAGCAGGATGCACCAGCAGCTCGACGAGTTGCCGGCGGCACGCGATCAGATGGAGCGATTGCTGCGCGTGATCGTCGAGATCGGCTCGGATCTCGATCTTGACGCGACGTTGCGCCGTATCGTTCACGCGGCCAAAGACCTGACTCGTGCTCCGTACGGGGCACTTGCCGTACGTGACCCGACCGGTGCCTTGATCTCATTTATCCACGACGGAATCGACGACGCTACAAGGGAGCGGATCGGACATTTGCCCGTCGGTAAGGGTGTTCTTTCCGTCTCGCTTCTCGACCAGCCGGCCTTGCGCCTGGATGACCTCACCAGACACCCGGCTGCGGTCGGCTTTCCAGATCATCATCCGGCGATGCAAGGATTCATCGGGGTGCCCATCACCATCCGTGGAGCGGTTTTCGGCAATCTTTACCTGACCCACGACGAGCCGGGCCGCGTGTTCTCTGAATCCGATGAGGTTGCCGCCCGGGCTCTGGCGGTTGCCGCCGCAGTCGCGATCGACAATGCGCAGCTCTTCGAGTGCGAACGCATGTCGGTGAAATGGATGGAAGCCAGCCGGGAGATCACCACGGCTCTGCTGTCGAACGCGGAATCGGGCTTTAGCCCACTACAGTTGATCGCCGACCGTGCGTGCGCTCTGACCGATGCCGAGCAGGCGATCGTGCTGGTCCCGATTGACGCTGACTTGCCCGTGGATGAGATCGACACACTGGTGATCTCGGCGGCGGTGGGACTGAACGCCTCCGAGGTCATCGGTCAACGGATCCCGGTGGACTCCTCCACCAGCGGTGGCGTTTTCCGCTCTGGTGAGCCGATAATCACGGAGTCGTTGAGCTACCCGATCCAGGCGTTCACCGACGTCGGGCAGCGCAGCGCAATCTTGATGCCGCTGCGGACCCAGGATGAAGTCGCTGGAGTGATTGCGGTGGCACGCGGCGCCGGCCAGCCACCGTTCGACGACACTTACCTTGACCTGGTTCGCGATTTCGCCAGCCACGCGGCCCTGGCCCTGATGCTTGCCTCGGCTCGCGAGCACGCCCGCCAGTTGACCCTGGTGGGCGAACGGGAGCGCATCGCGCATGACTTGCACGATCACGTCATCCAACGATTGTTCGCCGCGGGCATGGACCTACAAAGCACCGTTGCTCGGGCACGTTCACCGGAGGTTGTCGAGCGACTCAATAAAACGCTCGACGATCTCCAGACGATCATCGAGGAGATCCGCACCACGATCTTCCAGCTGAAATCCCCGTTGGAGCATGAAAGTAGCTTCCGCAATCGCATTCAGCAAGTGGTCACCGATCTCACCGAGAACCGCGGCATCGTCACCACGGTGCGCATGCACGGACCGACGACCACCGTCGGCGGCGAGCTTGCCGAACATGCCGAAGCCGTCACCGTGGAAGCCGTGAGCAACGCCATCCGTCACTCCAGCGCCTCGCGGCTGACGGTCGAAATCGACGTTGCCGACATGCTGGCACTCGACATCATCGACAACGGAAGCGGCATGCCCGCCGATAATCAGCGGCGCAGCGGCCTGGCGAACATGCAGTACCGCGCCGAACAGGTCGGTGGCCGTTGCGAAATCTCCAACGAGGCCACCGGCGGTACGCGCGTCCACTGGACCGCTCCGCTCAACGCTGGCTGATCGGCAACTCGCACAACGCCTATGGGACCAATGGCACCGGCACTGGGCCGAATGGCCCTGGCCGAGCTTCAACGCTCCGGATAACGTGATGTCCAGGCCCGCCAACCGAGCACAACGCGGCGCCCGGCCCGTCAAGGAGACGTAATGAGAAGTCAAGCGGTGAGAGACACTGCCACATCCCAATTGTTGGACGGCCGGGTGATCTCATTGCGTCGCATCGACGGGAAGGACGCCGAAGCTGTCGTGGCGCTCCACCGACACCTCAGCGATCATGACCGTTACTTCCGCTTCTTCACCCTGCATCCAGCCCACCTCGACCAACTTGTGAGGGAGCTGATCGAACCCAAGGACGGGCAGTGCGCGCTGGGCGCATTCGACGGAGACCGGCTGGTGGGTGTGGCGAATTACACCGTCTGTGCTGATCCGACGGCTGCCGACATCGCCATTGTGGTCGCTCATGAAGATCATTCGGTCGGCGTGGGAACGGCATTGCTCAAACGCCTGGCCCAAATCGCCAGAGTCAATGGAATTCGTCGATTCGTCGCGGACGTGTTGGCCCAGAACCACCTGATGCTCGCTGTCTTGTCCGATTTCGGCTGGCCGCGTGAGCGAAGCGATTTCGGATCGGTCCTTCACCTGGACATCAGCTTGCCTGACCGCATCGACGTGTCATCGCATGCCAGTCAAGGGATTGCCTAAAGGAGCGCGACATGTCGAGGACCAAGAATCACGGGATACTGGTCTGCGTCGACGGTTCGGCGGCAGCCGAAGCCGCCGTGGCCTGGGCAACCCACGAGGCCGGCCTGCGCGACTTGCCGATTACGCTGATGCACGCCGTGGCTCCGGTGGTCGTTGGTTGGCCGGTCGGGCAGCTGTATGAGGACATGCCGGAATGGCAGCGAGAAACGGCACAGCAGGTCATCGATCAAGCGCGTAAGGTGGTCGCTGCCAACCTGGATGACGCGAGACCGGCCGAAATACGCACCGAGATCATTTATTCCAGCGTTGTTCCGGCAGTGGTTGATGCTTCGAAGGACGCATCGATGGTCGTCGTCGGCAGCCAGGGATTCGGAGCGATGGGCCGTTTGCTGCTGGGTTCGGTCACCGCTGGATTACTTCACCATGCTCATTGCCCGGTGGCGGTCATTCACTCCAACGCGGCTGTGACACCCGCTGCCAACGCACCCGTGCTGGTAGGCACCGACGGATCGCCCGCATCGGAAGCCGCAATCGCCTTGGCTTTCGACGAGGCGTCTCGCCGGGGCGTGGGCCTAATTGCACTGCACGCTTGGAGCGATGTGGGCATCTTTCCCATGCTAGGGATGGACTGGCGGGACAGCGAGCTTCAGGGGCAGGAGATCCTCGCTGAACGCCTCGCGGGCTGGAACGAACAATATCCAGACGTGCACGTCAAGCGAGTGATCGTGTGCGACAAACCTTCTCGGTGGCTGCTCGAAGAAGCAAAACACGCTCAGCTGGTAGTTCTCGGTAGCCGAGGACGGGGCGGGTTCCCCGGCATGCTGCTGGGGTCGGTGAGCTCGCACGTCGCGCAGGCGGCGACGGTTCCGGTGATTGTGACCCGCGGTCGCTGATCGTCTAGCAGGCTCAGCGCACCACGAGCACCGAACATCCGGTGTGTCCGAAGCGGGGAGTCAGCGGGCCGATCATCCGGGCGACCTTGTCCGAATACCAGCGGTCCACTACCGCGAGTTGCACGGGTTCCTCTGTGCCGATCAAGTATTCAGCGGCTCCACGTCTGGCCGCAGCGGGACGTACATGCACCTCGGGATACTGAGTCACCCAGCGGTGAAGTCGACGGTCCAACTGACGGTATGGAATCTCTCCGAAACCCCACCGCCACGTACCCATCGCGAGAATCGGTGCGTTTCGAAGCCGCGCTTCTCTGAAGCCCTGCTCGAGTACGGAGTCGTTCTCGGGTGAGTCGTCGACCACCACCGCAATCGATCCCGAAACTGACTCGCCGGCATCGTGCTTGGCGCGTACGACCGCTACCGGACAATGCGCGTTCTGGGCCACAAACTCGGCAGTTGAGCCGATGATCTTTCGGGCGACCTGCCCGATCCCTATAGATCCTACGCAGACCATGGTCGCATGCCGTGATTCCTCAACCAGCGCGTCGG
The DNA here is from genome assembly GCF_001667925.1 of Mycobacterium sp. E2479. Taxonomy (GTDB): domain Bacteria; phylum Actinomycetota; class Actinomycetes; order Mycobacteriales; family Mycobacteriaceae; genus Mycobacterium. Next base: position 33,222 of record NZ_LZJR01000053.1, on the reverse strand, counting down.
CCGGTGAGCCGCACACAAGATCGGTTTCGATTTTGACCTCCGCAGTCATGGCATGCAGCGCTGCGCAAGCAGCGCGCAAGGCAGCCTCGCCGCATTCCACATCGATACCGGGATCGTTGGGCAGCGCTTCCACTTTTTGCTCGGGGATGGCGTACACCAGACGCAGCGGAATGTCCTGACTGGTCGCCTCGGCGACCGCCCACTTCGCCGCCTTGATCGCTGCATCGGATCCGTCGATACCCACCACGATCCATTGTGGTGATTGCGGGTCGTTCATCGCATTTCTCCGATCGAGACGCTGGACTGGCGGGATAACCCCTGGTCACCGGAAACGTTATTGGGCCTCGCCGGCCGTCGGCAGGGCCGTTCGGCCCTTGCGTGGCGGCAATGGTCATCTGAATGGGGTTCACTCGAACTCGTGGTGTGTCCGGCCAATCGAGAGTTGTCCCCTTATTCCAGACGATGTTTGGGCGAAGCTCGATGACTTTGCGGCCCAGGCTGAAGCGGCGGCCCGCGGAGCGACCGTATGAACGGACTGTCGCGATCACCCGATGGAGGTTTTCCGGCGTTCGCATTGCGGTAGTGGATGGCAACGGCGAATCGCTTGTGCTCGACCGCTATTCCGGGGATGTCCTTGGACATCCCGGCCAACCGCGTCGCAGCAAGGGCTAGGGCGTCCACAAGTTCTGTGGCGGAGGTGTTTTCGTGGTGGGTGCCGTCGGGCTCTTGCAACTCCAAGCCGTGGCTGCCCGCATACCATATGCCTTCGACGTTTGCCCGCGTGCGAACATCCAACAGATCGCGGCCGCTTATCACTGTGACAGGACAATGCGCAGCGAGTGCGCGCAACGTATCGAGGACACCGACATCTCACAGCCTCCGGAACAAAAAGCGAGGGGAATCTCGGGCCTTGACCTTTTCCGGCTCGGTCTCTTCGACCACGCAAGCGAGGTCGAAGATGACAGCGTCGTGGTAGCGCCTGTCAAGAGTGGCGGGCCACTCGGTCACCTTCGTCACGATTCCACAGGTCGAGCCCCGATCAAGCCTCAGCGCCCAACGAGGGTCTCTCGTCCATGCGGTTAAGGACAAAAGTCTCCTGACCGGCCCCCGTTCGGGCAATAGCGTTGAGGATGACCGAGGGAGAACGAAGTGACTGCATCCACAAAGCGCCACGGCATCGTCGTCGGAGTCGACGGATCGCCGGCGTCGAATTTCGCTGTCTGCTGGGCCGCGCGTGACGCGGCCATACGTAATGTCCCGTTGACCCTGGTCCACCTGGTGAACGCCACGACGATGTGGCCGCAGGTGCCGATGGCGGCCGAAGCGTTGGCATGGCAGGAGGACGACGGTCGCCGGGTCCTGCAGGAGGCGGTCAAGGTCGCTGAAGACGCCACACGAACAAGTCGGCACATCGACATAACGCGCGAGCTGTGGCATGGGCCCCCGGCACCGACGCTGGCCGAGATGTCGAAAGAGGCGGAGTTGGTCGTCGTTGGATCCTATGGACGCGGAGCCATTGGCCGGGCCTTGCTCGGTTCGGTCAGCTCCGGGATTGTGCGACGCGCGAGCTGTCCGGTCGCCGTCATTCACGACGAAGACCCGTTGATGCCGTATCCCCAGCAGGCACCGGTCCTGGTCGGAATCGATGGCTCGCCGGTATCCGAGCTTGCGACGGCAATCGCCTTCGACGAGGCGTCGCGACGCGGTGTCGAGCTCAAGGCGGTCCATGCCTGGAGTGACACCGAAGTTTTCGAGCTTCCCGGATTGGACTGGTCGGCCGTGAAGGCGGAAGCGGAGCGGAGTCTGGCCGAACGCCTGGCCGGTTGGCAAGAGCGCTATCCCGATGTCACCGTGCACCGAATCGTCGTATGCGACCGGCCGGCTCGGCAGTTGGTCGAGCAGTCGGAGACCGCCCAGCTGACGGTCGTCGGTAGCCACGGTCGCGGGGGCCTGACCGGCGCATTGTTGGGCTCGGTGAGCAACGCCGTCGTCCACTCGGTCCGCATGCCGGTGATCGTGGCCCGGCCCTCCTAGGTCGACACCGAGATGTCCACGGCGACCGACAAATCGACGGCGAGGGGGCGCGGGGTCATGACTGCTGGCATTGCGTTGTCAGGAGCGCCTTATGTCGACCTGCACGAAACCCATACCGGCGTGGTTGTGCTGGCCGGTGACCGTGCCTTTAAGGCGAAAAAGCCGGTGCTGACCGACTTCCTCGACTTCCGGACACCAGAGCAACGTGAACGTGCATGCCGTCGAGAGATAGATTTGAACAGTCGGCTCTCTCCGGATAGTTACCTGGGGATCGCACATCTGAGCGATCCAGCGGGCGGGCCCCCCGAACCGGTCGTCGTCATGCGCCGCTACTTCGACCACGACCGCTTGGCATTCAAAGTGGGTTGCGGTCCCAACGAATCTGTCTGCCGCGTGTTGGACACCATCGCCGCCATGTTGGCGCGCTTTCACGGACAGGCCCAACGGGGTCCCGCGATTGATGCCCAAGGCCAGGTCGGTGCGGTCGACGGCCGGTTTCGGGAGAACCTGCTGGAGCTGAAACGCTATGCGGAGATGCCTGATTCGGGATTCTCCTTCGAGCATCTCGCTCCGATCCAGCGCCTGGCGGTCGATTTCGCTTTGGGTCGTGCTGCCTTGTTTACACGTCGCATAGAAGATGGGCGCATTGTCGACGGCCACGGCGATCTGCTTGCCGACGATATTTTCTGCACGGAAGGCGAGCCGGCACTGCTCGATTGTTTGGAGTTCGACGACAAGCTCCGGTATATCGACTGCATCGATGACGCCGCTTTTCTGGCGATGGACTTGGAGTTTTTGGGGCGCGCAGACCTTGGCGATTACTTCCTCGAACGCTATGCGCTGCATTCGGGTGACGCGGCGCCTTCGTCGCTGCGAGACTTTTACATTGCCTACCGCGCGGTGGTGCGAGCAAAGGTTGACTGCCTACGCGTTTCGCAAGGCAACTCCGAGGCTGCCGCAGATGCGGCCCGGCACCTGGCCATTGCTACCCGGCACTTGGAGTACGGAAGCGTTCGGATGGCACTGGTCGGGGGAAGTCCGGGAACGGGCAAGTCGACCATCGCACGAGCTCTCGCAGAAAAGACCGCGGCCCAGGTCATCTCTACCGATGACGTACGTCGGGAATTACAGGCGGTGGGCGTCATCACCGGCGAGCCCGGCGACCTGGATGCGGGATTGTATCGTCCCGACAACGTCAGGACGGTCTACGAGGTCGTCCTGCACCGGGCACGGGCGCTGTTGGCCAACGGGCAGTCCGTCATCCTCGACGGGACCTGGCGCGATCCGCAGACCCGCACGCACGCTTACCGCATTGCCCACGAGACGCTTTCGGCATTGGTGGAAATCCGGTGTTCCACGGATGTCAAGCTGACCGCCGAACGCATTGTGGCACGCCGGCGCGGCAATTCCGATGTGACTCCGGCGATCGCGACCGCGCTGGCCCAACAGGATGACGAATGGGACACAGCGTACGCGCTGGACACGTCGCGGCCGCTTGACCTTTCGGTCGAAGAAATTCACGAACTTTGGCGGCGAGCGGTCTACGCGTCGGCGCCGCGAACCGCTTGAAACCAGGTTGAGAGAGGCTGACATGTCAACTGAACTACTTACCGGAAAGTATGTTTCGAACATCGCGGCGCTGCGCCTGGGAGACGCCGAGGAGGCCGGCGGCAAGGGCGCCAACATGGGCGAGTTGGTCGCCGCCGGGCTTCCGGTACCGCCGGGATTCGTGCTGATGCGAAGCAGCTACCTGGCTTCGATGGAGGCGGGCGGGGTCGATACCGAACTCGCCGCCCTACATCGCGAAGCGTTAACACAGGTGAACAACGGTCCCCGTCTGGCTGAGCTTTGCCAACGGATGAGAACGCTGGTCGCGAAAGCGGGCGTTAGTCAGGATGTCCGCGACCAGCTACAGGAGTCCTACCGCGCCCTCGGTACGAATTGCATTGTCGCGGTGCGTTCTTCGGCAACAGGCGAGGACGGCCGTGATGCATCGTTCGCCGGAATGAACCAGACGGTGACCAACGTGGTAGGCGAAATCGCCCTACTCGAGGCTGTCACCAAATGCTGGGCATCGCTGTTCAGTCCGCGAGTCCTCACTTATCGGGCAAGCCGCGGGTTCGGGGCCGACCCCGCGATGGCGGTGGTCGTCCAGCAGATGATCGCCTCCGAACAGTCCGGGGTTGCGTTTACCACCGATCCGAGCACGGGGGAGCGAGAACACATCGTCATCGAAGCGGCTCTCGGACTCGGCGAGGTTGTGGTATCCGGAAAGGTCCAGCCCGACACCTATGTCGTCGACAAGAGGACGCTGGACGTGCTCGACGTGAAAATCGGGTACCAGGCTTTCAAGATCGAGCGTGGTCCCGCGGGACATGACATCATCGTGGAATTGAACCCCGCGCAGGCCCAAGCGCGAGTCCTGGATGACGCGGCATTGCGCCGCATTGCCGAGTTGGCGATCGCAGTTGAAGCGCATCATGGGTGCCCGCAAGACGTCGAATGGGCGATCGCTTCCGGCAAGGCCTGGTTAGTACAGGCCAGGCCGATCACGACGCTCAATACACACGCGCCCGACGCGTCGGAAACAACGGACGCCCTGGTTCGGGGCCTGCCGGCGGCACCAGGGTCGGCGTCCGGACGTGTTCGAGTGCTTCGGGCTCCGGAAGAGGGCAACCGGTTGCTGGACAACGAAATTCTGGTGGCGCCGATGACCAATCCGGATTGGCTTCCTGCTATCCGACGTGCCGCGGCAGTGGTGACCGAGACCGGCGGCATGACGTGCCACGCGGCCATCGTTGCACGCGAACTCGGAGTTCCCTGTGTGGTGGGTGCGCGCAATGCGACTACCGTTTTGCGCGACGGCCAATCGGTTACCGTCGACGGCTCGAGCGGCAACGTCAGCGCCGGAAGCCTCGGCCCGCAGTTACAAGTGTCGGGGGTCAGGCAGCCGGTGGTCACGGCTAATGGCACCGAGACAACCGGTACCAAGGTCTACGTCAACCTGGCGATACCCGACACCGCCGAAGCCGTCGCGGCCCAAGATGTCGACGGCGTTGGCTTATTGCGGGCCGAGTTCCTGCTCACCCAGGCGCTTTCCGGCAGGCACCCGCGCGATCTCATCGCCCACGGCGAGCAGTTCGCTCTCATCGACAGCATCGCGACATCGATCGGCCGCATCGCATCGGCTTTCGGTAACCGGCCGGTGATTTACCGTGCAACGGATTTTCGTAGCAACGAGTTTCGTGGGTTGCAGGGTGGTGAGGCCTACGAGCCCGTGGAGCACAACCCGATGATCGGATACCGCGGGTGCTATCGATACGTCAAAGAACACGATCTGTTTGGTCTAGAACTCCAGGCCCTGGCGCGGGCGCGTGAACAGAATCCGAACGTGCATCTGATGATTCCGTTTGTTCGGACGCGGTGGGAGCTGGAAACATGCCTTTCTCTGGTCGACATGAGTCCGCTGGGTTCCCAGCGCGGCCTGCATCGGTGGGTGATGGCCGAAGTGCCCTCGGTGACCTACTGGCTCCCCGAATATATCGGGCTGGGGGTGGACGGAGTATCCATCGGCAGCAATGACTTGACGCAGCTGATCCTGGGGGTCGATCGCGACTCCGAGATCTGCGCCGAGCTGTTCGACGAATCGGATGGAGCCGTTCTCGATGCCATAGGCCGCATTGTTGCGACAGCGCGTAAACATGGCATCACGTCGTCGCTGTGCGGCCAGGCCCCATCGACGAACCCGGCTTTCACCGAGCATCTGGTGAGGATGGGGATCACCTCTGTGTCAGTCAACCCCGATGCGGTAACTGCCACCCGGCATGCAGTTGCCGCCGCCGAACGGCGATTGCTGTTGGAAATGGCGGTCTCCAACGACGGGACCACCCGCCGCCAAAGCCAGGTGTGACCGATGCCGCGGCATTGGCTGGTGATGGACGGGGCGGGGGACGGGACGACGGCGCCGTACGTGACCCGATTGGCCGGTGCCGGCCGCCATCTGCCCGAGACACACCTGACGACCGAGGAGCTGATGGCCACCACCCGCCATCGGACGCACATCGACCTGGAACGCCTGACCGGTATACGCGAGCGCCGGATCTCCGTCGGCGAGGAAGATTCGTACAGCCTCGCCACGTCGGCGGCGATCGACTGTCTGGTCAAGGCACACCAAGATCCCGGGTCGCTTGATGTGGTGATCAGCTGCAGCATCACAAAATTCCGTGGTGGCCTGACTCAATGGCTCGAGCCGCCGATGAGCGCCGCTGTGGCCCGCGAGATCGGTGCACCACAAGCGATGACCTTTGACGTATCCAACGCGTGCGCCGGGATGCTGACCGGAGTGACGATATTGAACAATTGGATCCGGCAGGGCATCGTCGAGCGTGGGCTGGTGGTCAGCGGCGAGTACATATCGCAGCTGAGTCACAACGCGGCGCGGCACATCCGCAACATCATGAGCAAGGAATTGGCATGCCTGACCCTGGGTGATGCCGGTGCGGCCCTGCTGCTCGAGCGGGCTCCCGTCGGGTCTGCCGGTATCACCCTGGCCGGGTTCACCACTGTCGCCGACTACAGCCGGCTCTGCTTGGCGTATCCGCGGGGACACGATCCGGGTGCGCGGATGTTCACGAACTCGCGCGCCATTCAACGGGCGGCAATCGCCGACACGCCATTGTTGCTCCACGAAGTCCTTGATGCCATGGGTATTTCGATTCACGACATCGACCACGTGATCACGCACCAGACATCGGCTCGCGCGATTCGCAAGGGAATGGCGCGAATGTCGGAGTCATTCGGCGACAGTCCTCGGCATGACGCCGTGATCACGGTCGATCGATACGGCAACACGGCATCGACGACTCACACGGTGGCGCTCGTCGAGGAACTCGAAGCGGGACGGATCGAGCCGGGGGAGAGAATCGCGCTGCTCGCGCTGGCGTCGGGACTTGAAATTGGTGTCGTGGTAGTAACCCTGGACGAAGAATTGGTGAGCAGCTATGGGCACGATCATTGATCGAGTTGCCGTCGCGCACCCGCGGTGGTGGCGTGATCGGCACAGCGCGCTGCACCTGGCCGTGGCTGCCGCAAAGGACTGCCTGCAGCGGGCCGGTCGCGACCCCGACGAACTCGATCTTGTTGTCAACGCTGGGATCTATCGCGACCGAAATCTCGGAGAACCGGCATTGGCGGCGCTGATCCAAGACGACATCGGGGCGAATCCTGAAGATCCGCACATCGGTGCCCACGGCACATTTTCTTTCGACATCGCCAATGGCGCTTGCGGGGTGCTCACCGCGCTGCAGATCGTCGATGGCTTTTTGAGGTCACGTGCTGTCCAGCTGGCGCTCATCGTGGCCAGCGATGCCGATCCCGGACACGGAATGAGCGAGCAGTTTCCGTTTTCGGCCGCCGGCGCCGCCCTGCTTTGTCGGTGGACCGACGAGAACTACGGTTTGGGTCCGGTATCGTGGTCGGCGGCTGACGAGTCGGCAGGAGACGTCCAGAGCCTCACCGCCACAGTGGGATTCGCCGACTCACGCAACGTGCTGCGATTCGAGCAATCGGATGACATGGATGACCGGTTCGTTGTGGCGGCCGCGTCGGCGGTGCACGAATGCCTCGAAGCCCAATCGGCGGATCTGGCTGAGGTCGACGCGATAGTCGCGGCGCCCTCGCGCCACGGGTACCACACCTTGCTCAGCGAAAAGCTCGGGGTGCCAGTGGACAAGATCATCGTGGCCGACGATCAGCATATGCACACAGCCGCGCTGGCGGCCGCCTTCGGTGCGCAAGCCGAAACACTATCCATCGGTGCTCAGGTCCTTTTCGTCGCCGCCGGTGCCGGCGGTACCGGCGGTGCCGCTCTCTACCGCCAACCGCCATCCATATTCGCGGTCTCTGAATCAGAGAAAACGGCCCGGAAGGGGGACCAATGGAGCAACTGACTGCCTTGGACGCGGGTTTCCTCGAGGCGGAAGACTCCGACCCGCACGTGAGCCTCGCCGTGGGCGCTGTCTCGGTCGTGGAGGGGCCGCTCCCAAGCTACGGCGAGTTCGTTTCCACTGTCGCCGAACGGATGCCGGCAATCAAGCGATTCAAGCAGGTGCTGCGGACTCATCCGCTCGATCTGCGCCCGCCCGAATGGGTCGATGACCCCCACTTTGACATCTCGCGGCACGTCCATCGGTTGGCGCTTCCGCACCCCGGGGGCGATACCGAACTGTTCGAGGCGATCGCCACTTTGATGGAACGACGCCTTGATCGCGAAAGGCCACTGTGGGACTGCTGGCTGGTCGAAGGGCTGAGTGACGACCGGTGGGCGGTGCTGACCAAGATTCACCACTGCATCGCCGACGGTATCGCCGCGACGCAGCTGATGGCGAAATTCGGCGACGGTGACAGCGGCGGCAGCTTCGCCGAAAACATCCACGCGGCGCGGCGGTCGGCCAGGCATGAGCCGGGTGCCGCGAAACCAGGCCTAAACCCGTTGAACTGGGTGGGTGAGATCGGACGAGGCGCCATCGGCGGCGCAGCCGCCGCCGAGCACATTGCGGTGGGTGCGGCCGAACTCGCGGCCAGTCTGCTCGTCCCCGCCCCGGAATCGTCACTCAACGGACAGGTCACGACGATGCGACGGTACAGTGCGGCCCGCGTTCGCTTGGCCGACATGCAGAAAGTGTCCAAGCAATTCGGTGTGACAGTGAATGACGTTGCGTTGGCTGCGGTTACCAGCAGTTATCGTGCTCTCTTGCTCCGGCGCGGTGAGCAGCCCGGCCGGGACTCACTGCGAACGCTGGTTCCGGTTTCGGTCCGTCCGATTGACCAGCTCAACGTCGCCGACAATCGGGTTTCGGCCATGTTGCCGCTGCTGCCGGTCGACGAGGAAGATCCGGTGAAGCAACTGCTGCTGGTGCATGATCGGCTCAATCGGGCCAAAGCGAGCGGCCAAAGCCAAGGAGGTAGCGCTGTGCTTTCAGCTGTCAGGCGTGTCCCGTTCGCCCTGTCTGCGTGGACGATTCGGTTGCTGATGCGGCTGCCCCAACGAGCGGTTGTCGCCTTGGCCACGAATGTCCCCGGGCCCCGAGGTCAGCAGCGATTGATGGGGCGCCGGGTGCTGGAAGTGCTGCCTATTCCGCCGATCGCTCTTCGACTGCGCACCGGCATAGCGATGGTGAGTTACGCCGACGCCTTCGTCTTCGGCATCACCGCCGATTATGACACCGCTCCCGACATCGAGACCCTCGCGAGTGGGATTGAAGACGGTGTCGAGCGATTGACGAGAGCCGGCGGCAACCGGCGGCGTAGAGGCGCCGCGAAGACCGGACCGTCAAGAGTGAAGGCCTCAACGTGAACGAGCGTCCCAGACATCGTGATTCACTGACCCAGTTCGTTTCCCGCGGTGAGAGCGCCGGGCGGGGATTCGGTGAATTGGCCGGTGGGAATCCCCAGATGAAGCATGGGTCAGGAAGGTAGCATCGGTGCAGTTCGACGCAACGAAAGAGGGGCCAGCCCTGATGACATCGCCCAGCGCCGAACGCTATGTGAGCGCGGCATTGCTGAACAAGAGCTTGCGGGAGCGTCTCTTTGATGTTGACGCCATGGTTGACGTGATCACCGATTACGCCATCGTCCAGCTCAGTGCGAGCGGTGACATAGTCCGCTGGTGCCCGGGCGCACAGGCGATGATGAAGTACTCGGTGGTGGAAACGCTCGATCAACCTGTGTCGATGTTGTACACGGAAGAGGACCGCGCCGCCGGTCTGGCCGACCGCGAGTTGGCCGCGGCCCGTGAGTCCGGACGTATCGAGTTCGAAGGCTGGCGGGTGCGCAAGGACGGTCGGCGGTTTCGCGCCGGGGTGGTGCTGGCCGTGATAAAAGGCGAGGTGGGCGCCGTCACCGGTTTCACTAAAGTGATGCGAGATGTGACCGCCGAGCACCAGCGAGCCGAAACCATGTTCCACGCTTTGCTCGAGTCGGCTCCCGACGCGATGGTTATCGTCGGGCCGGACGGCCGCATCATGCTTGCCAACGCGCGAACCGATCAGATGTTCGGCTACCAGCGCGAAGATTTGCTCGGCAGGGAAATTGAGATGCTGATCCCGCCCCGGCTGCGTGACGCCCACCAACGGCACCGGGCCGGCTTCTTCGACAAGCCGGCGGCGCGGCGCATGGGGGCCGGTCTGCAGCTCTGGGGGCAGCGTCGCGACGGGACCGCGTTCCCGGTCGACGTAAGCCTCAGCCCATTGCAGACCGAGCAGGGAGTGATGGTATCGGCGGCCATCCGCGATATCACCCAGCAGTTGGCACTCCAGGCCGAGCTCACCCAGACCCGAGCCCAGGCCGAAGTGCTAGCCGAGCGCGACCGTATCGCCGGCGATTTACAAGACCACGCGATTCAGCGTGTCTTCGCCGTCGGCCTCGCGCTTCAGGGCACCATCATGCGGGCACGTTCGGTCGAAGTACAGGAACGCCTCAACACGGCGGTCGACGATCTCCACGCGGTGGTGCAGGATTTTCGCACCGCAATCTTCGACCTGCGTCGTAAATCCACCGACGTCACCGGATTACGCCAGCGTTTAGACGAGGTGATCGGCCGGCTTTCGGAAAATTTGGCTACCACCGTTCAATACAAAGGACCGCTTTCGGTGGTTGAGGGCGCGTTGGCCGAAGAAGCCGAAGCCGTTGTCACGGAAGCGATCAACAACGCGGTACGGCACGCCGCGGCGACCAAGCTCACGATTGCCGTCGAGGTCGGCGACGAGTTGTGCATCGACGTCGTCGATAACGGAAAAGGGTTGCCTCACGACATCACCGAAGCCGGCCTGATGACATTGCGCCGGCGGGTCGAACGGGCGGGAGGCACAATCGAAGTCGGCAGCGCCGACGGCAAGGGCACCCGGCTGCGATGGATTGCTCCACTGTTGTGATCGTGCCCGGCCCCGGCGATGTGGGGAACGCCACCACTGTCCGTAGGGTGTAATGGGAAATGCGCGCCCATCGGCGCGATCGGCCGCCGCGATACCGATGTAGAACAAGGCGTTTCGCATGCACTGACCGACTGGCCGGCCACCGCGGGGGCCGGAAGGCGCGATTGTCGCCGCTTGGGAGGAACCTGGCCGTAGAGTCGAACGACGAAAACCGTTCACCGCGGAAGGGCGAGGCAAAGGAGCGTGGTGGTCATGCAGGTCTCTATGTTCGGGCAACTCAGCGGATCCGGCAGCCAATCGCCGATTGACGCGACGATCGCCAACCTCACGACGCTTCGCGACGAAGGTTTCAATCGTGTGTGGATGAGTCAATTGCCCTACGAGCCAGACCTTCTCATGGTCTTGGCGATTGCGCTGCACGTGGTCGACACGATCGAGGTGGCCAGCGGCGTGGTACCGATCCAAAACCAGCATCCGATGCAGATGGCGCAGCGCGCTCTGACGCTGAGCCTCGCCTCGGGTGGGCGGTTCACGCTCGGGCTCGGCATGACCCACCAGGCGGTCACCGAAGGAATGTGGGGCATTCCGTGGGACAAGCCGGTGCGAAGGCTGAATGAATTCCTCGACGGGCTACTGCCCCTGTTGGCCGGTGAACGCGCTGACGCGACGGGGGAGACGGTGACCACTCGGGGCGCCCTGATGATCCCGGGGGCGCCGCGGCCCGACGTCTACATCGCGGCGCTGGGCCCCCAGCTGCTGAAGGTCGCGGGGCGGCGCACGTCGGGCACCTGCACCTGGATGACCGGTCCGAAAACACTGGCTGAGCACGTCGCGCCCACGCTGCGCCAGGCGGCCGCCGACGCCGGACGCGAGGGCGAGGTGCGCGTCGCCGCGTCGCTGCCGGTCAGTGTTACCGACGACGTCGACGCCGCCCGCAAGCAGGCGGCCGAACAGTTCGCCATCTATGGGCAACTGCCGTCATACCGCGCGATGCTCGACCGCGAGGGTTACGCGGGGCCACAGGACGCCGCCATCATCGGCGACGAGGACACCGTCCGCGGCCGGCTCGACGAATTGCGCGCCGCGGGCGTCGACGAGTACGTCGCCGCGGCCTTCGATCCGTCGCTGGAGGGCCGGGCACGCACGCGGGCGCTGTTACGGGCGTACGACTCCTGACGCCTGATCGTCTGGCCCGGTCCTGGGTTGTCCGCGGCGACACGGGCGACTGGCTTGTCTTGGCCAAACCTCTGTTGCAACTGATGTCTCGGGCACGGCCCTCGCACGTGGGCGCCTACTTGGGGTTCAGGCCGCCTGCGGCGGCGGCCACCCAGGCCAGCTGGGGGTAGAAGATGTCGCTGTGCGCACCGGAAGGGGAATTGCCTTGCGTGACAACGTCGGAGGCATCCAGATTCAGAATCTTACCCGTCTCGAACGGGTATTCTGAGCCGGTCCCTTTCAGTGGTTGGGGGGCGGCCCCGAACGCGCCATCAGACCCCATGGCGCGCCAGCGCCCCAACGGGTCCCACAGTGCGGCTGCGTCGTCACCGACGGACATGGACGCCAGCGGGTAGAAGATACCCAGCGCTCGGTCGTGCTTTGAAAAGCAGACGGTCATCGGTCCGTTTATGCGGTTTAGCCGGCCAGCTAGCGCACCGGCACGCGGCTTTTCCAGCGCGGTTAAGAACGGCAGCGAATCGCTGAAAGCGAATCGTGAGTAGGCGCCCTGCAACAGCGTGACCGCCCGTACCGGCGACGGGCCGCTCGTCGGTAGTCCGGCGAGCGCGAAAGAGACCAGCCGAGCGCCAAAGCTGTGCCCGATCAGATGAATACGCAGCCCATCGAACTGGCCGGCAAGCTGTGTGATGACCGGCCCGAGCCCGTCTTTGCCGACCACGCCGGCCCGGTTCTTCATCTGCCAGTACGTCAGTTGTCGCAGCGTCTCCTTGGCACCGTAAAGGAGCTTCTTCGCGAGGTCTGTGAGGCCGGCCGTTCCGCCGCCACTACTGAAGTCGACACCGGACTCGACAAGCTTGTCATAGAACTTGCCGAACACGAGATTCGGATTTTGGTCGGCGCGAAGCATTCCGGGCTGATCGGACTTCTTGGCTTCTTCACCGTCGTTGAAGCCGGTCGCGGTCGCGCTACTGAATTCGCGCATTGCGTTGAAGAGCGCGTTTACCCGATCTTGTGACGGCACCTGGGTCAGCAGGGCGGCGATCGTGTCCAATTGTGCAGCGCCGTCCGGGAAAATCTTTTTGAGCTCTTCTAGTTGCAGTGGGTCGATGGTGGGCGGTCCCGCTGCAACGGTCGACTGTTTGGCCAGCGCTGCGGTGCCGCCGGGCGTGGGTTGCGAGGGCGCTGCAAAGTCGGGTATCGGTTCATCACGCCAGAGTTGAGAGGGCCAGCGAATGCCGACGAATCCCGCCTTGATGGTCGGGTCGATCTGATCGGCTAGGAGCGCGAACCACCTGTCGTACAATGATTTTGCCGTCTTCTCATCGTTATTCCAGCCGTGGGAAAATATCACCAGATCGGTATATTGATTGGCGGCGATGCCCTCCTTCAACTCAGTCAATGTCTGCGGGTCCGGGTCGCCGTCCTTGTCGAACAGAAGACGCCAGATGGGGCGATTGGCGATGGTGTCGGTCATTTCTGGGTGTCCTGTCTTGGGTGTTGGATTGCGGTCTGCTCAGACCGATTGGAGCGCGCGCATCAGATCGACCATGCCGGCGCCCTGGAAGGCCCGTTCGCGGCCCAGCGAGATCGCCGACTCCACAAAGATCTTCTTGACTTCCTCGGGTTTGCCAATCATTTCGCGCTGCACCGACAGGAATGCCGCGATGGCACCCGAGACGTGTGGTGCGGCCATGCTGGTGCCGCTGTCCTCCATATACACCGCAGCCCCGGTGAGATCCTCGAGATGGGCGTCCTGCATGTTGCGCAGGTTCTGACCGGCGGCCGCGGACGTGATCCGTTCGCCAGGGGCTACCAGATCCGGCTTGGCCCGGCCGTCTCCCGTCGGCCCTCTCGAGGAAAAGTAGGACACGCCGAAGGTGTGTGGGGAATCGCGGTGTGTCGAGCCGACGGTTATTGCGCGCTCGGCGTTGCCAGGGTCGTTGATGGTCACTCCCGCGCTGAACCTGGTGACGTCGGCGAATTTTGGGTTCAGCGTGACGTATCCCGTGTTGCCTGCCGCTGCCACGACTACCACGCCGGACCGCACGACCTTGTCGACTTCCACACACAATGGGCTCTGCCCGCAGGCGAACCATTCGGCGGCGAACTCGTAGCCGAGGCTGAGGTTTACGCCGTGGATGCGCGGAACTTTGTCGCTGGCGGCGTTGCGCTCACGCACGTAGGTTAACGCCCGCATGACCCGGCCTACCCGGGCCGCTAGATCGCCTTCACCGAGAACTTTGAGGCTGACCAGCTTTGCGTGTGGCGCCATGCCGGACAGCCGATTGATGTCGCTGATCTCGCGCGGCTGGATGATCGGGAACGCGTCGTCGGGCGAGGCGGCATTGAAGCGCTTTTCACCGACAACCACCTTGTGGTCGCCTGAGGCAGGCTGCCAGTTCTGCAGGCCGCCGGCGATGATCGCCGCGACATGCGTACCGTGCCCATTGTCGTCGACGAGAGCAAGGCTAGGTTCGTCGCTGTTGGCGGTGAAATCCCGGTGCAGATCGGCCACCGAAGCGTCGGTCAATGTTGCAAACCCGCTGAAATGCGGGTGGTCGGCCTGGATACCGGAATCGATGACCGCCCAGACGATCCCGTCGCCGAAGCTTTCAAACGAGCGTTGCGCCGCTCGGGCCTTGATCGTCGCCGACGACCCGTCAATCTGCGGGTGCGCCTCGAAATCTGGCCAGATTCGGAATATCGCACGCATCGGCCAATCGAGGGCCGCGGCATCGGCGGACACCAGGCTCTCAATTTGACCGGCCACCAAATCGCCGGTCAGGTACTGGTCGCCGACCGCCAACGGCGGGTCAGTGGCCCCGATCATCTGCCACAGCGCGGCGACGCGTTCGCGTGCTGCCTGCGCGCCGGCGTAAAACCGTGAATTCAGTTCAATCATCACGCCAAGCGGCTCCGGCTGGCCCTTCCATGGCAAGGCTTTCATTTTCTCGCGTAGCGGCGGTGTAATCACGCCCGTTAGCAACTGCTCTTTGGGCGTCGGCGGTTCGGCTGGGGACGCCATGTAAGCCACCTGGTAATCACCGCCGCTAGCCCGCTCGCAAGCCTCCTTAGCTTGCGCCACACCGGCTTTGGTCAGCCGCAGCGTGGCGGTTTCGGCGGCCGGCGCAGCTTGCTTGGATCTCCGGATTCGCGCGACCAGTCGGCGACCGATGAGGTACTCGACCGTCTCATCCACATCGTGCTGCCAATGCGGCTTCTTGTCTCGATACAGCCGGGCGTCCTTGTCGAACTGTGACGCAAACCGAGCGGCGACTGCTTCAGACAGCGTCTGCAGATTCGCCGGCTTGTTCAATGAATCCAGCATGTCGAATGCGCACAGCACCCTGTCGGCCCACCGGCCGATATCAGCGTCTTTCATCGGTATCCTTGAACAAATACGTTCGGTTGGTGCCTTTATCTACCAATTTCAACACCGCGCTAAGCCGTGAGTGGAGGCTTTCGTACATTTAGCGCTCGTGGTGGACCGGTTCGGAGGCTGCGCGCTTCGCGACGTCGGACGATGCCGCCAGTGCTGACAAACGGGCTGATTCGCGGCCGGCCCGGCACCATGAGAAGGCCGTCTTGTAATAGGGACGGACTCGCGAGGTGGCTATGGCCATACCTAGGCGTCCGTACGTATGGTGCGTAGACGAACCTCACGACAGGAGAACGCGGTGGCAGAACGGTTGGCGGGCAAGGTCGCCCTCATCAGTGGCGGTGCCCGGGGGATGGGTGCATCGCACGTGCGCTCGATGGTCGCTGAGGGAGCCAAGGTGGTGTTCGGTGACATCCTCGACGACGAGGGCAAGGCGGTGGCGGCGGAAGTCGGTGACGCGGGCCGCTACCTACACCTCGACGTGACCAAGCCGGAGGATTGGGATGCGGCAGTGGCGACCGCGCTGAGTGAGTTCGGCCGCATCGACGTGCTGGTCAACAACGCGGGCATCATCAACATCGGCACGTTGGAGGACTACGCGCTCTCGGAGTGGCAGCGAATCCTCGACATCAACTTGACCGGTGTTTTTCTCGGGATCCGCGCGGTCGTCAAACCCATGAAGGAAACGGGCCGGGGATCGATCATCAACATCTCCTCGATCGAAGGTATGGCCGGCACGATCGCCTGTCACGGCTACACCGCGACCAAATTCGCTGTGCGGGGCCTGACCAAGTCGGCCGCGCTCGAACTGGGTCCGAGCGGGATCCGGGTCAACTCGATTCATCCCGGGCTCATCAAGACCCCGATGACCGACTGGGTTCCCGATGACCTCTTCCAGACGGCGCTAGGTCGCGCGGCCCAGCCGGTCGAAGTCTCCAACCTGGTGGTTTATCTGGCCAGCGACGAGTCCAGCTATTCCACCGGTTCGGAGTTTGTCGTCGACGGCGGCACCACCGCCGGCCTGGGCCACAAGGACTTCTCCAACGTCGAGACCGACGCCCAACCGGACTGGGTTACCTAGCGGCGGTTACCGATTCGGGTTGCCTGGCCGGCTGGGGCCAAGGCGATGGAACCGGGCGTTGACGGACCCGTTGCGGCCACCAGAACCACTTGCCCAGTAACGCGGCAATGGACGGTGTCATCAGCGAGCGCACGATCAAGGTGTCGAACAGCAGGCCCAGTCCAATGGTGGTCCCGACCTGACCAATGACCGTCAACTCGCTGACCGCCATCGTCATCATCGTGAAGGCGAACACCAACCCCGCCGAGGTCACCACCGAGCCGGTGCCGCCCATCGACCGGATGATGCCGGTGTTCAGGCCGGCGTGGATCTCCTCCTTGAACCGCGCCACCAGCAGGAGGTTGTAGTCGGCGCCGACGGCCAGCAGGATGATGACCGACATCGCGAGCACCATCCAGTGCAGCTCGATGCCGATCAGGTGCTGCCAGATCAGTACCGAAAGGCCGAAGGACGCGCCCAGCGAGAGCAAGACGGTTCCCACGATGACCGCCGATGCCACGACACCGCGCGTGATCAGCAGCATGATGATGAAAATCAGGCACAGTGAGGCGATTCCGGCGATCAACAGGTCATAGGTGTTGCCGTCGCTGAGGTCTTTGTAAATCGACGCGGTACCCGCGAGATAGATCTTCGAGCCTTCCAGCGGTGTGCCCTTCAATGCCTCGTAGGCGGCCTTTTTGATCAACGGAATGTGCGAAATGCCTTCCTGTGACATCGGATCGCCGTCGTGGCTGATGATGAATCGCACGGCATGCCCGTCGGGCGAGATGAAGTTCTTCATGCCCTTTTTGAACTCGGCATTGTTGAACGTCTCCGGCGGCAGGTAGAACGAGTCGTCGTTCTTGGAGGCGTCGAATGCCTTGCCCATGGCATTGGAGTTCTTCTGCGCCTCGTTCTGCTGATCCTGCAGACCCTTCTGCGTCGAATACATGGTCAGCATCGTGGTTTTCATAGCCTTCATGTTTTCAATCATCGAGGGCATCAGCGCCACCATCTGGGGCATCAGCGTGTCAAGGTGATCCATGATCGGTAGCAGGCTTTCGATGTCATCGGTCATCGTGTCGATGCCGTCCAGGCCGTCGAAGACCGAGCGAAGCGACCAGCACACGGGGATGTCGTAGCAGTGTTTCTCCCAGTAGAGGTAACTGCGGATCGGTCGGAAAAAGTCCTCGAAATCCGCCATGTGGTCGCGCAATTCATTGATGTCGATGGTCATGTCGTGCATTTTCTTGACCATCTGATGCATATCGTTGGTCATTTGCGCCGTGATGCTCTGCATCTTTTGCATGCTGTCGATGGTCGTCTGCATCATGTCCGCCTGATGCAGCATGTCGGCCATCTGATCTTCTTGGTACTTCTGGTTCATCTGCTGGGTGACACCCTGCATGCTGATCTGGAAGGGGATCGACGTGTGCTCGATCGGCGTGCCCTGCGGGCGAGTGATGGCTTGCACGCGGCCGATCCCCGGCACCCGAAAGACGGTCTTGGCGATCTTGTCGATCACCAGGAAGTCCGCCGAGTTCCGCAGATCGTGATCGCTTTCGATCATCAACACTTCGGGGTTCATTCGCGCCTGCGAGAAGTGCCGGTCGGCAGCTGCGTAACCCTCGTTCGCGGGCAGGTCCGCAGGTAGGTAGTTGCGGTCGTTGTAGTTGGTGCGGTAGCCGGGCAGGGTCAGCAAGCCGACCAGCGCCACACCGATCGTCAACACCAGGATCGGGCCGGGCCAGCGGACGACGAGGGCGCCGATCTTGCGCCACCCGCGAATTCGTTGTGTCCGTTTCGGTTCGAGCGTCTTGCGGAAGCGCGACGCCACGGAGATCACGGCGGGTCCCAGCGTCAGCGCCGCCGCGACCACGACCACCATGCCGATGGCCAGTGGAATGCCCAGCGTCTGGAAATACGGCAGGTTGGTGAAGTGCAGGCAGAAGGTCGCGCCGGCGATCGTCATACCCGACCCGAGCACCACGTGGGCGGTGCCCTTGTACATGGTGTAGTACGCCTCTTCTCGGGACTCGCCCACAGCGCGGGCTTCTTGATATCGACCTATCAAGAAGATCGCGTAGTCGGTGGCGGCTGCGATCGCCAGCGTGACCAATAGGTTCGTGGCGAACGTCGAGAGTCCAATGATCTTGTAGTAGCCCAGGAAAGCGACCATGCCTCGTGCGGCGGACAGCTCTAGGACCACCATGACCAGCGTCAGTAGCACGGTGATGATCGACCGATAAACCAACAGCAGCATGCCGATGATCACGGTGAAGGTGGCGGCCGTGATGAGTTGCAGGCTGCGGTCGCCGGCGGTGTGCTGATCCGCTGACAGCGCCGCGGGCCCGGTGACGTAGGCCTTGACGCCCTTGGGCGGCGGCACGCTCTTGACGATCTGTTGGACGGATTCGACCGACTCGTTGGCCAACGCCTCGCCCTGGTTACCGGCGAGGTAAACCTGGACGTAGGCGGCCTTGCCGTCATTGCTCTGCGCGCCCGCACCGGTCAGTGGATCACTCCACATATCTTGAACGTGTTCAACGTGTTTGGTGTCGGCGTCGAGCTTCTTGACGATCTGGTCGTAGTAGGCGTGCGCGTCGGCCCCGAGAGGATTCTGACCTTCGAGGACGATCATCACCGAGCTGTTGGACTTGTACTCGTTGAAGATCGCGCCCATGCGCTTGGTCGCGACGACAGATTGCGCATCATCGGGCGCCATTGACACCGAACGCATCTTGCCGACCTCGTCCAGCTGGGGGACGACGACGTTGAGCACCGCGATGATGGCGATCCAGCCCAGGATGATCGGTACGGCGAACGTGCGGATGATCCGGGGGATCTTGTCGTGCACGGGATCTTTGATGACGGGGATGGCGTCGGTGCGCGTGTCGTCGATTGTTGTGCTCATGCGGATTTCACCATGCAGAAGGTCAGGGCGTGCACGCCGCGAGTCATGTTCTCGGCCTTGACTTCGTCATCGATGGTGATGCGGCAGCCGAGCGAATTGCCGTCGCTCTGCGCCGATAGATTCGGGAAGACCGAGGGGGCGGTGGTGCTGAGGACCAGCGTCCAGGGCAGCGGCGCGCCGTCAATGCGTTTCGGGTCGGCGGACAAGTCCAGGTAGTTGACGTTGGCCGCCCCGGCCGAGCCGAAAACCTCGTACTTGACGACCTTGGGCTTGAACGGCTTCGAATCGTCGAGCCGCGGGCTGCTCATGATGCCGGTGTCGTGGGCGCCGAAAAACGATTTGACCCTGACGACCGCAAAGCCGCCGACGACGACGACCGCCACGATCAACAGCGGCAGCCAGGCGTTGCGCACGAGTCTCGATATCTGCACCTAGGTGATCCCTTCCCCATCACGTGTTCGTGACGCGGATCAGCGTTTGCCCGACCGGATGTCGTGGACAGGTGACTGTCCACAAGTCGCATTGCCCGGCAACGCATTACGTCGATTGCTACGGTTCGCGCGCGCAGGGCCGTCAAACGCGGTGAATGCTGCCCACCCACACCGGTTGACGTCCCCGGCATCGACACCCGGCTCGCCTTGTTGCTGAAGCCTCCCCGGGTACCGCCACCAGCGCATAGTACATGATGTGCATATCTTGCAGTGCATGCAACATTTGCTGCTGGTGTTTCAGATCACTTTGTGAAGATGCTGTTCACCAGCGCCGCGGCACGCTCAACATAGGGCATGGGCGTGTCGGCGGTTTCATTTGCCTCGCCGCTGGCCCACTTCTCGATGCCGGATCGCACCGCCGTCAGCGCCAGCGCAGAGATCAAGGCTGCCATCTCGTCGTCCGGCTTCATCGCCTGGCGCCGCACGATGATGTCGGTCAACTGCTTTTGAAATCGCTCCAAATCGGCGAGGAACGCCGCCAAAACGGCGGGAGATGTCTTGGCGAGTTGCAGCATGTGAGCCGCGTGTTCGCGTGGCGGGGGCACGTCGCGGAGGTGGTGAGCGGCCAGGGTGATCAGCTCCGCCAGCACTACGGAGTAGGGGGCGGGCCCGGCGGCGACGAAATCGGCCACCAGCTCGGGGGGTATGTCCGAGGGGCCGTAGGCAAGCGCGGACTCTTTGTTGGGGAAGTAGTTGAAGAACGTGCGCGTGGCAATTCCGGCCTCGGCGCAGATTTCGTCGACGGTGACCTTGTCGAATCCTCGTTTCACCGTGAGGCGCACCGCGGCATCGCGGATGTCGGCGCTCGTCTGGCGGCGACGGCGCTCTCGTAGCCCGATGGCGTTACCCATATCCACATAGTTGCACGTTGTGCACACTTTGCAGTCAAACGGTGCGTATTCGAGGTACCGAGCGCTGCGCGTCGTGTCCCTCAGCAATCTTTGGCTGATTAGCCCCGTGTGGCGTGGCGAATTGCACGGTGAAACCAGGCTGAGAGATAAGCCCAGCTGATACACCGCGATTCGGATAAACGCGGCGAATGATGCGTCACCGGGTGGCGATCAGCCGCTGGGCGCAAGCGCACACCGCAAATAGTCGCATTGGCTTTCGAAGAACCTGTTCGATATCGGCGCCTTATCGGCGATCTGATCGAACGCGTGGAATGCGCCCGGAACGATTTCCTCGTGCACCGGCACCCCCGCCGCACGCAGGCGTCGCGCGTACTCAAGGCTCTCCTGATAGAAGAGGTCAAGCGTTCCGACTCCGATCCAGGCGGGGGGCAAGCCGGACAAATCCGTTCGGCGAGCCGGTGCCGCCTCTTCGGGGTCCGCCCCGTTCAGGTACCACTGCCAGGCGAGTTGGTTGTCCGATTCGCTCCACATGATGCGCCTGGGGCCGTCGCGCTTGGCGCCGGTGCGATCGTCGAGCATCGGATAGACCAGCATTTGAAAGGTGATTTGGACATCGTTTCGATCGTGGGCTCGCTGCGCGACCGCAGCCGCGAAATGACCACCGGCACTAGCCCCGCCGATGGCGACCCGGTCCGGGTCCACCCACGGCTGGCGGGCCAGCCACATCAGGGCCGCATAACAATCTTCGACTGGTGTCGGATACGGATGTTCGGGAGCCAAGCGGTGCTCTACCCCGGCAATCGCGAAGCCGGTGCGGCCAGACAGCTTGCGCAGGTACTTATCGTCCTGGGCCGCGTGCCCCATGATGGTTCCGCCCCCGTGGATCCACAGCAATGCGGGTGCGCGGTCGGGAAGGCCGGCCGGGCGGTGCAGACGGACGCTGACGTGCTCGTTGACGGCGGCGACGGGCACGGTGCGGATGCGTCCCGCATTGCCCATCATGTTCATGACAGCGCGCTGAAACTTCAGGCCGCGGTGCAACGCGTATCCGCGAGGCACGAATCGCGCTACCTTGCGAAGGCCGGGATCCAATACCTGAGGAGACGTGAAGGCGTTGTCGCGGAGCCTGTTTGCCATCCAATGCCCTCTGTTCCCTTGCGCTGGCAGACATCGCTGACCATACAGGAACCGACTCAGTGTCCACGCGCAATCATTGCGACCCGCTCTGCTGATCGATTAGTGCACGCACCGCGCCTTGGAACATCGTCTGTTTTATCGCGCCCAGCGTGCCTTGATCTTTGCCCTGCAGTGGGCGCACCACGCCCAGGGCCGTGTCGGTGACTGCGCCTTCGGGGGACACGGCGTCGACGATCCCGAATTGCTCCGCCTCGGGAGCGCTGAAGCGTCGGCCGGTGGTCATCGAGGCGATTGCGGCGCGCGGCGTGAGTTTGGATTGGATCAGTGCGGCCATGCCGGGGTTGAAAGGGATGCGGATGTCTACCTCCGGAAAACAGAAGTACCCGCGGTCGACGCGCATCACCCGAAAGTCATGCGCGATGGCCAGCATCGCTCCCGCGCCGAACGCGTGACCCACCACCGCGGCCGCGGTGGGCAGGGGCAGGGTCAGCATGCGTGCCAGCAGCTGGTGCACCCGGCCGATGTACCACTGTCCCTGATCGGTGTGCGCGCTGAGCCATTCCAGGTCCAGACCGTTGGAGTAGAACTTGCCGTCGGCGGTCGTGATCAGCCCTTGGGCGCCATCTGAGACGGCTTGGCTGAGCGCATCATCGATGTCGTCTAGAAATCCAGGGGAGAAACGGTTTTCGTCATCGCCCATGCGCACGATTGCGATCTTGTCGGCGTAGTCCAATGTCACTGTCATGTTTTTCCTCTTGAATTGTGCTTGCCGTTGGGAAAGTTCGTCGGCGTGGGGGGCCCGACCGCCAGCACGGCGCGCACGGCGGCGTGTAGCTGGGCGCGTGCGGTGGCGCTTGCAAGCCGGTCGCGACGCAGCAACAGCGCGGTGGGCAGGTCGACGACGCAGCTGGTTATCGCGTCGACCGCCGCCGCGTCCTTGCGGTCCCAGAGCGCGATGGCAAGCCGCACCATCAACGCCACGAGAAGTTTGTCGAGCCGGCGGAGCTCATCGGCAACATCATCGGGAACGTCATCGCCGAGCACTTCTTCGCGACGCACGCGCAGCACGAGCGTTGAGGAGCCGGGATACCGCTCGGTGAACACCACAACCGCGTTGGCAGCGGCCACCACGGCCTCGGGCGGGCCGTCTGGACCGCCAGTGGCGAGTGCTTCGTCGACCAGCGAGGTCTGCAAAGCCAAAAATCGCCGACCCGCCCGCAGCCAGGCCTGGCCCATCAGCCCACCCCGCGACGTAAACGTGTGGTACACAGCGCCGTTGGACACACCCACCGCCGCGCTGATTGCTCGGATGGTCACCGCGGTTGGGCCCGCTCGCGCCACCATGTCCTCGACGGCGTCGAGTACGGCGTCGGGATCGTGCCTGCGCGGACGTGGCATTGGGCCACTATAACAGAGCAGTTGCTCTGTTATAGTGGCGATGATCCTCCGCGCGGGATGCGCACGGTAGTCGGCCTCGGGCCATTGCCGTCCGCGCAGTGGCTAGCATCGGATGTCCGGATGTCGACGTGGAGGGCAAAGCTTTGGCTGCGATACCCGTCATCGCGCTTACTGGCCATCTGGGAGCCGGAAAGACGACGCTACTCAACCACCTGCTACGTCACCCCGGCACACGAATCGGCGTGATAATCAACGACTTCGGCGACATCAACATCGACGCCGGCCTGGTCGCGGGCCAGGTCGACGAGCCGGCCTCGATTGCGGGAGGCTGCATCTGCTGCCTGCCCGACGGCGGCGGCCTTGATGACGCACTCGTCAAGCTTGCCGACCCGGCTCGCCGTCTCGATGCCATTGTCGTTGAGGCCAGCGGCCTGGCCGACCCCGTAGCGATCGCACGGATCATCGGGTTCAGTGAGATCCGCGGGATCCGGGCCGGCGGGCTGATCGACGTCGTCGATGCCGTGAACCACTTCGACACCGTTGACTGCGGCACAGTGCCGCCGGTGCGTTACGGCGCGGCATCGCTGATTGTGGTCAACAAGCTTGACCAGGTGTCTGAGGACGAGCGCTCGGCTGTGGTGCAACGGGTCACACAGCGTGCAGCGCAACGTAACCCGCGTGTACACGTCGTGGGCACAACGGCCGGCCGGATAGACCCAACGCTGCTCTTCGACGCGTCCGGCACCTCCGAACAGGTTGGGCAACTCTCGCTCCTGGACCTGGTGCCCGAGCACGACCATGACCATGTCCATGCCGATGCCGTGACCGTCAGCGGCTCCGGCTGCGTCGACCCCGATGCCGTGTTCGACCTTCTCGAAGATCCACCGCCGCAGGTGTTCAGGCTGAAAGGCATCGTGGCCGTGCAGCACCGCACCGTCATCCGTGACTATCTCGTCAACCTGGTCGGTAACGCAATCCACATCCGGAAGGCGCCGCCGGGCGCCACAGCCAACTGCCTGGTGGCGATCGGGATGCATCTCGACACCCACGCCGTCCGTGCACGACTCGATAAAGCGCTGCAGCCGGCATCGGGACCGGCGTCGGCGCAGGCACTGCGGCGGCTGCAGAGGTATCGGCGAACGAGCGCGTGAAACGCGGCCGGCAACATACGTGGGCGATCTATTCAACACTTTCCGTCACGCCCGGTTTGAGTCGGCATCCGAGGCCGGAGCGTCCCCAATGCCCCTGCGCTGCAACAGTATTCGTCACTGTGACGAATTATCGACGATAGGCGGGAAGGGGACAAGGGGGTTCGCGGGCCGGGTTTGGGGCATGCGTCGCCCGGCGACTCAGACGATCGCCTCGTATCGCGTACCGCGGTTGCGGGATGCCGGGCCGTGCGTGTGGCTGTGCGGAGTGTGACGAAGCTCAACCGCCGACAGTGACGTATGTCATAGCGTCGCCGCCGCCAGTTAGGGAATCCTAACCATTCGTTTGTGTATCTATCTATTGGCTGGGGGCAAGATGGCCGACCTCGAGTTTGCCTATGACCTGACCCGCGATGAGGCGCGCAGGCGCAGCGCCGTGCTTGAAGCAATAGGTGACGACTGGGACCCCGTCGCGGTGCTCGCCGAGGAGCAGAAGGCCTACGACATGCTGTACTCGAATCTGGACGACGAGCAGCAGCGGGTTTACGACGAGCTGGTCCGCGCCGGTGTACTGCCAGAACGGACCACTGCTCGTGTTCCCGATTGATCCGACTGCCGATCGCAGCCGTCGCGCATGGCTGCCGTGCCCATGCTGCGATCATGGCACCAAGTGTGCTGATTGCCGAAGCAGCCGAAACTGCGATACACACTGGCAGTACCTGCTGAGCAACCGGGGCACCCTGGTGCATTTGCAGTGCGCGGATTGCGGCTATCTCTGGTCGACCGACACGCATCGCCGCGCACGGGCCAGGCGGTGGGGGTACAAGCCGAACTAGGCTCGGCCCACCGCGTACCCCAATATTCCTGCGCCGCAGGGTAATTCGTCACAGTGACGTATTGGTGGCGATGGGCGGGGAGTAGGGAACGGGGGTCTGGGGGTCGATGCGTGTACCTGTCATCCCACGCCGGCGGGGCGCGTGATTGGCCTGCCGTCTCGTCGTCATTTGAATCCGAGGCTCGGCGCGCTTGCTGAACGCCCAGAGTAGCGTTGGGCGATGCTCGCGGACCTGCCGTGCGAAGACCGGAGTGCAGCGCGGGGCAAAGCAATTCGTCACAGTGACGTATTGATGCCGATGTGGCCGCAACGGCGGAAGGGGTACCGACCACTTTGTGGTACGCGCGGGGCGGTCCGATGGCACTTTCCCACCCGACGCGCAGCCGCGGCTAGTTGGTAAGACGGAGTCCTGTCGGGGGTTGTCGGCAGATGACGCCGCGCGGTTGCCAAGCCGGGGTGGCAACGAGCTAAAACAGAGATGCTTGTCGGAGCTCGGCGTTAGTCCGTACCGATAAGCGACATTATGTTAGGTAGGACTTGGAATAGCGGGGGTATGAAATGGTGGGTGACCAGCCAGTATCCTATTCGGCCCTTTCATGGGCCCAGCTGGCTGAAGTCACGCGACACGGCGCGTCAAAACCACACTTTCCGCCCAGCGACGGGACGCCCCACCGCGCCCAAGATCCACAGGATGATGCCGACGACTACCAAGATGCCGCCAATCGTGTACAGGATGCTGAGGCCGGTGAAATAGCCGACAACGAGAAGGATGATGCCGAGGATGATCACGGTCGCTCCGATCTACGGGTTGCCGCGGCAGGTGCCGTTTAACGGCGGATACCCATAGCGCGACTCCTCAACCCTAGTGATATGTGCGGGCGCCGGCCCCGTTGTTCGGCGGTGGTCGCGCCGCCCTGGGCTTCCTGCTAGTAGAGAATTCACCGGCCAGGGTAAGTGCTGGACGTGCTGCACGGGCACAAGTATTGACGGTCGCATGGTGGTTTCTATGCGCACTTGCACCACGTCCATGCCGCCCTCGGTAAAGAGTGAGTGACGGATCAGTTGCGCGCGAACCGTCTTTGCACGTTGGGGCGGCTTCGCAGTTTCTTGGGGTATCCGGGGCCCATCTTCATCGTCGTATCTTCCGCTCGTAGCGGCGCTCGACAGGTGGCGCACACAACTTCGGCGTGACTGTCGTGTCCGCAGCTTTCGTGGTGAAACACCACAGGCGCGCCGTCAGCCCCCGCCAGCCATTGGTCTCCCCACCGTGACATGGCCGCCAGAACGCCGAAGAAGTCTCGCCCCTTCTCGGTGAGCAGGTAGTCGAAGCGGACGGGTTCGTGCTGGTAGGGCCGCTTGTGCAACAGTCCTTGCTCCACAAGCCGATTCAGCCGCTCGGTCAATGTGTTGCGCGCGATTCCCAGTTCGCGCTGGAACTCATCGAACTTCGTGATCCCGTAGATCGCCTCACGCAACACCAGTATCGCCCATCCGTCCCCCACCAGGTCGACCGTGCGGGCGATCGAACACGGCCAGTTCGCAAACGATGTCTGTCTCACAGCAAGCAGCATACCGTCTGATGATGAAACCTACCAGTTCAAACGTTAATTCCGGGATGTGATCCTGATAGAAGCAAGCTCGTCAATTGCAGGTTGTGGCAACCGCCGTAACCCCTAACCACCGAAAGATAGCTCTATATAGATTATTAGAGGTCTACTTCGCTGGTTCGGCTCTGGAAGTTCACGGGATGACTCTGCAGCCGACGGCCGCCGTCAAGGCATAAGTCTTGTATCTGAACTGATAACTGTTACAGTGCATTTCATGCATTCGTCGCCTCAACGTCTGACTCAAGGAGGCCTCATGGCCGCGGTCTGTAACTACCCTGGACCCGATATCACCTCGCGACTTCGAGAAGGGGACGGCATTGCCGCGATCTCCGTGCACTGTTTTCTCGGCGCTCGACACATCTGGGACCGGGTCATCGGCCGTTGACCTGGCCGGGCCGGGGTACCGCCTCGGCGCTCCGAGGCCGTATCGAGCAACGGAGAAAGGAAGGAAGGTCTCAGTAGGGTGATTGGATCGCTCACCGGCAAATATTTGGCTAATTCTTGCCCGAGCCAGGTGCCGAAGCCCCATGGCATACCGTATTTGCTTGGTCAACTCGCGATGACGCTTTTGCTCGCAGTCACCTTGCTCATCGTCGGCTGGCTTCTTTTGCTCCCGTCGTCACGGCATCCGGAACCGTCGCGGGGCACAGACTCGATCCTGTGCTCTCACGACATGGCAAGCGTGACATGTCATGCAAGACCGACCATCCCGCGTCGTCCCTAGCCCGGCATCTTCGCTCATGTCGCCTTGAGACGCTTCTATCAACCAACTCTTGTCGAACATTTCTCGCGATCTGCGACTGTGTGAACTTTCAGTTGGTCCCGGTGAAATGCACCCCCATCAACGCCGCCTCCCCGAGGCTCATCCACTGCCGTTGCCGGCGAAGACCGCAGCGAATTCCTCAACCCTATCCGCAAGGAGGCACCATATGAGCAGTCTGGCACTGAACCTAATCGAGGCAACCCGACGTCGCGCGGAGGGCATTGCCATGCGCCTCGACGATGTCGAAATTTCCTACAGCTGGCTCGATTCGGCCAGCGCCTGTTTGGCCGGTCTGCTGGCAGCGCATGGATTGCTTCCCGGTGATCGGGTCGGCGTCATGCTGCCGAACGTTCCCTACTTCGCCGTCGCCTACTACGGCGTGCTGCGGGCGGGCGGTGTTGTGGTGCCCATTAATGTTCTGCTGAAGGATCGCGAGACCACCTTCTACCTGTCGGACTCGCAGGCGAAGTCGATTATCGCCTGGCATGAGTTCGCACCCGCTGCAAGGGCCGCAGCCACGGCTACTGGTGCTGAGTGCATCGTGGTGACCCCGGGAGAATTCGAGGAACTGATCGGCGCGGCCGAACCCGTCGCCGAACCCCTCCCGCGCGAGGATGGCGACACCGCGGTGATCCTCTACACATCGGGTACGACCGGCACGCCGAAGGGCGCAGAGCTCACCCACGCCAACCTGCGTCGTAACGCTGCGATGGCGGCCGAGGCGGTGGACCTGGCGGCCGACGACGTGATCCTGGGCGCCCTGCCGCTGTTCCACGTGTTCGGGCAGACCGGGGCGCTGAACGCCGCGGTTGCGGCCGGCAGCTGCCTGACACTGATCCCTCGTTTCGATCCGGCCAAGGCACTCGAGATCATCGAGCGCGACCACGTCACCGTGTTCGAAGGCGTCCCAACGATGTTCGCCGCGATGCTGTACAGCGACAAGCGGTCGGACACGGCGTCGCTGCGGTTGTGCATATCGGGTGGGGCCGCGATGCCGGTCGAGCTGATGCGTGGCTTCGAGGAGGCCTTCGGCTGCATGGTGCTCGAGGCCTACGGCCTCAGCGAAACCTCGCCGCTCGCGTCGTTCAACCATCCCGACAGGGAGCGCAAGCCGGGATCGATCGGCACGCCGGTCACCGGGGTCGAAATGAAATTGGTCAACGTAAGTGAGGACGGTGTCGGCGAGATCGCCATCCGTGGCCACAATGTCATGAAGGGCTACTGGAACCGGCCAGACGCGACCGCTGCCGCGATCGACGGCGACGGCTGGTTCCACACCGGCGACCTGGCGCGCGTCGATGACGACGGCTACTACTTCATCGTCGACCGAACCAAGGACATGATCATCCGTGGCGGCTACAACGTCTATCCGCGCGAAGTCGAGGAAGTTCTCTACGAGCATCCCGCGGTCCGGGAGGCGGCCGTCATCGGCATCCCCGACGACATGCTCGGCGAGGAGGTGGGCGCCGCGGTCGCGCTGACGTCCGGAGCCGAAGCGGACGCCGCCGCAATCCGGGACTTCGTCAAGGACCGCCTGGCCGGCTACAAATACCCGCGGCGGGTCTGGTTCGTCGACGAACTGCCCAAGGGTCCCACCGGCAAGATCCTCAAGCGCGATATCGCGATCCCCGCGGAGAAATGACGGAATCTTTTGCATCACACAAGTTGTGGGCTACAAACTACGTGCGCATCCACATACACCACACAACCGCCAGTTCGCGTCGATCCATGTGGTCGAAACCATTCACCGTCATGGCATCTGCGGCGCACTCCGAACAGACGCCAGCGAATGCATTGTGTCGCACCGCTCCCCTGCTCTCAGTCGCTGATCGCAGCCTCGCAAGGGAGGAATGCGGCGGTACGAAATATGACATGTTAACAGAGGCAGTATCGTCTATATATATTGCCTTGCAATGTAATTCGCAATAATTTCACGCCCCTGCAGCTTCGCGCTTGAGTGCGGTTACAACTGCCGGACGAAGGTGATGCGGCCCTTAGAGATCGAGGCGGCCGGAAGGTAGTCGCGCCCATGGGAACGTGATATGAGGGTTTGTAAGACACTCACTGGATCCGCATGGGCGACGTTTCGTAGGGCACTGCAACCCCCGCTCCAGGTGAACGCTCGATTCGGGCTATAGCCCGGACGGCACGACCTTGCCGTTCATCGTCACTCGGACCTGGCCGGTCTTCGGGTTGTACCCGATCGAGCCGTGCTCGAAGTTCGACACGAGCAGATCGCCGACGGCGTTCTGGTCGCTGATGGGCAAGCCCAGCGGGCCTGCCGAACCGTTAGTGCCGGTGGGCGCAGGCGTGCCGTCCGGGTCGCGTGGAATGTTCCAGGCCTCCCGGATTTTGCCGAGGGTGATATATGCGGGCGTGCCGGATTCGTCGTTCTTGGCGGTGATCGCGCCACCCTGGAACTGCTGAAATACGACGCCGCTGTCCCGTTTTCCCGCGTTGCGGTCCCCCGTCAGCGGCTTGCCGAGAGCACGCCTCTGATCCTCGGTTGCCGACGAGTACTTGGCTGCGATCGGGCCGGTCAGGGTCACCTCGACGTCGCGCTCCCCGATGATTTTCACCTCGGTGGGCGGTGCCGGGGTTGTAGACGCAGAGGTGGCGTGCGCCCCGGGCTGTGGCGATGCCGACGCGTCGACGCTCTTGTCATTGCTGCAGCCCGCGGTGATCAGCGCGACGGCGGCCAGGCCGACGACTGCCGCGTGGCGGTATGCGATCGTTCTCATGCGCTTCCTCTCGCGTTGTGTGGTGTGGATCAAGTTGCCGGCTGGCCCCCACGCCCGCCGGGGCAAAAGCCGAACCAACTTGAGTGGCGCAGGCGGTCACGGTCTTCGTGGCTCCGAACGAACTTACAGCGCGGTGATAGACGGCGAGCCGGAGCACCTGAGTAAGGGGTCACCGGGGCTCGGAGAAATCATCGGAGCGACATTGTGCTGCGTGTTCATGTTGGCTGTTGTGAAATCGCCCGTCGCTTCCTACCCCGTCGGTGAGAAGTTCAAAAAGAAAGGCTTAGGGAAGCAAATTGCTCCGATACCGGGCTGATCAACGACCGCGCGATCGGCAAGCGTTATTTGCCAAACGTCAGGTTTGAGATGCCGAGCTTTGGATAAACCTCATTCTCAGCTGCCTGTGCTGGATAGCCGGCGCCTCACGAAGGGAGCCCGACGTGGCGTTCTCACATATTGCGTTGAAAACCACGACAGCGACAGCTGCACTGGCGGCGGCCGGAATCCTCGCGGCGACACCGGCATTCGCCGATCCGCAAGTACTGCAATTCGGCCAGATGGCAGAGCTTTCCAGTAATGGCGGAACCATCGACTACACCGTGAGCAACCTGCAGCCCAGCGGCCACAACGACGGCATCTGGTACTCCGACGTCACGGCCAAAGGTGTGAGCGGTAATGCAACTCCGAACATTGCCGACTTCAATGCCCGCGCGGTCAACAGCTCCACGTTTGCGGTGATGAAGGGTAACCAGACCGACGGCCTTCCCGAGGGGCCACTCCCCCTGGGCACCCCTGTTACGGGCCGCATTTACTTCGACGTTCGCAACGGTACGAACCCCGACAGTGTCGTCTACCGGGACGCCGGAGGCACGGACAAGGTCGTCTGGAAAGGCTAACAACTCGACTCGCGTGACCCCCCTCGGGAATACACACGAATCGAATATGCAGCGTTACGGATAAGGACGCGAGTCTACAGCGGACCTTCGACGAACTGCGCGATGCCGTCGCCAAACGACCAATCCTCACGCGTGGTTTCGACGATAGAGACGATCAAATCCGATGGCTTTAGGCCGGTTTCAGCCTGAAGTCGGTCAGCAAGGGCCCGGTACGCTGCTTGCTTGTGGTCGCGTGTTCGACCCTGCTGGACGATCTGCAAGATGACGATGTCATCGGTCCGCTCGAACCCGAGTCCGGTGTCCTCCGCGATTATCTGGCCCGGCTTGTGCTCGGTGATCAACTGGTACCGGTCCCGGTCTGGCGCAGCGAAGTGATCGAGCATTACCTGCTGAACGGTATCCACCAGCCGCCGAAGTTGTGCCGCCGTACGGCGAGCCTCGATGACGTGAATGTGGACGAGTGGCATGACGCTATCCTTACGACCGTCACGCGTCCGGGTAGCCGCTGGGTAGCATCTCGCGTTCGAACGACTCGCGGCCCGTGGCGTCGAAACGTGCAAGCAGTTCCTGCACTTCGTCTTTCAGCTGCACGAGCTGTGATAGGCCGACGAGCTCCCCGCCGAACCGGATCGGCGAAACCGTCACCAGGATGGTGGTGTTTCCGTACGGACTGGCCACGTACTGCACCGGCTCGATTCGGCCGTCCTTGAACAGCTTGAGCATGGCGTCGAACCGCGGGTTGGTGATCTTGCGGTGATGCCGTTCGTGCACGGAATGCCCGAGGTAGGCGGGTTGGCGATCCAGATGCTCGGACGCCCATTTGTTGTAGTACATCACCGTGCCGTGCCGGTCGAGGACGGTGACCCCGAGGCCGGCTTGTTCGACGAGGCGATCCGCCCACTCGCCCAGCGCCCAGTCCGCGACGATCCGTTGATCGGAGATCTCGCTGCGATCAGCATCCGTAAACATTCGAAACCTTCCGGGTTGCGTGTAGTACCTGTCGGCCGGTACTCGGCATTGCACCAAGCGTGTACGCCGGGAGCCACACGCACAATGAGTTATCTCCCGCATAAGCCTTCGTCTATGCCGAAGTCTCATAGGCCTGTGGCGGTTTGAGTAGTGTGACTCTATGGCCTACGACCTCACCGATCTAGAACTGTTTCTGCAGGTAGTCGACCAGGGCAGCATCACGCAAGGAGCAGACCGCGCGCATCTGTCGTTGGCCTCGGCCAGCGCGAGGATCAAGGCAATGGAGAAGGCTCTGGGCGCTAGATTGCTGGACCGTCATCGGCGGGGTGTTGTGCCGTCTCCGACCGGGTGGTTGTTGGTGGCACACGCCCGAGCGATCGTTGGCCAGCTGGCTCGGATGCGCACCGAACTGGCTCGCTTCTCCGACGGGCTGCAATCCACGTTGGTGGTGCTGGCGAACACGTCGGCCACCCAAACCTTGCTGCCGACCGCGGTGGCCAACTTCCTAGCCGCACATTCCGACATCGACATCGAGCTGGCGGAGCGCCCGAGCCATGAGACCGTCGCGGCTGTCACCGAGGGGCGCGCGGTAGCGGGGGCGAAGGCCGAGAGGCTGGGTTTGGCCACTCAGGTGTTCCTGCAGCGGATTTCCCTGGGTGAATCCCAGGAAGGGGTAATCCAGACAGGCGCTGAACGCGACTTGGTCGCGGTCGGCGAGTGGATGGCCGGCCGGCACGATTACGACGAGCCGGTCCGGACGCAGCGTCGAGCACTCCAGTCGACCCGAGTCCACCGTGTCGGCGATTATTCCAAGCTCCGCGCGCCCCTCGGTGACAGCCGCGACGGTCTCATGGCTCGGGCGCTCCGCCAGCTCGATGTCGATGTCGGAATGT
>NZ_LZJR01000052.1 GCF_001667925.1 Mycobacterium sp. E2479 | reverse complement strand
GCAGCCAGGGTCCGCCGGCGGCGACGCGCGACATTGCGCGGCCATGGTGACGAGGTCATGGATATGAACGTCGACGTCGACCCCGACTGGGACGCTTCGCTGGCGTCGGACCGGGGCGCGGGCACATTGGGGTTCGCCGGGACGGCGCGCCGGGATGCGGTCGCGGCGGCGGCCGGATTGACGACGCTGGCCGGTGACGAGCCCGGCGGCGGCGCAACGTTGCCGATGATGCCGGCCACCTGGAGCCCGGACGGCTCCGGCAGCGGGGCGCCTCGCGGCGATGTGGGGGACGACTAGCACCGCGAACCTGTTGGCCATGGCGACGTCGTCGAATTGTCCCGAAATTTCCGAGCTGGTGTGCGCTGCGAAAATGACACGGTGGGCACGCTGAAGGGGTGCGGCCGACGCTCAGCTGGCCCGCATCCACCTGCGCGGCCCGGCCGTCGCAGGGGCGGCCGGTCTACCGGACAACACCTGGATTCGCGTCCAGGGCCTAGTCATACCCGCACCGAGACAACCGAATTCGCCGATGATTCCGATATGAAAGAGCACCGCGGTCACCCGCATCGACGCCCCGCCTAAGCCCTATGACTACCCGTATTGAGCGGTCAGTTGCATCGGCTTGAGCCGCGTGTCCACCGCTCGTGCTGGGTGAGTTGGCTTGGGAGGGGCGTGATTTCCCACTGCCCGAGCTCCAGCCAATCGCGCAGTTCGGCGGCCGCGGCACGGTCGGTGATAGGGCCTATCCAATGCGCCGGGCCGCAGGCCACCCGATCGTTGGTGCACGGTTGCACCACGGCCATGACGCCCCCGCCGGTCGGCCGAGACGCACAGGTGAGGTGTCCGAGCATGCAGGCGGCCGAGACC
The DNA here is from genome assembly GCF_001667925.1 of Mycobacterium sp. E2479. Taxonomy (GTDB): domain Bacteria; phylum Actinomycetota; class Actinomycetes; order Mycobacteriales; family Mycobacteriaceae; genus Mycobacterium. The sequence continues at coordinate 29,212 of NZ_LZJR01000052.1, read as the reverse complement.
AGCATGGAGTGCGGACACCGACGGATGGTGGGACGCAATTCGTCGATCACCGACAAGTGGTCGACAGCGCAAGCGGCGCAGACGATCACGGTAAACGGGCGGTCGGTACCTGGGCGGTGCGGCGTCATCGCGCGTGCCGTCCGGGGTAGGGCAGCAGCGCCATTTCACGGGCGTTCTCGATGGCCCTCGCGACCCGTCGTTGTTGCTGAACGGACAGGCCGGTGACGTGGCGGGACCTGATCTTGCCGCGTTCGGAGATGAACACGCGCAGCGTCGCGGTGTCCTTGTAGTCGACCGCATCCAGCCCCAGGCTGTGCAGCAGATTCCTTCTGGGTGGGCGGCCGGCGAATAGCGCGGGCCGGCGGGTGCGCGCGGCTTTCCCGGCCATTACCAGCTCGCCTTGCGCAGACCGGGTAGCTGCCCGGCGTGCGCCAGTTCGCGGACCCGAACCCGCGATAGCCCGAACTTGCGGAGGTGGCCGCGTGGGCGCCCGTCGACCGCGTCACGGTTGCGCACCCGCACCGCGCTGGCGTCGCGGGGCTGGCGCGTCAGCTCGTTTTGGGCCGCCGCCCGCTGCGCGGCGGTGCTCTGCGGTGCGCGGATGATCTCTTTGAGTTCGGCGCGGCGTTCGGCGTAGCGCGCCACGATCGCACGACGGCGATCGTTCTTGACGATCTTGGATTTCTTGGCCATGCTCAGCGCTCCTCGCGGAACTCGACGTGGCGGCGGATGACGGGGTCGTATTTGCGCAGCACCAGCCGGTCGGGGTCGTTGCGCCGGTTCTTGCGGGTGATGTAGGTGTAGCCGGTTCCCGCGGTGGAGCGCAGCTTGACGGTGGGGCGAATCTCGTTGCGTGCCACTAGATTCGCTGTCCTTCGCGGCGCAGCCGGGCGACTACCGCTTCGATGCCGTCGCGGTCGATCACCTTGATGCCCTTGGCGCTGACGCGCAGTCGGATCCGCCGGCCCTCGGAGGGCAGGTAGTACGTCTTGAGCTGAACGTTGGGGTTGAAGCGCCGCGACGCGCGGCGGTTCGAATGCGACACCGCGTTACCGAAACCCGGTCGCCGCCCGGTCACCTGGCAGTGGGCGGACATGCTGCACCTCCATACTGCTTATTGAAAATCATTTTCGACAAGGCTCGGCACGAACGGTACCGTATGTGCGAGCCAGATGAAAACGATTATCAATAAGGGGGCACGATGCGGACGCCCGTCATCCTGATCGTGGGGCAGAGGGACACCGACCCGGTCGCGGGTGCATTGCTGCGCACCCCGGGAACGCTGGTGGTCGAGCACCGGTTCGACGGTCAGGTGGTGCGCCGAACGACGGCCACGCTTTCCGGTGGCGTCTTGACGTCCGATGAGACCGGCTTGGAGCTCGCGCACGGCTGCGTTTCATGCACCATCCGCAACGACCTGCTGGTCTTGTTGCGTCAGTTGCACCGTCGTGACGACGTCGACCGGATCGTCGTGCACTTGGGCCCCTGGCTGGAGCCCGAACCAATCTGCCTGGCGATCAAGCACGTTCGGGTGCGCGTGGCGCCGGGTTACGTCGATGGACCCGCGGCGCTGGACGTGTCGATCGCCGCCGTGGTGACCTGCGTCGATTCGCCGACGTGGCTGAACCGGGCGCTGGGTGAGGACGAATTGGCCGACGGGCGCACAGAGGCGCAGGTGGTGATCGGCCAGGCCGAATTCGCCGATGTGGTGGTGCTCAATCAGCCCAATCCGTTCGTCGCGGCCGTGCTGCGCCGGCTGTCCCCGCGGGCTCGTGTTCGGGTGGGAGCCGACGGCATCGAGGACGAGCTCAACAATCTGTATCGCGACGCGCGCCGCGGCCGCAGCGACGACCCGCACGGCCCGCTGCTGACCGGGCAGCCGCCACTGGACTCGCGCGGACCAATCAGCCTGGTGGAGTTTAATTCTCGGCGACCTTTCCATCCCCAACGCCTGCACGCCTGCCTGGATCTGTTGCTCGACGGTGTGATTAGAACCCGGGGGCGGCTCTGGCTGGCCAGCCAACCCGACCGGGCGATGTGGTTGGAATCGGCCGGCGCCGGGCTGCGGGTGAGTTCGGCCGGCAAGTGGCTGGCCGTCCTCAACGACATCGAGCTGAGCGGCATCGACGCTGAGCGAAGAGCCTTTGCCGAACTGAGCTGGGACGACCGGCACGGCGATCGGCACACAGCGATGGTCATCCTGGTGTGCGGCGCAAAACCCGCCGACATCCTGGACGCGCTGCACGGCGCGCTGCTGACCGAGGAGGAGATGCGGTGCCCACGCGGCTGGATCCGCTACGACGACCCGTTCGGCGACTGGCACGAGGAGCCGTGCGCCGACCGGGCGGAAGTCGCCGACAACGCGGTCCGGCAAATCCGGCAGGACGGCGATCCGCCGTGAAATCCGGCGTTCACCCGGTCGTGTTCCCGGACGTCACCATCGGTGCGATGCTCCTGACCCCAGCGCACGAGTTCGCGCATCGCCGAGTGGCAAACCCCCGCGGGGCCAGGCGCAGAAGTTCCATCGCCGCCATCGTGGCAGGTAGCCGCGACATGCGCCACTACCGTTGTGCGCCACCGGAAACGGTGTGTCGGTGGCGCGGCGTAGTGTGGGCGGGGTGCGTAGCGAAGGCGATACCTGGGACATCACCACGAGCGTGGGTTCGACCGCGTTGTTCGTGGCAGCGGCGCGGGCATTGGAGGCGCAAAAGCCCGATCCGTTGGCCGTGGATCCGTTCGCGGAGGTTTTCTGCCGCGCCGTGGGCGGTGCGTGGGCGGACGTCCTCGACGGCAAGGACCCTAACCACCAGCTGAAGACGGCCGACTTCGGCGAGAATTTCGTCACCTTCCAGGGTGCCCGCACCAAATTCTTCGACGAATATTTCCGCCGGGCGGCCGCCGACGGCGTGCGTCAGGTCGTCGTGTTGGCGGCGGGCCTGGACTCGCGCGCCTACCGCTTGGACTGGCCGGCCGCTACGACAATCTTCGAGCTCGACCAGCCGCAGGTGCTCGACTTCAAGCGCGAGGTGCTCACCGGTGCCGGCGCCCAACCGCGTGCCGAACGTCGTGAGATCGCTATCGACCTGCGTGAAGACTGGCCGCAAGCCCTGCGTGACAACGGCTTTGACCCCAGCAAACCCTCGGCATGGATCGCCGAGGGCCTTTTGATCTACCTCCCGGCCGCGGCCGAGGAGCAGCTGTTCACCGGTATCGACGGTCTGGCCAGCCGGGGCAGCCACGTCGCCGTCGAGGACGGTGCGCCGATGGATCCCGAGGACTTCGAGGCCGCGGTGGCAAAAGAACGCGCGGCGACCACGCAGGGCGACGGGCGGGTGTTCTTCCAGTTGGTTTACAACGAGCGGCATGCGCCGGCCACCGAGTGGTTCGGCAAGCACGGCTGGGATGCGGTCGGCACGCCGTTGGCCGACTACCTTCGGCAGGTTGGGCGCCCGGTGCCCGGCCCGGAAACCGAGGCCGGCCCGATGATCGCCCGCAATACCCTGGTCAGCGCCGTCAAGGCCTGACTCGCCGCGTCGGGATTTTCATTGAGATCCGGCTGACGTTCTCGCACCCGATCCGGGGTTGTCGGTCGCATCGGATCGTGGTGCGGGGCTTTTGGGCTTTGCTGGAACGGTGCCCGTGGATAGCGCGGAGGCGACGGGGCTGACCACGCTAGCCGGTGACGAGTTCGGAAACGCGCCCCCGGCGCCGATGCTGCCGGGCAGTTGGGACAGCGACTAGCGGGGAACTTTGTTGGCCCGCCAGCCGACTACTGGCTGCGTGATCGTTCCGCGGCCACCGGTCGTGACGGTCGTCGAGCTCATCCGATCGTCAAGGAGTCGTTGCTATGACCGCGCCCGCGCGGACGGTGTCATCCCTATCCGCTCGGCCGGAGCGGACGGCGCGGGGTGCGCGGGCCGAGTTGATAATGAAAATGATTTTCATTAGGGTTGGTCCTTGCTGTGAGACCGCCCCCGACGCGGCTGTGAGTATGCCGAAAATGCGGAGAATCTCTGCGAAGACTTCCTCAACAGCGGTAAAAGAAGGGCAGCGCAGTGGTCAGTCGGACGGACCCAAACGCCTCGACAGTTAGCTTATGCAATGCTAACTTCAGGCGGGTTAGGTTAGGGGAGGCTACATACATGACGAGGCGCGGCCGTGGAACTCGGTGACACCGGCATGCTCACAGCTCAGCCGGTTAACTCTCGGGTTGACGAGGACGTCGTCAGCCGGTTCGCCACGTGTTGCCGAGCACTGGGAATAGTCGTCTATCAACGCCAGCGTCCTGCCGATCTGACCGCCGCGCGCTCCGGCTTCACCGCGCTGACCCGCATCGCTCACGACCAGTGCGACGCGTGGACGGGTCTGGCAGCTGCCGGAGATGTGTCCCTACGGGTGCTCGAGGCGGTATCGCGCAACGTCGCGACCGCCGGCGCGCTGCAGCGCCAAGTCGATTTGGCGCCCGGGTCGCTGGGCTTCCGCTACGACACCGGACTGTATTTGCAGTTTCGCGCCACGACGCCCGAGGAGTTCCATCTCGCCTACGCGGCCTCGCTGGCAACGGCCGGACGATTTGCTGAGGCCGACGAAATCGTCGCCGGCCTGACCGCCCGCCGCCCGAACTGGCGCGAGGCCCGCTGGGTGTCCGTCGTGATCAACTACCGCGCCGAGCGCTGGTCGGACGTCGTCAAGCTGCTGACGCCGATCGTCAACGACGTGGATCTGGACGAGGCGTTCTCGCACGCCGCCAAGATCGCCCTGGGCACCGCGCTGGCCCGGCTTGGCATGTTCGCCCCCTCACTGTCGTACCTGGAGGAGCCCGACGGCCCCGTCGCGGTGGCTGCGGTCGATGGCGCGTTGGCCAAGGCGCTGGTCCTGCGCGCACACGTGGACGAGGACTCGGCGAGCGAGGTGCTGCAGGATCTGTACGCCGCGCATCCCGAAAACGAGCAAGTCGAACAGGCCCTGACCGATACCAGTTTCGGGATTGTGACCACCACCGCGGCCCGCATCGAAGCCCGTACCGATCCATGGGATCCCGAAACCGAGCCCAGCGCCGAGGATTTCGTCGATCCCGCAGCGCACGAACGCAAAGCCGTGCTGCTGCACGAGGCCGAGCGCCAGCTCGCCGAATTCATCGGTCTCGATGAGGTCAAGAACCAGGTGTCGCGGCTCAAGAGTTCAGTGGCCATGGAGCTGGTCCGCAAGCAGCGTGGTCTCGCCGTCGCCCAGCGCGCCCATCACCTGGTTTTCGCCGGGCCACCCGGAACCGGTAAGACCACCATCGCCCGCGTGGTTGCCAAGATCTATTGCGGCCTTGGGCTTTTGAAGCGGGAGAACATTCGAGAGGTGCACCGCGCCGACCTGATCGGCCAGCACATCGGTGAGACCGAGGCTAAGACCAACGCGATCATCGACAGCGCACTCGACGGCGTGCTGTTCCTCGACGAGGCCTACGCGCTGGTCGCCACGGGCGCCAAGAACGACTTCGGGCTGGTGGCGATCGACACCTTGCTGGCGCGGATGGAAAACGACCGCGATCGCCTGGTGGTCATCATCGCCGGATACCGCGCCGACCTGGACAAGTTCCTGGATACCAACGAGGGCTTGCGTTCTCGATTCACGCGCAACATCGATTTTCCTTCTTATGCACCCTCGGAGCTGGTCGAGATCGCGAACACCATGGCAGAACAGCGCGACAGCATCTTCGAACCGGCCGCGCTCGAACACATGGAGGCGTTGTTCACCAAGCTGGCATCCGAGTCGACTCCGGATGCCAACGGAATCTCGCGACGCAACCTCGACATCGCCGGTAACGGTCGATTCGTCCGAAACATCGTCGAACGCTCCGAAGAAGAACGAGAGTTCCGGCTCGACCATTCCGAACACGCCGGAACCGGCGAATTCAGTGACGAGGAGCTGATGACGATCACCGACGACGACGTCGAACGGTCGGTGGAGCCGCTGCTGCGCGGCCTTGGCCTGTCGGTGCCGGCATGAGCAACGAGTCCGACGAACGCCGTTCGTTCACCTCTCGCACGCCGGTCAACGACAACCCCGACCAGGTCGAGTACCGCCGCGGTTTTGTCACCCGCCACCAGGTCAGCGGCTGGCGGTTCGTGATGCGCCGGATCGCATCCGGTATCGCACTGCACGACACCAGGATGCTGGTCGATCCGCTGCGCACGCAATCGCGTGCGGTGGCCATGGGGGTGGTCCTGTTGGTCACCGGCTTGGCGGGTTGCTTCGTGTTTTCCCTGATTCGGCCCAGCGGCACGGTGGGCACCAACGCCGTATTGGCCGACCGGTCGACCGCCGCTCTGTACGTCCGAGTCGGCGACGACTTGCATCCGGTGCTCAACTTGACTTCCGCCCGGCTCATCACCGGCCATGCGGTGGATCCCACCATGGTGAAAAGCAGTGAGCTGGACCGCTTTCCGCGCGGCAACCTGATCGGCATCCCGGGCGCGCCGGAGCGCATGGTGCAAAACCCCTCGCACGACGCGAATTGGACGGTGTGCGACTCGGTCAGCCAGCCGGCCCAGGGCGGCCACGCCGCCCACAGCACCGGCGTCACGGTGATCGCGGGACGGCCCGACAGCAGCGGTGCGCGCGCGGCCACGCTCCCGTCGCGGCAGGCGGTCCTTGTCGACCGGGACGGCACTACCTGGCTGTTATGGGAAGGCAGGCGTTCGCAGATCAACCTGACCGACCATGCGATCACGAACGCACTCGGCCTGGGGCAGAACAACTCCGAGGTGCCCGCGCCACGGCCCATCGCGCTGGGCCTGTTCAACGCGATACCGGAGGGGCCGCCGCTGACCGCACCGGGCATCCCGAACGCCGGTGCCCCGGCGCCGTTCACCGTGCCCGCACCGATCGGCGCGGTGGTGGTTTCCTACGCCCTGGATCAGAGTTCGTCGGGCGCACCGCGCTACTACGCGGTCATGCCCGACGGCCTGCAACAGATTTCACCCGTGCTCGCCGCGATCCTGCGCAACACCAATTCCTATGGGCTGGACCAACCGCCGCGGCTTGGTGCCGACGCGGTGGCCAAGCTGCCAGTGTCGCGGATGCTGGACACCGAGCGCTATCCGGATCAACAGGTCAGCCTGGTCGATGCGGCCAAATCCCCTGTCACATGCGTCTATTGGAGTAAGCCGGCCGGAGCCGCGACCAGCTCGCTGAACCTGATGTCCGGCTCCGCGCTGCCGATCGCCGAATCGATCCGCACCATCGACCTGGTAGGTGGCGGTGCGGCGACAACCGCCACTCGTGTCGCCCTGGCGCCGGGCACCGGCTACTTCACCCAAACCGTCGGCGGCGCCCCGGAGTCACCGGGCACCGGCTCGTTGTTCTGGGTTTCTGACACCGGTGTCCGCTACGGCATCGACAACGAGGCCGAGCACTCGGCCACCGGGCATGGCAAAACGGTTGAGGCGCTGGGCCTTAGCGGTTCACCGGTGCCCGTCCCGTGGTCGGTGCTGTCGCTGTTCGCCAATGGTCCGACGTTATCGCGCGCCGACGCGCTGCTGGCACATGACGGGCTGACCCCCGATCAGAAGCCCGGCCGTGTGGCATCTGCCGAGGGAGCCCCCCGATGAGCCGACTGATCTTCGAAGCGCGCCGCCGGCTGGCGCCGCCGGTGACCCGCAAGGGCACCATCGCCATCGAGGCGCCACCTGAGCTGCCCCGGGTGATTCCGCCGTCGTTCCTGCGGCGGGCAATGCCCTATGTGCTGGTGATCCTGATCGTCGGCATGGTCGTCGCCCTGTTCGCCACCGGGATGCGGCTGATCTCGCCGCAGACATTGTTCTTCCCGTTCGTGCTGTTGCTCGCCGCGACCGCGATGTACCGCGGCAACGACAACAAGACGCGTACCGAGGAGGTCGACGCCGAACGCGCCGACTACCTGCGCTACCTCTCGGTGGTCCGGGACAACATCCGTACCCAGGCCACCGCGCAGCGCGCCGCGGCCCAGTGGTCCCACCCGGAGCCCGCCGCGATCGCGGCCGTGCCGGGAACCCGCCGCCAATGGGAGCGCGACCCCCACGATCCCGACTTCCTGGTCCTGCGGGCCGGCCGTCATCACGTGCCACTGGCCACGACCTTGCGGGTCAACGACACCGCGGATGAAATCGACCTGGAGCCGGTGTCGCACAGCGCGTTACGCAGCCTGCTCGACACCCATCGGACCGTGCCGGACGTACCGACCGGTATCGACCTGGCAAAGGTCTCCCGCATCACCGTGCTGGGCGAGGAAGACCGGGTGCGGGGGGCGCTGCGCGCGTGGCTCGCTCAGGCGGTGACCTGGCATGACCCGACCGTGCTCGGGGTCGCACTGGTCACCCCGAATCTGGAGAGCCGGCACTGGTCCTGGCTGAAGTGGTTGGCGCACATCGACATTCCCGGTGAGTTCGACGGGGTCGGACCCGCCCGCTTCATGTTCACCAACGCCGATGACTTGGTCGCGAAACTGGGTTCGGCCCTCGCCGACCGCCCGGCGTTCACCGGTGAGCCCGCCGCTGCGTTTCGTCACCTGCTGATCATCATCGACGACCCCGACTACGACCTGAACGCGTCGACGCTGGCGCTGGGCCGGGCCGGTGTCACCGTTGTGCACCGCAGCGCAACGGCGCCCAACCGTGAGCAGTATTCGGATCCGGAAAGGCCGATCCTGCGCATCACCGGCGCTGGCGGTCGAGTCGGTGCCATCGAGCGCTGGCAGACCGGCGGTTGGCAGCCCTACATCGACAACGCCGACGAATTGGGTGCCGACGAGGCGGCGCACCTCGCGCGCCAGTTGTCGCGCTGGGACTCCAACCCAAGCCACACCGGCCTGCGCTCGGCGGCCACCCGCGGTGCCACCTTCACCACGATGCTGGGCATTCCGGATGCTTCCCAGCTGGACGTGCCCACGCTGTGGGCGCCGCGCCGCCGCGAGGACGAGTTGCGCGTTCCGATCGGGGTCACCGCGACCGGTGAGCCGCTGATGTTCGACCTGAAGGACGAAGCCGAGGGCGGCATGGGTCCGCACGGGCTGATGATCGGTATGACGGGCTCGGGTAAGTCCCAGACCCTGATGTCGATCCTCTTGTCGCTGTTGACGACTCATTCGGCAGATCGGTTGATCGTCATCTACGCCGACTTCAAGGGTGAGGCCGGCGCCGACAGCTTCCGCAACTTCCCGCAAGTGGTTGCCGTCATCTCGAACATGGCCGAGAAGAAGTCGCTGGCCGATCGGTTCGCCGACACGCTGCGCGGCGAGGTCGCCCGCCGGGAAACGTTGCTCCGCGAAGCGGGCCGCCAGGTGCAGGGCAGCGCGTTCAACTCGGTGGTGGAGTACGAGGCCGCCATCGCCGCCGGAAACGACCTGCCGCCCATCCCGACGCTGTTCGTCGTCGCCGACGAGTTCACCCTGATGCTGGCCGATCACCCCGAATACGCGGAGCTGTTCGATTACGTTGCGCGAAAAGGCCGCTCGTTCCGCATCCACATCCTGTTCGCGTCGCAGACGCTGGACGTCGGCAAGATCAAGGACATCGACAAGAACACCTCCTACCGCATCGGTCTGAAGGTGGCCAGCCCCAGCGTGTCTCGCCAGATCATCGGTGTGGAGGATGCCTACCACATCGAATCCGGCAAGGAGCATAAGGGCGTGGGCTTCTTGGTACCCGCCCCGGGAGCGACGCCGATCAAATTCCGCAGCACCTATGTCGACGGCATCTACGAGCCGCCCGTCAAGGCTAAGTCATTTGTGGTGCCGTCTATTCCGGAGCCCAAGCTCTTCACGGCCGGCCGGGTGGAACCGGATCAGGACACCGTGATCACAACCCCGGAGGAAGACGAATTGACCGGGCCACCACGCAAGCTGATCGCCACCATTGGTGATCAGCTGGCCGGTTACGGCCCACGGGCGCCGCAGCTGTGGCTGCCGCCACTGGACGAGCCGATTCCGTTGAGCGCCATGCTGGCCCGCGCCGGCGTTCCGCCGCGGCAGTGGCAGTGGCCACTCGGCGAGATCGACAAGCCGTTCGAGATGCGCCGCGACCCGCTGGTGTTCGACGCCGCCTCGTCGGCCGGCAACATGGTCATCCACGGCGGTCCGAAATCGGGCAAGTCGACCGCGCTGCAGACGTTTATCCTGTCCGCGGCCAACCTGCACTCGCCGCGCGAGGTCACCTTCTACTGCCTGGATTACGGCGGTGGCAAGCTTCGGGCGCTCGAGGACTTGGCGCACGTCGGCAGCGTCGCTTCTGCGCTGGAGCCCGAACGTATCCGGCGTACCTTCGGCGAACTCGAACAGCTGCTGTTGTCGCGGCAGCGGCGAGAGGCGTTCCGGGAGAAGCATGGCGCCGCACCCGACGACGGGTTCGGAGAGGTGTTTTTGGTCATCGACAACCTCTACGCCTTCGGCCGCGACAACACGGACCAGTTCAACACCCGAAACCCGTTGCTGGCCAGGGTCAGCGAACTGGTCAACATCGGCCTCGCGTACGGCATCCACGTCGTCATCACCACACCCAGTTGGCTGGAGGTGCCGCTGGCCATGCGCGATGGCCTCGGATTGCGGCTCGAGCTCAAGTTGCACGATCCACGGGACAGCAACGTGCGGGTAGTCGGTGCGCTGCGCCGGCCCGCCGAAGCGGTGCCCCACGATCAGCCTGGTCGCGGATTGACCATGGCCGCAGAGCATTTCCTGTTCGCCGCGCCGGAATTGGACCAGGTGGCCGCGCTCAACGCGCGTTACCCGGGCCTGGCCGCGCCGCCGGTGCGGTTGCTGCCGACCAACCTCGCGCCGGAGTCGGTCGGGTCGTTGTATCGCGGGCCGGAGCAGGTCGTGATCGGCCAGCGCGAGGAAGATCTCGCGCCGGTCGTGATCAGCTTCGTCGAGAACCCCCTACTGATGGTGTTCGGCGACAGCAAGTCTGGAAAGACCACGCTGCTGCGCCACCTCATCCGCACCGTGCGCGAACACTCCACGCCCGATCAGGTTGCGTTCACGGTGCTGGATCGGCGGCTGCACCTCGTCGACGAGCCGCTGTTCGCCGACAACGAGTACACGGCCAACATCGACCGGATCACCCCGGCGATGCTGGGCCTGGCCAATATCATCGAATCGCGCCGACCGCCGGCCGGACTGCCACCCGGGGAGCTGGCCCATTGGCGCTACGCGGGCCACACCCACTACCTGATCATCGACGACGTCGATCAGATACCGGATTCGCCGGCGATGAGCGGGCCCTACGTCGGGCAGCGCCCGTGGACGCCGCTGATCGGATTGCTTTCGCAGGCGGCCGATCTGGGGCTGCGGGTGATCGTTACCGCACGTGCGACGGGTTCGGGGCACGTCTTGATGACCAATCCGCTGCTGCGCCGGTTCAACGACTTGCAGGCGACCACGTTGATGCTGGCGGGTAATCCGCAGGACAGCGGCAAGATCCGCGGTCAGCGATTCGGCCGGTTGCCTGCCGGGCGGGCGATCTTGCTGGGCGACAGCGACGCTCCGACGTACGTGCAGTTGGTCAACCCGTTGGTCGGGGAGTCCGTGATAGAGGGCGCCACCGAAGGTTTCGCCCACTGATGTTTACGCAAGTCCGTAGAGAAGGACTAGGAAAGGAGTAACCATGACCCTGCGAGTGGTTCCCGAAGGTCTGGCCGCGACCAGCGCTGCGGTCGAGGCCCTGACGGCACGGCTGGCGGCCGCGCACGCGGCGGCGGCTCCGGCGATCACCGCGGTGGTGCCGCCGGCGGTAGACCCGGTATCGCTGCAAACGGCTGCCGGATTCAGCGCTCAGGGCCAGGAGCACTCCGCCATGGCGGCCCAGGGTGTCGAAGAGCTGGGCCGCGCCGGCGTCGGCGTCGGCGAGGCCGGCGCAAGCTACCTCGCGGGCGACACCGCGGCCGCTGCGACGTTCGGAATCGCGGGCGCCTGACAAATGACTGGCCCTCTGGCCCCCATAGGGTCCACTATCTGGATGGCTTTGCCACCCGAGGCGCATTCGGCGTTGCTCAGCGCCGGTCCTGGGCCGGGGCCGCTACTGGCGGCCGCCGGCGCGTGGACCGCGCTGAGCACCCAATACGCCTCGGCGGCAGCCGAACTCAGTGGGCTACTGGGGGAGGCCCAGGCCGGTGCCTGGGAGGGGCCGAGCGCCGAGCAGTATGTGGCGGCCCATCTGCCGTATCTGGCGTGGCTACAGCAGGCGAGCGCCGACAGCGCGGGTGCGGCCGCACAGCAAGAGGTCGCGGCCACGGCGTACACGGCCGCCTTGGCGGCCATGCCGACGCTCGCGGAACTGGCCACCAACCACACCGTGCACGGGGTGTTGGTAGCGACAAATTTCTTTGGCATCAACACCATTCCGATCGCGGTCAACGAGGCCGACTATGCGCGGATGTGGGTCCAGGCGGCCACCACCATGGGCACTTACCAGGCTGTCGCGGGCTCGGCCCTGGCCGCGTCGCCGCGCACCACGCCGGCGCCTCCCATTGTCAATCCCGGCGGCCAAACGAACAGCCTCGCGGCAAACGCCGCGCAGAACAGCCCTGGCGACTGGTTGCAGAACTTCTTCCAGCAGTTGTCCAAATCTCTGCAGGACTTCCTCCAGAACATCCAGCAGCTGTTGCAGAACCTGCCGGCGCTGCTGGCGGCCAACGGGCCGCTGCTGTTCTTCGTTGCCTACCAAGTGTTTTTCAACGCCGTCGGCTGGCCGACCTGGGGTGCGATCCTGACCGCGCCGTTGCTGATTCCGCTACTGCTGGGCATCGGGCTCGGTTCCCTGCTCACCACACCCGTTGACGTCGAGCCGGATGCCGACGCCGCCCCCGCCGTCGTGGCCCCCGTGCTGACGTCGAACAAACCGACCATGATGCCGGCGGTCGCGTTGGCCCCGACGGTGGCGACTCCGGCCGGGGCACCGGCCACCACGGCTGCCGCGGGCTCCGGTGCGCCCGCGGCGCCGGCGCCGGCGGCGGCGGCGACCAACTTCGCCTACCTGGTGGCCATGGGCGGTGACCCGGACGCGGGCGTCGGACCCACGTTGGGCGGCCGCGGCGGGGTCAAGGCTCCGGCGGCGACCATCCCGGCAGCGGGTGCCGCAGCGGCGAACCGCGCCGAGTCGCGCGCACGGCGCAGGCGGCGGGCCACGCTGCACGATCACGCCGACGAGTACGCGGACATGGACTCCGATTTCGGTGTCCCCCCCGATTTCGGCGACGAGGAGGAACTGGCCGCGGCCGTCGCATCCGCCCAGGGGGCGGGGCCACTCGGGTTCGCCGGAACCACGCGGCGACAGAAAGCCTTCCAGGCGGCCGGATTGACCAAGCTGGCCGAGGACGATTTCGGTGGTGGCCCACGCATGCCGATGGTGCCCGGCACGTGGGAGCAGGAAGCCGGTAACGGAGCACACCCAACCGAGCCCGGGAAAGGGGGTTAAGGCAGTCAGCCAGTGAAGGTGAATTACCGAAACCCCAATGGAAGCAACAGAAAGGAATCAGCATGAGTATGTTGGACGCTCACATTCCGCAGTTGGTAGCCGCACAGTCGGCCTTCAGCGCTAAGGCGGCGTTGATGCGCAGCACGATCAGCCAGGCCGAGCAGGAAGCGATGTCGGCGCAGGCGTTCCACCAGGGCGAGTCCTCGGCCGCCTTCCAGGCCGCGCACGCGCGATTCGTCGAGGTCGCCGCCCGGGTCAACACCCTGCTGGACATCGCCCAGGCCAACCTCGGTGACGCCGCCGGCACCTACGTGGCCGCGGATGCCGCCGCCGCGTCCGGTTACACCGCGTTCTGATCTCACCGCTAGCAACCGCGAAAGGACTTGTCATGTCGCAGATCATGTACAACTACCCGGCGATGTTGAACCACGCCGCCGACATGTCGGGCTACGCCGGCACCATGCAGGGGCTCGGTTCCGACATCGCCAGCGAGCAGGCCACGTTGTCCAACGCCTGGCAGGGTGACACCGGTATGACCTACCAGGTGTGGCAGGCCCAATGGAACCAGGCGATGGAAAGCCTCGTGCGCGCCTACCAGTCAATGGCGAGCACCCACGAGGCGAACACCATGTCGATGCTGGCCCGCGACCAGGCCGAAGCCGCCAAGTGGGGCGGCTAGGTCGTGACTGAACGAACCTGATGGACCGAGCGCCCAACGCCGTCGAGCTGACGGTCGATCACGCTTGGTTCATCGCGGAAACGATTGGGGCGGGGAGCTTTCCCTGGGTATTGGCGATCACCTCGCCCTATCGTGATGCCGCGGAACGCAGCGCGTTCCTCGACCGTCAGAAAGCTGAGCTGACCGAACTGGGTCTGGTCTCAGAAGGCGGCCTGGTCAACCCAGCGGTCGCCGAGTGGATCAAAGTGGTGTGTTTTCCGCAGCGGTGGCTGGACATGCGTTACATCGGTCCGGCCAAGGACACCGGTGCGGAAGGCGACGCCGGGTTGCTGCGGGGCATCGTCGCGCAGCGCACCGGTGTGGCCGGCAAGCCGTCGATCACAGTGGTCGCGTTGCGCAGCGCGCAGCTCATCACGTTCACCGTCATGGACATCGACCATCCGCGCGCGCTCGTGCCGGTGCTCACCGTCGGTCTCGCGAACCGCGCGCCCGCGCGGTTCGACGAGTTCAGCATGCCGATGCGGGTTGGTGCCCGAGCCGACGAGCGACTGCGTTCGGGTGCCCCGCTCGCTGAAGTCCTTGACTACTTGGGTATCCCGCAATCGGCACGGAAGGTGGTGGAATCGGTGTTCGAAGGACCACGCAGCTACGTCGAGATCGTCGCCGGCTGCCGCTGCGACGGCCGGCACTCCACCACCGAGGTGGGGATGAGCATTGTCGACGCACGCGAGGGGCGGGTGCTGGTCAGTCCGTCCCTGGCCTTCGACGGCGAGTGGGTTTCGACCTTCGCGCCGGGAACACCGTTCGCGATCGCCGTCGCGATCGAACAACTGACCGCCCTACTGCCAGATGCCGGATGGTTCGGCGAACACCGGTTGGCCCGAGATTTTTCCGTACAAAACTCGTAATACGAAAGAAGAGAGAACGATGTTCCAGCAACGGCCACAACACTTTTCGGAGATCCGGTGACATCCGGAACCGTCATGCCGATCGTCC
The DNA here is from genome assembly GCF_001667925.1 of Mycobacterium sp. E2479. Lineage (GTDB taxonomy): Bacteria > Actinomycetota > Actinomycetes > Mycobacteriales > Mycobacteriaceae > Mycobacterium. The sequence goes on along the minus strand of NZ_LZJR01000052.1, from coordinate 14,101 downwards.
GTGTGGCAATCCTCGCGGACAGCAGGTTGATGGAAATGGCCTTGCCTGCGGAGCTGCCGCTGCGCGAAATCCTGCCGGCCGTCCAGCGTTTGGTGGTTCCGACCAACGGCGGTTCGGAAGACGGCGCCGCCTCGCGCGGTGCCGCCGACGTCGGTGCGGCGACTCAACTGAGCCTGGCCCCGATCGGTGGTGCGCCGTTCAGTCTGGACGCCAGCCTCGACACGGTCGGAGTCGTGGACGGCGACCTCCTGGCGCTCCAGGCGCTTCCGCTGGGTCCGGCGGCGCCCGGCATCGTCGAGGACATCGCCGATGCGGCCATGATCTTCTCGACTTCCCGGCTCAAGCCATGGGGCACAACGCATATCCAGCGTGGCGCTTTGGCCGCGGCGATCGCGGTGACGTTCCTGGTGACGGGGTTGTCCGTTACCTACCGGGTAGCCACCGGTGCGCTGCTGGGACTGGTCGCGGTCAGCGCCGTCGCCGCGGTGACCGCTACCGTCGGACTGCTGGTCACCGCTCGCTCGGCGCGCACCGGCATGACGCTCTCAATCGCCGCACTCGCTCCCATCGCCGCGGCGCTCGCGCTGGCCGTGCCGGGCAAGTTCGGCGCCGCCCAACTGACCCTGGCCGCGGCCGGTGTCACCGCGTGGTCGCTGATCGCCTTGATGGCGCCCAGCGCCGAGCGTGAACGCATCGCCGGCTTTTTCACCGCGACCGCGGTGGTCGGCGCCGGGGTGTTGCTGGCCGCCGGCGCCGAATTGCTCTGGCATCTCGAGCCGATCGCCATCGGCTGCGGGCTGATCGTGGCGGCATTGCTGGTCACCATCGAGACGCCTCAACTGTCCGCACTGTGGGCGCGCTTCCCGCTGCCGGTCATTCCGGCACCCGGGGACCCCACCCCGTCGGCGCCGTCGCTGCAGGTGCTCGAGGACCTGCCGCGCCGGGTCCGGATCAGCGACGCACATCAGAGCGGATTCATCGCCGGCGCAGTGCTACTCAGCGTCCTGGGTTCGGTAGTGATCGGCCTGCGGCCCGAGGCGCTCAGCGGCGCGGGTTGGTACGTAGTGGCGGCCACCGCCGCGACGTCGGTGCTGCGCGCCAGGGTGTGGGACTCCGCCGCCTGCAAGGCGTGGCTGCTCGCCCAGCCCTTCTTGGCCGCCGGCGTGCTGCTGGTGTTCTACACCTCCACCGGACGCTACGCCGCCGCCCTGGGCGCCGCACTGGTCGTTCTGGTGCTCGTATTGGTCTGGATCGTGGTGGCGATGAACCCGGGTATCGCCGCGCCGGAGAGCTACTCGCTGCCGGTGCGCCGGCTGGTGGGCTTTGTCGCGACCGGACTCGACGCGTCGCTCATCCCCGTGATGGCTTTCGTCGTCGGTTTGTTCGCCCTGGTGCTCAATCGATGATTCGGCCGGCATCAGCCTGCGCCGCAGCGGCATTGGCTTTGCTGCCCGCCGCCGCGACGTGGACGAGTGCGCCGGCATCCGCGATCAGCCCGCCGACGGTGGATCCCGGCGCCCCACCGCCCAGCGGCGCGCCGGGGCCCGGGCAGCCGATGGAGCAGCGCGGACCCTGCAGCACCTCCGGTGTCGTGCCGGGCAGCGACCCCGGTGCGATCACGCCCAGTCAGTCGATGCTGAATCTCCCTGCAGCATGGCAGTTCTCGCGCGGCGAGGGGCAGCTGGTGGCGGTGCTCGACACGGGAGTGCGGCCGGGGCCGAGGCTGCCCAACGTCGAACCGGGCGGCGATTTCGTCGAGACGACCGATGGGCTGACCGACTGCGACGGACACGGAACGTTGGTGGCCGGGCTCATCGCCGGTCAGCCCTCGCCCGACGATGGGTTCTCCGGCGTGGCACCCGCGGCGCGCGTGGTGTCGATCAGGACGACGTCGGCCAAGTTCTCGCCACGAACGCCGGGTGGTGATCCATTGATGGCGCAAGTGTCGGCCGAGGTGTCGACACTCGCCCGGGCGATCGTGCATGCGGCCGACCTCGGTGCGCGGGTGATCGATATCGGGTCGGCCACCTGCCTGCCCGTGGACCGATCGGTTGATCAGGCCGCTTTAGGCGCGGCGGTCCGTTACGCGGCGGTGGACAAGGACGCGGTACTCGTGGCCGGCGCGGGTGACAGCGGTGCGGGCGCCGGCGGCGCCTCGTGTGAGTCGAACCCGCTCACCGACTTGAGCCGCCCCAACGATCCGCGAAATTGGGCCGGTGTCACGTCGGTGTCCATCCCCTCGTGGTGGCAGCCGTACGTGTTGTCGGTGGCGTCGCTGACCCCGGACGGCCAGCCGTCGAAATTCACGGTGGCGGGACCGTGGGTGGGTGTCGCCGCGGCCGGCGAACGCATCGTGTCGATCGGCAACGCCGACGGCGGCGGACTGGCCAACGGCCTGCCTGACGGGCACCAGCAACTCGCCGCTGTCAGCGGAACCGGGTATGCGGCCGGCTACGTGGCCGGTGTCGCGGCGCTGGTCCGCAGTAAGTATCCCGACCTGAACGCCACCGCAGTGCAGCGTCGCATCACCGCAACCGCGCACAACGGCGCGCGTGAACCGTCCAACGTGGTCGGCACCGGCAGCGTGGATCCGGTGGCGGCCCTGACCTGGGAACTGCCCGCGGGTAACCAGCCCGGGGCGGCATCGTTCAAGCCGGTGACCGTGCCGCCGGCCCCCGCGCCCAAGGACACCAAACCACGGACCGTCGCGGTGGCCGGCACCGCCGCGCTGGCCGTGCTGGTCGCGGTGGCCGGCGCAGTCACCGCAATCGCCGCACGCCGACGAAAGGACCCCACCCCGTGAGCAAGCATCGGATACCGACTCCCGGGAGCGGTCGAATCACGTTGGCGCTGTTGGCCGTTGTGCCCGCGGTCATGGCCTACCCGTGGCGACCGCCGCGTGACTACTGGTTACTGGGCATCGCGGCCGCCGTCGTGATCGTGTTGTTCGGCTGGTGGCACGGTCTGCATTTCACCACCATCCTGCGCCGCCGAGTGGCGATGATCGGACGCGGTAACGCCGTCCCGGCGAGCACTTCCGACACGGCGGCAACCGCGCTGATTCGCCTCGGCACACCGGAGGATGACTCCGACGCGTTGCCGCTCCCGTTGATCGCGAGCTACCTCAATCGTTACGGCATCCGGGCCGACAAGATCCGAATCACCAGCCGCGACAACACCTCCGACGTGTCACGACGCGAGACCTGGATCGGTCTCACGGTATCGGCGCGGGATAATCTGGCTGCGCTGCAGGCCCGCTCACCGCGAATCCCGTTGCACGAGACCGCTCAGGTCGCGGCTCGCCGGCTGGCGGACCATTTGAGGGAGATCGGTTGGGAAGCCACTACCGTCGCCGCCGACGATGTCCCCCGGCTACTGACGTCCAACCCCCGCGAGAGGTGGCGGGGAGTGCAGCGCGGCGCCTCGGATTATCTTGCAGCATACGAAATTCGGGTGGACGACACACTGCCGGAGACCTTGGAGGCGATCCGGTCTTATCCCGCGCGCGAAACCTGCACGGCGTTGGAGATCGCCGGTGACACAGACCGGTTCACCGTCGCGGTGGCGTGTGCGTTCCAGACCGAGACCGCCCCGGATGGCAAACCGCCGATCGGTGGGCTGACCCCGCAACGCGGAAACCACCTGCCGGCGTTGACGGCGCTGGACCTGTTGTCCACGCGTCGGCTGGACGGACACGCCGCAGCGCCGCAGAACCTGCTCGCGCAGCTGCACTGGCCCACCCTGCTCGGCGGAGCGCACCGCGCCTCGCCCGGCCAAACCGGCGACAACGCCGACACCGTCGAGGTGGTCAGAACATGACCTCCCGCAGGAAAGCGGTCATCCTGCGCAGGTAGTCCAACTGGCTGATGTGCAGCACGTGACTGCCCGGAAACCAGTGCAGCGCACATTGATCCCAGTGCTGCCATAGCTTGACGGCATGGTCGGGCGGCGCCATCCGGTCGCCGAGTCCGGTGATGATCATCCGGCGTTCCCGCGGCACCAGTGGCCGGTAGTTCAGCGGGCAGTGGTACGCCAGCCCGTCCGCGAGGTCGTCGTGGCTGATGTCGGATAACCGCAGACCCAGCCGCACCAGCCTGTTGGCCGGGAACCATTCGTCGAACAATGTCGCCGGGGTGACGACGGGGCAGTTGGGGATCACCGCCTCGAGCCGAGCGTCGGCCGAGGCCACCAGCGCCGAGGTGTAGCCGCCCAGTGAGATGCCGGTGAGCGCGATGCGGTCGACCCCGGTGTGGCGCAGATAGTCGATGATGGAGCGAAAGTCGTGCACGGCCTGTGCCATGGCCTCGGCGAAACCGCTGAGTCCACCGGCGAAATAGCCGAAACCGCTGAATGGTGAATATTTTTCGGCCCGCTTGCCGTGAAAGGGCAGTGTGTACATCAGTACGTCGTAGCCGGACTGGTAGTACCAGGGACACGAAAAGAACCGTCCGTTGGCCAGATAGGACGATCCCAAGAAGCCGTGGATCACGCACAGGGTGGGACGCGGCCCGTCGTCGTGGCGCCAATGCTGCGCCCGCACGGTGTTGTTGGCCCGCCAGGCGCCCCACTGCGGGCGCATGGCGGGGTTGACGGCGGTGAAGCTGCTGGGAAATGCGATGTTGTCGACCGTGCCGTGCGCGATCCACTGCGCCAGCGGGCTGGCCCGCCGCGATGCGACCCGGGGGATCTCGGTGGGTGGCGGAAAGGATCGCGCCGGGTCTTTCGCCGCCCCCAACTCCGCATAGAAGTCGAGGTTGTCGCGTTCGGTGGCGGAATGGGATTGCCGCAGCGTACTTGCCACCACGAACGGCGCCACCGTCGTGGAGAGCAGCGAGGCCACCCAGGTGCGCAGGGCCAGATCACCCAGGGCCGATGCCTCGACTACCATTCGCTGGCGGGGCGACAACGCCGAGCGAGGGGGTAGTCCGCCGGCGCCGGCCGAAAGATCGGCGCCGGAAACGTCGGGAACGGGGATGGGCGGGTCGATCGGATCTGAGTCGGGCGCCACGAACGCCGATGGTAGCCCGACGGCCACGGGCTTCCTGGGCGTTTTGTCCGTTTCGGTCAACGCGGTGTTATCCCGGGACCATCCGGGCCGCGTCGGCGCACCATAGGAGTTATACGGTTTGCTATCGGCCGGTTGCGGCGGCGCGAGGATCGGGAGGATCGACATGTGGGATCCGGACGTTTACCTGGCCTTCGCCGACCATCGCGGCCGCCCCTTCTACGACTTGCTGTCGCGGGTGGGTGCCGAGCGCGCGCGTCGCGTCGTCGATCTCGGTTGCGGTCCGGGGCACCTGACTAAGTACCTGGCCCGGCGTTGGCCCGACGCGGTGATCGAGGCGATGGACAGCTCGCCGGAGATGGTTGCCGCCGCGAAGGAACGCGGCATCGACGCCGTCACCGGTGACCTGCGCGACTGGAAGCCCAAACCCGACACCGACGTGGTGGTCAGCAACGCGGCCCTGCACTGGGTGCCCGAGCACGCCGACCTGCTGCTGCGGTGGGCGGGGGAGCTGGCGCCTGGATCGTGGATCGGTGTCCAGATGCCGGGCAACTTCGAGTCGCCGTCCTACGCCGCGGTGCGGGCGCTCGCCCGCCGGGAGCCGTATGCGAAGTTGCTGCGCGACATTCCATTTCGGGTTGGGGCGGTGGTTCAGCCCCCGGCGCATTACGCCAATCTGCTGCTCGACGCGGGATGCAAGGTCGACGTCTGGGAGACGACCTATCTGCACCAGCTGACCGGCGAGCATCCAGTCCTGGAGTGGATCACCGGCACCGCGCTGGTTCCCGTGCGCGAGCGGCTCGACGACGACGCATGGGAGAAGTTCCGCGAGGAGCTGATCCCGTTGCTGCGGGACGCCTACCCACCGCGGTCCGACGGCGCGACGATCTTCCCGTTCCGGCGGGTGTTCGTCATCGCCGAGGTGGGCGGGTCGAGCCGTTCAGCCGGGTAACCCGGCAGCGCCCACCGGCCGCCGATCCCCGGCGCGGCAACGAATTTGGGTCAACGGTGATTAACGCTGCGTTGGCTTGCCTTCTTCGATGCCGCGGTCAGCGGCTATGGCCGAGCGGGGGGTCGGCTTCGACCGATGGATCTTCAGATACGTCTCGGTGTATCTCGCGGAAATGCGGGTGCCGGCGAACTCCGACGGGATGACATCACCGGTGCGTTGACGCCAATCGTGCAGTCTGACAGCAAGATCAGCTGCGACCTCATTCGCATCGGTTCGGTCATCGGCCAGCAGGTTGGTGGTCTCGCTGGGATCGGTGCGCAGATCGTAGAGTTCACGCTCGGGCCGCGGCGACTTGACGAACGGCGCGACGGCCCGCCCGGACGGGCTTTCCTCGATGTCCAGCGGCAGATCGAGCAGCGGGCGGGGCACGTAGTTCTCGATGTAGCTGTAGTCCTTGGTGCGGATCGCGCGGATCGGGTCGAACGAGTCGTGGTAGGTCTTCGTGGTGTAGACGTGATCGCGCACCGGTGGTGTGGTCGGCGGATCCGGTTCCAGCAGCACGGACGCGTGTGATACACCGTCGACATCGACCGGAGTGTCAATCCCCAACAGCCCCAACAACGTCGGGACCAAGTCGACGGCGCTGAACAGCTCGTCGTAGATGCGTGGACCCACCGCCCGGTTGGTGGGCGGGCGGATGATCATGCCGATGCCGGTACCGGCGTCATACAGCGTGGATTTCGCCCGGGGAAACGCCGGGCCGTGATCGGTGAAGAACACCACCCAGGTGTTGGCGTCCAAACCGGTGTCGGCCAGCGCGTCGAGCAGTCGCCCCACGGCGGCGTCGGCGGTGCTGATGGCCCCGTAGAAGTCGGCGAGGTCGCCGCGCACCTCGGGGCTGTCGGGCAGGTAGTCGGGCGGATCGACCTGCGCGCTGTCCGCCGGCGTGTAACGGTCGTGCGGATAGGGCCGGTGGGTCTCGAAAAACCCGGCGGTCAACAAAAACGGCTGTCCGACAAGGCCTTCGGCGCTTTGCCGCAGCCATTCGTCGGCCTTGTCGGCGACGTAGTCACAGAAGGAGTTCGACACGTCGAACTCGTCGAATCCTAACCGCTTCGGGTAGGAGGTCTCATGCTGCATACCGAAAAGCGCTGAATACCAGCCCGATTCAGACAAGATTTGAGGCAGGGTCCGGATGCCGTCACGGTATTCCCAGCCGTGGTGGGCCAGCCCGATGAGGCCGTTGTTTTGCGGGTAGCGACCGGTGAACAGCGATCCGCGCGACGGCGAGCACAGCGGCGCGGTGGCGTGCGCGCGGGTGAACAGGATGCCCTCGGCGGCAAGGCGGTCCAGCCGCGGGCTCGATACGTCGGAGTGGCCGTAGGCGCCGAGGTAGCGCCCCAGGTCGTGCCAGTGCACGATCAGCACGTTGTCCAAAGAGCCCGTATTCCGGTTTTGTTCCGCTATCTCCAATGGCGTCACCTCTCACATTGCCTTGCGACCGGCGACGTTACCGCAACCTCCCCGCGGGATTCCTGAGTGCTGTTGCGTCAGGGCGTCGGCAACTGACCCCATCGGTTCTCGCAGACGAACTCCGACAACGGTCGCCCAACGGTCCAGCCGTCCAGTTCCAGCGCCGGCCGATCGGGGAATTCGGGTACCGGTCCCAGGCACAGGATGGCCACGGGCTCGGCGCCCGACGGCATCCCCAGCAGCGCCGCCAGCCGTTGCGGATCGAAAAGTGACACCCAGCCCATCCCGAGGCCCTCGGACCGGGCCGCCAGCCACAGGTTCTGGATCGCGCACGACACCGACGCCAAGTCCATCTGCGGTAGCGTTCGCCGACCGAAGACGTGCGCGTCGCGGCCGTCGCCCAGCGCCACCACGAACAACTCGGCGCACTCGAGGATGCCCTCCACCTTGAGCGCCAGGAACTCGTCGGATCGCTCGCCCAGGGCTTCCGCGGTGCGCGGACGCTCCTCGTCGACCAGGGCATGAATGCGTCGCCGCAGCGAGGCGTCGGTGATCCGAATGAAGCGCCACGGCTGCATCAGCCCGACGCTGGGCGCCGCATGCGCGGCCTGCAGCAGGCGCGCCAATACGGCCTCGTCCACCGCCGCACCGGGAACGAATCGGCGCATGTCACGACGCTCGTAGATGACGCGATAGACCGCCCGCCGCTCATGCGAGCTGAATGCGTCACCGGTCACGTCTGCCATCGTAGGAAATCGGCGTTAGCGTTGATCGTGCCTTGGCCCCAAGGCCCCCGCGAAGGGAGTGGTTTTGAAGTGAAGCCTTCCGATGTGCTCGATCAGCTGGCCGCCGAGCCCAGCGCCGGCCGCGGTTACGGCGAGCCCTATCAGACCCCGGACGGCACCACCGTCATCGTGGTCACCAAGCCGCTGGGGGTGTTCGCCATCCGTGACGGGCAGGCCACCTGGACGCCGGCCGTCGACAACGGCCGGATCGCGCTGATCGGGGTGATCACCGGCCTGCTGGCCGCGGTGATCGGCACCCTCGCGGTGCTGCGGCAGCCGCCCTGGCCGCGGATCACGATCAGGGACTATAGGTAACCCCGACCGCGCGGAACACGTATTCCGGCGGCATGTCGAACGCCAGCGACCGCCGGGGCAGGCGGCTGAGAACATCGTCCGGAATGGTCACCTTGTAGTGCAGCGACAGTTCGCCGGTGAACTTTTTGTCGACTCGGGAGACGTCGGCGTTGACCTGCAGTCCGGTCGGCGATATCTCCACCTGCGCCCCTCCTGTCTGCGGCGCGTCCCAGCGCACGTTGACGGTCGGGCCGGCCAGCCGGGGCAGCATGGACAGCGTTGCCAGCACCCGCTCCGAGGTGAAGACCAGCGAACCCGTGTAGCTGGCGACGCTGTGCGGCAACCGCACGCCCGGGATAGTGCCGCTGAATCGGCGGGTCACGGCTACATAATCGGCGAGGTAGATCAGGCCTTCCGACTCGACCTCGGCATGCAGCTGGTCGGGCAGCTTGCCGATGCCGAACAACCTACGGACGAAGACGGCCATATCGACAGTATGACGCGGCCGCGACTCCGAGGGGGCGGGCCGCACGGTGACGGCGAAGGCGGTGCTGGTATCGGTTGGTCATGACTCGCCCCCGGACACCGGTGGCCGCCTTGATCGCCGCGTTGGCCGCCACCGTGTATGCGGCGATGTGGGTCGGCTACCGCCAACACTGGAATTGGCTGTACCGGACGGATTGGTCCTTGCTCAACGCGGCTCGCGACCTCGCGCTCAAACATCCGCTGTGGCTTCGCTTTTGGGAAGTCGTGTCCTATGCGGTGGGCCCCGTCCCGATGTCCGTGCTGGGCGTTGTGATGACGGTGTCCGCCCTGGTGCTGCGCAATCTGCGGGCCGCGCTGGTGCTGGCTTTCGCGTGCGGGCCGCTCAACGAGTTCGTGACCGCGGTGGCCAAGGCGCTGGTCAACCGTCCCCGGCCGCCAAGCATGTTGGTCGCCGCGCCCTCGACGTCCTTTCCGTCCGGGCATGCGCTGGAGGCGATGGCCGCGCTGCTCGCCGTGTTGTGCTTTTTCTTTCCGATGCTGCATCGGATGGCCCGCGGCATCGCGGTCGCGGTGGTGACGGTGGTGCTGGTGACGGTCGGCATCGCCCGGGTGGCGCTCAACGTGCATTACCCGTCCGACGTGCTGGCCGGCTGGTCGCTGGGATACCTGTATTTCCTGTTGTGTCTGTTGATTTTCCGGCCTTCGATGAAGCGACTCGTCAGCCCGCGGCGTGCGACCGAAACCGCCGCAGTTCCTTAACAACGCCGTCCCGGTGCATGTTTGATCACGACGCGGTGACCCAACCGCGGCTAAACATTTACTTGACCCTGAGGACGTGCCCGTTCGACGATGGAGCGCATGCACCGACTGCTCACTTCGCTGTGCGTCGCGGCGTGCGTAATTCTCGCCTCGGTGGTGCTGGCGCCGACCGGTGCGGCCGCGGGCGCCCCGTGGTTCGCGAACTCGGTTGGCAATGCGACCCAAGTGGTTTCGGTGGTGAGCACCGGCGGTTCCAACGCGACCATGGAGATCTTCCAGCGCACCGGCACCGGTTGGCAGTCGCTGCGGTCCGGCATTCCCACCCACGTCGGTTCGGCGGGAATGGCACCGCAGGCCAAGAGCGGTGTTCCGGCCACCCCGATGGGCGTGTACAGCTTGGACTCCGCGTTCGGCACGGCGCCGAATCCAGGCACCGGGTTGCCCTATACCCAGGTGTCCGGTGCCAATTACTGGTGGAGCGGCGACGACCACAGTCCCACGTTCAACACCATGCAGGTGTGCCAGAAGGCGCAGTGCCCGTTCAACACCGGTGACAGCGAGAACCTGCAGATCCCGCAGTACAAGCACGCCGTCGTGATGGGCGTCAACAAGGACAAGACCCCGGGTGGTGGAGCCGCGTTCTTCTTTCACACCACCGACGGGAAGCCCACCGAGGGCTGCGTGGCGGTGGACGACGCTCAGCTGGTGTCGATCATGAAATGGCTGCGGCCGGGCGCGGTCATCGCCATCACGAAGTAGCCTTCAGTCCGCGGCGACGGCGCGACCGGGTTTGAGCGTGAAGTTCAGGCCCTCCAAAGACAGTGTGGCGTCATAGGTTCGGTCGTAGCCGGTGCCGCTGATCTTCCAGCCCGCCTCGGTGCGACGGTAGGTGTCGCGGTAGAAGGCGGCCCCGATCAACATGAAGTTGAAGTCGGCGACTATAACGCGGTCTTGCAGATACCAACTGCCCGTTGCGGTGTCGCCGTCGACAGTGATGTCCGGATGCGTCACCCGGTGTTCGGTGATCACGTTGGAGGGCAGCGAGGTACGCATGTACTCCACCAGGTCGGCCCGGTTGGTGAAATGCAGCTCGTTGCCGATCGACGGCCCGTAGTCGGCCTTGATGTCCTCGGCCAGGGTGTCGGTGAAGTCGTCCCAGTGCTTGGTGTCCAGCGCGCGCAGATACCGGTATTTGACTTGCTTTATCGCTTCGATGTCGGCGAGGTCGTCGAGGGTCACCAGGTCATTGCAGCACACGGGTGACCATGTCGACGAGGGCACGTCGTTCCAGGCTCCAATCGATCGCGGTCCCGGTGACCATCTGCGCCAGCACCACACCGCGCAGCGTGGCCCAAATGACTTCCGCCACACCGGCATGCGCGGGATCCGTGCTGATCAACCTCCCCAGCTGGCCGACCGCGGCATTCATGTCGAGCAGGTGGCGGCGCGAGGACGGGTCCGAGCCGCCGCGGGTTTCGCGCAGGATTTCGAAGGCGGCCATCGACGTCGGGCTGCTGTAGCAGCTCCAAGCTGTGTCCACGACCACCTCGATGCGCCTGCGCAAGGGGAGCTCGCTGACGTCGGCCGACGACAGGCTGTCGACGAGCCGGGCCACCCCGTCGTCCACCACGGCCATCAGCAGGCCGTTGCGATCGCCGAAGTGGTACTGGATGACCCCCCAGGTCACGCCCGCACGTTCGGCCACGTGCTTGGCGGTGGCCGCGGAGAATCCCTCCTCCACGATGCAGCGCACGGTCTCATCGATGATCTTCGCCCGAGTGTCATCGCCGCGCTTGCGTGGCGCGGTGGTCCGCCGGGTGGGGCGAACCCGGCGATCGGGCGTCTGGCCGGCGATTACGGGCATTGTTGACTTTATAACATAGCCAAGTCTATTTTTGGGGCGTGAGCGGCCCCTCGCGATACGCGCAATTGTCCCGCGACGAGCTCGTCGTCTTGGTACCCGAATTGCTGCTGATCGGTCAGCTGATCGACCGATCCGGAATGGCCTGGTGCATCTCCGCTTTCGGCCGCGAGGAGATGATCCAAATCGCCATCGAGGAGTGGGCGGGCTGTAGCCCGATCTACACCCGGCGCATGCAGAAAGCGCTGAACTACGAGGGCGACGATGTGGTGACGATCTTCAAGGGCCTACAGCTCGACATCGGGGCCCCGCCGCAATTCATGGACTTCCGCTACACCGTTCACGATCGCTGGCACGGCGAATTCCGCCTCGACCACTGCGGTGCCCTACTCGACGTCGAGCCGATGGGCGAGCAGTACGTGTTCGGCATGTGCCACACCATCGAGGACCCGACCTTCGACGCCACCGCGATCGCGACCAATCCGCGTGCCCAGGTGCGCCCGATCCACCGCCCGCCGCGGACGCCGGCGGACCGGCACCCGCACTGCGCATGGACCGTCATCATCGACGAGTCCCATCCCGAAGCGCAAAGCATCCCGGCACTCGACATCGTGAGCCGAACACGCGCCGCGACTTGGGAACTCGATCCCGTCGACCCCGAAGATGAGGGGCAGGCGGATTACTCGGGGCCGTTGCTTTCGGATTTCGACTTCGCCGCGTTCTCGCATTCGGCGCTGGTCCGAATGGCCGACGAGGTATGCCTGCAGATGCACCTGCTGTACCTGTCGTTCGCGATCGCGGTGGCCGCGCGAGCCGCCAGCGACGACGAAGCCGTCGGCGTGCGCACCCGCGGCTTGATCGGCATCGCGGGCATGGCCGCCGAGCGCATCCACCGCGCACTGAAACTTCCGAGCGGAATCGACGGTGTGCTGCGCGTCCTCGAACTGCACCCGCTGCTGAATCCCGCGGGCTACGTTGTCGCCGAGACGGAATCGAACCTGCTGCGTGTGCACGCATCGCCGGCCCATGACGACGGATCCTGGATCTCGCTGTGCTCGCCGCAATCCGTGCAGCCGCTCCAGGCGATCGCCACCGCGGTGGACCCGCACGTCGAGGTTCGAGTTAGCGGAACGGCCACCGACTGGACGGCCGAACTGGTTGAAACCGAGACCGCCACCGAGGAGCTGCCAGAGGTTTCGGTGGTCAGAGTGAGTGGGGGCTCGACCTTCCAGTTCGAGCCCAGGCATTCGCTGCCGCTGACGGTGTTGTAGCGAAAGGCTTTTTGTCAAGGGGTTTTCGGTACCGCTTCGGTGACGCAAGCGCATCGAGCGGATACCAATGACATTGCGAAGCATCGGCTTTCCGCGTGTCCGCGGCTATGGTTAACGCTGGCCACCGACCCCTATAGACGAAGGTTTCGCTCTATGTACGACCCACTCGGGTTGTCGATCGGGACCACGAACCTGGTCGCTGCGCGTAATGGAAGCCCACCGGTTAGCCGCCGGTCTGTGCTCACCCTTTACCCGCACTGTGCACCGAAAATCGGTGCACCCGAAGAGAACCCGTACCTAACCGAGCCTGGCGTACCGATGAGGGGCTTTATCGAGCGCATCGGTGATTCCGTTGCGCTGGTGTCACCCGACGGTTCCGCGCATGACCCGGAACTGCTCACGGTGGAGGCACTGGACGCGATGGTGCTCGCGGCCGGCGCTGACGCCGCGTGCTCGGAAATTTCCATCGCCGTGCCGGCGCATTGGAAACCCACGACGGTACAGGCGTTGCGGGACGCGCTGCGAACCCATCTGGGCTTCGTGCGCAGCGGTATGGCGCCGCGGCTGGTCAGCGACGCGATCGCGTCACTGACCGCGGTGAAATCCGAGCTCGGCCTTCCCGACGAGGGTGTGGTGGGTCTGCTCGACTTCGGCGGCAGCGGTGCCTCGGCCACCTTGGTCAATGTCGCTGGCGACTTCGAACTCGTCAGCGCCACCATGCGTTACGCCGCGTTGTCCGGTGACGAGATTGATCAGGAGTTACAGCTGCGTGCCTTCGAGGAGCTGGGGCATGGCAGCGGCCTCGACCCGGCCAGCACCGCCGGTGTCGGGCAGCTCGTGGAACTGAAGGAACAATGCCGCGTGGGCAAGGAGCGGCTCTCGACCGACATGACCACCGAAATCATCGCGGTGCTGGGCGGGCGCAATTGCAGCTTGACTTTGACGCAAGACGACCTCGAAGAGATGATTCAGGATCGGCTGACCGGCTTCATCTACGCCTTCGACGACATGCTGGTGCGCTATCGTACGAGTTGGTCAGACCTCGTCGCAGTGGTCACGGTCGGTGGGGGAGCACGCATTCCGCTTGTCACCGAACGGCTTTCGATGCATGGCCGGATGCCGATCCTGACGCCGTCGCAGCCGGCCCTGGCCGCGGCCAGCGGGGCACTCATCCTGGCTTCGCGCGGCGGCCAGCTGGATCTGCGCACGCGGACG
>NZ_LZJR01000051.1 GCF_001667925.1 Mycobacterium sp. E2479 | reverse complement strand
GCGGGGCCGCTACACCATTCCCACCCCCTACGGCGGGCCACAGCTGCCGATCGAACCGCCGCACTGAGCATTGAACCCATCGACCTTTAGGAGATGATCGTGGTCGTGACCACCAAGAAGAACCCGAAAGCCGAAACCCCCACGGAATCGGCTGCCGAGGCACCGGAAGTCGTCAGCGAAGATTCCGAGGAGGTGCGAGCCGGGGAGGAGCGTGTCGACGAATCCGCCGACGCGCCCGACGATTCGGCAGACGACACGACCACGGACGAAGGTGACGAGCACACCGACGGCGAGGACGAAGAAGGCGGTCTGCTCAAACGCAAGACTGAGCGCGCCAAGCGGCCCTGGCGCCGGTACCTGCGCCGCAGCGCGCTGCCGGTGTTACTCGTTGCTTCACTTGCCGTTTCGGGCTATCTCGGGTGGCGCCAGTGGCAGGACCACCAGGTGAAGGCGGCGGGTGAGCAGGCTCAACAGGCGGCCATCGCCTATGCGCAGGTGCTGACGAGCATCGATTCGAACAAGGTCGACGAGAACTTCAAGCAGGTGCTCGACGGCGCGACCGGCGAATTCAAGGACATGTACACCCAGTCCAGCGTCAAACTCCGGCAGCTGTTGATCGACAACAAGGCGACCGCCCACGGAGTGGTGGTCGACTCGGCCATTCAGACCGAATCCACCGACAGGGTCGTCGTGCTGCTCTTCATCGACCAGACCGTCACCAACACGGCCGCACCCGACCCGCGCATCGACCGCAGCAGGATCAAGATGACCATGGAGAAGGTCGACGGTCGTTGGCGGGCAAGCAAAGTCCAACTCCTCTGAGGCGAGCGGAGCCATCTCATGTTCAAGAGACTGTCGGCGGCGTTCGTATTGGCCGCGGCCGCAACCATTCCCAGCACCGCCACCACGCACGCGTCGGCGCCGTCATTCTGCGGCGAGCTCGGCGGTAATTGGGACGGCCAGTATTGCCACAGCGCGGTGACCTCGGAACGCAACGCCGTGCGCGACATCAAGGTCGCCGTGCCCGACGATCTGGTCGACAATCCGACCACCGGCCCGGTGGTCCGGGACTACCTGCGCACCCTGGTCGGCAACTGGAAGGCGGCCAACGGCAGCATGGCCGCCGACAGTTACGGCGAGGAGAACTTCGAGGTTTTCCGGCACGGCAATCTGCTCAGCGCCGTGTTCCACGAGGACTATCACGCCGACGGGCCGAAGCCCAACAACGCCTACCGGACCTTCACCTTCGACATGGCAGCGGGCAGACGGGTGCAGCTCGCCGACCTGACGACGTCGAACCCGCTGACCGCGATCCCACCGCTGGCTGCGCCATTCATCGACACGGCGCTCAATCAGGCTCCGCCACCGCATGATCCGGGCACATACCCGTTTATTCTCGACCGTTGGACTCCCGACAAGGTCTACTCGGGCGCGTACAAGGCGTGGGCGCTGACGCCCGACGAATTGATCCTCTACATGCCCGACTATCCGGTCGGCCACGACGAGCCGATCAACTTCTCCCCCGGCCTGCCGCAGTGGTTCATGGACGGCGGCACCGTGCAGGCGCACATCCCGCTATCCGCGTTGAGCCCGGTGATGCGCGTCTAATACGGGACCGACTCACACGAGTCACACCAGTCCCCGAGTCCGGCAACCATCGATGTGCCCGCCTTCGAGCGACACTTCCCCCCGGCGGGATCGGTTGTCTCAAAGGCGGGCAAACTGTTTACCTGCCGCGACCGAGACTCGTGTGACAGCCGGAACTCGTGTGAAGGCTGGACTCACCGGCGCCCGGGCTCAGTCCTCCGGGTTGTAGCCGAGGTTGGGCGCGAGCCAGCGCTCGGCTTCGGCCAGGGTCCAGCCCTTGCGCTTCGCATAGTCGGCGACCTGGTCCTGGGCCATCCGGCCGACCACGAAGTACTGCGACTGCGGGTGCGAGAAATACCAGCCGCTGACGGCGGCACCGGGCCACATCGCCATTGACTCGGTCAGCTCGATGCCGGTCCGCTCCCGGACGTCCATCAACTTCCAGAGCGTCACCTTCTCGGTGTGCTCCGGGCAGGCCGGGTAGCCGGGGGCGGGACGGATTCCCCTGTACTTCTCATCGATGAGTGCCTCGTTGTCCAGCTGCTCGTCCGGCTGGAATCCCCAGAACTCCTTGCGGACGCGTTGGTGCATCCGTTCGGCGAAGGCCTCCGCCAGCCGGTCGGCGACCGACTCCAGCAGGATCGCGCTGTAGTCGTCGAGGGCCGCCTTGAACTCCGCGATCTTCTCCTGGCTGCCGAGCCCGGCGGTGACGGCGAAGGCGCCGATGTAGTCCCGGAGACCCGTTTCTTTGGGGGCGATGTAGTCGGTCAGCGACCGGTTCGGGATGCCGTCGCGGTGCTCGCCCTGCTGGCGCAGGTTGTGCAACGTGGTCAGCACCTCGGTACGAGTGTCGTCGGTGTACACCTCGATGTCTTCAACACCCGAGCCGACCGCGTTTGCCGGGAAGAACCCGATCACCCCGTTGGCGGTCAGCCACTTCTCCTTGATCAGGGTGTCCAGCATCTCCTGGGCATCGTCATACAGCTTGCGGGCCGCCTCGCCCGACGCGGGGTTGTTGAGGATGTCGGGGAAGCGGCCCTTCATCTCCCAGGCGTTGAAGAACGGCTGCCAGTCAATGTACTCGCGCAACTCGGCGAGGTCGTAGTCTTGAAATTCGCGCACTCCCGCGCCGACAACGGGCACCGGCGGCGTGTAGCCGTCCCACTCGATCGGCGTCCGGTTGGCGCGGGCCTTCTCCAGCGTGACCATCGGCCGCTCGTTCTTCTGCGCGTGCCGTTCGCGCAGCGACGCGTAGTCCTTCTCCGTCGCCTCCAGCAGGGCGGGACGCTGCTTGTCGTCGAGGAGCGCGGCGGCGACCGGCACCGAGCGGGACGCGTCCTTGACCCAGACCACCGGACCGCTACGACGCGGCGATATCTTCACGGCCGTGTGCGCGCGCGAGGTGGTCGCGCCACCGATCAGCAGCGGGATCTCGAGGCCCTCGCGTTCCATCTCGACAGCGAAGTTGGCCATTTCGTCCAGCGACGGGGTGATCAGGCCGGACAACCCGATGATGTCGGCGTCATGCTCCTTCGCCGCGTCGAGGATCTTCTGGGCGGGCACCATCACCCCGAGGTCGATCACTTCGAAGTTGTTGCACTGCAGCACGACCCCGACGATGTTCTTGCCGATGTCGTGGACGTCACCCTTCACGGTCGCCATCACGATCGTGCCGTTGGTGTCCTTGCCGGCGGTTGCGCCAGACTCCTCCTTCTCCGCCTCGATGAACGGCAGCAGGTAGGCGACGGCCTTCTTCATCACCCGGGCCGACTTCACCACTTGGGGCAGAAACATCTTGCCCGAGCCGAAGAGATCGCCGACGACGTTCATGCCGTCCATCAGGGGCCCCTCGATCACCTCGATCGGGCGCCCACCCGCGGCGGCGATCTCGGCCCGCAATTCCTCGGTGTCGTCGTCGACGTGGGCGTCGATGCCCTTGACCAGGGCGTGCGTGATCCGCTCGCGGACCGGCAGGCCACGCCACTCGGCCGCCGTCGGATCCTCGGACTTCCCCGAACTGTTGAACCGTTCGGCGATTTCCAGCAGCCGTTCGGCCGCGTCCTCACGACGGTTCAGGACGACGTCCTCGATGCGGTCCCGCAGCTCGGGATCGATCGAGTCGTAGGGCACCAGCGCACCGGCATTGACGATGCCCATGTCGAGGCCGGCCTTGATGGCGTGGAACAGGAACACCGAGTGGATCGCCTCGCGGACCGGGTTGTTACCCCGGAACGAGAACGACACGTTCGAGATGCCGCCGGAGATGTGCACCCCCGGCAGGTTCTCCTTGATCCAGGCGCAGGCCTCGATGAAGTCGATCCCGTAGGTCGCGTGCTCCTCGATGCCGGTTGCCAGCGCGAAGCAGTTCGGGTCGAAGATGATGTCTTCGGGCGGGAAGCCGACCTCTTCGGTCAGGATCCGGTAGGCGCGCCCGCAGATCTGTTTGCGGCGCTCCAGGTTGTCGGCCTGACCCTGCTCGTCGAAGGCCATCACCACGACGGCCGCGCCGTACTTGCGGCACAGCCGTGCCTCGCGAACGAACTTCTCCTCGCCCTCCTTCATGGAGATCGAGTTGACGATCGGCTTGCCCTGCACGTTCTTCAGGCCCGCCTCGATGACCTCGAACTTGGAGGAGTCGATCATCACCGGGACGCGGCTGATGTCCGGCTCGGCCGCGACCAGCTTGGTGAACCGGTCCATCGCGGCGACGCCGTCGATCATGCCCTCGTCCATGTTGATGTCGATGACCTGCGCGCCGACCTCGACCTGCTGCAGGGCGACGGACAGTGCGGTGTCGTAGTCCTCGGCCTTGATCAGGTTGCGGAACCGCGCGGAGCCGGTGATGTTGGTGCGCTCACCGATGTTCACGAACAGGGAGTCGTCGGTGATGTTGAGCGGCTCCAGGCCCGACAGTCGGGTGGCCACCGGGATCTTCGGCACCTCGCGCGGCGGTTTTCCGTCGACGGCCTTGGCAATCTCGGCGATGTGCGGCGGCGCGGTTCCGCAGCAGCCACCGACCAGGTTGACCAGGCCGGCCTCGGCGAAGCCGGCGATGTAACCGGCCTGGCGCTCGGGGGTCTCGTCGTACTCGCCGAAGGCGTTGGGCAGCCCAGCGTTCGGATAGCAGGACACGAAGGTGTCCGCGATCCGCGCCACCTCGGCGATGTAGGGCCGCATCTCCGGCGCACCCAGGGCGCAGTTGAGGCCGACCGCCAGCGGCTTCGCGTGCCTGATCGAGTTCCAAAACGCCTCGGTGACCTGACCGGACAACGTTCGGCCGGAAGCGTCGGTGATGGTGCCCGAGATGATGACCGGCCAACGACGCCCGCGCTCCTCGAACAGCGTTTCGACGGCGAACACCGCCGCCTTGGCGTTCAGCGAGTCGAAGATCGTCTCGATGACGAGCAGGTCGGCACCGCCGTCGACCAGACCGTTGGCGGACTCGAGGTAGGCGGCGACCAGCCGGTCGTAGGAGACGTTGCGGGCACCGGGGTCGTTGACGTCCGGTGAGATCGACGCGGTCCGCGTCGTCGGCCCGATTGCACCCGCGACGTAGCGCGGCTTCTCCGCGGTGCTGAATTCGTCGGCGGCTTTGCGGGCCAGGGCGGCGCCGGCGTAGTTCAGCTCGTAGCTCAGGTCCGCCATGTCGTAATCGGACAGCGAGATCGCGTTCGCGTTGAACGTGTTGGTTTCCAGGATGTCGGCGCCCGCCTCGAGGTATTCGCGGTGGATTCCCTCGATGATCTGCGGCTGCGTCAGGTTGAGCAGGTCGTTGTTGCCCTGAAGAGCGGTCGGCCACTCCGTGAACCGGTCGCCGCGGTACCCGGCCTCGTCCGGCCGGTCGCGCTGGATCGCGGTCCCCATCGCGCCGTCGATCACCATGATCCGCTGGCGCAGAGCTGTCGTCAGTTCGTCGGTGCAATCGGGGCGGATGTTCGGCGCGAAGGTGCCGCTCTCAGGGGTGTTCGGCTTAGCGGCGTTCACGTACGTTCCTTCCGTAGCGGAAGGCGTCCTTGACTCTGCCGAGCGTGGCGGATACCGGCGGCGAACCGGAACCGTTGCAACGCCTCTCGACCAGAAAAGTCTACGTCGTCACCCGATCGACGTCTGGACGCCCAACTCATCGCCGCGATCGACAGTTCGCGAATGCTGGCGGCGAGGTACTTACCGAGATTAACCAGTTTGCAGCCGAACGTATTTCGTCTTCCCCGCGTCGACGCCTGTTGTCGTAGTCGTCCAGGCTCAAATCGGCGGCCTGCGACTGCGTACCCGACGCGCCGCGGCCGGTTACCAACCGCGGCGCCGGGGTGGTGCGGGCAACCGCGTCGTAGCGGTGATCGTCGGCGGCAGTCACGAGATAAGCATAGTCGTCCTATGTAAAGCCGCCGGTTGAGCGTCAATCGGCCGGCAATCCGCGGCCATCGCGGCCCGAACATCGGGCCGTGAGGCCGTACGCTGATTCTGTGACCCCGCCCGACGGCCCCCCCTTCGGCAAAGCCGCGTTGCCCGAACTGCACCACACCGTCGTCGTGGCTGCGTTCGAGGGCTGGAACGACGCCGGCGACGCGGCCAGTGACGCGCTCGACCACCTAGAAGCCATCTGGGAGGCCGACCCGATCTTAGAGATCGACGACGAGGCGTACTACGACTACCAGGTGAATCGCCCGGTGATCCGGCAGGTGGATGGGGTGACTCGCGAGCTGGTGTGGCCTGCCATGCGGATCTCGCATTGCCGGCCCCCGGGCAGCGACCGCGACGTCGTGTTGATGCACGGGGTCGAACCCAACATGCGCTGGCGCACCTTCTGCTCGGAGTTGGTGGCCATCGCCGACAAGCTCAACGTGGACACCGTGGTGATCCTGGGCGCACTGCTGGCCGACACCCCACACACCCGACCGGTCCCGGTGTCGGGCGCGGCCTACTCCCCCGAGTCCGCGAAACGCTTCGGCCTCGAGGAAAGCCGCTACGAGGGCCCGACCGGCATCGCCGGGGTGTTTCAGGATTCGTGCGTGGCCGCCGGGATCCCCGCGGTGACGTTCTGGGCGGCGGTGCCGCACTACGTCTCGCAGCCGCCGAACCCGAAAGCGACGGTGGCCCTGCTGCGCCGCGTCGAAGACGTGCTCGACATCGAGGTGCCGCTGGCCGACCTGCCGACGGACGCCGAGGACTGGGAGCAGGCGGTCACCGAGATGACCGCCGAGGACGAGGACCTGGCCGAGTATGTGCAATCGCTCGAGCAACGCGGCGATGCCGAGGTCGACATGAACGACGCCTTGGGCAAGATCGACGGCGACGCGCTGGCGGCCGAGTTCGAGCGCTATCTGCGCCGGCGGCGCCCCGGGTTCGGGCGCTAACGCTCGGTCACCGCGATCGCCGGCCAATTTGCCGTCGACCGATCAACTACGGAAGCATCGCTTCGCGACCTACCGATTGGACATTTCATGGCCGCGTTGCCTAGTGACGGCAACCCAGACCCCGTAGTCGGCGATTTAGTCGGCGATTTAGGCGAAGACGCCGGTTACCGCAAGGGGCTCAAGCCCCGGCAAGTGCAGATGATCGGCATCGGCGGCGCGATCGGTTCCGGGTTGTTCCTAGGTGCCGGCGGCCGGCTGGCCAAGGGGGGACCAGGGATGTTCCTGGTGTACGCGGTGTGCGGCGTTTTCGTCTTCCTGATTCTGCGAGCGCTGGGCGAATTGGTCCTGCATCGCCCGACGTCCGGCTCGTTCGTGTCCTATTCCCGCGAATTCTTCGGCGAGAAGGCCGCCTACGGCATCGGCTGGATGTACTTCCTCGGCTGGTCGATGACGGCCATCGTCGACACCACCGCGATCGCCACCTATCTGCGCCGGTGGACGACCTTCGAATCGATCCCGCAGTGGGTGCTGGCGCTGCTCGCCCTCATCGTCGTGCTGTCGATGAACCTGATCTCGGTGGAGTGGTTTGGTGAACTGGAATTCTGGGCGGCGCTGGTCAAGGTGCTCGCCCTTGTCGCCTTCCTGATCGTCGGGATCGTCTTTCTCGCCGGCCGCTACCGGATCGAGGGCCGCAGCATTGGACTGAGTCTGTGGACCGACCACGGCGGACTGTTTCCCTCCGGCGTGCTAGCGGTCCTGCTGACCACGTCCGGCGTCGTGTTCGCCTATGCGGCCATCGAATTGGTGGGCACGGCCGCTGGGGAGACGGCCGAGCCGGAGAAGGTCATGCCGCGCGCCATCAACGCGGTGATCGCGCGCATCGCGATCTTCTACGTCGGGTCGGTGGCGCTGCTGGCGTTGCTGCTGCCGTACACGTCCTACACGGCCACCGAAAGTCCCTTCGTCACATTCTTTTCCAAGATCGGTTTCCACGCCGCGGGGGACCTGATGAACGTGGTGGTGCTCACCGCCGCGCTGTCGAGCCTGAATGCGGGGCTGTATTCCACCGGTCGCATCATGCATTCGATGGCGTTCAGTGGCAGCGGGCCAAGGTTTGCGACCCGGATGTCCAAGAGCGGGGTGCCCTATGTCGGCATCACGATGGCCGGCGCCATCTGCCTGCTCGGCATCGCCTTGAACGCCGTCAAGCCCGGCCAGGCCTTCGAGATCGTGCTCAATATCGTGGCGCCGGGCATCATCGCGTGCTGGGCGACGATCGTGCTGTGTCAGTTGCGCGCCTACCGACTGGCCAAGGCCGGCGTCATCCAGCGACCACGGTTTCGGATGCCGTGGGCTCCGTATTCCGGTTATCTCACTTTGGCGTTCTTGGCCGGCGTCCTGGTCATGATGGCCTTCGACAAGGAGACCGGCACCTGGACCATCGCGACGGTGGTGGTGGTCGTGCCGGCCCTGAGCGCCGGATGGTTCCTGGTGCGCAACCGGGTAGCGGCCGTCGCTTCGGAACGCGCGGCTCAGACCAGCTAGGACGCGCCGAGGTCGCGGTTGTAGGCGCTGGTGGAGCGGCCCAGCGCGGCGACCTGGGCGTCCAGTTGGGGCAACAGCTCGGCAGTCGATTTGTGCAGGGGCATTTCGCCAACGGGGCTGGACAGCACGGGCTTCACCCAACGGAACAGGGCTACCCAGCGCGGGCAGTAGACGCGGGTGCGACGGCGCGCAATGCCCGTGACGAAAGCGGCCGCGCACTTGTCGACGGTCGTCGTCTTGTTCAGCGGCCACGGAAAACTGGCCAGCAGCTGGTTGAAGGCGGACAGGTCGGATTGGGTGTCGCGGACCAGGGCGGTGTCGATCCAGGACATGTGCGCCGAGCCGACCGTGACGCCCTGGTGGGCCACCTCCAGCCGCAGGGCGTTGGCCAGCATCTCGACGCCCGCCTTGGACGCGTTGTAGGGCGCGAGGCCGGGGCAGGCGGTGTAGGCGGCCAGCGACGAGACGATGAGCACGTAGCCGCGACGCTCAATCAGCGCCGGCAACGTGGCGCGCGCAGTGTGAAACACGCCGAGGACGTTGATGTCGAGCACCCGTCTGAACGCGTCGGGGTCGACTTGGGCCACCGATCCATAACTCATGATGCCGGCGTTGGCCACCACCACGTCGATGCCGCCGAATCGCTCGACCGCTCGGTCGGCGGCGGCCTGCATGGCGGGCAGATCACGCACGTCGGCGACGGCGGTCAGCACCCGGTCGTCGCCGAGTTCGGCGGCGAGCGCGCTCAGCTCGACTTGGTTGAGATCGGTCAGCACAAGCTTGGCGCCCTTGGCGCACAGCCGGCGAGCGGTCTCGGCCCCGATCCCCCGGGCGCCGCCGGTGATGAAAACGACTTGGTCCAGCAGCGATTTCATGTTCCCAACGTACCGCTGGGGACGCCATCGGCTAGACGTCTACTCCCAGCAGCGCATCGATGGCGGTCCTCACCAGCCGCGGCGCCTCGGCGTCGTGGCCACCGTATTCCAGTGCGTCGGTGGTCCAACCATCAAGTGCGGCAAGAGCTTTGGGCGTATCCAGGTCATCGGCCAGGTATTGGCGCACCCGCGCGATCACGTCGGCGGCATCCGGACCCGCAGGCAGCGCGGTCGCGTCGCGCCAGCGCCGCAGCCGGACGATGGCTTCGTCGAGTACCTGATCGCTCCAGTACCGGTCCCCGCGGTAGTGGCCGGCCAGCAGCCCCAACCGGATGGTCGCCGGCTCGACACCCCGGGCGCGCAGGTGCGACACCAACACCAGGTTGCCCCGGCTCTTGGACATCTTGTGCCCGTCCCAGCCGATCATCCCGGCGTGCACGTAATGGCGCGCGAATCTCCGCTCGCCGCGGACACATTCGGCGTGGGCGGCGGTGAATTCGTGATGCGGGAAGATCAGGTCGCTGCCCCCACCCTGGATGTCCAAACCGCTTCCGATGCGGCTTAGCGCGATCGCCGCGCATTCGACATGCCAGCCCGGGCGGCCAGGACCGAACGGTGACGGCCAGCTGGGCTCCCCGGGCCGCGCAGCCCGCCACAGTAGGGCGTCGAGCTCATCGGTCTTGCCGGGCCGCTGTGGGTCGCCGCCTCGCTCGGCGAACAGCCGCAGCATGGTGTCCCGGTCATAACCGGATTCGTAGCCGAACTGCGGCGTGGCGTCGGCGCGGTAGTAGACGTCCGGGTATTCGCCGTCGACGACGTAGGCCGCGCCCGACGCCAACATCTTCTCGACGAGTTCGACCACCTCGGCTATCGCCTCGGTCGCCCCGACATATTCGCGGGGTGCCAGGATGCGCAGCGCCGCCATGTCTTCCCGGTACAGGGATACCTCTCGCTCGGCCAGGACGCGCCAGTCGATGCCGTCGCGCTCGGCGCGCTCCAACAGCGGGTCGTCGACGTCGGTGACGTTCTGGACGTAGTGGACATCGTGGCCGAGATCCAGCCATTGCCGGTAGATGAGATCGAATGCCAGATAGGTCGCCGCGTGGCCCAAGTGGGTCGCGTCGTACGGCGTGATGCCGCAGACATACATCGTGGCGGTCGAGCCGGCGGCCACGGGACGCACCTGCCGGTCAGACGTGTCATACAGGCGAAGCTCCGGACCGCGCCCCGACAACACGGGTACCGGTGGGGAAGACCACGACTGCATGGCAATCAGCCTAGGCGCGCCGACGACGCGGCCTGCGTGGCGGGCTGAGGAGGAGGCGCGCAGCGACGCGCGGCCGCGCCGCACGTCCGACCACCTGCCACCCCATCCCCCGCGAATCGCATCGCCACCACGCTATTTGTGCTTTGCTGAATCCGGTATCGGGCAAATTCGTCCACCGTCGACGGCGAGGTGGTTGTGATGTCGACTCATACAACTGACCGACCAGACACCGCGGCAGCGGCCGCACCGCAAGAAGTCGTGGTCAGATGCCCGGCGACGGCACAGGTCATCGGCAGCGTCGCGGTGTCGACCGCCGCCGAAGTCCAGGCCGTCGCCACCCGGCTGCGCAAGGCTCAGCCGTTCTGGCAGCAAATGACAATCGACGGTCGCGCGCGCTGGCTGGGCAAGTGGCGCGACTGGATGCTGGACCACCGCGACGAGCTGCTGACGCCGCTGCAACTCGAAACGGGCAAGTCCTGGGGCGACACCGGCGTGGAGATCGCGGCGCTGCAGATCATCAACTATTGGATCGACAACGCCGCCGAATTCCTCGCCGACCAATCGGTGCGCCCCTACGGCGCCGCCAACGCCGGCAAGAAGCTGACCCTCGTCTACCAGCCGTATCCACTAGTCGGGGTCATCACCCCGTGGAACGGACCACTGTCGGTGCCGCTGCTCGACATTCCCGCTGCCTTGATGGCCGGCTGCGCCGTGCTGTCCAAGCCCTCGGAGTTCACCCCGCTGGCGTGGCGGGTGGCGGTCGAGGGGTTCAAGCAGATCGGTGCCCCGGATGTGCTGGACGTGGTGTTCGGTTACGGAGAAACCGGTGCGGCACTGGTCGATACGGTCGACTACGTGATGTTCACCGGCTCGGTCAACACCGGGCGACGCATCGCCGTGGCGGCGGCCGAGCGGCTGATCCCCTGCAGCCTGGAGCTGGGCGGCAAGGACGCGATGATCGTGTGCGCCGACGCCGACATCGACCGCGCCGTCGATGGCGCGGTATGGGGCGGGTTCGTGTACACCGGGCAGGTATGCATCTCGGTGGAGCGGGTCTATGTCGAGGAGCCCGTCTACGACGAGTTCGTAAACAAGTTGGTAGCCAAGACATCTGCGTTGCGCAACGGCATGGACTCCGCACACGACTATTCCTGCGAAGTAGGGTCGATGACCACCGCGCAACAACTCGCGATCGTGTCGCGCCATGTCGACGACGCCGTGACCAAGGGCGCCAAAGTGCTTGTCGGTGGGAAGGCGGGCGACGCCGACGGCGGCCTGTTCTACGAGCCGACGGTGCTGGTCGACGTGAACCACGACATGGATTGCATGCGCGAAGAGACGTTCGGCCCGACGCTGCCGGTCATGAAGGTGCGCGACGTCGGCGAGGCCGTCGAGCGGGCCAATGACTCCAACCTGGGGCTGTCGGGCAGCGTGTGGACGCGGGATAAGGACAAGGCGATGTCCGTTGCGCGGCAGATGAATACGGGCAGTGTCAACGTCAACAACGTCATCACCAGCCTGCTGCAGTTCGGGCTTCCGATGGTGGGCTGGAAGGAATCGGGAATCGGTTCCCGCTCCGGCGGCGCCGACGGCATTCGCAAATACTGCCGTCAGAAGGCCATCGTCGCCGATCGGGTCACGATGAAAAAGGAGTTGCTCTGGTATCCGTACAGCCGCAAGAAGGGCAGCCTCGTCGAAAACATGGTCCGGGTGCTTTCGGCGAAGGATTGGCGGCGTCGACTGGGCCGGTGACGGCCCATCGGCGTTACCGGCCGCGGATGGCGTCCAACAGGATCGGTGCCAGCTCGGCGCGACACATCACGAAGTCGGGCAGATACGGGTCGAGTTGGTTGTAGCGCATCGGCGATCCGTCGAGCCGCGATGCGTGCATGCCGGCGGCCATCACCACTCCGGCCGGGGCCGCCGAATCCCACTCCCACTGGCCGCCGGCGTGCACATAGGCGTCGACATCCCCGTCGATGATGGCCATCGCCTTCGCGCCGGCCGAGCCGATCGCGACGGGCTGGATGGGCAGCGCCTGCCGCATCCGGTGCAGCACCGCGGGGGGACGGGTGGCGCTGACGGCGATGCGGATGGTGTCGGAGACGCCGACGCGCGCGGCGTCGGCGGTCACGGTGTCGCTGCGGTAGACGATGTTGCCGCGGGCAGGCAACGACACCGCCGCGTCGGTGATTTCGCGCTCGCCGTTGCTGGGGCGTTGCCAGAGCGCGATGTGCACCGCCCAGTCGTCGCGGCCCGGTGTGGAGAACTCGCGGGTGCCGTCCAGCGGGTCGATGATCCACACGCGGTCGTGCTTGAGTCGGGACAGGTCGTCGTACGCCTCCTCGCTGAGCACCGCGTCGCCGGGCCGTTCCTCGTGCAGGCGCCGCAGGATCAGCGCGTTGGCCAGGCTGTCGCCGGCATCGCCCAGTGCCCAGGGATACCCGAAGCCGACTTCATCGCGAACCTTCAGCAGCAACTCCCCCGCGTCCGCGGCTAGATCGGCGGCCAGGGCTGCATCGGACACCTCTGGCAGATCGTCCGCGCGGTTGCTCACCGCTTCAGTATCGCCGACGGCGAACCACCGCCTGCACCGATGGCGCCGCGGCGCTTGCGATCACCGCTAGAAAGCCGGCCATGGAATGGGGCGGTGCCGGTTGGGTCCGGGCATGACCGGATTGTCCAGCAGCGTGAGCGCGCGCAGGCGCAGCGCGGCGATCTCGGCCCTAGTGATCTGCTCGGCCAGTTCGTCGCCGAAGTGATCTTCGATCGCATCGACGAGGCCGGCGACGGCTTCCAGAGTGTGGTCGTCGATCGGCTTGCCGGCCCAACCCCACAACACCGTGCGCAGCTTGTCCTCGACGTGCAGACACACGCCATGGTCGACCCCGAAGATGTGGCCCTCGAGGTCGCGCAGCACATGGCCGCCCTTGCGGTCGGCGTTGTTGATCAGCACGTCGAACACCGCCATCCGCCACAGGCGAATGTCGTCGGCGTGCATCAGGACGACCTCGTCGCCGGCGTAGTCCAGGGCGCGCAACACCGGCAGGTAGCCCGGTTGCCTGGTGCCGGCGGGAAAGAGGTCGACCAGATCCGGCCCCGGCCGCGGCTCGGTGTCCACCGCATCGCCGGGTTGCTGGACCCACCGCTGCAACATGCCCGGACCCGCGGGCCCGTGCCGAATGATCGTGTAGGGCACGATGTTCCAGCCCAACTTCGCCGAGATCAGATACGCGGCCCGTTCGCGACCGGCCAACGTCCCATCTGGGAAATCCCACAGCGGCGCCTCGCCGGCGACAGGCTTGTAAACGCAGTGCACGCTGGCCTCGCCAAGCGTCGATTCGCACAAGAAGGTGCCGTTGCTGGCCGAGCGGATCCGTCCGATGACCGTCAGCTCGCCGTCGCGCAACACCTCACGGTCATCAGACCTCGGGGTCATCGTCAGGCCCGAGCAGCGCGCTGCGCCGATATCCGTTGGCGCGTGCGCAGATATGGCCCTCTGGATCCAACGGCTCGTCGCATAACGGACACGGCGGACGTCCCGCGGAGATGACGCGGTTGGACCGGGTGGCGAATTGACGCGCCGACTCCGGCGTCAAGAACACCCGCACCGCGTCGGGACCCTCTTCCGTGTCGTCGAGCACCACCGATGCGTCGAATTCGGCGTCGGTGACCGCCAGCAACTCGACCACCACCGTCTGGGCCTCCGAATCCCAGCCCAGGCCCATTGTTCCGACCCGAAATTCGGCGTCGACGGGGGTGACCAATGGATTGAGGTCTTCGATCTCGGCGGGCTCGGGCGGAACGGGCGTGCCGAACCTGCGGTTCACCTCGAGCAGCAGCGCACCGATGCGTTCGGCCAGCACCGCGACCTGCTGCTTCTCCAATATCACCGACACCACTCGGGCGTCGTGCACAGCCTGGATGTAGAACGTGCGGTTTCCGGGCTGGCCGACGGTCCCGGCCACGAAGCGGTCGGGTGTGCGGAAGACATGAATTGCGCGGGCCATGGCACTTCCCAAAATACCGGCTGTTGCCACCGTCGTGCGATCCGATGGATGCAGCCGCTGAATTAATCCGTGGAACCGCCGACCACCGCGTCGCTGGACGGTACCGCGGGCGCCGATTCCTGCGGCTCTCCGTTTGAGCTGGGGCCGGTATCGGACTTTGCCTCGTCCTTCGCGGGAGGGCCGGCCCGCAGGGCGGCGGACAGCCGCGCACCGGTGTGGTTGACGTGCAACACAAACGGGCGCAGCTCGGTGTAACGGATCACACTCACCGACGCCGGGTCGGCGGTGACGCGCTGGAAGCCGTCCAAGTGGATGCCGTAAGCGTCGGCGATGATTGCCTTGATCACGTCACCGTGAGTGCAAGCGACCCACAACACGTCGCCGCCGTGCTCGGCGGCCAGCCGGCGATCGTGTTCGCGCACCGCTGACACCGCGCGCCCCTGCACCTGAGCCAGACCCTCGCCGCCGGGAAACACCGCCGCGCTGGGATGGGCCTGAACGACCTTCCACAACGGCTCGCTGACCAAGTCGCCGAGTTTGCGGCCGGTCCAATCGCCGTAGTCCACCTCTGCGAGCCGATCGTCGCTGAGCGGCGCCAGGCACAGCGCGTCGGCCAACGGCTCCAGGGTGCGGCGGCAGCGCAGCAGCGGCGAGCTGACCAGCTCCCGGATCGGCAGATCACCGATCCGATCGATCAGGCCGTCGGCTTGTTCACGGCCCTTGTCATCGAGGTCGACGCCCTCGGAGCGACCGGCGAGGACGCCCGCTGTATTCGAACTCGAGCGCGCGTGCCGTAACAGGATGACGGTCATATCGACCACGACGGTACCCGCTGCACGGGTCCGTGAATGACTAGCGCAAAACCGGCACCGCGTGCGTCACCGAATCGCGCACCGCAGCACTCAGGCTGCGCTCGTCGGTGAGGTCGATGTCGACCAGGCTGCGGACCGCCCTGGCGACCACCTCGTCGGCCTGCGGAACGGGTCCGGCCAGGCGCGCGCGGTAAACCTCCACGACAAGGGATCGGTTCTCGATGTGGAACGAAAAACTGCGTCCATCACCGACTTGTCCGTATCCGCTAGCGGCAATGCCTGTCGACATGTCCTCGACAGCAAACTCTTTCAGCGCCAGATGACGGTCAGCGGTGACGGCCATGGGCTGACGATACCTCGCCGGTAGGGTCGGATGAAGGTGGCATGGCCCTATTGGAGGCGAAAGCGTTCCTTAGAATTTGTGTGCCACCGCCAAGCCGTAAGGAAAAGAATTGCCGTCACGACAACCACGTCACAAGATGGCAGCTCAAGGCGGTGGCTTGGTCCTGGCGGCTTTGCTGCCGGCGATCGTCGGATGCTCGTCGAATTCACTCGATACCGCGCCGCGCACCATCGAACCGGCGCATGCGGCGGTGTCGCCGCCGGCGGCGCGGCAGCCGGCCGGGGCGGTGCGGCCGCTGGCCGGTCACGCCGCGGCGGCGGCCTTCGACGGTGGCACTCATCAGCTGGCCGTCCTGACGCCGGGCAACGACCCGGCCGCGCCCGCCAGCGTCACCGTATTCGGCAACCCGCAGGTCAGGCCACGCGTCATCGAGCTCCCGGGACCGGCGACCGCGTTGACCGATGACGGCCGCGGGACCGCCTACCTGGCCGCCCGCGGCGGCTACTTCGCGGTCGACCTGTCCACCGGGCGCACCACGCCGGTGGCCGTGGCCGGCGCTACCCAGACCGAATTCACCGCGGTGGCCCAGCGCGCCGACGGCAGGCTGGTGCTGGGCAGCGCCGACGGCGCCGTCTACACCCTTGCGCCCCAGACGCCCGGCACCGTGACCGACGCGGCCGTAACCAAGGAAAACCGAATCTTTGCGCGCGTTGATTCTCTTGCTACACAAGGGAATACGACGGTCGTACTGGACCGTGGGCAGACCTCGGTGACGACGATCGACGCGTACGGCCATGCCCGGCAGGCGCTGCGGGCGGGCAGGGGTGCCACCACCATGGCCGCCGACCCGGCGGGCCGGGTGCTGGTCGCCGATACCCGCGGCGGCCAACTGCTGGTGTACGGCGTCAATCCGCTGATCCTGCGTCAGGCCTACCCGGTTCCGCAGGCGCCGTACGGCCTTGCCGGCTCCCGCGCGTTAGCCTGGGTTTCGCAGACCGTTTCCAATATCGTCATTGGTTACGATCTATCCACCGGAATTCCCGTCGAAAAGGTGCGTTACCCGACCGTGCAGCAACCGAACTCGCTGGCCTTCGACGAGGCGACTGACACCCTGTACGTGGTGTCGGGTTCCGGTGCGGGAGTTCAGGTCATCGAGCACGCGGCGGGAACGCGTTGACCGCGGCGCGGCGCAGCCGCTTGCCCGCGGAATGGGACACCGATATGTCCGATGAATACGAATGGGCGCCGCTGCGCCTGCCGCCGGAGGTGACCCGGGTCAGCGCGTCCACCCGACTGTCCATCGAGGCCGAATACCGCGGCTGGGAATTGACCAGGGTACGGCTTTACACCGACGGCAGCAGGCGGGTGCTGTTGCGCCGCAAGAAGTCCCGTCTGGACGGCGTCGGTTCCGAGGAGCGACGACCCGACCAGCCGGAACTGTGACGGCGGCCCAGCCACGCGAGGGCGGACACCGGCTGTACGGGCTGCTGCGACGGCTGTTTTTCCTGATCCCGCCCGAGCGCATCCACACGTTGGTGTTCGCCGTACTGCGTGGTGCCACCGCGCTCGGCTGGACGCGGCGGGTACTGCATCGGCTACTGGCCCCGACGGATCCTGCGCTGGCCAGCACCGTGTTCGGGGTGCGCTTTCCCGGGCCGCTGGGACTGGCTGCCGGTTTCGACAAGGACGGTCTGGGGCTGCTCACCTGGGGTGCGCTGGGTTTCGGGCATGCCGAGGTCGGAACGGTCACCGCGAACCCGCAGCCCGGTAATCCCGCCCCGCGCATGTTCCGGCTGCCGGCCGATCGGGCGTTGTTCAACCGGATGGGCTTCAACAATCTCGGTGCGGGCGCGCTGGCGATGCGGCTTTCGCGACAGCGGCCCGAGGTGCCGATCGGGGTCAACATCGGCAAGACGAAGGTGACGCCGGCCGAGGAGGCCGTCGACGATTACCGGGCGAGCGCGCGGCTGGTCGGCCCGCTGGCCTCCTACCTGGTGGTCAATGTCAGTTCGCCGAACACGCCCGGGCTACGCGACCTGCAGGCGGTCGAGTCGCTGCGACCTATCCTGTCGGCCGTGCTCGCCGAGACCGCCACACCGGTGCTGGTGAAGATCGCGCCGGATCTCTCCGATTCCGACGTCGACGACATCGCCGACCTGGCGGTCGAACTGGGCCTGGCCGGCATCGTCGCCACCAACACCACGGTGTCGCGGCAGGGGTTGAACACACCGGGGGTCGACGAGCTGGGCCCGGGTGGCATCTCCGGGCCGCCGGTGGCACGCCGCGCCGTCGAGGTGCTGCGCCGGCTCTACAGCCGGGTCGGCGATCGCCTGGTGCTGATCAGCGTCGGAGGCATCGAGACCGCGGACGATGCCTGGGAGCGGATCACCGCGGGCGCGTCGCTGCTGCAGGCTTATACGGGCTTCATCTACGGAGGAGGCCTGTGGCCCAAGCAGATTCATGAGGGCATCGCGCTGCGGCTGCACGACGGCGGCTTCGCCTCGCTCGCCGATGCGATCGGCTCGGCGGCGCACACGCCGGATTGAGTCAAGCCGCGCCGTCTTCATCCCCGCACAGCAGATCCTCGGGGTGGTGAAACGCATTGGTTCGCTGTTGCCCGCGGTCCAGGTGCGGCGGAGGTATCCATTCGGTATCGCCGTTGGCGCGTTTTCGGGTCGTCCAGCCCTTCTCGAGAAGCCGGTGGTGTGGACCACAGGCCAGGGTGAGTTGGTCGATGTCGGTGCGGAAAGACTTGGCCCAATCTTCGACGTGATGAACCTCGCAGTAATAGCCGGACACATCGCACCCGGGATGCGAACACCCGCGGTCCTTGGCATACAACACGATTCGCTGACCGGGCGACGCCAAGCGCTTCGTGTGATACAGCGCCAGCGCCTTGCCGTTGTCGAAGATCGCCAGGTAATGGTGGGCGTGGCGGGCCAGGCGGATTACGTCCGACATCGGCAGCATGGTGCCACCGCCCGTCAAACCCCTTCCGGCGGCGGCTTCGAGTTCGCCGAGCGTGGTGGTCACGATGATGCTGGCAGGTAATCCGTTGTGCTGACCCAGCTTTCGGGTGGTCAACATCGCTCGCAGCGCCGCGTTGAGTCCGTCGTGGTTGCGCTGACCGGGGGTGCGGGTGTCGTGCTGCACCGCATCTTCTGACGGGGCACCGTCCACTGTCGGCGTGTCATCCTCGGGGTTGCACATGCCGGGCGCGGCCAGCTTGGCCAGCACCGCCTCCCAGCTGGCACGGGCCTCCGGCGTCAACCAACCACTCAGGCGCGACATGCCGTCGGCCTGCTGATTTCCCAGCACCAACCCGCGCATCCGGGCCCGGTCCTCGTCGGTGTACCTGCCGTCTGGGTTAAGGCAGTCCATCAAGCGGCGGGCAAGCTTGGCGAGCTGATCGGGGCGGAATTCGGTCGCCTTGGCCGCGAGTTGTTTCTCGGCGTGCGAGCGGGTGTCGACGTCGACGGACTCGGGCAATTGTTGGAAAAGCCGCCGGATCACCGCCACATGGCCGGCACCGATCGCCCCGTCGCGCTGGGCCGCCGCCGTCGCGGGCAGCACCGGCTCCAGCGGCACACCGGAAAGCGCTCGGCGCGGGCCCAGGTCGGCGGCCTCGGCGATCCGGTGGCCGGCCTCGGCCCGGGTGATGTGCAGCCGGTCTGCCAATACCCAGGACAGCTTGCCGCCGAGCTCCGTTGAATCCCCTTGCTCCCCAAGCTGATTGATCAGCTGATGGCTAGGCGCCTGAAGCCTGCGAGTTACACATTCGAATTTCTCCAAGAGCCCTAGGCGTTCCGGGTTGGTCAGCGCCTCGTAGGAGTGCTCCTGGAAACGAGAAGCCAGAGCGCACAACGCGTCAACGTCCTGCTGAATCTGCTCACGGTCCATCAAAGTCATGTCCACCGCCCACGCGGCCGCGCGAACGGGCTGCGGAGCTCATACATGAGGGCATCCAGCTGGCCGACTAAAAACGCTCCCTCTTCCAGCACGTCGACCAACTCCGAAGGCGTCAAGGCCTGATAAAAATGCCTCTCATAGCTGGAGACAGCAGCGGTCAACACATCAATAACGGCCTGAATCTGTTGCCGAGTACTCGAACGCATGTTCGAATGCTACTTCCGGCCACCGACAAAAATCTCCGCGATGAAGCACCGAGACTAAAGTGCGCAAGTGATTCGGGCGGACACCCCTCACGCGAATGCCCCCTAGCCCGGACCCCCTGGGGCGGGACATCCCCTCGCGCGGGCGCCCCGTCGAGGCCGAGCCGTCTGCCCTACTTCTGCTCGTAGGTGCCGTGGATGACGGCCCGCGCGATGGCGTGCTGGAACAGGTTGAAGCCGAGGAAGGCCGGGCTGGCGTCCTCCGGCAGGTCCAGCTTTTCGGTGTCCACGGCGTGCACGGCGATGTAGTACCGGTGCGGGCCGTGGCCAGGCGGCGGCGCGGCCCCGATGTAGCGGCGCTGCCCGGCGTCGTTCACCAGTGTCAGCGCATCCCCGGGCAGATTGCTGCCGTCGCCGGCGCCCGCGGGTAGCTCGGTCACGTCGGCCGGCAGGTTGGCCACGGCCCAGTGCCAGAACCCGGAGGCCGTCGGGGCGTCGGGGTCATAGACGGTGACCGCGAAGCTGCGGGTCTCGTCCGGGAATCCAGACCAGCTCAGCTGGGGGCTGACGTCTTCACCGCCCGCGCCCATGATTCCGCTGACCTGCGGATTGGCCAGCGGCTGACCGTCGGTAACCGATTCCGAGGTCAGCGTGAAGGTAGGCAGCTTCGGCAACGATGCGTACGGGTCAGGAGCAGTGCTCATGGCGGTCCTCTCGTGTGATCGGCGTGCGTTTGGGATCTAGCAGTGGGTGATCTAGCAGTGGGTGATCTAGCAGTGGGTCAGGAAGTGGGCCAGCACGTCGGTGCCGAACCGCAGCGCATCGATGGGTACCCGCTCATCGACGCCGTGGAACAGGGCGGTGAAATCGAGATCCGGCGGCAACCGCAGCGGGCTGAACCCGAAACAGCGAATACCCAAGCGCGCGAACGATTTCGCGTCGGTACCACCGGAAAGCATATACGGCACGGTACGTGCGTCGGGGTCGTGAGCCAGCACGGCCTCGTTCATCGCATCGACCAGGTCGCCGTCGAAGCTGGTCTCATACGACGAGAAATCCTTGATCCACTCGCGCGTCACGTCCGGCCCGAGCAGCTCGTCGATCTCGGCCTCGAACGCCGCCTTGCGCCCCGGAAGGATGCGGCAGTCAACCACCGCCTCGGCGATGGCCGGTACGACGTTGGCCTTGTATCCGGCCTTGAGCATGGTGGGGTTCGCGGTGTCGTGCAGCACCGCCTTGAGCATGCGGGCCATCGGGCCCAGCTTTTCGATCACGCCGCGCAGGTCGCCCGACTCGGTGTCGAAGGTCAGCCCGGTCTCCTCGCTGACGGCGGCGAGAAATTGTGCGACCGTGTCGGTGACCACGAGCGGAAACTGGTGGCGGCCCAGCCGGACGACGGCCTCGGCGACGGCGGTGACGGCGTTCTGGTCGTGCACCATCGAGCCGTGTCCGGCCGGACCCCGGGCGGTGAGCTTCATCCACGACAGCCCCTTTTCGGCCGTCTCGATGAGGTAAAGCCGGCGTTCTCCCCCGTCGCGGCGGGGCACCGTCAGTGAGAAGCCACCCACCTCGCCGATTGCCTCGGTGACGCCGGTGAAGAGCTCCGGTCGGTTGTCCACCAGCCATTGGGCTCCGTAGGTCCCGCCGTGTTCCTCGTCGGCGATGAACGCGAAGACCAGGTCGCGCGGCGGCACGATGCCCGAGCGCTTCAACTGGCGGGCCACCACGATCATCATGCCCACCATGTCCTTCATGTCGATCGCGCCGCGCCCCCAGACGAAGCCGTCTTTTATCGCACCGGAGAACGGATGAACGCTCCATTCGGTCGGCTCGGCCGGGACCACGTCGAGATGCCCGTGGATCAGCAATGCGCCGCGCGATCGGTCGGCACCCGGCAGGCGGACGAACACGTTGCCTCGTCCCGGCGCGCCGGATTCGGCATACTGCGGCGCGTAACCGACCTCGGCGAGCTGCTCGGCGATCCACTGCGCGCAGTCGGCTTCGCCTTTGGTCGTCTCCGGTTCGCCGGTGTTCGTAGTGTCGAACCGGATCAGCTTGCTGACCACCTCGACCACGTCGTCGCTCGGGTTGGTTGGCACCTCGGTCGCCCCGCTCTGAATGGTCACAACCACCTTTCCTACCATCGCCGCGGCTGGACGGCTCGATCCCGATCATCGAGACGTCTCGAGGAGCTGGATTGGGTTCGCGGCGCGCGATCCGATAGCCTTAGCTGCCAGCCCATGCTGGTTTGGCCTTGTCCGAGTGGCGGAATGGCAGACGCGCTAGCTTGAGGTGCTAGTGCCCTACTAATGGGCGTGGGGGTTCAAGTCCCCCCTCGGACACACGACTGAGGTGAGCGAAATGGACGCTTGCGTTCATTTCCGAGCCGATGGAGTGTGTTGAGCGGCGAAGCCGCGATCACACCCTGTACTTCATTGCCGGATATGCCGCTTCGGCGGCGGGTAGACGCCCCTCGCGATCGTCGCCGACAGCCACCCGATCGCCCACCCGCCACACACCAGCAAAAACGTATGCCGGCTGGCGGTATCGCCCGCCGTCGAAACCACCACCAAGATGACCGCCCAGACGAGCGCGCAACCGATGCTGTACGCCGTATAGGTGCCGTAACGCCGTCTCATCTCGCGGATCCCCTCGGTCGTGCCTAGATCCTGCAGCCAACCAACCCGAACTCTGCCACCGCGGCCGCGGTGACGCACGTAGCCTGGACTGAGGCCCAGTAGCCGGGAGCGTGAACGAATGAACCGATCGAGTGGCTTTGTCCGGCGGACATCACCGAAAACGTTCGTCGACCGACGCGAGGCTGGACGCGCGCTGGCCCGGGGGCTGGCCGCGTATCGCGGCCGCGGCGACGTGCTGGTATTTGGGCTGGCCCGCGGCGGGGTACCGGTTGCCTGGGAGGTGGCAGCGGCTCTCGGGGCGCCGCTCGACGTTTTCCTGGTCCGCAAGCTCGGGGTGCCGCAGTGGTCGGAATTGGCGATGGGCGCTTTGGCCAGCGGTGGTGGCGTGGTGATGAATGCGGACGTGTTGGCCAGCCTGCACGTCACCGACGAGCAGGTGCGTGAAGTGATCGACAGCGAGACAGCCGAGCTGGTCCGGCGCGAACACGCCTACCGGGGCGGTCGCCCGACCGCCGACCTGCGCGACCGGATCGTCATCCTGGTCGACGACGGAATCGCAACGGGCGCAAGCATGCTCGCCGCAGTGCGCGCCGTCCGAGCCGCCGGCCCGAAATCAATCGTGGTCGCCGTTCCGGTGGGACCGGAGTCGACTTGCCGCGAGCTCGCGCAGGAGGCCGACGACGTGGTGTGTACGATCACCCCGCCCGGATTCGAAGCGGTGGGGCAGGTCTACGACGACTTCCATCAAATCAGTGACGACGAGGTCCGCGAACTGCTGGCCACGCCGACTTGCTGACCGGCTGAGCACCGCGCCGCCCCGGCGGGCGGTGACAAGAACTACTTGGCGGGCTCGTCGCCGCCACCCTCGGCCGCGACCTTGGACTCCTCGGTCTGCGCGGTCTCCCCGGTCGTCGCCGGTTCGCGTTCTGCCGGGACTTCTTCGGGGTAGTCGACGTAGTCGTCCTCGTCGGCCTGGGCCTCGTCGCCGGCCGTTGCCTCGTCGGCAGCCTGGGCTTCATCGCCCCCCGCGTCACGCCGCTGGCGCTCGCGCAGGGCGTCGAGGATCAGCAGCACCACGCCCAACACGCTCGCGGCGATGCAGACCCAGGCCACCAGCTCGTTGCTCGTGACGACCGCGAAGACCAACGCGACGAGCCCGATAAGCGCCAATACCAGCGCGATGATGAGCATCAGTCACCCTCCAAGCAACGATTGGGACCGCGGTTTCATGACCTAGTGTGCCAACCCGAAGCTCGGCAAGTGACCGGCATGTCCGAAAAGGGTTAGTTGCTACCCCGGTTGAACTGGTCGAAGCTGCCCGCGTCCGCGCTGGAGTCCACGGGTGCCGCGGATCCACGCTGCCCGAGCTCTTCGAGCTGAGACTCCAGGTATGTCTTGAGCCGGGTGCGGTATTCGCGCTCGAACGTCCGGAGCTGCTCGAGGCGGCCCTCCAGAACGGTGCGCTGCTGGTTGATGGTGCCCATGATTTCGGAGTGCTTGCGCTCGGCGTCGGCCTGCAGGGCGTCGGCCTTCTCCTGGGCCTGACGCAGCTGGGCCTCGGAGCGGGTCTGCGCATCCGCGAGCATGGCGTCGGCGCGCTGGCGGGCCTCGGTCACCGTCGCCTCGGCGGTGCTGCGGGCCTCGCTGAGAATCTGATCGGCATTGGCGCGGGCGTCGGCCAGCATCTTTTCCGACTCGGTCCTGGCCGTGTTGGTCAGGCGGTCGGCGGTGTCCTGTGCCAGCGTCAGCACCCGAGCGGCCTTCATGGCCTGTTCCTCGTTGTTGGCCGCGGCGGCCGGGGCGGCGGCCGGCGTCGGCTTGACCGGTTCCGGTTCGGGGACGGGAATCGCCTGGGTGGGTGCGGCGGCGGCGGTCGTAGTGGCCGAGCCACCCCCGGAGGCCAGCTCGTTGTCCAGCTCTTCGATCCGCTGGCGCAGATCGCTGTTCTCCTCTATGAGCCGCGTCAGCTCGGCTTCCACCAGATCGAGGAAGGCATCCACCTCGTCTTCGTTGTAGCCCCGCTTGCCGATCGGTGGCTTACTGAACGCCACATTGTGGACGTCGGCTGGTGTAAGCGGCATTGTTTCGTCCCCTCAAGTTCCTGTCAAACGTTCTGGAAAGTGTAGAACGCAGTGGTAGCCGTAGTGCAACTGCCGTCCATCCTGTCACAGCAGACGCGACCGTTGCTGATTAGCCCAATAAATAAGGGCCAATTTCAAACTTTGAGGCCAATAAAATCCGAAACCTTAGAAATTTTAAATCGCGGGTACCAAACCGACGTCAAAACGTGGCCGAATCGTCGCCGCGGGCGATGGGCTCATGCCGCGGGCCGGAAATCAGCTCGGCGAAGCGGCGCTGAACGCGAGCTGCATGCCGATGAACGCCACGAGCAACAGCACCATGATCGACAGGTCGAAGCGGACCGCACCGATGGTGAGCTGGGGAATCAGCCTGCGGAGCAGTTTCACCGGCGGATCCGTGATCGACAGGATGATCTCTAGCACCACGACGGTGATCCCCGTCGGATGCCAGTCCCGGCTGAACGAGCGGATGAACTCAACGACGACCCGAGCGATGAGCAGCAGCCAGAAGATGAATAGCGCAAACCCAAGGATCTGAAAGAACAACACCAACTGAAGTGCCCCGACCTTACCTGTGAGATGCCCAGCACTGCCAAGCGCCGCGGACCAGCGCGGCGCCTGCCAGCGTACCGACTCCGGGTAAGAGGCCTTATCTCACGTGGCTCTTCGAGCTGGCCGACCAACCCGCGAGCGCTGTGAAGGGGGCGACGAAAGTGGCTATTGGTAAGCGTAGAAGCCGGTTTCAGCGATCCGGCGGCGCTCCTCCGGGGACACGTCCACGTCCGCGGGCGACAGCAGGAACA
Organism: Mycobacterium sp. E2479; assembly: GCF_001667925.1. Classification (GTDB taxonomy): domain Bacteria; phylum Actinomycetota; class Actinomycetes; order Mycobacteriales; family Mycobacteriaceae; genus Mycobacterium. The sequence continues at coordinate 12,794 of NZ_LZJR01000051.1, read as the reverse complement.
CCTTGGTCGCGACCTTGTCGAAGGAACCGCGCAGCGCGAAGGCCAGGCCGGCAGCGAAGTCCACGAGTCGCTTGGCATCGGCGTTGTCCATCGACACCAGGTCCATGATGACCGGGGTGCCGTCGCGGAAACGCTCACCGATGGTGCGGGCCTCGCTGTAGTCCTTGGGCCGCAGGGTGGTGATCTTCGACAGCGGGTGGCCCTCTTCGAACATCATCGCCATCCGGCGCGGGTCCATCGCCAGCGCGCCGCGGGTGGAATTGCGCAACCAAGACCCGAAGCGCGGGCCGCCCCGCTCGCCCCGGTCGAACTCGCGGGGATGGACGGCGCCGTAACGAGGTTCGTCCCCGTAGCCGCCGCGGTAACCGGCGGGCGGCGGATAGTCGGCGGGCTCACGGCGCGGATCGTCGTAGTCGTCTTGCTCGTAGCGACCGTATCCGTCGTCAAATCGGGGGCGCGGGAAACCGCGGGACGGGGCGTGGTCGTCGTAATACTCGTCCTCGTAGTCGTCCATCGGGGCCATACCGAAATAGGCCTTGACTTTGTGCAGTGTGCTCATTGCGTTGACCCTTCTAACCCCTGGGAGTACTGGTGTCAGTGATAAAGCTGTTACTACAGTGACTACTTACGGTGACGGTAACCGCCGCGGGCCCAATAGCGCGGTACCGACACGCACACATGTCGAACCGTGTTTTACGGCAATTTCGAAGTCATTCGACATGCCCGCGGACAACCCGACCGCGTCGCGATGCGACTCGAGGACCCGGTGATGCTCGGATTGGAGCCGCTCAAATGCCTCGGCGGGATCCGAGTCCAGCGGCGGAATCCCCATCAACCCGACCAGGTCGAGGTTCTTTGAGTCCGCGACCTGGTCGCACACCCGGTCGACGGCGTCCGGTCGCGATATATCGACGCCGCCGCGAGACTCGTCGCCGTCGAGGCTGACCTGAACGTAGATCCGCATCGGGGCGGTGCGGCTGCCCTCCGACAGTGCGGCCGCGACACCGTTGTCGAGCGCACTCACCAGCTGCACGCTGTCGACCGAGTGAGCGGTGTGCGCCCAGCGCGCCACAGATTTGGCCTTATTCCGCTGGATATGACCCACCATGTGCCAGCGTAGATTTCCCGCACACCCGTGCGGCGACGCAGCCAACAATCGGGTGACTTCGGCCACTTTTGCGCTCGCTTCCTGGTCCCGCGATTCGCCGACGGCACGGCAACCCAAACGGGACAAAGTCACAACATCGGTTGCTGGAAAGTATTTGGCAATCGGTAAAACTTCGATTTCACCGACATTGCGGCCCGCCGCCTCCGCTGCCGCCGCAAGGCGCGAGCGCACCGATGCCAATGCGCGGGTCAATTCCGAGTCGCGGTCGCTTCGACTCGCAGGGGCCGGTGTGCCTACCGCCATTGCGGTCACTCCATCCAGACCAGTGAGGCCAGTCGGCCGGTCGGCGCATCCCGCCTATGACTGAACAACGCCGGGTCCTCCACCGTGCACCGTGGATCGATGTCGATTGCCGTCACACCCAGATCTCTTAGCTGGCAAGCGATTCCGGACCGCAGGTCGAGTCCGGGAGTTCCCGCGGCGGTAGTGGTACGGCTGCCCGGCAATGTCTCCTCGACCTCGTCGGCCATTGCCGCGGGCACTTCGTAATTGCGGCCGCTGACCGCCGGGCCCAGCAGCACCGAGATGTCTCGAGGCTGCGCGCCGAGCTCCTGCATCGCCTCCACCGTCCGGACCACCACCCCGAGCTGCGCACCGACCCGGCCAGCGTGCACGGCCGCGGCCACGCCGGCACGCGCATCGGCCATCAACAGCGGAACGCAGTCAGCGGTGACCACCGCCAGCGCTAGCCGCGCCGTGCGGGTCACCAGCGCGTCGGTGTCCTCGACCGCAGTGTCGCGCGCGCCGTCGACCACCGCTACCCGATCGCCGTGGACCTGGTTCATCCACACCATTCGGCCGGGGCGCAGGCCGACGGTGGCGGCCAGCCGGGCCCGGTTCTCGGCCACCGCCGCCGGGTCGTCCCCGACGTGGTCGCCAAGGTTGAAGGTGTCGAAGGGTGGCTTCGAGACACCACCGGCGCGGGTCGTCGTGACCCGCCTGATGCGAACGCTCACGTGACCAGTATCCGGAGCGGTGTGCCTGCCAGGGGGCAGCGCCATCCGGCCGCGGCCGGTTCGTCGCGCGCTGGCAAGCAAATTGAGACCCTCAGCGGCGCATGAACGGCGGCACGTCGACGTCATCGTCATCGCCGCCAATATTCAACGTCGATCCGTTGGTGTGGACCGGCACGCTTACCGCGTCGACCGGTTCGAACAGGGTCGAGGTGAGCTTGCCCGCCCTCGCCGACTCGATCCGGTGGGCACCGCCGGTCTTTTCCTCCTTATCGCTGCCGCCGATCACGGGCTTACGCCCGGCGCCGGTGGCATCGAAGCCCGCGGCGATGACCGTGACGCGCACCTCATCGCCCAGCGAATCGTCGATCACGGTGCCGAAGATGATGTTGGCGTCCTGATGGGCGGCGTCCTGCACCAGCGAGGCCGCCTCGTTGATCTCGAACAAGCCCAGGTCGCTGCCGCCGGCGATCGACATCAGCACGCCATGGGCGCCTTCCATCGAGGCTTCCAGCAGTGGCGAATTGATGGCGATCTCGGCGGCCTTGAGCGAACGGCCCTCGCCGCGGGCGGAACCAATACCCATCAGGGCCGTACCCGCGCCCGACATGATGCCCTTGACGTCGGCGAAGTCCACGTTGATCAGGCCCGGAGTGGTGATCAAGTCGGTGATGCCCTGAACGCCGTTGAGCAGCACCTCGTCGGCGCTGCGGAAGGCGTCCATCAGCGACACCGCGGCGTCGCCCATCTGCAGCAGCCGGTCGTTGGGAATCACGATCAGGGTGTCGCAACTCTCGCGCAGCGCCGCTATGCCGCTCTCGGCCTGGTTTCCGCGCCGCTTGCCTTCGAAGGAGAACGGCCGGGTGACCACACCCACCGTCAACGCGCCCAGCTTGCGCGCGATGCTGGCGACGACGGGCGCCCCGCCGGTCCCGGTCCCACCGCCCTCACCGGCGGTGACGAAGACCATGTCAGCGCCCCGGAGCAGCTCTTCGATCTCATCCTTGGCGTCCTCGGCGGCCTTGCGGCCGACTTCCGGGTCCGCCCCGGCCCCCAGGCCACGCGTGGATTCGCGCCCGACGTCGAGTTTGACGTCGGCATCGCTCATCAACAGCGCCTGCGCGTCGGTGTTGATCGCGATGAACTCCACGCCTTTGAGGCCTTGTTCGATCATCCGGTTGACGGCGTTGACGCCGCCGCCACCGATACCCACGACCTTGATGACGGCCAGGTAGTTATGCGGGGGGGTCATCATTCGTCTTCCTCCCTGATGGGCTTGGCTCAGCTCTCCCGGCGGTGGGCTCCTCCGGACGTTCGCGGTCCTCCCTGGCAAACCCTCAACCTCAACCATAGAGTTAGAGTTATGTCAAGTAGTTCCGCGCAACCAGAACGGTATGGGCACGGCGCGCCCTAACCCCGCAGGCGCGCCGACACGCGTCCCGCAAATTTTGGGCAATTTTGGCGTGGCGGGCGGCGTGCGCGCTGGTCCCCGAACACCGAGCGCGCCGACGTGATGAAGATCGCTACTTGACCGTCGGCAGGTCCGGGCTGGACACGTCGTAGACCTTGCCGGGCTGGGTCAGCAGCGCGGCCAGCTTTTCGGCCTTCTCGTCGGTGCGGTCGGTGGTACCCCAGATCACCACCCGGCCATCGCCCAGCGTCAGCGTGATCGAGGCGACCGACGGCGCGGCGACGTGGCCGACCTGGCCCTCGACCTCGGGACGCAACGCGGTGAGCACCTGCAGGGCCGCCTTGGTGGCCGGATCGTCCGGGCCCGGATCGGCGACATCTAAATACGGCAGCGCCGGTGGCGGCGGCGCCGTAGCGAAGTCGACTCCGTCCCGGTCGAAAAGATGCGGACCGTCGGGAAAGTCCTTGACGGCCACCGGGACTCGCTCGACGATGGTGATCCGCAGCGCCGACGGATACTGGCGCTGCACCCGCGCGCTGGCCACCCGCCGGATCGCGGCCACCCGGTCTGCCACCTGGCTGGTGTTGATCTGCAGCAACGGCGTTCCGGGCCGCACCCGCGCCGCATCCAGGACCTCTTCGCGGGTCACCACCCCGGTGCCGACGACCACGATGTTGCGGGCCGCCATCGCGGGCGTGAAATAGAGGATCAACGCCAGCCCGACGCCGACGATCACCAGCAGGACGGTTGCCAGCAGCATCTTGAGGCCCCGAACGACGCCCCGTGCAACGGGTTTGGGTTCAGTGGCCAGCCGTCCGCTGGCCCGGCGCTTCGCCTCGCGGCGCGCGTCTTCGATGGCCCTGGCGCGGGCCTGGGCGGCGCGGCGTTCGGCCCGCTCCCGGCGGGCGCGTCGGCGTGGCCCCTCTACCTCGGCCTGTGCCGCCTCGTGATCGTCAGCCGCGCGGTCCGGCTGGCCCTCGCTGGTTCCGGTGACGAGCGGCTCGGTGACCGGGTTGTCGCCAGCAGGCTGGGCTCCGGCTTGTTCGCCAACCAGGTTGGCCGGGACGGGGTCGTCCGGTTGCGTCATCGCAACGCCCCGGGGGCGCTGCGATTGGCCCGCACGCGCAGAGCCGTGACGATCTCGGGCCCCAACAGCGTCACATCGCCGGCTCCCATGGTGACGATCACGTCACCGGGCCCGGCGACGGCGGCGACCTGCTCGGCGGCCGCGGAGAAGTGCGGGAGATAGCGCACCGGCGCACTGACGTGCTCTGCGACGCTGGCCCCGCTGACGCCGGCCAGCGGTTGTTCGCGGGCTCCGTAGACGTCGAGAACGAAAACCTCGTCCGCCGCATTCAGCGCGCGCCCGAACTCCTCGGCAAAAGCCTTTGTCCGCGAATACAAATGGGGCTGAAACACCGCGATGCTGCGGCCGTCACCGCTCTGCTCGAGCAGGGTGCGGACCGCCGCCAGCGTGGCGGTGATCTCCGTGGGGTGGTGGGCGTAGTCGTCGAACACCCGCACCGAGGCCGCACCACCGACCAATTCGAATCGGCGGCGCACGCCCTCGAAGCCGGCCAGGCCGTCCAGCACCGCGTCGACCGGGGCGCCGATCTCGATCGCCGCCACTAGCGCGCCCATCGCGTTGAGCGCCATGTGACGGCCGGGCACGGACAACCGCATCACCCGCGGATGCTGCTCCGGGTCCAGCTCGGGGGCCAGCCGAATCTGCGCGACGGCTTCGGTGCCCTGCTGTTGCCACGATGCCAATGTCGCGACCAGTTCGTCGCCGGAACCCGCGGATCCATATCGCAGGACCCGGATGCCCAGCTCGGCCGTGCGCCGTGCCAACTCGGCCGCCCCCGGGTCGTCGACGCACACCACCAGCGCCCCGCCCGGGGCCAGTCGCTCCACGAAGGCGTCGAACACGGCGACGTAGGCGTCGGCGCTGCCGTAGAAGTCCAAGTGGTCGGTCTCGATGTTGGTGACCACCGCGACGTTGGGCGTGTATTCCAGCAGCGAGCCGTCACTTTCGTCGGCCTCCGCCACGAAGCAGTCGCCGCTGCCGTGGTGGGCGTTGGTGCCTGCCTCCCCCATCTCGCCACCGACCGCGAAGGACGGGTCACGCCCACAGTGCTGCAGCGCCACGATCAACATCGACGTCGTCGTCGTCTTGCCATGGGTGCCGGTGACCATCAGGGTGGTGCGCCCGTTCATCAGCTTGGCCAGTACCGCGGGCCGCAGGATCACCGGGATGCCGCGCCGGCGGGCCTCGACGAGCTCGGGGTTGGTTTTCGGGATCGCGGCGTGCGTCGTGATGACCGCGGTGGCGCCGCCGGGCAAGAGATCAAGCGAGGCCGCGTCGTGCCCGATGTTGATCTGCGCGCCCCGGGCGCGCAGCGCGTGAATGCCGCGGGACTCCTTGGCATCCGAGCCGGATACCAGGCCGCCGCGGTCGAGCAGGATGCGGGCGATGCCCGACATGCCGGCTCCCCCGATGCCGACCATGTGCACCCGCTGTAGCTCGGGCGGCAGCTGGTCGGTGCTCACGGCTTCCCTCCGGCCGCCGAGCGGCCGAGCCGCGCGTGCCTGGCGATGTCCAGTGCCGCCTGGGCGACCTGGCGCGCCGCATCGGGATGTCCCACTCGCGCGGCGGCGGTGGTCATGGCCGCCAGCCGCGCCGGGTCGCCCGTCAACCGCGCTACTTCGCGGGCGACCAGCTCGGGCGTCAGGTCGGCGTCGGCAACGATCATGCCGCCGCCGGCGTTGACCACCGGCAGGGCGTTGAGCCGCTGCTCGCCGTTGCCGATCGGTAGGGGCACGTAGATGGCCGGCAATCCCACCGCGGAGACCTCTGCGACCGTCATCGCACCGGACCGGCAGATCACCAGGTCGGCGGCCGAATAGGCGAGGTCCATCCGGTCGAGGTAGGGAACCGCCACGTACGGCGGGTCTCCCGGCTGGGGTGCGCGCAGGTCGAGCGTGTTCTTGGGGCCGTGCGCATGCAGGACGGCCACGCGGGCGGCGGCCAGCTCGGCGGCCGCCCCGGAGACCGCCCGGTTCAGCGAGACCGCGCCCTGCGAGCCGCCGAACACCAGCAACACCCGGGCGTCGTCGGCGAAACCGAAGTAGCGGCGCGCCTCGTCGCGCAGCGCCGCGCGGTCCAATGAGGTGATGGCCTCGCGCACCGGCATCCCGACCACCTCGGCGCCCGGCAACCCGCAATCGGCCACCGCGGAGAGCACCCGCTCGGCGGTGCGGGCGCCGACCCGGTTGGCCAGCCCGGCGCTGGCATTGGCTTCGTGAATCACCACCGGGACCCGGCGCTTGCGCGACGAGACACCGCGCGCGGCGAGATAGGCCGGCAGCGCCACGTACCCACCGAAACCGATCACCACGTCGGCGTCGACCGCGCTGAGCACGGCACGGGTTTCCCGGACCGCCCGCCACACCCGCGACGGCAGCCGGGCCAGGTCGCCACTGGGTTTGCGCGGCAGCGGCACCGGAGTGATCAGCTCGAGGTCGTAGCCGCGTTCGGGGACCAACCGGGTCTCCAGCCCCCGGGCGGTGCCCAGCGCGGTGATCCTGACCTGGGGATCGAGAGCGCTCAGCGCGTCGGCGACGGCCATTGCCGGCTCGACATGGCCGGCGGTTCCACCACCGGCGAGCACCACCGACAGTGGCTTGAGAGGCTTAAAAGGCGACAACGCGGCACCGGCGGGCAAAGGGTTTCCCCCCCGCCCGCCGGTCTGCTTGTCGACCGTGTTGTTCACCCGTAACGCTGACCTTCCAGTGCGCGAGCGCGTCGTGGTTGACGCTGGCCGGCCGCCTGACTGACGCGGCGTTGGCCAGATCCATGATGCCTCGCCCGTGATCGGGCGCTGCCGCCAGTCTGGCGAGCCGGCCGACCGGCCGTTCGCGCTGGCGCCGGCCGCGGCGGCGGTTCGGTCTTGCGGGGAGTCTTGCGCCCGGGCGTGCCAGCCGCCTTACGCGACGTTTCCGGTGACTTCGGACGAGCGCGCTTGCGATCGCGGGAGGATTCCAGGCGCGTGGGCGAGTACGGCTCGGGCAGCGGCAGCCGCAGGATCCGGTTCATCTTGTCGTCGCGGCCGGCGCGCAGCGCGGCCACCGCCTCGGGTTCGTGACGAGCCGCGTTGGCCATGATGCCGATCATGAAAAGTGTTGCCGCGGTGGAGGTTCCACCGGCAGAAATGAGCGGCAGCTGAATACCGGTGACCGGGAGGATGCCGATCACGTAGCCGATGTTGATGAACGCCTGGCCCAGCACCCACATGGTCGTGGTGGCGGTCAGCAGCCGCAGGAATGGGTCGGCCGAGCGGCGGGCTATCCGCATCCCCGTGTAGGCGAACAGGCCGAACAGCACCAGCAGCGCGAACGCACCGACGAAACCGAGCTCTTCGCCGATGATCGCGAAGATGAAGTCGTTGTGGGCGTTGGGCAGGTAATTCCATTTGGCCACGCCCTGGCCCAGGCCATCGCCGAAGACACCGCCGTGCGCCAGCGCGAATTTGGCCTGTCGGGCCTGGTAGCCGGTGTCCTGCGGGTCGTTTTCGGGATTGATCCAGGACCGCACCCGCTCCGATCGGTACCCGGCCGACATGGCCAGGACGGCGCCGGCCACGAAGACCGCCAGCAATGAGGTGACGAAGACGCGCAGCGGCAGTCCCGCGTACCACAGCAAAGCCAGCAGGATGATGCCCAGCGATACGGTCTGCCCCAGGTCGGGCTGTGCCACGATCAGGGCCAGCGCGATCACCGCCGCCGGCACCAGCGGGATCAGCAGTTCGCGCAGACTGCCCCGCTCGAGACGACGGGCGGCCAGCATGTGGGCGCCCCATATCGCGAAAGCGATTTTGGCCAGCTCGGACGGCTGCATCGAGAATCCCGCGACCACGAACCACTTACGAGATCCGTTGGCCAGGTTGCCGATTCCGGGAACGAGCACCAGCACCAGCAGGATGACGGTGACGACGTAGCCGGTGAACGCGACGCGACGGATGAACCGCACGGACATCCGCAGCGAGGCGTAGCAGGCGACGAGGCCGATCACGGTCCACAGCACCTGCTTGCCGAAGATCACCCAGGCCGACCCGTCGGCGTCGTAGGACCGCACGCCCGACGCCGACAGCACCATGATCAGGCCCAGCGTGGTCAGCAACCCGGCCACAGCGATGATCAGGTGAAACGACGTCATGGGCCGGCCCAGCCAGGCGCCGAACCGGCCGTGCGAACCGCCATCTTTGGCGGGGGTCTTGTCTTTCTTGGCCTTTTGCGGCTTGGCGGCCTTTTTGCCATCGGCTTCCGCGGTGTCGTCCGTGGCGTCGTCGACCGGTCCGGGCTCGGCCGCGGCGATCTCGGTGGTGTCTTTGCCCCGGCCAAGCAACCGGGTCAGTGCGTTACCCACGCCCCGCCCTACCGCAGCGCCGCGCGCACGGCGGACGCGAATGCGTCGCCACGATCGGCGTAACCCGCGAATTGGTCGAACGATGCGCCGGCGGGCGCCAGCAGGACGGTGTCACCGGGCTTGGCCAGGGTACGTGCCGCGGCCACCGCCGCGTTCATCACCGCCGTGGCCAAGTCGTGGCCCGACTGTTGCACTTCTGTCACATCTGCCTCAAAAACCACAGCAGTCGCATCCATATCAGCATCCTCGCCTGTCACAACCTGCAGGACGGGGACATCCGGCGCGTGTCGCGATAACGCGTGTGCAACCTGTTGCCGATCTCGGCCGATAAGCACCGCCCCGACCAGGTGCGACGACATCCTGGCGACCTCGGCGTCGACCGACGCACCCTTGAGCAGACCGCCGGCGATCCAGACGACGCGTGGATAGGCCAGCACGGACGCCTCGGCGGCATGGGGGTTGGTGGCCTTGGAGTCGTCGACGTAGGCGATGCCGTCGGCGACGGCGACGACTTCGGCCCGGTGCGGGCCCACCCGGAAGGAGGCGATCGCGGCCGCGATCGCCTCGGCCGGCACGTCGACGCAGCGGGCCAGCGCCGCGGCGGCCAGCGTGTCGAGCACTCCGACCGGCCCGGGCACCGGGATGGAGTCAACCGGCAGCAAGGCCAGGTCGTCGGCGAAGGCGCGGTCGACCAGACGGCCGTCGCGCACGCCCAGCTCCCCCGCCGCCGGTTCGCCCAATCGGAAGCCGACCCGCACCGGTGCCCGGGCGGTGTCCAGCAGCGCCGCCGCCCGGCCGTCGTCCAGGCCCACCACCGCCACCCGGCCGTCGAGCACCCGCGCCTTCGCTGCGGCGTAGGCCGCGAGGCTGCCATGCCAGTCCAGGTGGTCTTCGGCGATGTTGAGCACCACACCGGCCTCGGGTTTGAGCGAAGGGGCCCAATGCAATTGGAAACTGGACAGCTCGACCGCCAGCAGCTCGGCCGGTTCTTCCAAGACGTCGAGCACCGGGTCGCCGATGTTGCCGCACAGCAGGCTGCGGCGGCCGCCGGCGGTCAGCATGGCGTGCAGCATCGCCGTGGTGGTCGTCTTGCCGTTCGTCCCGGTCACCACCAGCCAGCGGCGTGGCGCCCCGTAGTGGCCCGCCGCGTCGAGCCGCCAGGCCAACTCCACGTCACCCCAGATCGGCACCCCGGCCGCCGCCGCGGCGACCAGCAGCGGTGCGGTGGGCGCGAAGCCGGGGCTGGCGACCACCAGGGCATAGCGCGAGATCTGCTCGATGGCCGTAGACGTGGACGCGGTCGCCGCTCCCGCGTCGGCGTAGCCGCGCAGCCTGTCCGGGTCGTCGTCGCACAGCGTCGGTGCGGCCCCGAATCTCCTCAGCGCCGCCAGCACGGCCTTGCCCGTCACCCCGCCGCCGGCCACCAGCACCGGCGCGCCGGGCGTCAAGGGGTCTAGGGGGGCCTCAAGAGGGCTCATCAGGCACCGATCGCGCCCAGCCACTCACCGTAGAAGAGGGCAACGCCCAGGCCGCAGGCGATCGCGGTGAGCAGCCAGAAGCGGATGATGACCGTGGTCTCGGCCCAGCCGGCCAGCTCGAAATGGTGGTGAAAGGGTGCCATCCGGAACACGCGTCGTCCGGTGGTGCGAAAAGTCAAGATCTGCAACACAACCGAGCTGACCTCGGCGACGAACAGCGAACCCAGCACGACGGCGAGGATCTCCGTGCGGCTGGTCACCGAGATGCCGGCGATGATGCCGCCCAGGGCCAGTGACCCGGTGTCGCCCATGAAGATCTTGGCCGGCGCGGCGTTCCACCACAAAAAGCCGATGCAGGCGCCCGCGGTGGCGGCCGCGACCAGCGCCAGGTCCAGCGGATCGCGCACGTTGTAGCAGCCCAGCCCGGGGGCGGTGACGCAGGCGTTGCGGTACTGCCAGAAGGTGATCAACACGTAGGCGGCAGTGACCATCGCCATGCTCCCGGCGGCCAGCCCGTCCAGGCCGTCGGTGAAGTTGACCGCGTTGGACCAGGCGCTCACGACGACCACACAGAACAACACGAACAGGCCAGGTGCCAGGGTGACGGTGGCAATCTCGCGCACATAGGACAGGTCCGCGCTGGCCGGTGTCAGGCCGCTGTTACTGCGGAACTGCAGCGCCAGCACCCCGAAGAGCACCGCGGCGGCAACCTGTCCGACGGTCTTGGCCGTCTTGTTCAACCCGAGATTGCGCGACCTGCGGATCTTGATCAGGTCGTCGAGGAATCCGACGCCGCCGAGCACGGTGGCCAGGCCGAGCACCAACAGGCCCGACACGGTGACGCCTTCCCCGTCGAAGGCCATCCCGGCCAGGTGCGTGCCCAGGTAGCCCGCCCAGATGCCGGCCAGAATCGCCACGCCGCCCATCGACGGGGTGCCCCGTTTGGCGTGGTGGGTCGGCGGCCCGTCCTCGCGGGTGTGGTGGCCGAATCCCTGCCGGGTGAACAACCGGATCAGTGCCGGGGTCAGCAGGATTGACACGGTCAGCGCGATGGCGACGGCGATGAGGATCTGCCTCATGCGCGCGCCCCGCCCTCTTCTGATGGTGACGACCCGCTTCGCCCGGCTTCGCCGCCCTCGCGATCATCACGCTCTGATGGTGACGACCCGCTTCGCCCGGCTTCGCCGCCCTCGCGATCATCACGTGCCAAGGCGTCGGCCAGCGCACCGAGCCCCGCCGAGTTGGACGCCTTGACCAGGACGACGTCGCCGGGTTGCACCTCGGCCCGCAGTAACGCCAGGGCGGCGTCGCTGTCGGGGACGTTGACGGCCCCTTTGTCGGCTGCGCCCCAGGAACCCTCCATGACCGCTCCGTGGTGCATGGCGCTCATCGACCTCCCACTTCCCACGACAACGAGTCGAGACACATCTAAGCGCACGGCGAGCCGGCCGATGCGATCGTGCTCGACTATCGCGTCCTCACCGAGCTCGGCCATCTCGCCGAGCACGGCCCAGCTCCTGCGCTTTTCGGCGGGGCTATGCGCACCGCCTTCGCCCCCGCCGTGGGCGATCCAGGCCAGCGCCTGCAACCCGGCCCGCATGGAATCGGGGTTGGCGTTGTAAGCGTCGTCGATCACGGTAACCCCGTCGGCGCGAGTGGTGACCTGCATGCGGTGCCGCGACACGGGGCCCGCGCCGGCGAGTGCGGCCGCCACCTGTTCGAGGTCGGCGCCGCATTCCAGCGCCACCGCGGCGGCGCACAGCGCGTTGTCCACCTGGTGATCGCCGTAGACGCCGAGTTGCACGGACACCTGCGCCACCCCGGACGTGTCGCGCCGGTGCAGCGTGAACCGCGGCCTGGCCAGCTCGTCGAGTGACACCGGCCCGGCCCACATGTCGCTGGGGCCGGCGTCGGTGTGCTCGGCACGGCTGACCCGGACCACGCGGGCGGCGGTCACGTTCGCCATGGCCGCCACGGCCGGATCATCGGCGTTCAGGATCACCACGCCGGAAGCCGGAACAGACTGCGGCAGTTCGGATTTCGTCTGGGCGATGGCTTCGCGTGAGCCGAACTCACCCAGGTGCGCTGTGCCGACGTTGAGGACCACCCCGATGCAGGGCGTGGCGATTTCTGCGAGCGCGGCGATGTTTCCGGGATGGCGGGCCGACATCTCGAGAACCAGGTAGTCGGTGTCCGCCGTCGCGCGCAGCACCGTCCACGGGTGCCCCAGTTCGTTGTTGAACGACCCGGGCGGGGCCACCACCTCACCGAGCGGTGCCAGCACGGCGGCCACCAGGTCCTTGGTCGAGGTCTTTCCCGAAGATCCGGTGATGCCGACGATCATCAGCCCGCCGGCCAC